>JASLNT010000085.1 GCA_030745875.1 Phycisphaerae bacterium
TGTGTTGGTGGCCTTCAGCCGGCGGTCTCAAGCCAACTTGCCCCGCGATCATAACGCAATCAGCCCGCCCCCGTTAGCCGTCTCCGCCGCTTGACGGGGCGTCGCCGCTGCAAGACCGACTTTTTCAGGGCCGACTAATTCGCGTAGCCATTATTTTTCTCCTCCTCGCCCTCCGGGGACCGGGAGCAATCGACCGGGCCGGTGGGTCCCTGCCGAAATCAACGCCCTGACGCCGACGCCGAACACGATGTTCAGTCATCGGCCACCGGACAAAACGTAAGATTCAGATAGACGGCGGGCAAATCCGATTGAGCTCAAACTGAAAAAAAATGCCGCACGCATCCGACTGCGGGGCACACGGAAAGAGAGACCTTCCACACAGCGACGCCGTAGCCTTGATGCGACAATAAGATATCCTTGATTTCGAACAATTCCTGAGCGAAACTCCTGGAGCACAAATGGCGGATCATCCGCCGGGGAGCAGGCCCAAACCATGCAATATGGAATACTGAGACCATCTCGCGCGACATCCGCAACAGCGCTGGCGACTGTCATTTTCGCTCTGGTCGCCGGAACGGCGCGCAACGCTCCAGCCGCCGAAGGTGAATACTCATTTCATCGAGACCACATACTCGGCACATCGTTTGACCTGAAGGTGCTGGGCGCCTCGCGAGCCCAGGCCGAAGCCTGCGAACGAGCCGTCCTGGCTGAAATCGAGAGGCTCGATAAGATCCTTAACTCTCGGATTCCCAACAGCGAAATCAGCCGAATGGCGACCGCTCGGAACGAGTTCAAGTGTTCAACGGATCTCTACAACGTCATGAAGGCCTGCAACTCATGGCGGATTCGAACCGCCGGAGCCTTCAACGCAAACGTGGGAGAACTGTTCGCGTTATGGAAAAACGCAGCGAAGTCCAACCAGTTACCGACATCCAGGCAATTGACCGAAGCGACCGCGCGTCTCAAGAAAACCGCCTGGCGTCTGGATACCAGATCTCAAACGGTGAAACCATCGAGCAAGATGCATCTTATGGCCGACGGTCTGGCCAAGGGATACATCATTGACAAAGCCCTGGCCGCAGGAAGAAAACAGACCCCCCAGGCCACCGGACTGCTGGTTGACATCGGCGGGGACATCGCAACATGGTCGGCGTCCGGGGATGATGCAAACAAATGGCTGGTGGACATAGCCGATCCGTTTCGCAGCGAGAACAACGCTCCGGCGATGACGACGCTTCGGCTGGCCAATAAATCGGTAGCCACCAGCGGATCGTACGCACGACACTTCAAGATCGGGTCGAAGAGATACTCGCGTATCATCGACCCGCGCAGCGGAAGACCGGCTGACGGAGTGGTAAGCGCGACTGTAGTGGCGGACAACACGATGACCGCCGACGCGCTGGCGACCGCCCTGTGCGTACTTACGCCCAGTAAGGGAGTAGCTCTGATTAATCGACTGTTGCACGTTGAATGCCTGATAGTTGACTCTGCGGGAAAGAAGTATCGCAGCCGCAAATGGGCGGCTGGGGAATCCGCAAAATCCCCTGACACGCCTAAGCCCGCGGTTGCTGCGGGCTCTGACCAAAACCGCTGGCCTGAAGGCTACAACGTTAAGATCGGGCTGACCCTTAAGAAGAACCCGCCTTCGAGAAAGAAAAAGAAGAAGAAATACCACCGACCTTACGTTGGGGTCATGATCGTAAGTCCCAGCGGCAAGCCGGTGAAGACGCTGGCGCTGTGGGTCGAGAGGAAGACAAAATATGACAAGGAGCTCCGGGGTTGGTACAGCACGGGGCGGAATTACCGCGCCAAAACGCGACGCGCCGTCTCGCGGGGCACGCGTCCGGCCGGGTCCTATACGCTGTTGTGGGACGGACGGGATGACGACGGTAAGCCCGTCAAGCAGGGAACCTACGGGGTCTTCATCGAAATCAATCGCGAAGGCGGTTTTCGCGTTTCCATGAGAGCGAATATCAACTGCGGAACGTCACCCGACTCGGCGCGCATGGCGGGGAACAATGAATCGGACGGAGCCTGGGCCAGGTACGGGCCCGCAAAGTAGACACCCATGAATCCAATAACTCGAAAAGCAATCGCCGTAACCCGCATCACTCACGTTTGTTGCTCGATGCTGGCGGCGGGCGCTATGGTCTTCTTCGCCGTAACCGGGTTCATGCTGAACAATGAAGCGATGTTCGATTCGGAGGGTCCCGAAGACAACACCATCGAACGCACCGCACCGTCCGAGATAATCAGGGACGCCCGGCAGGAAGAAGTCGTTTCTTATCTCAGGGATGAGTGCGGCATGACGGGCCTGCTCGACGAATACAACGCCGACCCCGATGTAATCGAACTGACATTCAAACGGCCGGGCGGGCGCACCGACATCACGATCGACCGGTCCGACGGACAGATGGAGATAATGAACGAGCCTGCGTCCGTCACTACCGCTCTGCTCGATCTGCACAAAGGCTCCAGCACGGGCGCGATATGGCGGACGCTGATCGATCTGACCGCTATTTGCCTTCTACTTGCCTGCCTTACGGGTATCGTTCTCTGGCTGGCCACTCCGAAACGCAGGGTCCTGGGCCTGATCGCTCTGGTCATCGGACTGCTTGCGTGGTGCGGAGCATACCTCCTCTACGTTCCCAAATAGATGCTATCGTCTTGTTTTTGATCGGTTTTTAGGCGACAGTATCACAATCAGAAGCAAACAACCCACCCAGGAGCAGAACCGAATGATTATTCAGATAAGTCGGATGGTGTCTGGTGCGACAATGACAGCTATTGTGATCGTCGCAGCGATGGTCTTTACGGGAGCAGGTTGCACTCGAACGCCCGACCACCTGATCGGCCCGCGATCGTCGCAAGTCACCGCAGATCCCCACGACACCCACGCACAAAGCAGTGCGCCGGACGATTACGCGCGTATGCGAAACCTCACCATCCAAGCGACGAAACTCGCCGATAGCAAGAAGGCTGTTCCGATGGCTGACCTGGCCAAACAACTTAACCGAACCAAATGCAAGTTGTCCCTCCCGGCTCGCCTTACCAGGCGGTTGGCGCGTCCGGAAATATACAGCAGGAACGTATCCAGCGTATTGATCGTCGCCGGGCTTCACAAGTGCAATAAGTGCGTCAAATGGCACGCCAGCCCCGCAAGCGGGTTCGCTCTGACCTCGACTGGAGCCATCGCCACCAACTACCACCTTTTCGAGAACAAAGAGAAGAAAGCACTCGTCGCCATGACGCATGATGGGAAGACCTATGGAGTAAAGGAAGTCCTGGCCGCCAGCAGAAGTGATGACATAGTTATCCTCCAACTGGATATGGGCGGGGCGAAACTCAAACCCCTCCCCCTGGCGCCGGACACGCCGATAGGCACGGAGGTAACCGCGATCAGTCATCCGCAGCATCGGTTCTACAGCCTGACTGAAGGCGTGATTTCACGCTACAGCAAGCGGCGAACAAAGCGTGGAAGAACCAACATGGTCGCGATTACCGCGGACTTCGCAAAAGGCTCAAGCGGAGGTCCCATATTCGACGACCGCGGAAACGTAGCCGCCATGGTCGCCAGCACATCTTCGGTGTACTACACGCAGACTAAAAACACCCAGAAGAACCTCCAAATGGTCTTCAAACAGTGCGTCCCAACTGCAAACATACTGAAACTGATAACCAACGCACCTACCGGCCGCCGGTAATCAGACAGCGACACACCCGGAGTTGATTCGTTTCACCAATTCCCCCGCAGATGGATAATCAGGGCGGTTATCGCCGCGGCCTGCACAATTGTCAGTATCCAGAATGCTCGTTTGAAACTGGTCTTCGATGTCTTGTGGTTGAATACGCACTGTCCAATGAATGAACCCGGAGCTCCGCAGGCGAGGGCGAATCCGAGCAGCACGGCCTCAGGCGCCCGCCAGCCCTTTCGAATCGCCCGGTACTTGTCGAATCCGTAAAACAGAAACGCCGCGACATTAACGCCCGCCGGCAACGCCCACCAGATCTCCACGACAAATGCAAAACCGCCCACGCAGATCGCGGTGACAATAACGGCGCCCAATCCAACCGACCGCATATGAGTCATCAATTCTCCAAGGCTGACGCCTTCATCCTGAGGACGCTTAATGTAACCCGCAATGTTCTTACTATCAATCGACCGTGTTTTTCGGCGGTTTTGCATTTTGAAGTCGGTTTGTGTATCCTCGGGTTCTGGAGAAGCAGACTGATGGGTATATTCTGGGAATTCCTGAAGAATCCGAAACGCACCGGGGCTGTGGCGACCAGTTCGCGCAGATTGGCGAGAATGATCTGCTCGGAGATCGGTGTTGAGGACGCTTCGGTTATCGTCGAATACGGACCGGGCACGGGCGTCTTCACGGAAGAGATACTCCGCGTCAAGAAGCCCGAGGCCAACTTCTTCGCCATTGAACACAGCCCCACACTGGCGGACAGCTTTCGCCGCAAGTTCCCCGACGTCCGCCTGTTTGAAGATTCAGCGGAAAACGTAGCCGACATGCTCGACGAAACCGGGCACGGACAAATCGACTCGATAGTCTGCGGGTTGCCCTGGGCCGCATTTGACGAAGATCTCCAGGACAGCCTGTTGAACGCAACTTTGGCTTCGCTGAAACCGGGCGGACAGTTTGCTACGTTCGCGTACCTGCAGGGCCTGCTTCTTCCAGCGGGCAAGCGGTTCAAGAAGAAACTCGCAGAATCGTTCTCGAAGGTGGAAAGATCGCCAACGATATGGCGGAACATACCGCCTGCGTTCGTGTACCGCTGCACAAAATAGCTGATCATCCATAATCGTAAGCACGTGTTCATGTCGCGCCAAAGGTGATCAAATGCACTCAACGCGTATCTCGATTTCCATAGTCGCCCTCACTGCAATTGCAATTCTGACGCTTGCCTGCGGACGTGCTCAAGGCCGGGTCGCCAAATCGCACCCCAGGATATACGTCACGCCCAAGACGCTCGGAGCGATCAGGGCGCGATGCAAGGGTTCGATGAAAGAGACCTTTGCGGCTATGCGGAAAGCATCGTGGATAATGAAGCGACGCGCAGGAGCCGACTGGTCAGACTGCACGAACATGGGATATCCCGCGTTCATGTATCTCGTTACGGGAAAGGGCGAGTATCTGACCAAGACAAAGGAGTTCCTCGACGCACTGATCAGCCGCCCGCCCAAAAACCAGTACCTGACCCCGGAATTCGTTCGCGCCGCATCCGTAGCAGCCGACTGGGTGTGGAACGATCTGACTCGCGCCGAGCGAGAGCGTTATGGAAAGGGACTAGTCTCGATCGCTGAGTGGGTGTTGAAGAATATCTGGCGTCACAGCGATTACAACAACCACTTCGTCGGCGAGCATTTGTCGGTGCTCTATGTCGCGGTCCTTCTTGACGGGGAGAACATTGAACCGCGGCGGACTGCGAAACTAATGGCGACAGGCAAGGATTACCTGCTGAAGCACGCACTGCCCGCGGCTGACGAGATCGCCGGTCCGCTGAATCGGCAGGATTGGGAGGAGACACCGCCCTACATGATGCATCTGGCCCAACCGTCCGATCCCAAGCGGCGCGGAGCCTTTTTTGTGGGCGGTCAGGCCGAGGGATTCAGCTATAACGATTGGGGATACGCCCGCCCACTCGCCCTTACGTGTGAGATGTGGCGGACTGCTACGGGGCAGGACCTGTTTTCCGGATCGTCGTTCTTTCGCGGCCAGAGCGTCTGGCACGCCTACGCACTTCGACCGACAGGAACATTCGCCAGGAGCGAAGACTGCGCTTCGGGCTACGGTCCCGGGAGCAACCTCAAGTCATTCATGCATTTGCTCGCGACGCGTCTAAATGATCCGCTGGCGGAGTGGATGGCGCGAAAGCACCAATGGAAGTACGTCCAGAAGAGTTGGCGGGAGATACTCTGGCGTAATGAGAAGGTCAAACCTAGATCACCGGGCCGGATGTCGCTTCCGCTTGCAGGGTGTTTCGAGAAGCTGGGGCACGTCTATTTCCGCTCGTCGTGGGACAGCAAAACCGCAGCATTTGCGTTGTTCCAGTGCGGACCGTTCTACGCCGGCCACCAGCATCTGGACAACAATACGTTCGTAATCCACCGCGGCGGGTCGCTGGCGATTGATTCGGGAACAAACGACTACTCGTCGCACCGGGGCAATTACTACGCACGGACTATCGCCCACAACGGAATTGTCGTATTTGATCCGGACGAGACATTCAGCGGGCGCGCCTGGTCCGGGGGTAAGGACGCGAGCGGAAGTAATGACGGCGGGCAGATGCGCGGGCGATCACTGTCGCGCATAGGACAATACAAACCGGGCGGCCCGTCCGATATTGGGCGAATCATTGACTTTCAGAGCGGTCAATACGTCGCCGGTTGCGCTGGCGACGCGACAAAGTCCTACTCGCCGAAGAAGATCCGCCGTGCCGTTCGGGCCTTCCTCCATCTCCGCGGCGACCCGAAAGCCTCCCGCCCCGTCGACACGTTCATCGTCTACGATCACGTAGTAACCACCAAAGCCGCTCTCAAGCCCAAGTGGATAATGCACAGCATCGACAAACCGCTGGTGAGCGGGCGGCGGTTCGTGGTGACTCACGGCGGCGGGAAACTTGTCGGTGATATCGCCTGGCCGATTAACGCGAAGATCGAGCTTGTCGGCGGGCCCGGACACGAATCATTCGCAGCGGGGAAGAACTACCCGCCGCAGAAGAAGACCGATCCCGAGCACGGTTCGTGGCGTATCGAGGTTCCCACAGGACCGCGAACGGTCGTGGTGCTCCGCACAATGCAAAAGGACACGGAGCCTGCTCGGCCCAGTCAAATAACCGGGCTCGGCGGCGAGCAGGGAATGATAATCCAACACGCAGGGGTCAAATCGATGGTAATCCTGCCTCGCAAATCTGCGACGACTCTTCCGCGAATCCTCGTCACGGACAAGGGTAAGAAAGTCCAGGAACTGCAACTGGATCCGCGCCAGCCCACTTGACCCGATAGTCCCCAGACAATACGATAGCCCGCACTATGCGAATACTTTCAGGTATACAACCGTCCGGGCGGCTGCACGTGGGCAATTATTTCGGCGCGATCCGACAGTATCTCAAACTACAGACCGAAGGGCACGAGTGCTTCTACTTCATCGCAAATTATCACGCGCTGACCAGCACGACCGATAAAACCGCCCTCGAGGAGATCACACTGCACGTGGCCACCGCGTATCTCGCGTTGGGGATCGATCCGGAAAAGTCAACATTCTTCGTCCAGTCCGACGTACCAAGCGTCACCGAACTGTGCTGGATACTGAACTGTCACTGCCCGGTCTCGCTGATGGAAAAGGCGACCAGCTACAAGGACAAGGTCGCACGAGGACTGGCGCCCAACATGGGCCTGTTCGACTACCCGGTCCTCCAAGCCGCCGATATCGTGATCTACGACGCGGACCTGGTGCCTGTCGGACAGGACCAGAAACAGCACATAGAGATGACCCGCGACATGGCTGCAAAGTTCAACCGCGCTTTCAACACCGAGGCGTTGGTGATACCCGAACCGTACATCGTGCCTGAAGCAGCGGTCGTTCCCGGCATCGACGGACAGAAAATGTCCAAAAGCTACGAGAACACTATCGAAATAATGGCCAGCGCCAAACAGACCAAGAAACGCTGTGCAAAGATCGTGACCGACTCGACACCGCTGGAAGACGCCAAAGACCCGACAGACTGCAACGTGATCGCCCTGCTGAAGCTTTTTACTTCGGAGGACGAACTTGCGGAGATCGAAGGCAATTACCGAGCCGGCGGATACGGTTACGGCCACGCCAAAGGACGCCTGGCGGAACTCATAAACGAGCAATTTGGCGAGGCCCGTGAGCGTTATGCTGAACTGGAGCAACGCAGTGACGATGTCCGGGACATGCTACGCGACGGAGGCCGCAAAGCCAGAGAAGTAGCAGAGGCCACTATGCAGCGCGTACGGGACGCCTGCGGAATCCTCACCAACAGATAGCGGCAGTACATACAGGGAGCGGTAATGAAGACGCAAAGCAGCGCCAAAACGTATCTCTCGTTAATCGCCCTGCCGTTGCTGCTGTTGACTTCCGCCCGGGCCGCGACGCCGCTGGAGCATATCACGATCAAACTGTCGGACACCGAGTCGATAAAGCTGGTGAAAGTCCCCGCCGGGAAGTTCACGATGGGTTCCCCGACCACCGAGAAACGCCGCACGCGCGACAAGCGGGAAAGCCCCACTCGCGAAGTAACCATAAGCAAACCTTTCTACATGGGCGTGTGCGAAATAACCCGCGGACAGTACGCCGCATTCGCAAAAGACACTAACTATGTAACACAGGCCGAGCGAGAGGGCTGGACTTACGCCTGGACCGGACGCCTTTGGGACAAGGTTCCCGGAGCGTCGTGGAGAAAGGTGGGATTCGAGCAGACAGACAAGCACCCGGTCCTCTGTGTGAGCTTCGACGACACAGTCGCATTCTGCAGATGGTTGAGCAAGAAAACATCCAAAGCTATCCGACTGCCCACCGAAGCACAGTGGGAATACGCCTGCCGAGCGGGAACGCAAACCGCGTACTCATGGGGCGACAAGTGGGATGAAGGCAAGGGCTGGGCCAACGCCTCCGACGCAACAGCCAAGAAACGTTTCAGGGGCTGGCGAGCGTTCTCCTGGGAGGACGGGTACCTGTTCTCTTCTCCGGTCGGAACATACAAGGCCAACGCGTTCGGCCTGCATGACATGCATGGAAACGCATGGGAATGGTGCGCCGACTGGTACGCGAAGGACTACTACAAGACCGGTCCGAAGACCGACCCGTTGGGTCCCAAGACCGGTTCTACTCACGTGCTGCGCGGCGGGGGATGGATGAGCAGCCCGCCGCGATGCCGAGCGGCCGGTCGAACGGGCATCAACCTGCGAGGCTCGTATTGCGACTTGATCCCCGGTTTTCGTGTGGTGATAGAAGCTGATGACAGTCGCAAGCTGCCCGCTCCCTCTCCGCCCATGCGTGAAGGATGGTGCGACTGGCGCGGTTCCGGACGCGACGCGATCAGCATGCACGTGCCCGAAAAACTCGACGCCAAGCCCCGTTTCGCCTGGACTGTCAAGACAACCGGCCCGGGTCTCTCGGGTATCGCAGCAGCAAGCGGCCGGGTGATTCTTGCGGACAAATCAGTCGACAAGAAGAACGATATCTGGCGATGCCTGGACGCCGGAACGGGCAAGGAGATATGGACGCTCAAGTACCCCGCCGAAGGAGCCATGCCCTACACCAACTCACCGCGCGCCACACCCGTGATCTGCGAAGGAAAGGTCTACCTGATGGGCGCGTTCGGCGATCTGCACTGCGTCGATTTCGCCACAGGGAAGGTGCTCTGGAAGATTCACCTGATCAAGGACTTCGGAGCCAAGTGCCCCAAATGGGGAATGACCGCAACCCCGCTTATCGTCGACAACAAACTGATCGTAAACCCCGGAGCCGAAAAAGCCTCGATAGTCGCGCTGGATCGCCTGACCGGCAAGGTCATCTGGAAGACCCCGGGGCTGCCCGCAGCTTACGCCCCGTTTATTCTCGCCAATATGCGAGGCCGGCGCCACATAGTCGGCTACGACGCAACCACCCTGGGAGGATGGAACATCGACTCGGGCAAGCGTGTCTGGACGATCACCCCGCCGGAGAAGGGCGACTTCAACGTCCCCACGCCGATCACGGTCAACGACAGGCTCCTGGTCGCCACCGAAAACAACTCGACGCGCCTGTACGATTTTCTATACCCGTCCAGACTCATCAGGAAGCAACCCAGAGCCGATTTCCCCGATCTGGCGCCGGACATGATCTCTCCTGTCGTGCATAACCAACTGGTTTTCGGATGCCACGATTCGCACCTTTACTGCCTGGACCCCAACACACTGAAACTCCTGTGGAAGGCCCGTGACGAAGCGTACTACGGATTCGCAACCCTGATCGCCGGAAATAACCGCCTGCTGATCATGACCATAGAAGGCGAACTGCTCTTGGTTCGCGCCGACAAGAAGAAATACGAACTGATTTCCCGCCTGCAAGTCTTAACAGGCGAGGATACGGAAGTGTGGTCCCATCCGGCGCTGGTGGACGGACGCCTCTACATCCGCGACAAGGCCTCCGTCACCTGTCTCCTGCTGAAATAATCGCCTCTAGTTGTCCAACGCTCGACAATCGGCGGGCCGCGTGATAAACTCTGGCCGAAATGGCAAAAGAATACCGTGTAAGCCTGGACAACTACAGCGGACCAATGGATCTGCTGCTCTACCTCATCCGACGCGAAGAGGTGGACATCCATGATATCCCGCTGGCCAAGATCATCGATCAGTACATTCAGTATGTGGAACTGCTCCATGAGGTGGACCCCAACGCGGCCGGTGATTTCCTCGTTCTGGCTGCAACGCTGACGGAAATCAAGACGCGGATGCTCCTACCCGCCCCGGAAGCCCTCGATGGCGACGAAGACGGCGCCGGTATCGACCCGCGAGCCGACCTGATACGCCAGTTGCTCGAATACAAAGAATTTAAGGATGCATCCTCCGATCTGCGTGATATGGTCGATCGTCAGTCACAGAGATTCCCCAGACGCCCGCCCAGATTCGAGAACTCCGACGAGACCCAACTGGACCTCGAAGACGTACAGGTCTGGGACCTGTTCGATTCGTTCAGCCGCGTGATGGAGTCCATCGGCACGCGAGCCGAGAAACACGAGGTTATCTACGACGACACTCCGGTGGAACTCCACGCCGCGGATATTCTCGACCGCCTCCAACGCGAAGGGGCGCTGTCGTTCGCACAGATTTTCGAAGGTAGGACCGTGCGAAGCGAAGTGGTGGGGCTGTTTCTGGCGATGTTGGAACTGATGAAACAGAGGCAGGTGTTCGCCAGCCAGGATGCCAACTTCAAGGACATTCACATCCACCTGAATCCCAATCCCCCTACGCCCGAAGAACTGCTCGAACAGGATCGCATTGTCGAAGAACACCTCAGAAAAGCAGAACAGAAACGCCTGAAGGCCAAAGAACTCGCCGCCAAGAAAGCCGAAGCGGCAAGACAAGCCAAGGAAGCCGCCAAGGCCGCCGCCGAACAAGCCGACAATGAAGACGAAGACCACGAAGAAGAAGAAGAAGAAGAAGAAGATGATGATGATGATGATGAAGATGATGAAGGTGATGAAGTGAACCAGGAAATCCCCCAAGACCAGGATGCTGAGAGCACGGAAAATGACACCGGAACAGAAACTTCAATCGCTGGGAATTGAACTACCGCCAGCCGCAAATCCTGTCGGCGCTTACATTCCGGCCGTGCGCACCGGAAACCTTGTTCTTACTGCAGGACAACTGCCCCTCAAGGACGGTTCACTTACAGCAACGGGGAAGACTCCAGCAGACGTTTCGCTTCAGGACGCCCAACTCGCAGCGCGCCAAGCGTTGCTGAACGCCCTTTCGGCCCTGCGAATGGAAGCCGGCTCGCTGGATAATATCACCCGCATAGTCCGATTGAACGTTCTGGTTAACTCCTCGCCCGGTTTCACCGACCAGGCCAAAGTCGCCAACGGAGCCAGCGATCTGCTGCTGGAGATATTCGGCGATGCGGGCAAACACACGCGAACTGCCGTCGGAGCCGCCGAACTGCCCCTGAACGCACCGGTGGAATTGGACGTCACCGCTGAGATTAACGCCTGATGTCAGCCACGGGCTGTCCTTCGAATGTTGGGACCTCGCTGGGGCGACATAGCTGGCCCGCTTTGAACGCCGCCCTCTCGCCGCTAATAATCCGTGCGATGCTGTAGAGTTCTTTGACCTGCGTTACTTCAAGCCACCCGATGACCCTGCCGCGAGCGTAGCCGAGTATGTCTTCATTTTCCGGATTTACGATGGGCTGGCCGAGTTCGCGCACCTCGTAAACCGCCCCATTCCTCATCTTGCGGTTCTCGCCGCCGTTCAGGGCGATCGTTCCGTCCGGCTGGAGAGCGGCGACTTTGGGATTCCATTTGCGTTCGGCGATACTGCGGGTGATCTGTTTGACCGCCCTTCCGATGACGCTGGCGGTGGCGCGCCCAAGCGGAGTGCGAACGAACATCCCGCCCCCCATCGCCATTTTCGAATAGCCGGAATTAACGGTGACATCCCGTGCGTTCACAGCTTTCTCAAGGCGAGTGGAACTCACGACTTCTCCGGACTCAACTTCGATCACCTGCAGCGTCATGCCCATAATCGCCTTCTGGGCGCTGGTGAATATATCGAAGTAGTCGATATGCCTAAAGAACCCATCGCTGTTCGACACGTGTCCAAAGTCGGTTATCGTACCCTTGATAAGATATTGAACGTTCTTCAGGCGTCCCTGTTCGGCCCGCCCGGCCCGGCGAGTCGATCCGGTATACTGAAACCGCAACTCACGAAGAACCGTGTCAATCTCCAACCGCTCGATAACGCGATACCGCTCGGAGGTCACCAACGCATCGGTGAGCATCTCCTTCATACCGTCGCCCAGATCCCACTCCAGCGGAAACGGAGCACGGTTGTCGAATTTAATCACCGCAACCGACGGTTTGACGAATTTCGCCGGATCGCCCGAACCAAAACCCAACACACCGCACCCGCCGCAGAGCGCCATTAACGCAATCATAACCGTCGCTGTCTTCTTCATAACAGAGTTCTCCACATCATCTCGGATCGTCTTGTACTTATCGTCAGATATGGACGGAAATATTCACCCCGACTGCATATGTGAGATCCTGAGGCGGTCTATCTGGCCAGCGGAATCCAGACCTCCATCAACGACGCCCCACGATTGGCCCATGCATAATACGGGATCAGCGTAACCTGGACTCTCCCGCTCGATGCGATCGGCAGGCCGCGGGGCTCAAATCGACGGTAGAGCAGTCCGCCCCAGCGACCGCGGTCCTTCGGCTCGGGAGCCGATGAGGTATCGGCGATGAACCGGTCGCGGCCGTTAGCAGTTAGCGCCTGACCGCTGAGAACAACCCCGCCGCCAAGGAAGTCTTTGCGCATCGCCACGGTAAACTTGACGTTTTCGGGCAGGAACACGCCATCACGCCAGACCTTAGCGCCACCCTGGGATTCGGGCAGTTCCAGGCAGTAGACGATTGGACCACGCATCACGGAAACGTAGTTCTTCAGAGCTTTGACCTCCGGCCGGGCCTCCATAAGCCGAATCGCCATAGGCAGGTTCAATTCAATTGTGTCTCCAGCGGTCCATTTGCGTCGGACAGCCAGATAGCCGCCCGGTTTAGGATCGGCGGCCAGCGATTTACCGTTGACCTTCACCGCGGCGCGGCGGACCCAGGTTGGAATTCGCAGGCGAATCGTAAAGGGCTCCCCTCCTGCAGCGTCAATCTTGAACTTCACCTCACCGGCCCACGGGTACCGCGTTTCCTGCGTGAGTTTTATCTGCTGACCACCGGGCAATTTCGTTGTCAACACATTGCCGCCGTATAAATGCACCCACAGCCCGTCAGGCGAGACGCTGTAGACCCAGTTGTGCAGCTTGGCGATCGTGCGTGACACCTGCGGCGGGCAGCAGTAGCAATGGTGAACGGACCACCGCACGGGAGTCAGATGCCCCTTGCCCTTGCCTCCCCGCCAAACCAGCGGATTGCAGTAGAAGAAGTTCTCACCCTTGAGATCCACCGCGGCCAGAAGGGAGTTATAAATAACCTTCTCGAGCATGTCGGCGTATTTCACATCGCCCGTAAGCGTCAGCATCCGCCAACTGAACATCCCGTTACCGATATTGGCGCAGGTTTCGTTGTAGCGATTGGGTAATTGGTAGTCGGCTCCAAAGGCTTCGTGGCAGGGATCGCCCCGGCCGGAAGTGAGATTCCCGTACGCCACACCGCCCGTGATGTCCATCTTTCGGGCGGTCGCCGACGTCCAGACTCGTTTCAAGGCCGCCAGGAGTTCGGCCTCTCCCGTCTCGGCGCAGACGTCGGCCGCACTGCAGTAGAGATACATACCGGTCACGGCGTGCCCAACGGCATGGGTTTCCTTTCGCAACGGCATGCGGTCCTGGGTCTGATCTGTGCCTCCGTTGCGGTGCGTCCCGCCGCCGGGAGACGAACCGCGATTGTCCACAAATATCTTCGCCAGTTCCAGGTAGCGACGGTTCCCGGTAGTGCGATACAGTTCGACCAGGCCCATGATCTGCGAGGGATTCCAGGCGAAATGAACTAACCGTTTGGGTCTGGGCTGAAACTGCGCGTACAGGAAGTCGCCCAGCTTGCACGCCAGACGCAGGAAGTTCTTCTTCCCCGTCGCTCGGTGATGGATGCATGCGGCCGTCAGCAAATGGCCCATGTTGTACAGTTCGTGACGATACGGGGCCTGGAGGCGAGCGGTCTTCTCGCGCCCGATATTGGTCGAGATATACCCGTCGTCGTCCTGGGCTTTGGCGATCACACCGACCCACTCATCCATGAGCTTGTCGAGCTTCGGATCCTTGGTTATCGCATATACATGTGCGATGGTCTCGATCCACTTGTAGCAGTCGCCGTCAGCCCAGTCCTTGCCCCCGCCTTCTTTCTGCAGACCGGCGACCCGGCGGAGACGATGGAGTTGTGCGGCGTTGCGCGGGTCGAGCAAGGCCTTGTGCATGGACGGGATCATCGTGTTGGCGCAGAGTTTGAACTTATCGGCCCACAGACCTCCGGTCCACCTGACAGCATCCATAGGAACCGGTCGGAGCTTTGCGTGCGGACTGGCGGAAGTATCGACAACGCCCCGCCCGGCGCCCACAGCACCGGCGGCGACCACAACCCCAAGCATCGCCAGATAACATTTCATCAACACGGATGTCACTTCTTCCTGGACATCTTTTTCTTGAGATCCGCCAGACCGCCTGCGTTGGTCACGTTTGTGTATCCAATCTTCTTGAGCGTCGCCAGCGCCAGTCCCGCCCTCTTGCCGCTGCGACAGTAGAGTATGATCTCGTGGCTTTTGACAAGCCCCAACTCGTCGATCTTCGCGGCGATCAGATTGTACGGTATGTTAATCGCCTCGCCGATATGGTCGTCGCTGAACTCTCTAGCCGTCCGAACGTCGATTATAACCTTGTCGGGCGCCTTGGGCTTGGCTTGCGTCGCCGTTTGTGTGGTCGCCTCGGCGCCCAGCCCGAGGATGTGGGGTTTGGTCTTGATCTTAGGATCGGTTCCCGCGACACGGCCTCGCGTGGGGTCCGGTTTGGCGGGAACCTGGAAATCCACCGCTTCGGCCTGACCGTCGGCATCGACATACGCGCTGAGCTTCGGATAATACTCGATGTGCGTTCGGGACCAATTGGCCGGCGTGTCCTCAATGCGTCGAAGCATGCGTTCCTGGTTGGCCATTCGCTCCCATCCGCCGCGCTGCTCGAGGAAGTACCACAATTCCACACGCCAGATGATCTTCCCGGGTCTTGCTGCTCCCGAAGCGGCGACGAATTTCCTTAATCGCATCTGCTCGATCAGCATAGTCGCCCGCCGCCCGAAGCCTTTGACGTAGAGGACTCTCCGATCCTCCATAAAGTCCTCCATATCGCGAGCGTACGCCAGCAGTTGGTCCGCGTCGGCCTGGATAAACTTGCGATCCCTGTCTGGAGGCAAACCGAGCTGCTTTCTTCTTTCCGCTGCGAGTTTCAGAAGGCGTGCGTCCACAAAACTCAGATCGACTCCCTCTATCTCGCGTCCGTCATCCAACCGGAGGCACAGATCGTACGCAGCGTCACCGGGCAGTCTAGTGAAAGTGAAGCTCCCGGTCTTCTTCGAGAACGAATACGGTTGATACTTCCTTTTCGTAACTCGGGAAACCGCATGGAGAGACACGATCGGAGTCTGCGAAGAGATCTTTCCCTCGATCCCGCCGGATTTCGGCGACTTTGCGGGCGGAGGATCGTCAACAAGCTTCACCGCACCGCAGCAGACGTCGGCAAGGACGCACATCAACAGCAACGAACGAAATATCGAGTTCTCGGTCATTATCCGCAGCATGACGACGAACATTCGGCGCCGTCCCAACAGTAAGTGCAGAGTTTCTCCTTGGGCAGACCCACCGCTTCAACCAGATCATCGAGGCGCTGATAGCGAAGCGATGTCAGGTTCAATCGCTTGCGAATCCACTCCACCATCGCCGCATACTTGTCTGAATCGGGATCGGAATAGGTCGCCAAATCCTTGTCATCGGCCCCTTCAAGCGCCTTGATCGCCTGCCTGGCCGCAAGATCCAGTTCCGATCGTGAACGCGAGAAATTCAGGAATTTGCATCCGAACACCAGAGGCGGACACGCCGGACGCATGTGCACTTCCTTGGCTCCGATCTCGTATAGGCGCTCAACGTTGTCCTTTAGCTGTGTTCCGCGGACGATCGAATCTTCGCAGAACAGCAGGCGCTGCCCGTCGATCAGACCCTCGATTGCGATCAGCTTCATTCTTGCGACCAGGTCGCGAATCTTCTGGTCCTGGGGCATGAAGCTCCTGGGCCAGGTCGGGGTGTACTTTACGAACGGGCGTCGATAAGGAACACCGGCTTCGTGCGCATATCCCACTGCGTGCGCCGTGCCGGAATCGGGTACGCCGGCGACTATGTCGACTTCGACATTGTCCGCCCGCGCCAACGCCGCTCCGCAACGGTTCCGCACCACCTCGGTATTGATTCCTTCATAATCCGAGGCAGGGTAACCGTAGTAGACCCACAGGAACGTGCAAATCTGCATCTGGTCTCCGGGGGGCCTGAGCTGCTCAATTCCGTCGGCGGTCATGCGGACGATTTCACCGGGTCCGAGCAGTTTATCACTCTTATAGCCCAGATTGGGAAAGGCGCACGTCTCTAGAGTGGCGGCGTACGCACCGTCTTTCTTGCCGATAACGATAGGCGTTCGCCCCAGACGATCCCGAGCTGCGTATATTCCCTCGTCAGTCAAAAGGAGAATGGAACACGATCCATCAATCGCCTCCTGAGCAGCGTGCAAACCGTCTGCGAACGTATCGGCCTGGTTGATCAGCGACGCCACAAGCTCGGTGGGGTTTATCTCGGAGCCCGACATCTCGGAAAAGTGAGCGGACTTGTCTTTGAACGCCTGTTTGGCCAGATCCTTCCAGTTCTGGATAACCCCGACCGTTACGATGGCGTAGATGCCCAGATGCGAACCAATTATCAGCGGCTGGTCGTCGAAATCACTTATCACGCCAATGCCGGAATTACCCTGCATGTGCATGACATCGTCTTCGAATTTCGACCGGAACTGCGAGTTGGTTATGTCGTGAATATACCGCGACAGGCCTGATTCATCTTTGACCACCAGCCCGCCTCGCATCGTTCCGAGATGGCAGTGATAATCGGTCCCGTAGAAAAGATCCGTGACACAATCGTCCTTTGACGCTACTCCAAAAAAACCACCCATGAGTTTCCTTTCCCTGTCTGTAGAACTCGATTAAAGCGATAAGTTTACGTTCGCGGATCGGCTGCAACGAATCCGCGGCCAAACATATGTTCGTATCCCGGAGGCGGTTCTCAAAACACTCCCGCCGCCGGGGCGCGTCTATTCGTATGTGCGCCCGGTTCGTCCGGCGCGGTAGTTCTTTTTGGCTTGGCGTATCAGATATCGCCCGCACTCGCTTGGGTATTTACCCGTAACGCAACCGGTGCAGATCGAATCCGGGTCGACGCCGAGACAGGGCCCCAGATCCGGTGCGGGCAGATATCGCAATGAATCGACGCCGAGTTCGGCGGCCATCTTGTCCAGTGCGTCCTGGTCGGGTGCGCCCTTGTAGTTGCGTCCGAAGTACGGAGGGGCAAAAAGTTCACCCAGCGTTGACATGTCGATACCGTAGAAGCACGGTGAGATGATGGGCGGGCACGCCACGCGAACGTGGATTTCCCTAGCGCCTCCGCGTTTGCGGACCTGATGAACAAGCGCCCGCAACGTTGTCGACCGTACTATGGAATCCTCTATGAGAAACACGCGCTGCTTGTTTAGCACCGAGCGTAAGGGCGTATATTTGCTCCTGACCGATCTGTGGCGAGTGGATCCGCTGTTTATAAACGTCCGCCCGACATATCGGTTGCGGATAAGCCCCTCGACGCAGGGTATTCCCATCGCAAACGAATACGCATCGGCGGCGGCTTTGGCGGTGTCGGGTACGGGAACGACTACAGAGTTGTTCTGAACGCCCTGGTCTTCCATCGCAGCCAGCAATCGCCCGGAATTGGCGCGCGCGGTGTAAACGCCCGCCTCGTCAATACTGCTCCCGACGTTGGCGAAGTAGACCCACTCGAAGAAACAACGGGCCGGGGTCCTCGCTTTGGCGAACCGTTCGATTCGCATCTCGCCTTCTTCGACAAGGATCATCGTGCCCGGTTCGAGCGACTGAATATTGGTGAACCCCATGTTCGCCAGCGCCACCGACTCGCTGGCCGCAGCCAGGAGTTTTCCCTGCACCGCCCAACTCATGGGCCGCAAACCCAGTGGGTCGCGTGCGATCATCATCCGCCCCATCGCATCCTGGAAGACAATATTGTATGCGCCGTCAAAACTTCGCGCCAGAGACGCCATTACCTTGCGAAGGTCGGGCGGGCTGTCGCCGCGCAAACGGTAGGACAGCGCGTGCATGATTATCTCGGTGTCGGTGTCGAGCGTGAAATGATAATGCCTCTTAGCCAACAGTTGGTCGCGCAACTGAGTGTAGTTGGCGAGGTTCCCGTTGAAGGCGAACGCAAACCACTTCCAGAGTCGCCCGTGGTGTCGCTCGAAGGGCTGGGCATGCCGCGTATCGTCCTGCCCGCAAGTGGCGTAACGCGTGTGTCCGATAATCGCCCTGCCGCCGTATTCTTTTATGATCGCCGCATACTTGCCCGGATGCGACATTCGGAACGCCTCGGACACCGTTCCGATTTCCTTGTAAGTGTCGAGGATCTGGGCTCTCTCGGGATTGTATGAGGTGATGCCCGCAGCGAGTTGGCCCCGGTTCTGAATATCCAGCAGAATCGCAGGGATCAGCGGTGTCACGTCGCGATTCGACACCTGCCCGCTAACGCGCCCGCCCTTGCCCACGGGCTTATCCAACCAGTACAACGCCGCCACACCACACTCGTGATGAATGTCTTCGCTCATTGGGTTTTCCGTAGACCAAAAGGCCCGCACGCCTGCCAAAGCGTCCTAACATAGCAACCGCCCCCCACGGGATCAAGTAAACACGCATATTTGGCGCAAATGCTTGAGAAATTCGGACAATTCCAGGCGGGAATCACTTCACCAGCAGGTCGATCAGCGTTTCGGTAAGAGGCAAGCGGCATCGCGATTCGAAACCCATGAACATCGGGCTGGGATTGGCTTCGAAGAAGAAATACTCCCCTTTTTCGGTAAGTCTCAGGTCTACACCGGTCCAGACCAGGTTCAAGGCGCGAGCGATCTTACAGCACGCGTCGGACACTTCCCTGCTCAGGGCGTGCGGTTCGATCTTCGCGTCGAGGTCGTCACGGAAATCCAGTGCGTCGGTTTCGATCCGACAGGCCATGACCTTCCGCCCGGCGACGAATACGCGAATATCGGTGCCCGCCACGTGCTCCTGCAGGGTGATCGGGGCGTGCCGCAGGTTGTCGAGATGCTTGCCTTTGAGGTGCTTGTCAGTGAGCTTCTGCGTATGAGCGCCGCCCTGAACGGGCTTGAATATGCACTGGCCGACCGAACGAGCAAAGGCTTTCAACTCGCGCGGCGAGTTGGTCAGCAGCGTTCGCGGTATCTTGATAATCGGGTCGAGATGGAGCGAACAGACCTTGGCCAGCTGCGCTGGCTTGACCTGGTGCAGGCGCCAGGCCCGATACGAGTTGACCCATTTCCCAGGCAAGGCAAAAAGCATCGACTCGACCAGACTACGGGAATCGTTCTCAGCGATATACGCCTGCTCGCCGTCGGGCAGGGTCGATATCCCAACCCCGGTGAATTGGCGCCAGTAGATGCTGTAGATATCGTTCCAGTCGAGTATCGGCCCGTCACTGAACTCGATCCGCGCCGAGTTGGACTGCGGGCCATAGCTCAATGCGAAGTCGGCTGGATACTGCGCAGTGTTCAGGATCCGAACCACGTGCTTGGCGTCGGTGAGCAGGTTCTGGATATACAATGCATGCTCATCGTCGGGCTCAGCCAGAATAAGCACCAGTCTCTTCCGATCCATCAACCCTCCTCACCTATCGCCATGGTCGTGGCGATCGGTCTGCCGAGGTCTCTCGGGGGCATTGGTCGAGGGGTCTTCTTGGGGAGCATTTGGATTGCGATCTTCCCCGACGACGTGTCGGGGTATCGCGAGGCGATGACCTGGAGCATCCTGACCTGGGTGGATCCTTTGGCTTTTCGGGCCTTGGCGAGCATCCCAGCGGCCGCGGTTTCGTCCCGCTTGAGGCGCGCGGCGAGCGTCTTGGCTTGCTTGGAGGCCTTCTTACCAGTAGGCGTCTTGTCGTATTCCTTGGCCGTTTGCTCGTAAATTGCAAGTTTATCGCAGTTCTTCGCCTTGTCGGCGGTGTCGTAGAGTTCCTGGGCCTGGACCTCGCTGAGGGCCTCGGCGTGTCCTTCAAGCTTGGCGGCTTCGGCGAGTTTGGACTTTGCCTGGTCCTGCTGTTTGAAACCTTCGATTCGCGAAACGGCCCGATAAGCCTTTATCGCCGGAATGGGTTTCTTGGCGGCAAGATCGCGATCGGCCCGTTTTAGCTTGGCGGTCAGTGCGGCGTCGAGTTGTTTGCGATAACCGGCGACCAGCCTTTTGTACGGATTCTTCCCTTTGGCCGACTTGGTCGCATTTTCGAGTTTCTTGAGACTGCCGGCCGCAGCCTCTACGTTGCCGCTCTTTAACGACGTTCTGAAATTCCGCGAGTGCGTGGATATCTGCCCTCGCTGTCCAGGCAGGGCGATTATCCCCTTATTACCACCCTCCTCACCAACAGCTCTGGTGGTCGCCACAGGGCGCCCGGGGCGTTTGCCTTTACCGCCCTCTTCACCGAGCGCCATCGTCGTGGCGATCTGGCCTGAGGCCTGTGCGGCGACCGCGGCCAGGGCGCCGCCGGCGGCGAGTTTCAACACGACGCGTCGACTGGGTCTCGGCTCGTCGGACTTATCGGTTTCATGATCGGAGAGAATCTTCTCAAACGGATGGACCATAGTTCAACTCCTTGAGGCGACTATTACAAAAGAAATTGGTTTCGACGTTATCGACCCGGGCGACGGGACGGTGTTTGTTAATTATACGCCCGGAGTCCATCGCCCGAAACCAAAATACGTTTTTCCACGACGGAAAAGATCATTTGGGCAGTTTCGGCGGTTTGCGGTTGAATATGCTCAATCGCCCTTCGTCGGCGCCGAGTATCATAGCAGCGAATGAAGTGGCGTACGCCCCGCCCTCGCCGCCGCCGCTGGATTTGACCCAACTCATCACCGGCCACTGACCGTCCTTGCCCTGCCACGACAGCACGTCTTTCTGCGCCGCTGAGATGTAACCGTTGGTCTTGTCGCGAAAACTCTTGAATTCCTGCCCGAGCAACCGCATTCCCATGCACCCGTAGAAATGTCCGTAATATGGAAAACGCTCTTTCGATATCGCGCCCGGGGTTATCTTCAGCAGAAACTTGTACCCGTTCATCATAACGGCAAAATCGAATTTGCGCATCAGGCCCAGGGTGGCTACATCGCCAGCGGTGCCTTCCTTCATGCTTTTGGTGTTGGGACTGTTGTCGAGCTGGTAGTCGAAACCGCCGTCAGCGTTCTGGCATTTCTTGAGGTAATCAAATCCCTTGGCGAGCACGGATTTGTCAATCGCAATACCGTAATTAGCCGCCGAAACCATTGCCTGGACAGCACAGACCGTCGTCGAACCTTCGTGCTGCCTTTTCGATCCGGGCGTATACCACCATCCGCCTGAAGATGACTGATTGTCAGCGATCACTTTTACCGCCGCGGTCACGACACCGCGCATCTTCTTCAGATCGATGTCGGGCTTGGTCTTGCAGAACAGCGAACGCCCCACCGCCTCAGACAGCGCCAAAGTCGCAAAGCCCTGCCCGTGAATCCACGAATGTCCCTGGGCGGGGAACTGCCCGTTCTTCTGGGCGCTCATCAGGTATTTCAGGCCCGCAACAAGCGCCTTACCGTTGTCGCCCTTGAACGGTTCATCGCTGGCCGCCAGATACGCCAGAGATGCAAAACTGGTGACCGCGACTGTGTAGGTCTTGCCCCACGAGCCGCCGACGCCCTGGTTCTTAGTCAACCACGCCAGTCCCTTATCCCGTGCAGCCGCGATGCCTTTTGGAGCCGGTTTGGGCTCCGCCAGATCCGGAGCTTTCCCGCCCCGCACGGATCCGACCGGCAGGCACAGACACACCGCTATCGTCAATATCGTGCTGTTTCTCATGATTGGCCCGCTATCCTTGGTTTATTCGATCTGGTAGGCCTGTCCGCGGAGAACGATGAGCATCTCTTCATCGTCCTGCTGGGAAGCCATCACCTGATTCTCCGCCACTGAATTCCGGCGGATCAGCTCGAAGTATTTGTCCGAGAATCGTTTGACTTTCTTGATCTTGTCGGCGTCCTTCGCCGGGTCAAGCTGCGAAGCCGAAGATGCAATCCAGACCCGCCCGCGGCGATACAGGGAAGTATTGCCCACGTTTCGGAGGCCTGTGACGTACTCAGTTTCCTTGCCCTCGTACTTCGCTCTCGTGCTGTTTCCGTACTGCCTGACGCCTCCGCCCTTGCCCGGACGACCGTCACGCCCGACAATCACGGGGCTCGTCGGAGCAACAACGGTGGAATCGTTCAAGCTTCTTCGCATTTTGGCGGCATTCTGACCTGCAAAACCATCAGAACTTTCGGCGAGCCCGGACATATTGGCCGCAGCCTTTAACCGCACTTCAGACGGACGATGCAGACGGGTGGTCTCATCGGCCAAGAAGCTCGTGTACGGTGTCATGATTCCGTATTTCTTCGACAGGCGGATCAATTCGTCGATCACTTCCTTGGATTTTCCGCTGAGTTGGATCTGGTCCATAAGATACCCGACGCGCCTCGTGGCCCATATCTTCTCGACGAAGACGTATCGCATGTCTTTTCCGGGCGGGCGGATCGTAACGTTGTATTCAAACCCCCGCTGCTTGCCCTGGTAAACACCATTGACCACGAGGGTTGATTTCCGGCTGGCGCCCTGACACTGGTATCGTCCGACAACTACGATCTGGTCGCCGTCGAACAGGTCGCCCAGTTTTCGCGGGTACATGTCCTTGAGCTTGACGCCCTGGAGTTTGATCTTCAGATCAGTCATCACCGGGTTCTTGATCTTGTTATAGAGCGATGAGACTTTGGTCTCGATGGGCTCCTTGGGCTTGACGTAGTCGCTGCGACCGTTGTTGTCCATCGCCAATTTGTCCAGCAAACGAACATTCGGCTGGTAGCCCACGCCAAAGGTGAATATGCGGGCTCCGCACTTATTGGCGGTCTTGGTGTCGTAGAGTATGTCCTTTTCCTCGGTCTTGCCTACGGTGGGCTGTCCGTCGGTCAGGAAGATGACATACGAAGGACGTTTGGACTTGTCGATCTGCTTCAGCGCAACCTGCAGGGCCTCGTGTATGTTCGTCCCGCCGGTGGCTTCGAGGCGGTCGACCATGTCCAGCGCCACGGTGATCTTTTCCTTATTAGCCCCCACCGTCTTCCCGAAGAAAGTCTCGACACTGTCGTTATACGCAACAACGTTGAACTTATCTTCGGAGTTTAGGTTCTTCAAAATGAATCGCAGAGCGTCCTTGGCCTGGGCGATCTTCTTGTCGCTCATCGAACCGCTGTGGTCAAATACGGCGATAACGTTCTTGGCGACAACAGCGGTGCTTGCATTTCTGGGATTCGGGCTAACAAGCATCATAAAGTGCCCGTCGGACTTCGGGTCGGTCTGGTGGGTCACCAGCGACGCCCCGATCTTCTCATTGGCGGATTTGTAGAAGAGTTGGAAATCGGTTGTCGGCAGGGCCTTCTTAACTTCGTAGGTCGCCACCACGTGGTCCGGAGCCTTGCGTTTGACGTTCAGCGAGTGCGTGGGCGAGTAGACCGGTCCGATGTCGGCTTTGGATTTGATGTCAACGTTAACTCGAACCGACTCTATAGCTCTAGCCGAATACTTCTCGGTGTTCAGCGGATACCAGACCTCCACAAGATTCTGATCCTTCTTGCAAACGGTCTTGTAGGTTACGATGACCTTGCAGGGCTTTCCGGGCATAAGCGGGAACGCCCTGGTCTTGTAGAGCCCGAACCCCACATACTCCAGCAGCGCAGGGTCCTTTTTCTTGCGGACTATGTCTTCGTAGATTTTGCGGGCCTCGTCGGCTTTGAGCAGTTTGGCGGTGAACTCCTTACCGTCGACCACCAGCGTCATCGAATCGATAGCCGCCTTCGGAGGCACGGGGAAGAGGTATTCGACCTCGATCATTCCCCTGCCCGTGTTTACAAACGCCTGGTCGACCGACACCGCGGCCACCTGGTCGCGAACGAGAACGTTCACGTGATGATACTTAACCGCCCACGATCCGCGGACCCGGATATCGCGACGGATAGGAACTATCATTCCATCGGCCTGGGCGAACTCAAGCGGCAAGAGCACCATCGTCAGCATCGCCGCTATCAGAATTGCATATGTCTTCTTCATGGTATATCTCCAGTTACTCGGGCTTGATTACATTAGGTTCGGTTGGATTTCAATGAAAAGCATCTCAACTGAACTATTGGACGCACCAGCCGGGCCGGCGGTTCCAGAAAATTACGCATCATTCCAGGGATTTGCTTTTTCGGCTTTCTCCGCCGGCGGTTGTGTGGTCAAATATCCGGTCGCATAATGGAGCAAATGATGGCCCGAACACAGATAGCAACATTACTGACGGATTTCGGAACCGAAGGACCTTTCGTGGGAGCGATGAAGGGCGTGATCCTGCAGACCTGCCCGCGCGCACAGATAATCGACATAGGCCACGATATCCCACCGCAGGACCTGCTGGCGGGCGCAATGGTGCTGGCCAGAGCGGTTCCGCATTTTCCGCCCGACACGGTGCACGTAGTCGTGGTGGACCCGGAGGTGGGAACAGACCGTGCGATACTCGTCGGTCGATACGGAGACCAGATAGTCCTGTTCCCCGACAATGGGGTGGTATCGCTTCTGGAGCGAGTGCTGCCCCTGCAGGAAATCCGCATCTGCCGCAACCTTCCACAAAGCCCGCAATTCATTTCGAACACTTTTCACGGGCGAGATGTTATGGCCCCCCTGGCGGGGCACATTCTCAACGGGCTGAACATCTCAGCACTTGGTCCGAGACCAGCCACTTACAAGTTATTCGAACTGCCAAGCCCCACGGTTGAAGGGAGCCGTATAACAGGCCAGGTAATATACGTCGACCGATTCGGGAATCTGACAACGAATATCTCCGGTGAACTAGCCAGGCAGGTAGGCGGGAGACTCGTCAACGTGACAACCACCTGTAACTCCAAAGACGCCGGACCGCTTGTCAACGCGTACGCATTTGTCGACCCCGACAAGCCGCTGGTCGTTTTCAACTCTTCAGACATGATCGAACTGGCCGTAAACCAGGGACGAGCCGATGAGTTCTTCAAAGCTGAAGCCGGCACGCCGGTGCTCATGGTGATGGAATAGACATAATGAACAGTCCCGCCGATATGACACCCGGCCAATTATTCGAACTCGACGCCAAGTACGTGTGGCATCCGTTTACGCCCATGCAGCAGTGGATCGCTCAAGGCGATCATCCCGGACGAATTATCGAACGGGCTGAAGGCTTCGAGCTGATCGACACGCATGGACAACGGTTTATCGACGGTTTTTCGAGCCTTTGGTGCAATCTGCACGGTCATCGCGTCGAACAGATAGACCGCGCAATTAACGAACAGTTGAACCGGGTAGCCCACACCACCCTTCTGGGCCACGCCTCCGGACCGAGTATCGAACTTGCCCGACGCCTGGCGGACATCACACCGACCGGCCTGGAGAAAGTTTTTTACAGCGACAGCGGCGCCACTGCGGTGGAAATCGCGCTGAAGATGGCGTTTCAGTACTTCCGAAACATCGACCAGCCCCGGCGAACGAAGTTTATTGCGCTTGGCGAGGGCTACCACGGCGATACGATCGGATCGGTGAGCCTCGGCGGGATCGGCACGTTCCACGGGATCTTTGGCCCGCTGCTGTTCGAGGCGACATTCGTAGACAGTCCTAACCCATATCATCACCCCGCCGGAGAAGAAGGCGCCGAACTTGTGCTGGGGCACATCGAAGATATTCTGTCCGCTGGAGCAGCGGAATACTGCGCGATCATCGTTGAACCGCTCGTACAGGGCGCGGGCGGAGTGCTGACCCATCCGCCGGGATTCCTCAAATCCGTACGCAAACTCGCCTCCGATTACGACATTCTGCTAATCGTGGACGAAGTAGCCACAGGTTTCTGCCGCACAGGGAGGATGTTCGCCTGCGAAGCAGAAGGCGTATCGCCCGACCTGATGTGCCTGGGCAAGGGGCTCACAGGCGGATACCTGCCGCTGGCGGCGACTCTGGCGACCCAGAAGATATTCGACGCCTTCTGCGCCCCGCCCGAAGAGGGTAAAACCTTCTATCACGGACACACATTCACGGGCAACGCGCTGGCGTGCGCGGCGGCAAATGCGAGCATCGACCTTATATACGAAAGCAAGCTGCTGGATTCGCTAGATGAGAAGATAGAAATGATCCGTATCGCCCTGGCGCCGCTGGGCGAGCATCCGAACGTTGGCGACATCCGACAGTGCGGCATGATGGCCGGCGTCGAACTCGTCGCAGATCGCAACGTTCCGGAATTCTTCGACCCCGTCGACCGCGTCGGAGCCGCCGTCTGCCAGGCCGCGTTGAAACGCGACATAATCATCCGCCCGCTGGGCGACGTGATAACGATGATGCCCGCGCCCGCAATGGACGCAGGCACGCTGCGGCGCCTGCTGACCGGAGTAGTGGAAACAATCAATGAGTATTTCGATGAATCCTGACCAGTTCGCGCTCGGCGGTCCGCTGCCGGAAATGAAAGGCGTGTTCGTCACAGGCACGGACACCGGCGTGGGTAAAACCGTTATCGCCGGAGCCATTGCCCGATCGCTGAATAATGACGGTGTGCGGACCGAAGTGTTCAAGCCCGCGGCATCGGGATGCAAACACAATCGCGGACAACTCGTTAGCGAAGACGCTGAATTCCTGGCCGCCTGCGCCGATTCATCCAGACCTCTTAACGAGATCGCCCCGCTCAGATACGCAGCGGCGTTGGCTCCGAACGTAGCGGCCCAGCGCGCCGGTCAGAAGGTTGACGTCGAAGCGATGCTCGCAGCATACAAGCGTCTGGAAGGCCAGTGCGACGCGGTTGTCGTAGAGGGCGTCGGCGGATTGATGTGCCCGATCTCCGACGACTTGTGGGTGGTGCATCTTGCGGTGATGCTCGCCCTACCGGTGGTTATTGTCGCGCGCCCTGATCTGGGGACCATCAATCACACTCTCCTTACGCTCCAAGCTGCAAGGTCCGCCGGCCTGCAGGTCGCCGGTGTGATAATCAACCGCTACCAAATCGACCCGCAGCAGAACGAAACGCAGGGCCCCGACGACGCAATCGCCATGCTGACCAACCCCGCGCAGATAGCCCAAAAAGGCGAAATCCCGGTCCTGGCGTTGGCTCCGGACGACATCGAAACGTCAGTAAGCAAATCGATTCTCGGAAAGGGAGTGAGCTTCGCAATCGACCAGGTCGACTGGAGGAAGATCATCGCATACGGTTAGGTGAGAGCTTCACTGCAGCTACTTTGAGCCCCCTGCAAAGTCGGAATCTCTGAGTTCTTTTCCTTCGCGTATCGCCTTGCGGACCCTACGCTCGTATTCGTCGTACTTCTTGCGATGTTTGATCGTGTACTGGTCCCCGCTGTGGGGAACTAATCCGTCCATAACATCTCCGCGCGGACGGGTCTTCAGGCTATTGGCTCCGTTGCGGATCGCTTCCAGCAGTTTGTTGTAACGCGGATCGGATTTCTTGACGCGTGAAAGGCACGGACTCAGTTCGGGGCGGTCGAGATTCACCATCGGACCGTCGAAGAATTCCGTCCGGAACACGTTGACATACTGCAAGCCGGCGTGCTTGAGAATGCTCCCATAGTCCAAGGCGCTTCGTCCCCCTCCGCCGTCCGTGCTGATAGTGGTCGGATAGTAAGGCCCGTTAAGATCAGCCCAGGTGATCAACCGATCCATATCCTCGTCGCTGAGTTTGACCTTCTGATGCCCTTTTCGAAGATGCGCGATGAGCTTGCTGGCGTGTGAGCCCCAACTGTATGGCGGCAGGTGGCCAGCCGGTCCGGCGCCAATCGCGCCGACATATCCCTTTCGCCACAACTCCATGTACGAGAAGTTGAAGGCCATTGTCCTGTCACCCGAGAGGATCACCTTCTTGGCGCCCTTCTTTCCGAAATCGTGGCACTTGAGGCAATGCTTGTCCAGAACGGGCTGGACCTCCTTGACATAACTGTAACGTCGAGCCGGACCGTACCACGGTTCAAGCTTGCTCGGCCTGCGGCGCATGCTGATTGTTAGCGTTTTAGCTCCGCCTGACGCCTCGACACTCAATCGCGATTCGTGACAACCCACACATCCCAGCGTCTCGCCGGAATGGACCGACGTTCCGCTGCGCATGGACTGGATCATCATTCGGTCTTTGTCCAGGAGTTGGAAGTAAACGAATCGATCAGACGGTACGGCGAAGTTCGCGCTGCCGTCGGCGGCTACGGGAACCGTGCCAAGTATCCGCTTGGTGTTGAAGTCCGAGTAGTTCACAGCGGGATTCTGGCTGCCAAGGCAGTTCCACCATCCGCGCGACAGGCCCTCCTTATCGGGCGTTTCGACGACGCGAAGGTATTTCACAACTCCGCGTCTGATCCCCTTCATGTGCGTGCCGATATATACGTTTCGCACGTAGAAATACCCGTCGCCTTCGCCGTAATCGCGCCGAGAGGCCATCACGGTCGGTTTGGGGCTCGGCGCTAGCGGCATGGGCGCGTAGCAGCCCGGAGCCTCGCCATGCACCATCACTTCATTACCGAAGACATCGACCAGCCATATCGCACTCTTACCGCCTCGCCGCGAGGCTCGCGAGGCCAGGAAGTACTTGCCTGCTCCGAGCCCTTTAACGTCGCTCAGCGGCCAGGGCGTGTCGTACCACGGTACAACGTCGCGCTGCGTGTCCTCCCAGCGGTGTATGCGGAGATTAGGATCGTCGGCGACCAGGCGGCGGGCCGGTTCCGGCCAGGTCTTGTACGCTTTCCAGACCGACGAGTGCCTCTTGGCTTCGGCGGAAATGTCGAGTTTCTCGAGTTTATCGAACCGCTGCTTCACGTGCGCCGGCCAGGTTTGAGCTATGGAATCGTATCCGTCGATCGCCCTTCCCGGATCAAGCACCGCCATCGCCCCACCCAATGAACCGTGATGCGTACCGAGAATGCAGACCAGGCGATTTGTCTCGGGTATGACGCGTGCGTTCCAGCCGGCTGACGGGTGGGCGGTGTTGTTGCCCCAGATGATCGCCTGGTTGGTGCCGTCGGGATTAGCGACCCAGAACCCGTGCCCGTCGGCGAAGTTGCGGTCAACGTAGTCCCAGCGGCTGTATAGAATACGACCGTCGGGCATTACCGAAACCTGATTCTCGTGGACCAGGCTGCGGGTTATCTGGTGGATATTGGCGCCCGAGCCGGTCATGCGGAACAACTGCGGGACCAGTTGGACGCTACACGGAACCCACTTGCGATTCCGCGACGATGCGAAAACAATGTTCCCGTCGGGCAGGTAGACCGGATCCACGTCGCTTACGTCGGCGGCGCTGGTCAGTTGCGTGATCTTGCCGCTGGCGACGCTGATCTCGTAGATATGAAAATTGCTCCCCTTCTTGTTCATCGAGAACAGCACCCGCTTTCCGTCGAAATGCACGCACGGGCTCCTGATAACCCCGTCGCGATTCTCAACGAGCGTCTTGGTCTGGCCGGTTTTCACGTCCAGCAGCTTGAGCGCACTTCCATTGCCCCTGAACGTACGCCCGCCGAGATACTTGTGCGTACCGTCGCGATCGGGATGACGCGCGACGAACAGGATCGAATGATCGGTCAGCAGCGGATTGGCCAGCAGCACCTCACGCCCGTCGACCTGATCCAGGCGCGACAGGTGTTCTTTGCCCTTGGGATAACGATCCCCGAACGTAGCAGTCAGATCCTTGACCGCGGCGCGGAGTCCGGCAAGCTTTCCGGGTTGGCTGAATTGTCCGGCGATCAGGATCGAGCCCCACTGCCTGTCGGCCGGGATCTCCAGCTTGTCGCCCTTCTTGACGGCGCACTTGTAGAACACGAACTTGTAGGGCTTTTCGACCTGAACGTTGGTCTCGGCCACTTGCTTCCAGGCGCCCTTGAGTGTGAGTGACTCAGGTGTGTTGTTACACAAGCACAGGTGCAGATCGCCGCCGCTGACAACAGTGACCGACAGCGTCGCCGGATTGTCATGCTCGTGCTGGGTGTACTTGAGCCCCTGCAGGGATTTCGGGACCGAGCCCAGAACATATCTCCGGTTGGAGTTCACCAGCACGCGCCCAGCGAGTTGTTTGACCTGGACCGGCGCGCTGAACTTAACCTCTACCGTCGCCGGAGCCGCTTCAAGTAAACCGACCGTCAACAGCAGACATGCCGACAGGGCTGCGCTAATGGCTCTACGGCGTCTCATATTACGCATCCTTTCAGGTTCCTCAATTCTACCGACGCCCCCAAACGCAATCAACGCAGTTATCACGTCCATGCAAAGCAGTCGCATCTGGATTCTCTTTATCATAACCTTGGGAGTGTAATTGTACGAAACCTGTTTACTTCGTCCTGGATCGCTATCAGTTCAAGTCGTTCAGCCCGAAGGGCTCAATAAAGCCCACGGCAACGCCGTGGGTTGCTGTTGACTGACCATGGACAACCGGTGAGCACAAAAAGAACTCCACATCTCGAACGTTAGCATTACAAGGAGCGCCCAGTCATGCGGAGAAGTTGGGCTTTCAGTTTCGCTTTGGTCTTGCCGTAACGTTCGCCTCCGGACAGATTGGTCCATTCATAGGGATCGGCGGCGTGATCGTACAACTCCTCGGCTCCGTTGTTGTACAGGATATAGCGCCATCTTTTTGTCCTGACTGACCAATGCTGTTTGGCGGCGTGCTTATTTGCGCCCTTTCCAGCGAAGATCATCGTCAGCGCCGCATCAGGGCCGTTCCAGACTCCGGACCTGGGTTCCTTGAGGAACGGACGCATGCTGTAGCCGTCGAGTTTTGCGCCCCGGACGTTCTTACGCGTGTCGCCCTTCAGCCCGCACAGGTCAACGAGCGTAGGGTAGATGTCGATCAGCGAGACAGGATGCCCGACGACCCCGCCTGCTGACGACACGCCGGGCGCTCGAATGATCAGCGGTACGCGAGCGCTCTCCTCCCACAGTGAGTTCTTGAAAAGATAGTCTTTCTGGCCCATATTCCAGCCGTGGTCGCTGGTGACGACAATTATGGTGTTGTCTTTCAGAGGGCTGTTGTCCACAGCGTCGATTACCCGACCGATGCAGTCGTCGACAGCGGCCACACTGGCCAGATAGGCCTGGGTGAACGCCCTGAGTCCGCTGTCCAGGTTCGGATACGACTCCTTGAGCAGGCGGAAGTACTTCAGCCCCTTCTTGCTGTCGTCAAAGACATCCGCGTAGTGACAGTCCTCGGCGTCGTTGGGTTTGATCAGGGGCGCCTTGACCGATTTCAGCGGAAACATGTCGAAAAAGCGTTTGGGTGCGTGCAGCGGGGTATGCGGGCGAATGAAGCCTACACACAGGAGAAACGGCTTGCCGCTGTCTTGTTTGGACAGCTCCCCGATCCTGCCTGCCGCCCAGTCAGCGTTGCGCTCATCGGGCGTGGGATCGCGATTGGTCTCGTCGGTGTAGTTGAACTTCTTCGTCTTGCCCCATGTTCCATAGATCCACCCCTTGGCGCCCTTCGCGTCAGGCCCATAAGGCAAGTCCGACAACGGAGCGTACGAACCGTCAACCGGTCCGATGCTCTTGAACGGTTCGGGGACTGACGGGTGAGCGACTCTCTTCTTGCCATCGTAGACAAACGGTCCGTAGTCAGCCCGGTGCTTGAACTCACTCCAAACCGATCTCAGATGATGATGCATCAGCTTGCCCGAGCCGGCCACGTGGTAGCCGTTGTCGCGAAAATGCTCCATAACGGTCTTGGAGTTCTTAAGCACAGGATTGGCGTACCATTTGTCCCAGAAGAAATTCTTCGAAGTGTGCGGATAGATTCCGGTCAGGAAACTGGACCGCGATGGTGCACAAATGGGATTGTTGCTGTAGGCCCGCTTGAACGCCGTTCCGGACTTCGCCAGTTTGGCGATGTTCGGCGTCCTGGCCTGCGGATGCCCCGCCAGAGGCGAAACGTAGTCGTTCAGATCGTCGCAAACGATCATCACAACGTTGGGCCTGGTCTTCCCACCGCCCGGAGACTTCGCTTGACCGACAGACAAACCGAACGCCCCTACCGCCCCGGCCGCAAAGCTCTTCAGGAAATCACGGCGAGTTGTCATGCTACTTAACCTTTTTTGCTTTGGCTTTGTCTTGGGCTTTTCGTTTGGCGTGGATCTTCAGCATTGCTTCGGCGTATCGCTTGCCCAGCAGTTTCATGCTCTTGGCGTCGAAATGCCAGCGATCCATTGTAGTCAGGTCTTTCGCACTGGCCAGACCGGTGAACTCCACGGCCTTGGGCAGTTTTTTGATCTGGTCGTTGATCAACTTGACCTTCTGGACCTCTCCGGCGACGAACGGGAGTTTCGGATCGTCGAGATCCTTTCTGAGATCAGCGATCAGGGCCTTCAACTTGTCGAGGTACTTGGGATCTTTCGAATCCGATTCTCCCTGATGCCACAACACCCCCTTCAGCACGCCGGTCTTCTGTGCGAGTCTCGTTCGCTTGACCGCCTCTTTGTAGAACTTGGAGCCCTTGGCCCACAGTTTGATACTCGTACCGCCCTTTGCATTGACGACCAGTCCGATGGAAATCGCCTTGTCCTTTTCGAGCATCGTCTTTGCGAAAGCATAACCGGGGTTCATTTTTTGCATACCGAGCCCCTTCCTGATCGTCGAGTAACGATTGAAGGGATTCTTGGCGGGCTCCCACTTGCCTTCCTTGTTAAGGAGACTGCACCGCGGAATAACAGCCGCTTCGGCGGCGGTGAACGGCGCACGCCCGGCCATGTTCGATTGGCCAATCAGTAGATAAACATGCAACGGCACGTCGGCTGTTTGAGTCACGGGCGCAGTAGTCGCTCGATCCGGGACACCCGCCTCAGATGCAGCCTCCATGCAAACAAACAACACCATCACCGGGACACTGCACCAGAATCTTCTCATAACGCTTGTCATCCTGTTGTACTCCTCATCGGTCGAACGCTGCGCTCGTTGACCCCTCCGCTTCAACAACCGCCGACAACTCTCGCAGCGTCACATCTTCGCCAACTTTGGCGCCGACCCTCGCTATCTTTCCTTGTAGACCGTATCTATCGCCAGGCCGGCGGCCAGCAGCAGCGTCGCCTGGGCCGGGGCGGACTCTTCGCTCAGAGAAATTATGTAGTTGTCGGCGGACGTGAACAGCTCTTTTCCGACGCCCGCCCATTTCTTGGTGATCGTCCCAAGTTCATTTTGCTCACTGTCGAGGAAACGGAAGTTCCATCCCTTCCAATCGCCCTTGACGAGTGCGACTTCGCGACCTGAGACGTCGAACACTCTGAATGCGCCGCCAAGCGACCACACTTTGCTCTGGAACCATCCGATCAGCGCACCATCAGGATTCAGCACGTTCACCTTCGACCTGAACAGTGTAACTCCGCGTTGAATGGAGAACAGCAGCTTGCTTTCATCCTGCGGGTCCGACCCTTCGTACACAAACACCTTCGTTGGGAGGAGGCGCTTGCTCACCAGAATGCGGAGTATCTTGGCGAATCCGCCCGGTTTCTCCTTCGCTATGCCGATCTGAACCTGCGTCTCGGGGTCGAGGATGTCGAAGGTGTCGGTGAGCTTCATGAAACCCACGTGCTCGCGAACGAAATACGCTTTTCTGGCCAGCATGTCCATCTCCCTGATAAGTTCAGTGAATCTGCATTCCGCATGTCGCGCAATAACGCATCAGCATCAGACGGTATCATACACGACCGGCACATCACGAACAGTCCTTTCTGGAAAAGTCACAGCCGGTCGCCAAGACCCCAAATCTGACTTGCTCAATGCACCATATCGGATACAATCACTGCAAACACCCCGCGACGGGCGCGGGGAGAAACGCTTTCCGTGACGCTGAAGGCGTCGCCAGGCGACACCACAAGAGTCGCCAAGGGCAATATCGGCGTAATGCGTGCGATATTCATTAAGCAGGCAAAATGCGGAATTGACGCGGATTGAAGCAATCATCCTCACTAACCCAAGGAAAGGATTAACACGTGGCAAATCAGGAGAGCAAACCAAAAAAGGGCCAGAGCATGTCTTATGGTCGAAGAACGTTCTTGAAGGCGACCGCAGGCGCCGCTGCGTTGCCGTACTTCGTCCCGGGCGCAGCACTGGGTAAAGACGGCGCGACCGCAGCGAGCGAGCGTATCGTCATGGCCGGCATCGGCATCGGCAATATGGGACGGGGCGACCAGCGTGCATTCCTGGGTCGGGGTGATGTCCAGTACGTAGCCCTTTGCGACGTCAAAAAGAACGTTCGCGACGGCATGAAGAACACCGTGAACAGGAAGTACAAGAATGCGGACTGTAAAACTTACAACGACTTCCGCGAAATCATGGTCCGCGATGACATCGATGCCCTGCATTGCGCAACACCGGATCACTGGCACGCGATCATAGTGATCGACGCATGCCGCCACGGAAAGGACATCTACTGCCAGAAGCCCGAAACCAAGACGCTCCGCGAAGGCAAGCTGATGATCGAAGCCGCTCGGCGCTATGGTCGGGTGGTATCCGGCGGCAGCCAGCGTGTGATGGGGGATTACAGACGCGTGGTCAACCCCTGCTGGAACGGCGACAAGGGCAAGATCAAGTCAATCAACGTTAACGTTGGTCCGTTCCCGAAGGAATGCAACAAGAAAGGCGAGAAGATCCCCGACGGTTTCGACTGGGACATGTGGCTCGGACCGGCGCCATGGGCGCCGTACCACCCCCACCGCTGCAGCGGCAGTTTCAGCATCAACGGAACATCCTGGCGATCGTTTAAGGATTACTCCGGGGGAGGCATGACCGACTGGGGCGCCCACCACTTCGGCGGCGCAACTTTCGCTATTGACGTACGCGAATTCGAGCCCGAGGAAGTCATCTTCCACAACGACAATGGCAAGAAGTGGGCAACCTGCCGCTTCCCCAACGGTAAGCTCATTCACCACCAGCACCCGGGCCAGGGCAATCTGCACGTGATAGGCGCGAAGGAAAAAGGTCCGTCCAAGCCGGTTCCAAGTTACGCCGGAACAGGCGGTATCTACGGTGACTTCATTGACTGCGTCAAGACTCGCAAGAGACCCTTCCGCGACATCGAATTCGCCGTCCACACCGCAACAGTCTGCCACCTGTTCCTCATCGCGTACGAACTGGAACGCTCGCTGAAATGGGACACGGTAAAGCAGCAGTTCACTAACGACGACGAAGCCAATCGCCTTGTCGACGTTACACGAAGAGAGCCCTGGGTACTTTAAGAAAACAACAGTTTCGACAAGGAGACTTTATTATGACGAACAAAGAAATTGCAACAATGACGCTGGCGGCCGGAGCGGTTGCCATGGTCGCAGACAAGGCCTCCGCCAAGGTGGACGCCTCCGCGGTGGACGCCGCGATAGAATCGCTTAAGACCTATGACTGGGGCATAGATCGCAAGACTTTGAACCCGATCGACCAGGCAGTCGTCGCCACGCACGGTGATGCGGCCGGACGCAAGAAACTGGAAAAGGATCTGGTCGCCGCACTTACCAGTGGAATCTCACGATCCGCACAGGACTTCGTCTGCCGCAGGCTGAGAGTCATCGGCACGGCCCAGTCCGTCAAGGCCCTGGCCGCTCTTCTTCCCGACGAGAAGACCTCGTCCATCGCACGCTTCGCCCTGGCGGACATTTCCGACGATGCGGCGGTCGACGCGTTGCGCGACGCGCTGCCTAAAGCCAGCGCCAAGATCAAACCGGGCATTATCGGTTCACTGGGCGAACGTCGCGACAAGAAGAGCGTTGCGACGATCTCGAAGCTTCTGAGCGACTCGGATATGCTGATCGCCAAGGCCGCAGCCCGCTCGCTGGCTGTGATCGGCACGACCGATGCCGCCGAGGCGCTGAGCGCGTTTGCAAAGAAAGCCCCTGCCTGCATGAAGATACAGGCAGCCGACGCCTGCCTGGTCTGTGCCGATCAGTTGCTCGCCGACGGTGACAAGACCGCCGCAACAGCCCTCTACAAAGAACTCAAGGGCAACGACCAACCCAAGCACGTGAAGGTCGCCGCCATGAAGGGCATACTGAACGCAGCGTCCAAAAAGTAGAACCGCCCAACAAACAAGCAGATGATTCAAGGAAGGAGCCCGCACCGACACAAAGTCGGTGCGGGCCCTTCAACAGAAGACAAGAACATGAAGACTAAGAACACACGATACTCCAACCGCCTCCTGCTCGCCGCCCTCCTATTATCGTTCGGTTTCGCCTCTTTTCCAACCGACGTTGCGCGCGCCGCCGATGACGAAGCGGCGGATATGATCGTCGAGTTGCTCAGCGGCTCGGACAACGACATGCGCATTATGGCGATCCAACAAATTCGTGAGAAGGTGCCGGGTAAGGCCGCCACCATGCGCTTCGTCAAGATGCTTGAGAGACTCCCCGACGACCTACAGATAAAGCTGATCGATGCGCTAGGCGCCCGCGGCGATGCGGCCGCACGACCGGCAATTCTTAAGATGCTTAACAGCAAGACCCAAGCTATGCGCATCGCAGCCGCAGGCGCCCTGTCAGGAGTGGCTGGCCCCGATGATATTCCCGTACTGGCCAAGCTGGCCGCAACGGGATCGGACCCGGAAAGGAACGCCGCCAGGAACAGCCTCCGACAGCTTCGCGGCGACAAGATGAACACGGCGATGACCGAGGCCCTGAAAGACGCCGATGCAAAGACGAGAGTCGAACTGATTACCGCACTCACTGACCATAACGTGAAAGCTTCGACGCCTGTGATAGTCAAGATCGCCGATGATTCCGACCCGTCGGTAAGGCTGGCTGTACTCAGCGCGCTTCGCGCTATGGGTGATGAGAATCACACCGTAGTGCTCGTAAAACGTCTCAAATCGGCCAAGGATAAATCTGAACGCAAGCAGGCGGCGCTGGCGTTGCTGGCCGTGTGCAGACGCGGAAAGACCAAATGCGCCGAAGACGTTATCAGCGGTTTTAACGGAGCCGACGCGGCGACGCGCATTCTCCTTATGCGTGTTCTCACTGAAGCCGGCGGACCAAAATCCCTTAACGAGATTGTCGCCCGCTTGAAGGACGATGACAAGAGTGTCAGTACTGCAGCGTTGCGCGTATTGACCGGTTGGCCCGACCGCAGCGCCGCTGTCCACCTGAAGGCGCTGGCCGCTGACGTTGAGAATCTGCGGAATCATGTTTTGGCGATCCGCGGTCTGGTCCGCCTGGGAGGCCCGGGCAAGGACTCACCAGCCGACCTGGCGATATTGAACGATGCGATGAAACTGGCCACGCGTAAAGAAGAGAAGGTCCTGGTTCTGGGCGCTCTGGGCACGATCCCCACCGCCGAATCGCTGGCTCTGGTCTCCACCGCCCTGAACACCCCCGCACTGGCCGAAGATGCAGGTTTCGCAGCCGTCTTGATCGCAGAGAAACTCGCCAAAGACAAGAAAGCCCAAGTCAAAACAGTAATACAGAACGTAATCAAGACAGTCAAAAACGTAAAGACACAATCCAGAGCGAAGAAACTGCTGGAAGCGCTCTAAACCTACGCTCCCTCATTGACGAAACAGAATTCCAAACCCATTGAAGGGGTCAGGCAAGACGGTCTGGCCCTTTTTTGCGCCCCGCGCGAAACCTGCTCAGGAATGTCGCGGCCATGAAAGCGTAGAGAAATCCTCTAATCATTGCCTCGGGTTCCTCTGGAGAATCAACGTTCACCCCATGTGCAGGCGAGAGACCGCGCCGCGTGTATCACCGAGAGATCCGCCTCGGTAACGCCCGATTCTTCACGAAGTCATAGTACCCTTGTATGCGTAGAACGTAACCCATGCGTTTGGCTGAGCTTTCGTCCGAACGGACGGAGAACTTGAGCACAGCGCTTTCCATTGGCGAAAGGCCGATGGCTTGTGCGTTTGTGGGTTTCCTCCACATGGGCGGGTGCTTTTGCTTGATCTCTTTTCCAATCCACAAGCGTCGCGTGAACCAGAAATCACCTGGCGATCTCAGCGTGACACTTCGTGTCCGCCGGGGCAAGGGCACGACAACTCTGCGCAGGAACTTGGTTCCCACAGGTTTGATCTCGACCGATCGGCCGCCCTGGAAGCTGACGGTAAGCGTGGTCTTCTTGTCCTCCGGCTTACCGTCGAGGAACACCCGCCGCATCTCGTCTTCAAACGCCGACGTGTTCCGCAGTTCAAGAACGAGCACGTCGTCTTCGGACTCGGGATCGATATCTACAGTCAACTCAGATACTCCGTTTACAGCGGGAGGCGGAGCGAGAGGAATCTCAGCTTGCTGTCTCCAGACGACAAGATCGCCCGATACAGACACGTCCAGATGCTGGCGGTCATCGAGGGCGACGCCAGCCAACGACGCCTGAGTTATGTAATCTATCTCCGGCGCCGGGTTCGACAGCGTGACCAGGAGGCGGCCTTGCCTGGCCTCCAGGCGCGGTAGAACCAGGAGGTCCGCCCCCTTTCGTGCGGAACCGACACATCCGGCGAGCATTTTCCCCTCAAGCCGCCAGCGACCGTCGTAAGCCAGCACATGCGGGCAGTATCCGCAAATGGCGTAACTGAGTCCGGAATCTATCAGGAGATCGGTCTTTGTATCGAAGTGGAATACAAGATAAGTCCAGTACCCGCGGTTACCCCCCCAGAACTGGTACTCGTAAACGATAGTTCTGTCGCGTTCGGGCCGATCCAGATCGTACGGCCTCCGAGCTGTGTGGAATTTACCAAATACCTCCAACACATCTTTCCGGGTAGACTTCTTGTCCAGATTCTTCGCCAACCAGGCTTCCACCGCCTCACGATCAACAGATTCGCAGTCGCGGCCTTGGCGGATAGTTTTGATCCATTCGGGGTCGCCGGCGCGGATGGTCTTGGCGGGTGATTCCGACTGGACCGCGGATGAAAGCCCGCGACCCGACCCGCAACCGGCGGCCAGCATCATCAGCACAATTCCGCAAGCAACGTTCCTCATTGGCGACCTCGCTGAGACTACGACAATCTGCGAACCGTCTGTGAAGCACCCGGGCTACGAACATATCACTCGTCTACACAAGCGTCACAACGATCAAATCCGTGCTCTCATCGTGCGCTTCCGTCAGCCGGTTGAGTAGCAGCCGGTCGAGTGCTCGCGGCCGGTTTTGTCGTCGCGGTCTTGCCGCCTCCGGGCATACGGTAGTACCGTGAGATTACATTCATCGCACGCTTCTTGTAGGGCACGTACGACAGATCGACCTTCTCGCTGTGGTCCTGCCCGAGGCTCTTGCGCCATTCCCAAACCATGAATCCAGCGACTTTCGGCTCCTTGATCCATGCGTCAAAGAACGCTTCGAAGCAGTTGGCTTGTGCTTGGGGGTCGGGTCGCTCGCTCTGGTAATAGTTCCAGGGGTACTCAGCACACGTATCCTGATTAGGCCAGCCCAACTCCGTGAACAGTATCGGCTTGCCGATTGTCGCCTGCCAGTTGAGTATTTCTTTCTTCAGCGGTTTCCACGCCTTCTTCAGACGATCCAGAGTCGGCTTGTCGCCATCGGTGAGGTTGTAGTAGGCGGTCATGCCTATCATGTCCAGATCGCCCCAGAACTCGGGTTTGCGGTAGTGGTCCCAATTCGACGAGTAGCTCAACAAGCCGTCGAACACCTTGCGCACTTTCTTGATAAGCGTTCGCCATCGAGCCGTATGCGTCTCGGTCGACAGCAGTTCCGAACCAATCTGGAAGGCTTCGACTTTCTCCTCGTTGCACAGGTAAGCGTAGCGAAGGATAAAGCTGGTGTACTGGCTCCACCATTCGTCCCAGTCATCCGGTTTGATCTTACCCCGCCACTCACCGTCCTTCGGGTTCATAAGGAGAACTATAGGCATGAAAATAACGCGAAGGCCCTTTGACTTGGCGTGTCTTATGATCTTGCGAATCCGGTCGCGTGTGGGCACTTTGCGCTGGTCGATGAATATCGAAGCGGCCGAACCGTTCTCCTGGTAGCCCGGAATGACAAGGCATACGGTATTGGCGCCGGTGGCGGCGATTTCATCGATGAACTGCTCGTAGGGATGGTTCTCGTCGCCGGGATTGTGCATCTGCAGCGCTATACCGCGAAACTGCCCAACCAGAGTGCGCGACGACATGTTTCCGGCCGGAGTGGTCTGGGGCGCCGCGCCGCCGATATACCTGAATCCAATCACGCCCAAACCAGCCAGCAGGAACACCGCCAGGATCGTCCATTTGCCTTCTTCCATCGAATCATCCATCCTCTTGTCGCAGGTACTCCCGCACCGCTCGGCGGGGAAATCCGAATCGCTCTTTGTCATTCTCTCTATCCATATCCTTCCGTCCGGCCGCGGGATTGTTGACGCAGCCGCCACTGACAATATAATAACGTCATGTCGTCGATCTTTCCCGTAAGAATCACAATTGTGCAACAGGAGTTCAACGATGAGCCAGGATAATGACAGTATTCCTTTCGATGACGAACCGATCAGCATCGAACCTGCAGACGAACCTATCAGCATCGAAGGCGCGGACGAAGAACCGCTGACCATCGCTGAAGGAAGTTCGGGCAGATCAATTTCACACGCAGCGGGAATTCGCGGCACGGGCGCCACAGGGCACAGTTTCTCCAGACCGATGCAGCAATCCGGAACCGGCGCAACAAGATGCCGCATATTCCGGTCTAAGATATCCGTGCCCGCAGTCGAAAGCCTCGAAGAGCACATCAACGATTGGCTCGATTCGGACGACATTGACGTCAAGGAGGTTGGTCACCTCATCGGGACGATGCACGGGAAAAGCGATGAGGACAACATAATTGTCCTGGTCTGGTACTAGCAGCCCCGCTGGCGCCGTGATGCTGCAAACCCGCTGACCGGACGATCAGATTCCATTGCCTGACAGGGAATCTTTGTAGGCTCGTGCGCCGTCCGGCGGGAGAAAGATGGTGAACTCCGCCCCATGCCCCGGGGTGCTCTTACATACCAGCCGCCCGCAAATCAAACCGCTGAGTTCCTTGGCGATCGCCAGACCAAGGCCCGTACCCGAAACCGCCTTGGTCAGCGAAGCCTCAACCTGGTAGAACTTCTCGAATATTCGCGACTGTTCGGCTTCTGGAATGCCCGGACCGGTGTCGGAAACTGAAACCACCACGCCGGGCGATTCCTTGTCGCCGGATTGCGCCGCATCGGAGCGGGCGATAAGGCTCACCACACCGCCGATCGGCGTGAACTTCATCGCATTGGACAGGAGGTTGAAAAGAATCTGCTGCAGTTTGCCCGCATCGGTCACCACCATTGGCAAGTTGTCCGCCACGGACGCCTCGATAGTGATCTGGTTCTTGTCTGCCACCGGAGCCATCAACGCCAGCAAAGTATGACAGATATCGGAAACACTTGTCTTTTCGAATCGCACCTCCGCCTTACCAGCCTCGATCTTGGCGATGTCCAGCAAGTCGTTAATCATTCCCAGCAAGTTCTTGGCCGCAAGGGTAATGTTCTGTCCGTACCTGCCGATCCGCTCATCCCCGGACTCCCGCAGCAGCCCGGCGAATCCGAGTATGCTGTTCAGAGGCGTACGCAATTCGTGAGACACGTTGGCAAGGAATTCGTTCTTCACCAGATTTGCCCGGTGAAGCGTCACGTTGACCTCCGCCAGTTCGCTGAGCTTTATATCCAGCGCCTGATTGGCGGAAGTCAGTTTTCCGTGCTGTTCAGCGATGGCGGTGAGCATCTGATTAAAACTGTCGCTAAGTCTCTCCAATTCGTCACCGCTGGCGATATGGCTGCGAACCTCCAATTCTCCCTCAGCGGCGCGATCGGTAACTTCACGCAGGTGCCCTACCGGACGCAGAATCAAACGCTGGGCAATAACCGCAAAGACCACCGAACCAACCACTCCAGCCAAAACCACGCCCACCAGGAACGACACTCGCGTCCACCATGTCAGCCAGTTCGTACCGGACCCCGGTACTCCGACATCTATCATCCCGACAAGCTGCCCCTGCTGGTACTGCTGCTTTACGGGGGCCTCCGGGCCATGGCAACTATTGCAGGTGGGCGTCACCCGAACCGCCCTGAAGCAACGGTACAACATCCGCCCGGAATCGTTTTCCGAATCTATCACCGCCATGTCCTGGTCGACGTTTCGCACAAATGCACGCAAAGCATCCTGCGCTGGGAAGTCCAGTTCCACTGACGGCGTCAGGTCGGTGTTCAAACCGATAAAGGACGGCCCCCTGCGAAGTTGCTTCGAGCCGCCCGCACTGTAGATCGCCGCCACTCTGCTGGGAGGAGCGGTTTCGGCTGCATGGTCGACAATGAACTCGTTAAGACGAAGCCGCGTAAGCTCAGCGCCGGCGCGTTGGGCGCCCTGCTGGGCCATAAGCTCCATGAAGTACCAGGGCACGACCAGCGCTACGGCAATTATGCCAAGCACGGCCGTACCGAAAAGCAACCGGAACTTGGTAGCCAGAGAGATTGTAACGTTCTTCTTGGCCATCGCGCCGACATTCTAAGCCAATCGGCCCCAAATCTGAAGCAATTCCCCCGCCAAACCCACAATTTCCCACTCTACAGTTGAATCGCCAACACCGATTCGGCCAGCACATCAACCATTAACTCGCTATCCGAATCTACAGATGATTCATCGCTTAACGCTCGCAGGTCCTCGTCGGACATGCCCGTTAGATGCATCCCGGCCGCGGTCGAATCCGATAGCTCCGAACTATTGGTCTGGAGCGGGGCGATCAGGTTAACACGGAGTGTCGGTATCCCACCGTCCACAACCGGAGCATCGTACGGTCCAGTTGCATCATCAGCAGCAGGCGCAATCTCTGCGAGCAGATCGGCGCTCGATTCCCCCGCAGACGACTCCACAATCGGAGCCGGTGCGGGCGGCGTGGGCGCTTGTACGCTGTTGCCAAACACGCCCCGCATGGCCGCAAAATCGCGAAGATCGACCCGCCCGCTGGCGTCGAGATCCGCAGCCAGCGTCCCAAGGCCGCCACGCTGACCAAATTCGCTGACCAGCGTGTCGTAATCGTCGTCGTCCACCTGCCCATCACCGTCAATATCTCCAACCGCATTACCGATGTAAAATACGTCATCGGCGTCCAGTCCGGTATTTGCGTTGCCAAGAACGGTCACTTCGATCCACTGGTTCACAATCGCGCCGTCAGCCCAGACTAGCGTTACGCGGTCGGACCCGCCAATCCCACCGCCGATTTGAACGCTGAGCGCAGGGTCAGGCCCAGGACTCCATGTGTCGGGATTGCCCGCCTCGTTAACCCTGAAGCTGAAATCACCGCCACCGGGCGTTCCGGTCGGACTGTCGATATCGACCATGATCCCGTTGATACCGCGGCTGTAGTTGGTGTAATTGGCCGGAACAGGCGTTCCTCCGGGCAGGAGCGGGGTTTTGTCAAGCGCTATAGCGGCATTGTCGTAGCCGCCGACATCCCACGCGGAATTGTTATAGAAGATGTGACGCCCAACGATACTTGCTGGTGAAGCAACCGTCCCGGAAACGGCAATTGTAAACGGGTTTTCGTCCAGCCCGTCCGGTGACTGCGCACCATCGCTGCTGACCAGCGTTACGTTACCGCTGTAGACTCCGACTGTATCCGTATTCAGCGTAACGGTAAAGGAAGTCGATCCGCCGACTGGAATTTCCGTCACCGCAGGAGGCGTCACGGAGAATCCTTCCGGTGCGGTTATCGCGCCCAGCGACAACACTTGCCCGCCGTCGTTGTGAACTTCGAACACTACGTCTACATCGGGCGAGCCATGGTCGATCTGGCCAAAGTCAATCGGCGTAATCTGGCCGCTGACTACGGGCAAACCCTCGTGGAGGATCGTAATTTCCTCAGACGGCGCGACAATAACCGAACCATAAAAGTGCGCATACGTCGGACTGTTGTCTCCGTCTCCGGCGTTGATGGTGAAACTGTGCGCCAGCGAGGCGGCGCCGTCGGAGTCGAGAGGCCCGACAATTGCGTAATAATCGCCGTCCAGCATTACCGGCGCGCCATCAACCAGCAGTTCGACGGGTCCTATTCCGCTGGACTCGACCAGACCGGGGTTCTGGAAGCCTATGGTTGAATCGGCGCTGCGGACAAAGTCGGCGGCAGTGTCGTTGTCGGAATAGCCCGTACGCCCCAGGAAGGAGTTTGGAGGTTCGAACACCGGAGTAACGTTGACATCGTCGATCGCCAACCCGTGGTCGGTTACGCGTTGGTCGTTAACATCATGCCACGTAATGTAGAAGGTCTCACCGTTGGCTATTGGGGCGTTGGGAACGTACACACCGCTGATTTCCGTTCTATTCTCCGGATCGTTGCCGTCGAGCGCCGTATTCAAGGCTGCGTTGGATGGGGCTTGGAAATCAAATCCGCCGCCCATCGACACAAAACCCGAGCCCGGATCCGTGGAGAACCACACGGACAGTATCTGGGGCAGGAATGCATTGGTTCTTGCATTTCGCCACTGCTCGCCCGTGTACGCCAACATCAACTCGGTAATCTCCGCGCCCGTGTTGTTTGTGATCGCAAGTTGTATCGCTCGGTCGCCGCTACTGCTGGTCGGAACGCCGCCGATCGCACGATCGAAATCGCCGGTGGTTCCGTAGTTATACGAACGTCCCTTCTGATTCGATGATCCGTCATCCACATACAATGCCCCGTCGAGAGGCGCGCTCCCGGGCGGCTGGCGATTCTGAGTGATCGTGTACTGTCCGGCGGCCCAACCGGTTGGCGAGGTCGTTCCGCCCGAACCGATTGAATCGAAATCCTCGGTGTATGTCCCGCCGGTGTATGCGATCGCAGCGGCGGCGGGAGGGGGCGCCGGCGGGGGCAGGTACGTACCGATTTCGGCGCCGTCGCCGGTCCATTGATCGCCGACTGTGATCCCCGTAAACGCGCCGTAGTCGACGGACATCGCGGATATCTGCGCCGAAGAATATCCCCAAACCGCGAAATCCTTAACGGCGCCGCCGTTGTCAATAATCATCACCCAGCCGGGGCCGTCGTTGTCCCATTGGATATCGCTCCCAAGGTAGTTCGCCCCGGCGGCGGGGTCTTCAGTGCGATAAAGCACCTGGCCGGGAGAGATCACTCCTGTCAGCGTCCAGGCCTGGGAGTTCACGGCGGTTATGTCCGGCGACGGCCCGGCTGCGTCGTTCAGCAACACGGTCCATCCGGTGGCGTCTACAGACTGATCCCATACGTTCTGTATCTCAACGAAATCCGTCAAGCCGGTCGACACTTCCGTAACAAGCAACCCCCTGGCGATCGAATCGGTCAGCTCCCAGGATATCAGGACCTGCTCGTCGGCGGCGATAATACCGTCTCCGTCACCGTTGTATTCGGAGAATATAACGTTGTAGATGTCCGGGCCATCGATATCGTTGTCGGATACGGAGATCGGTTTGTAGGCGGTGTTGTTGTCCTCGAGTTCTTCGGCAATCGCATCGTCCGGGTCGACAACCACGTAGACATCATGCGGCCCGGCGGATCCGGGAGTCCATACAGCCTGGGCGACGCTGGAGGCAAATCCGGCAATCGAGGGCACGATGTAATCGCTGTCGATCTGAACTCCCCCGCCGTTCGGATCGCCGTCATAAAACCTCACCACTACATCCGCCAGATCCGTATTCCCAAGATTTCGGATCGTCGCCGACACGGTAACGCTCCCGCTGTCATCGGGCGACACTGGGTCGAAGTCTATGTCCGAACCAGCCACGCCGATGTCTATCAAGTCCGGTCCGCCCAGCGTGCCCGATATGGAGTAATATCCGAGGCTGCCGTAGTCGCTATAACCGGTGTCCAGCGGGCTCTTGCCCGTCCCCTCGATGGACAAATAGTATGTCCCGGCCGGCAGGGTCACGCTAATGTCGGCATCCAGCGCCGCCGAAGGGTTGCTCGTGGTGACGGGAACACCGCCCGAATCGTAAAGGCTGGCGAGAATGTCGAGATTGGGGCTTGTGGAGTACGGGTCGATACTCAGGCTTATCGCACTGGCGGTCGTAGTAAATGAAAAGAAGTCCAAATCGCTGTTCTGCTCAATTACGCCCTCTCCGAACACATTGTTGTTCACATCAGCGATCAGGGCGGTGGCGACCATCCTTGTATCGCCGTGGTCGTCAGGACGATATCCGAAACCGTTACTGCCGACGATAGTCGCCAGATCGTCTTCCGGGTTATTGGCCTGCGGATATTCGCCTTTGCTCCACTGCACCAGTTCTTCGTAGTAACCGACTCCCATAATTGGAGCCCACCCGGTGGCCCCGCTGCCGTGTCCCTGATAGTACTCCACAGGATTCGGCGCGACGGTCCCGTCGTGCACGAGATCCAGCGCGTGGCCTGCTTCGTGCGAGGTCGCCTCGGCGATATACTTCTCACCATTGACGAGATTCTCGGGGAACACATACGCCGGCGTATCGGAATTCCAGGTAAACGAACCCACATACGCCACTCCGCCGGCGCCCGGGCTGTACCAGTCAGCCGAATCGCCTCCGATCACCATCCGCACCCCCCACTCGACATCCGACGCACCAGACCGCGTCAGCGCCGCACTGCCCGGGTCTTCAGTGGTCACGTCAACATCGAACGGAACGTAATCTTCAACGACACGCAACCATATCCGCTGGATGCGGTCCTTTTCGGCGTCGGAAAAGCTGGAATCTCCCTCGAAACTGAACGCCGGAGTGGTGAAATCACCGCCCCCGTTGAAAGTAGTATTCCATTGGGTGCCCGAAGTCGTATGACCGTTAAAATCCAGATAGATCACCTTCGAGGCGCTTGGGCGACTGTGAAGAAGGAACGTTTGATCGAGAGGAAAAGGCGCCGCAGCGACCTGGGGCGAACCCGCTGAACTCGCCTCGGACTGCAATATCGATGGATCCGGGGCCGGATCAAAGAAGACAATATCTGCGAAATTCTCGATCACCTCGTCTCCGGACATAACCGGACCAATACTGGCGCTCAGCAGTAAGCGCGGTTCGAGAACCTCGAAGATCGATAACATCTCCAATTCGCGTCCAGTTGCACTCATACTTCTCGGTCGCCTCACTGCAAAGGGCGGCGCCCTGCTAAATCAGGGCGCACCACAACCGCGCGGTCGCACCCGCAAGGGCTTCTCCACATACCAGTATATCACAGAATCCGAAATTCCACTCCTAAAAACACGAACGTCTGACATGTGGAGGCGTTCGTCCAATTCAGCGGTTTGAAAGGTAGGTTTCGCGAATATCGCGGAGTGTATAGCCCGATTTGTTCATTTCGCGGATCAGGCGGATGCGTTTTATGAGTTCATCGTCGAAGAATCGCCCCTTGCTACCTTCGACACGCACAGGCTCGATCAGACCCAGCATAACGTAATACTCTATGGTTTGTTTGCTTACGTCGGCTGCTTTGGCGGCGGCCGATATACGCAGGAGAGATTCGGGGGATTGTCTTTCTTGTGCCATATACATCTTCCGCAAGGATTATCGCCATGTCGAAGCGGAAAACTTTAGCCTCCTGCACATAACACCCTGTACAATAGGTATTCATGGAAGCACTTAAGATCGCACTTTTTGAGAATCCGCTGGGGATTTACATCGCCCTGGCGATTATCGCTATCCTGGGATTGGTGAGCTATAAGATCTGGGGAACGCTCAAATCAGCCTGGCCGACCGGTTTGGCGTTGATCGTGGGGGTCGCGGTATATGCGATCTCAACTCTGGTGGTGACCGACCGGGAGAAGATCCGCGCCGCGTGCGATGAGATCGCCCAATCGGTGAATATCAAAGACGTAGCGGGCGTGGAGCGTTTCCTTGACAAGGATTTCTCCGGACGGGACCAGTACGAAACGCGCAAAAAGGCTGTCCAGTGGCTCCGGCGCAGCCTGAAGGAATATGGAATCACGAATGTGGCGTTCAAGATACTGAGTCTTAACATACAGGACGACCTGGCGACGATGGTCGTTCTGGGTATCATAGAGAGCGACATTCTACCTAGAATGTGGACGAAGTGGCGTGTAGTATGGAGAAAGAGGTCGACCGGATGGCTGGTCTACAAGGCCAGAGGATTCCATGAGGGACCGGGCTCGACGGAAGACCAATGAGGACGAACCATGCATTCGACAACTCAGCCCTCTCGAACCGGACGGAATCTTAACTCCATGTCGCGAGTGCTGCTGACCGGAGTTCGAATCGCTATCGGATGGCATTTCCTGTACGAAGGCGCAGCGAAGCTCTTCGCTGACAAATGGAGTTCGGCGGGTTTCCTGCAGCAATCCAACTGGCTGCTTTCGGATGCGTTTCACTGGATCGCGTCGCATCCAACCGCGTTGAGAATTGTCGATTTCGTGAACATCTGGGGTTTGATTCTGATCGGATTGGGCTTGTTCCTGGGGCTGTTCACTCGTATTGCAAGCACGGCTGGAGCAGCGATGTTGGCGCTGTACTACATCGCCAGCCCCCCTCTTGTCGGTTCGGCCGGTGAGACAATCGGCGGAGGCCACTTCCTGATCGTCAACAGGAATCTCATCGAGATGCTTACGCTCGTTTTTCTGGTCTTCACGCCGAAGCAGATGTTCTACGGTTTCGACGGATTTCTGTCGCACGTCAAGGAACGAAGGAACGCCGACCCTCAAGGGCGCGATGAAACTCGCAGATCGTTCCTGAAAGACCTTGCCTCCCTACCGCTGCTTGGCGGATTCGGATACGCCTTGTTCAAGAAGAAACCGTGGGAGAGCTTCGAGGAAAAGACGCTGGCCGACAAGATCGCCAAAATCACCAGCAAGCCCGCCCAGACCGACACCGTATCGTCCGCAAGCCCTACAGCGGTGAGTTTCCCAACGCTCAAGCAACTCAAGGCCAAGGCTCCGGTGGGCAAGATCGGAAATCTCAATATCAGCCGCCTGATATGCGGGGGCAATCTCATAAGCAGTTTCGCACACTCACGCGACCTGATCTACGTATCGAGCCTGCTGAAGACATATTTCACTGATGAAAAGGTGCTTGAAACGCTATATATGTGCGAGAGCTGCGGGATTAACACCGCCATACTGCGGGTCGACAAGCACACGCTGAGAATCATCAACAAGTATCGCAAACTCGGTGGGAAGATCCAATGGATCGCACAGTGTAAGATCAGCGGGAAAGACGGTAATCGTGATTTCATCCAGGCTATCGACAACGGTGCGGTGGGCGCCTTCGTGCACGGCGGAGTGGCCGACAGCTGCGTTGCCGGCGGACGCATCGACAAGCTGGCCGATGCGGTGGCGTACATGAAGAAGAACAATCTCGTGGCCGGAATCGGCGGGCATATGCTGCAGGTCCCGATCGCCTGCGAGAAGGCAAAGCTCGACAACGATTTCTACATGAAGACGCTGAACAGCGGAGACTACTGGACCGCCGGACCGCGCCTGATAGAAAACGACAACTGGAAACCCGATCCGACAAAAGTAGTGGAACCGGAACTGGCCCGGGCTGTGAAGGACAACATCTGGTCGACCACGCCCCAACAGACCGTCGAATTCATGAAGACCGTCGCCAAGCCGTGGATCGCATACAAAGTCCTGGGCGCCGGAGCAATTCATCCCAAGAAGGGTTTCGAGTACGCTTTCAAGAACGGCGCCGACTTCGCCTGCGTCGGAATGTTCGATTTCCAGGTCGTCGAAGACTGCAATATCCTGACCGATGTGCTGGCGAGAGTCGTCAAACGAACCAGACCCTGGGCCTAAGAGTCTGTCGGCAGACCAAGAGTCTTTGCGGCGTTGGCGCCCAGGATCATCTCAAGCTCATCAGGCCTCAAGTCGAGTTGCTCCAGCTTGCGCCTCTGTTCGACCGGGCTGGACCATGGCCAATCCGTACCGAACAGAATCTTGTCGATCCCGTGCCTCCGAAAGAGTTCAACCTCGCGCTGCGGGTCCAGATAATTCAACGTGAACGACATTTCCATAGGACAGTGTTTCTTCCCAATCAAATGCTGCTCCGACTCGTCCCACATTCGCCATCCTCCCAGGTGCGTGCAGATAAGTCTGAGATTCGGGAATCTCTCGATCACGCGGGCGATTCTTTCCGGCGCCGCACGGTGCACATCGTCGGGCGCCGCAGTGTCGCGCCCGCAATGAGGCGTAACGATCAGCCCGGTTTCGGACGCCGCTGCGTATATCCCGTCAAGAATCGGATCGTCGACGCAGTAATCCTGGTATACCGAATGCATCTTTATGCCCGGAATTCCGGCGTCAACGATGCGCCTGACCCAATCGGCGGCGTCAGGGCTGGCCGGATGAACCGACGCAAACGGAACGATCCGTTCGCTGCGGATGCTGCAGCACCAACGAAGGATGCCCTCGGTGAGTTCGGGGCGAGTAGCGATCGTGCAGATAACCGCAACGTCTATGCCCGCGTCGTCCATCGACTTCAGCCTGGCGTCGATCGTGCCTGATCCGAAAGCCTTCCAGTCGGCTTTGGCTTCCAGCGCGTCTATCGCCTTGGGCGCAAGTTCGTCTGGGAATGCGTGTGAATGCATGTCAACTACTATCATGGCGACAGAGTATAACAGGCCTGAGGCGCGGGGCAAGGTTCGGCCGGGAGGTTTTGACCTGCACGCAAACAGTCAGTACACTTAGTCGATCATGCCTGAACCTGTAGTATCCATAATAATCCCGCACTACCAGACCGAATCGCTGGCGAGACTTTGTTTGCGGTCCATCCGTCGCTATACCACGCAAACGCCCTATGAGGTTATCGTTGTCGACAACGGTTCGGCCGACAAGAAATCGCTGGAATACCTCCGCAGCGTCAAGTGGATCAAACTCATCGAGCGCACCGAAGGAATATCCGACAGGCCCGGCGAGGCTCACAAGGAAGCTCTGGACGTCGGAATAGACGCATCGACTGGTGAATTCCTGCTCAGCTTCCACACCGACACTATCCCGATAGCCGAAGGCTGGCTGGCTTGGCTGGTCGGAAAGATTGACGCCGACCATCGCATAGGAGCCGCGGGTACATACAAACTCGAACACAAGAAACTCCTCAAACGCCTGGAACACTGGTTTAAGGCGATGTTGCATCGCGGAGACATCCCTCGGGAAGACAAGCCCTGCATTCGCAGCCATTGCGCATTGTACCGACGCAGCATAATGGACGAGTTGGGACTGAAGTTCATCAATGAAACTACAGTAACCGGACAGGGCGTGCATTGGGCGATCGAAGACGGCGGATACCAATCACTGCTGCTAAGTGTCGGCGAGATGCTGCGGTACGTGGTCCATTTGAATCATGGAACAATGGTGCTGCTGCCCGAACTGGGGGCTCGCAAGAGAACCATCCGTAAAGGACACGGCAGGATAGGTCGCTTCATGGGCCGGCCGGAAGTCCACGAAATACTGCGGGACGATTCGCTGGACTTGTAAATCCCACTCGCCGGGCATATCATACCGAAATTCGATAATCCAGCTGAAAGCCAACAAAGATTATGACCGACAAGAAAAACGACAGCAGCGACCTGATGGATAAGCTCGTAGCCATGTGCAAGCGAAGAGGCTTTATCTTCCAGTCATCAGAAATTTATGGCGGAATCGGGGGATTTTGGGACTACGGCCCGCTCGGCGTGGAACTGAAGCGGAACATTAAATCCGCCTGGTGGGAGGATGTAGTCCGCGCCAACGACAACATTGTCGGTTTGGACTGCTCGATCATAATGAACCCAAAGGTATGGGTGGCTTCGGGACACGTTGGAGGCTTCTCCGACCCGATGGTCGACTGCAAGGAATGCAAAGCTCGTTTCCGCACGGACAAGATCGCATACGTCTCGGTATCCAAGGGTGAGAACGTTCTGCTGGAGGCCGCCGTAGAAGCCGACGACGACAACGAAGCCGTCGCCGCCGCAATGGCCGCCGCCAATTCAAAAACGCGACGGCGGATCGAAAACGCAGGCGATGAACTGAACACCTCGGTGACGTTCCTGAGCAAGATACCCGAAGGCGAAACCGGAAGTTGTCCAAAATGCGGCGGCGAACTCACCGAGCCTCGCGAATTCAACCTGATGTTCCAGACGTACGTCGGGGCGCTCCAGGACTCCTCGTCTACAGCGTACCTCCGCCCGGAGACCGCACAGGGCATATTCGCAAATTACAAGAACGTGCTCGACACATCGCGAATGAAGCTGCCCTTCGGAATAGCACAGATCGGAAAGAGTTTTCGCAACGAGATAAACCCGCGAAACTACACCTTCCGAAGCCGCGAATTCGAGCAGATGGAAATCGAGTTCTTCTGCCATCCCGACGAGGCCGAAAAGTGGTACGTCTACTGGCGCGACACGCGTTACCAGTGGTATATCGATCACGGGCTGCAGTCCGACAAGCTGCATCTGCGCGATCACGATCCGGACGAGCTGGCGCACTACGCTCGCGGATGCGCCGACGTAGAGTACGCCTTCCCGTTCGGCCAGAGTGAACTTGAGGGGATCGCCAACCGCACCGACTTCGACCTGAAGGCCCACCAGGAACATTCCGGAAGAGACATGACGTACTTCGAAGATGAACTCTGGAAGACCGAGGCGGAGAAGTATTCGGCCGACAAGTTCGACGGCGACAAGAAAGCCGCCAAGAAAGCCGCCGAAGAGGCCAAATCCGCCATGCCCTACCGCTTCACACCGTATGTGATCGAACCGTCGGGGGGCGTGGATCGTGCGACATTGGCGTTCCTGTGTGAAGCTTACACAGAAGACGAAGCCCCCGACGAGAACGGTCAGATGCAGAAACGCGTGGTGTTGAAGCTGCATCCGCGATTCGCGCCGATCAAGATTGCGGTCTTCCCGCTGGTCAAAAAAGACGGACTGCCCGAAATCGCCCACAAAATCCACGCCGAAGCCCAGACTGCCGGACTGGCGAGCTTCTACGACGAGAAAGGCGCCGTCGGAAGACGGTATAGACGACAGGATGAAGTCGGCACGCCGTTCTGCGTAACTGTAGACGGACAAACGCTTGAGGATCAGACCGTAACGGTGCGCGATCGCGACACACTCGCCCAAAACCGTGTTCCGATCGACGAGGTCGTAAACTACGTGCGACAGCGAATAATCAAGTAGCCTCCCCGGCCTGGATCAGGTAGAAGCCGCGATTAGAGTGTTGACACCATCGCAACGGGAAGTATTATCAGGAGAGAATATCTTCTGTAGAAAGGAATCCGCCATGAAGAATGTCAAGTACGCCGCACTCGTCGCCCTGCTCATCTCGTCAATGACGGCCGGTTGCAACAACGGTTGGAACCCGTTCAGAAAAAAGCCCGTCACGCCCGATCCGCCCGTTGTCAATGTTGCGACAATGGATAACACGGCATTGGATTCCGGTCCGATCCGCCCCACTCCGCTGGACACCACCAAGGTCTCTACAGGCGCAGACACCGCTTTGACTTCAGGCGGAGGCGCAGATCCTATCACCGTCGATCCGCCGACGCCTCCGACCACCGGCGCCACATACACTATCAAGAAGAAGGACACGCTCTGGTCGATCTCGACGACATACCTCGGTAGCGGAAAGCGGTGGCCTGAGATTGTCTCGGCTAATCCCGGTCTCGATCCGAAGAAGCTCCCGATCGGAAAGACCATCAAGATACCGCCCAAATAGCACTAACCCTGCAACGCTGAAACATCGAGCTGACATTGGCCCTACTTGAACTGACTACGGACGTTAGTTCCATAAAGGGCGTAGGGCCTGCATGGGCCCGTAAGCTCACGGAACTTGGAATCAAAACGGTAGAGGATCTGCTCCTGCACTTCCCCTTCCGTTTTGATTTGCGCAAACAGGCCCAACCGATCGGATCGCTCCTGGGAACGGAGGCCTCGGCTACAGTGGCCGGGCAGGTTCTCTCGGTCAAGGAAAACCGCTTCGGACGCAGACCGTTCTTCCAGGCCGAAATCGGCGACGAGACCGGTTCGGTGCTGATCAAGTGGTTCGGCGGCGGATATCTCCGCGACAAGATTAACCGCGACACGCAACTGGCCGTCAGCGGGAAAGTCAACGTATACCGCAAGCAATTGCAATTCGTAAATCCGCAGTTCCAGATTCTCTACGCTTCGTCTGAAACCGACCTTCAGCGCGACGAACTCATGCCGGTTTATCCCGCAGGCAGACAGCTCAGCAGCCGCATGATCGGCTCGGTCGTAAAACGCGTACTCGACCAGACCGAGAGACTCATCCCGCGTTGGTTCGATGCTGAGTATCTCGAGCAAAGAGGGATGATGTCGCGACCGGCTGCTGTCGGAGCGATGCACAAGCCCGAAGAACGAGACCACTGGGCGCAAGCCCGCCGCCGAATCGCATACGACGAATGCCTGATAATGCAACTGGGCATCGCGCTGATGCGAATGCGACAGATCAGCCGCCCGGCCCACCCGCTGGCCAACTCCGAACTTATCGACCAGCGAATACGCGCCAGGTTCCCGTTCCCGCTTACCGAGGCGCAGGATCGAGCGGTCGCTGAAATCGTCGCCGACATCGCCCGCGACAGGCCAATGAACCGCCTGCTGCAGGGTGACGTGGGATCGGGCAAAACGGTAGTGGCGCTGTACGCGGCGCTGCTGGCGATCGCACGCGGAAAGCAGGCGGCGATAATGGCGCCCACGGAAATACTCGCAACCCAGCACTACAACAAGATTTGCGACTACCTCGAAGGGTCGCGTGTTCGCATCGCCCTGTTGGTCGGCAGGCAGAAACCAGCCGAACGTCAGGAGATACTCGAGGGCCTGGCGGCTGGGGAGATCGACATTGTCGTCGGAACGCACGCACTGATAAGCGATGGCGTGAAATTCTCGGACCTTGCGCTGGTTGTTGTTGACGAACAGCATCGATTCGGCGTGACCCAGCGAACGAGCATTCGCGGAAAGGGGTTTGCACCGCATTACCTGGTGATGACCGCCACTCCCATCCCGCGAACGCTTGGTCTTACGGTCTTCGGCGACCTGGACGTTTCGGTGATAGACGCCCTCCCTCCCGGACGGGGCGAAACCGAAACGATGTGCGTGTCCCACGAACAAATGCCCAAGGTGCTCGAAAGCGTCAAGAAAGAACTCGACGCCGGACGCCAGGCGTACTTCATCTATCCCCTGGTCAATCCATCCCCGGAGCTGGAACTCACGGCCGCCGAAGACGCCTACCGCGACCTCGCCGGCGGACCGCTGAAGGATTACAAACTCGCGCTGATCCACGGGCAGATGAAACCCACCGACAAGAACGCCGCAATGGCCGGTTTTCGCCAAGGCGAAATACAGGCCCTGATCGCCTCGGTCGTAGTTGAAGTGGGCCTGGATGTTCCGTCAGCCAGCGTAATGGTCATAACCCACGCCGAACGCTTCGGGCTTGCCCAACTGCACCAACTCCGCGGGCGAGTCGGACGAGGAAGCGACGACGCGGTCTGCATACTTGTCGCATCTCCGACAACCGAGGACGCAAAGCGGCGCCTGAAGGTGCTGGTGGACACCAACGATGGTTTCCAAGTCGCTGAAGAGGACCTGAGAATCCGAGGTCCGGGCGAGATCTTCGGGACCCGCCAACACGGGCTTCCCGAACTGAAAGTCGCCGACCTGATCGAAGACTTTGAGCTGTTGCGCCTGGCCAGACGGGATGCCTTTGCAATAGTCCGCGAGGATCCGGGCTTGAACGCCCCGCACCACCAGCAACTCCGCCGCGAAGTTGTTAAGGCGTATGCGGGCAAGCTTAATCTGCTGTCAGGAGCGTGAATTCGAACCTGCGACGCCGACACAGCCAATCAATATGTTCTTACTGGGATTTGACCGGAGCGGTTCCGGGCGATAGTATGCGGACATTCGTCGTAGAATACTTGAAAACTCAACATCCGCAAGGAGCCGAATCGTGGAAATAACGCAAGAAACGCTCGACGGTCTGAAATTTGACGCACAGGGGTTGATACCCGCGGTGGTCGTGGACGCCGAGACCAACGAAGTGTTGATGGTCGCCTACATGAACGCCGATTCACTGGCTGACACGGTAAAAACCGGCAAGACGCACTTCTGGTCCCGCAGCCGTCAGAAGTATTGGATGAAAGGCGAAAGCTCGGGGCACACCCAGGAAGTCAAGGGCATATACACCGACTGCGACGTCGACACTCTCGTGGTGGCGGTGACCCAGAGCGGTGCGGCCTGCCACAACGGTTACCGATCGTGCTTCTACCGCAAACTAAGCGACTCCGGCCAGTTCGAGGTCGTGGCTGAAAGAATATTCGATCCCGACGAGGTATACGGCAAGAAATGAATGGATGAACTGCTTGTTCCATCTTCTCCCAACGATCGTAACGGCCGACCCTGGTTGGCGGTGATGAATGTCATTCTGGCTTCGGCTGGGATTATTGCAATCGCGGCGTTGGTGCTTGAATACGGTTTCGGGCGGAATCCCCCGATCGAAGTGTTCTGGCTGCACGTAATCCAGAGCGCGGTGGTGGCGGTGTTCGTCGCCGATCGCGTCATCCGGGTCGTTCTGGCCCGAGACCATCTGCAGTACTTGCGAGAGAACTGGACGGACTTTGCGCTGATGGGGGTCGCGGTGGTCGTCTTGGCGGGTTTCGCACGCTCTGGCGAAGTTCTGTCGGCCGGGGCCATGTACGTTATCGTCACGCAGGTGTATATCCTGGCGGCGTTGATAATTCGCGGGGTGAATGTAAATCTCCGATTCGCCGACAGCGGAATTCATCCCGCCAGGCTGCTTGTGGGGAGTTTCCTGTTCATGTGCCTGGTGGGTTCGGGTTTGCTGATGCTTCCGGCGGCGATTGCTGAAGGCGAATGGATGCGGTGGTATTATCTCGATTCGCTGTTCACCGCAACCAGCGCCACATGCGTAACAGGTCTCGTGGTCAAGGGCACCGGAAGCACGTTCACGCCTTTCGGACAGGCCGTTATCCTTGGCCTGATCCAGCTCGGCGGACTCGGGATCATGATGTTCGGCACGGTCATGGCGATGATGGTCGGGAAAATGCTGTCGCTGAAGGGCACCGACACGCTGGGGCAAATGTTAAACACCAACCAGATCGGACGGATCGCCCGAGTCGCCCGTTTCGTTCTCATCGCCACGTTCAGCCTGGAACTGATCGGAGCCCTGCTGATGTTTCCGATGTTCCTTAACGCCAATGGGAACAGCGGATCGCCGCTGACGGCCCCCCAGGCCATGTGGTACAGCGTGTTTCACAGCGTATCGGCGTTCTGTAATGCGGGGTTCTCGTTGTACGACAAGAACCTGATGGCTGGAGTGGGCGACGGATGGGCGGCGTTGCGGGACAGATGGCAGATGATGGGCGTTATATCGCCTCTGATCATCCTGGGCGGGTTGGGTTTCCCCGTTCTCCAGGACATCGGAAAATGGTTCGGGGATGTGTTCGGGCGCATACGAAGAGCAATGCGAGGCAAGTGGTCTATGGACTTCTCGCCCCTGCCCCGCAAACGCCTGACGCTTCATTCGAAGATCGTGCTGTCGACTACGGTGATACTGCTGGTCTGGGGAGCGGTGATCCTGTGGGCGGTGGAGACCGTGGAGGCTCCAAGACCATTTACGCCCGGGCGGGACCCGAATGATCCGGCGGTTGTATCGGACAGCTGGCGCAGCAGCTCCAATATGTCCAAGGCGAAGGAATCGATCTTCGCGTCAATTACAGCCAGGACGGCCGGCTTCAACACGATAGACATGAACCAGTTGTCGGACGGGGGCAAGCTGTGGATGTGCGGTCTTATGACCATCGGAGGCAGCCCGGCGAGCACGGCTGGCGGAATGAAAACCGTTACGCTGGCGATACTCGTGCTGGTGGCTTGCAGCGTGCTGCGAAACCGGAATGAGTTGGAAGTCTATCATCGCAGCGTAACCGTGGACATAATCCGCAAGGTCGTCGCGCTGGCGATTCTCTACATATGCCTTCTCCTGACGATCACGCTGCTGCTTTCGATTACAATGGGCGGAACTTACCAATTCATTGATCTGCTGTTTGAATCGTGCAGCGCATGCGGTACGGTGGGACTGTCGACAGGGGTCACTGAGAAGTTGAACGACCCGGCCAGATGCGTTGTCATGGCGGGCATGTTTATTGGACGACTCGGCCCGCTGACGCTGTTGCTGGCGATGGCGGGCAGAACCAGACAGACAAAATACTCCTATCCCTCTGAGAACATAATCATCGGGTGACACCATGGAACGTTTCGCAGTAATCGGATTGGGCCGCTTCGGAATGATGCTGGCCAAACTGCTCGCCCAGGACGGAGCTGACGTTATCGCCGTCGACTCCGACCAGGAATGCGTCGACGCCATTCGCGATCATGTATCGCTGGCGGTTTGCCTGGACGCAACCAACGCCGACGCACTGAGAAGCCAGGGCATCGACAAAGTCGACGTAGCCGTCGTCGGAGTGGGAGAATCGTTCGAAAACAGCGTCCTGGCGACCGTGACTCTCAAAGAACTCAATGTTCCCACGGTGATCAGTCGCGCCACCAGCCGCGTGCGGGCTGAAATCCTCGCGCGCGTCGGAGCAGACGACGTGGTGAATCCGGAGAAAGAATCCGCACAGCGGTGGAAGAACCGCCTGATGGCTCCAAGCATCATGGAACGGATCGAACTGGCTGAAGGAGCCTCACTGGTGCAACTCAAAACGCCCAATCGCTTCCACGACAAGACACTGGTGCAACTGGACCTCCGCAAAACGTATCGCGTAAACGTGGTGGCCATCAGGCGCACCGTGGAGGAAATCGAAAACGATCAAACTGTCACCAAACAGTTCCTCATATCGGTTCCCGCCGGAGACACGGTTATTAAGAAAGGCGATGTCCTTATCCTGATCGGTACGGATGAAGCGATCGAGAATCTTCCGGCAAATTGACGTTCCCCTATTCACGCCGATGAAACAACAATAAGCAAAAGAACAGCCCGCGGATAGCTTTTCGCGGGCTGTCGTTACGATCAAGTTTTCGCGTTTCTACGCCTCGGCCAGACCGTTGCCTTCGGACACATAACAGTTCGGATCTTCCTGTTCTTCGATGCAGTTGATCTTTCGAACGCGGCGCTCGTGACGCCCCCCGCCATCGAATTCGGTGTCGATCCAGCTGCATACGATTCGGCGTATAAGTTCGTCGCCAAGCACGTCGCTTGCAAGGCAGAGTATGTTCGCATTATTGTGCCTGCGCGACATCTGAGCGGTAAGCTCGTCGTGACACAGCGCCGCCCTAACACCGGAGACTTTGTTGGCGCAAATGCTCATACCAATTCCGCTACCGCAGACCAGGACCGCAAAGTCGACTTTACCATCGGCCACCGCGCATGCGGCGGGGAAAGCGACGTCGGGATAGTCGCAGCTCTTGGAGCTGTTTGTGCCCATGTCGATGACTTCGTGGCTCCGCTCGTTGAGCAGCACCACGATTTTCTCTTTTACTGCATGGCCGCGATGATCAGCACCCACTGCGATCTTCATTGTCATTCCTTTTCAAGGTCTCCGGCTTGTCTAAGATACGTTCTGAACGCTCGGTCGATTCGCTCAGCGATGTCAAAATAGACGCCCACGTCAGCCCCTATCGGATCTGGTATGTCACCGTCCGGATCCAACAACCGCAACTTCGCGGCCGCCGAAGGGGCCAGGCAGCGCGCCTCGGACAAATGTTGTCCTGTACAACAGAATATCACATCAGAGCAGTTTATCAACTCCGAAGTGAGTTTTTGGCTGGAGTGTTGCGATATATCGGCTCCGAATTTCTCCAAGGCCTGAACAGATTGCCGCGAGGCCCGACCGCCGGGAAACGCAAAAAGCCCGGCCGATTCCACACAGAAACCATGCTCAGAAAGGCCTTTAGCGTCACAACCGAATTTCTCGGACAGAGCCCTTATCGCCAATCCCTCAGCCATCGGAGACCGACAGGTGTTTCCCGTGCATACAAACAAGTACATGGTGGCCATTATCCGTTCAATATCGGAATTCCCGCAAACTCCGGTCCGAAGGACATCCCATTGATCGTCGCTGCAGGCAAGTATGGTGGAATCGCCTCCATATTCGGTCCGGCCGCTGTCTATCAACAGGTCGATCCGACCGTCCAGGTCTGCAAGGACCTCCTTACCCGTGCGGGGCGAGGGATGTCCCGCCAGATTCGCGCTGGGCGCAACCACCACCTGATCAACACCCGCCAGCATCATTCTCGCGACCGGAGCATCAGGACATCGCAGACCTATCCGCCCATCGCTGGTCAGCACATCGTGCAATCCCGCGTTCTGGAGTTGCGGATCGTTCAAGGCTCCGCCCGTTTCGAGCACCAGCGTTATCGGACCGGGCCAGGCCTTGTGGATCACTTTGGCTGCGGCGGACCCGACGTTTGCAACATACCGCCCGATATCTTCGGGCCAGGGAATATGCACGCTGAAAGGGCGCTCGGGGCGATCTTTCAACTCACGCAAACGCTCCAAGGCCTGAGCGTCTGAAGCAACCGCCGCCACACCGTAGACTGTTTCGGTGGCGAAGGCGACGAGTTGCCCGGCCTGGAGGGCATCTGCGCCCTTCTCGGCCGCTGCGGTCGCCGCCTGCGTGTCGGTGGGATCAACTTTTATTACGCGTGTGGACATATTTTCTCTTTCGAACATTATCCAGGCCAGGCATGGATCAAGTCAAGCTGACGCGACGCCGGGCAAGTACTCGGAACGGAGGCGATCTGAGTTGAGTTTATTTCTTCTTGAGCGTGTCGGCCGCTTCGACCGCCAGGGGAGACTCCGGAAAAATATCAACGATACGCTTGAGGGTCGCGGCAGCCTTGTCGGGTTTGTCCATCTTCCTGCAGGCCTCCGCCGCCAGCATCAGCAGTTGAGCCCCGTAGTTGCTGGTGGGGTTCACCCTCGCGAGTATATCGGCCTCGTGGACGATCTCGCCATAGCGTCCCTGCGCCATCCAGAGCCTGGCTGAAAGAAGCGAAAAGTATCCGTCGAGTTTGTCGGCGGGGAATGTCTGAGCCCATCTCTGCAGATACTGCTCCGCCCACTCGTAGTTCTGACTCGAAACCGTATACGACTCGACATGCCGCGAAAAATCGCCTCTTAGTATGGGATGCTTCTTACCGCGGGCTTCGGGACCGAGACCGGCGGTCTTGTACGCGGCCAGCGCCTTATCGTAGTCGCCGCGAGCCCTCCAGACATCTCCGACACCGATCTGCGCATCCCGGCCTGTCGCCGGGGTGATCTTCTTACCGTAGCGATCGGCGGCTCGCGTGTAGAGTTTCATCGCCTCCTTGTCGTCACGGACATTGTCCAGCACTATCCGTGCAGCCATTATTGTCATCCGGGCGGATGTTTCGGGAGTATCGCATCTGTCGGCGGCCACCAGGAGCACTTTGACGGCGTTGGCGGCCTGGGCGCTGTCCAGCATGAGCTTTGAAACAACGGGCGCTACAGCTCTAACACCGGCCGCGGGCAGCGTTTTGCGATTCAGAAAGGCTGTGCATGCACGGATCATGTCTTTGGTGAGTTTGCTGCGCTTGAGCAATTCAAATGCGGGCGCCACTGCATCGGCGTTGAGTGTTTGGAAGTTGTAGCCGGCTATGATCGCGGCGTGGTCCTTCTCCTGATCGATTTTCCGGTGAGTTACGCGGTCCCACGGGCGGGATACGGAAATGCGATTGGTCCGGATAAGCTCCCCTCTCGGCGTCTTGGATTTTAGAGTTACTGTGTATAGTCCGTCGACTGCGTAAACGTGATCGACAGCAGCTTCGGTCGATGTCTGGCCGTCGCCGAAGTCCCATTCCCATTTGAGCCCCTTGCCCCCCCTGCCGACCGTCTGGGCGGTAAAGGTATAGCGCTGAGAGTAACGATTGGCGGCGAACGCCTCACCGGCGTAGACGGGCGAAAAATCTATGTCGAGCGGTTTGCTCACTTGCTGCATGGTTCCGGCCTTGCCGGTATGCACGAGCGAGTAGGCCGCCGGTGGAATCACGCGCACTCGCTTCTCTCCGGGCTCCTTCCACGCCACAACAAGCACGGGGTTCGATTTCCTGTTGATATGGTAGAAAGTCAGCTTGTGCAGGCCGGCTCGCAGATTGACTTTGGCGTTCCTGCGGATATCTCGCTGAGGGCGATGCCATCCTCCGTCGCTGATGAGCAACTTGTCATCCACAAGCAGGAACGAGGCGTTATTGCTGGAACAACTGAAAGTATACTGACCCGTCTTGGGCGCCACGACGTATCCGATCATCAGGTTGGCGATCGCGTCATCCGGGCCGAATGGATTGTAGCCCAGGAACATTCGGTCCATGAAACGCTTTCCCATCATTGGACCGGACTTCTCGAATATCTTTTTGGCGTCGCTTAGTTTCCCGGGCGGGTTGACACTGCAGCGGCGTGTCTCCAGGAGGACGCCTCGCTGAATCGGAAGGACCGCGCGCCTTGGCGGCGCGTCGGGATTGCCCAGATAAGCGTAATATTTTTTCAGCCCGCCCTGCTTTGCAAACGCTAATCTTGCGCTATCTCCGGGCCCGACCATAAGCACGGTGGAGAGCACCTCTTTGCCCATGGGCGTTGTTACGCGAATATCGCTTCCGTCAGGCTTGCTAACTCCCCCGGTGGCGATTTTCACGCTTATTATGTCCGCCCCGCCCAGGCGCGTAGGCGTAGTTTCTTCGACCGTAATCTCGCGCCGGTACCGCCATTTTGGGCTCCACCACGGGTCCGCCGCACGCGCCGCCGAGGCGCACAACAGAACCAGCAGTGGAAACTTAATCCAAAATCCGGTATATCCGTGTTTCATGAGAGGTCTTATTGTACGCGATGATTAAACGTTTTGCGAAGGTGCTGTCGGCCCGCAACGGGCGATTCGGCGGCCTGTTGGGCATAACGCAGCACCGCGCGAAACGATTGCTCAGGTAATGTAATGGCTATGCTGCCTCTTGCCAACTTAATGCATCACAAGCTCGCCAGTACGCTAAACGCACTGGGAATAGGCATCGGTATATGCATGCTGCTGACGCTGAGCGGGCTGGCGCGCGGTACGCTGTTCGAGGTCTCCGATCGCGCGCAAGCCGCCGACGCCGATCTCATAGTCTGCCCCAGCGGATGGGGCGATGGAGTAGTCACCCGCAGCGGAGTGGGCCTGTGGGAGAGCTACGCAAAGCTGATCAAGAAAGAACACGGGGATATCGTCGAGCGAATCGTTCCGGTGTTCGTCTGGCCGATCAAGCTTGCCGGACAAGACCATCGCGCCACCGGGGTGTCTCCGGAGATGTGGCATACGCTGACGGGCGGGCGAAAACTCTCTGCCGGCAGATTGTTCGACCCGGAAAACAAGTTCGCGACGTGGCTCGAAAAAGAACTGCTGACCGAGGCGCCCGAGGACGGACCGGCCGAAGACCTGGACCTGACGAAAGCCCCGCATGACGGTCTCGAATTGGTGATAGATGAACGCCTGGCCGAAGCGGGAGGCTTCCGTGTCGGACAGAAGGTGGTCAGCGCCAACCGCACCTGGACAATTGTCGGAACGGTTCCCGCGGGCGTTATCACGCGAGTGTTCATGCCCCGAAGGACGGCTCAATACCTGTTCGGAGACAGCATCCAGAGATGCACGCTGATGTTTGTCAAACTCAAGGACGGATGCGACGTCGGACCGGCCGCCTCGGCGATTAAGGAAACCACCGGGCAGGACGTGATGCCCCTGACAGCCTACAGGGGCATGCTAAAGGCGAAATTCGATCTAATGTTCGGGTACATCGACACGGTGAACGGCGTGGCGTTATCGATAGCGTTTCTGTTCATCATGATCACGCTGTACACGATGGTTCTGCAGCGTAATCGAGACATCGCGATCCTGAAGTCGTCGGGAGCCTCCTGGTTATACATCACGCGCCAGGTAATGGTCGAAGCGGCGCTGCTGACGCTGGCGGGAACGGTGTTGGGAGTCGCACTGGCGTTTGCGGCCGGATGGCTCATCCAGACGCTGAAACCGCTGTATACAGTGGAAATCACGCCGAAGTGGGTGCTGATAGCTTTCTGCGCCGCGGCTGTGGGAGCAACGCTCAGTTCGATTTATCCGGCGTGGCGAGCCGCTCGCGTAGACATGGCTGAGGTGCTGGCTCAGGACTGACCAATGGGAACCGCGAACGACTATATTCTGACGGCCAAGAAGCTATACAAGTCCTACGTATACAAGGGCGGACGGGTGGAAGTCCTGCACGGGCTGGACATGGCGGTCAAGCGTGGCGAGTTCCTGGCCGTCATGGGACCCAGCGGATGCGGAAAGAGCACGCTGATGCACATCCTGGGCCTGATATCCAGACCCGAGTCAGGGGTGGTGACAATTGACTCCCACACTGTAACCAACCGCAACCGCGAACGCACACAACTGCGGAGGACGATGATCGGACTGATCTTCCAGAGGTTCAACCTGATCAGCGTTCTCAGTGCTGAAAACAACGTGAATATGTCGCTCCGAGTGCGGGGGATCCGACCCGACGGAAGGACCGGTGAGTTGCTTGAGGCGCTGGGAGTGGCGCACGTGGCGAAGCGAAAACCCAGCGCTATGTCCATTGGAGAGCAGCAGAGAGTAGCGGTCGCCCGAGCCCTGGCGCACCGCCCAAAGGTGCTGCTTGCCGACGAACCGACAGGAAGCCTCGATTCGGTAAGCGGGCACGCGCTGATGGACATTCTGAAAAAGACCAATCGCGACGACGGGCAGACGATTGTCATGATAACTCACTCAGAAGAACTGGCCGGCTATGCCGACCGTATAGTGTATATGCAAGATGGCCTCCTCGTTGACCACAACTGAAGAACTCACAATCCCCATCGGCGAGCCCGACGGGATATCCGTGGTGCGGTGGTTTGCATTTTACGCGGTGGTGCTCGCCTCTGCGGGGATATGGTTATGGATCCTGGTGGGACACCTCACCGTGTCGCTGGAGTCGCTGCCCGAAATGCCCCGAACGGTCAAGCTCCTGACGTTCGCGATATACGCCTCACTGGGTTGCACGTTTATCCCGCTCCCGGTCAACGTGATCGTGGCGGCGGCGGCTACTCACACTGCGGCGGTTGGAACAGGGCTTTGGGACACCGTTCTGCTGATCGGCGCGGTCGGCGCGGTCGCTTCCACACTGGCGAATCTGAACGACTACCACCTGTTCACGTGGATGCTGAGATCTCATCGGATCGCCTCGATCCGCCATACGCGAATATACCGACTCGCCGCACGCTGGTTCGACAAGTCGCCTTTCTTCCTGGTGGCGGTGTTCAATATACTGCCCATTCCCGTGGACGTGGTTCGCATTTTGGCGACCACCAACCGATATCCCCGCATTCCGTTCGCCGCAGCGAATCTCATAGGGAGATTCATCCGCTACAGCGTCATCGCATTCCTGATATACTACTTCGAACTATCGATGACAACCGCGATTCTGATAATGCTTGGCTTGGCTGTTGCAATGCTCCTGGCCAAGCTCCTGCCCGGATTATTGGCTCCCCAAAAAACTCCGGAGGCAAGCTGCGACAGGTAGTTGCGTTTATTCTCATGAGGAGTCTTGTGCTATGAAGCTGTTTGTAACATGTGCAACACTGAGCTTACTTTTCTCGGCGTGTGCAGGCCAGACGCCGACAACACAACCGGCCTCGGAGCCGGCGTGTTCGACTGCGACAACCAGGCCCGCTGCGACAACTGCTCCTTCGGTCGATCCGGCGACAAAGAAGATCCTCGACGCGATGGAAGCCGCCGGCAAGACGACAAAGACAATCCGCGCCGATCTAACATACAGATTGGTCAACACGAGTCTGGGCGACACTGAATTCCGAACCGGCTGGGTGGCGTACCAGTCCAGGACGGTGGTCAAATCCCCCACCAGGACCCTTACCAGACCCCCCATGTTCCGAGTGCATTTTGAAACGATGCGCCTGGGAAGGGGCAAGACCACCACCAGCCCGGTCGACTACGCGTACGACGGGAAGAACCTTATCGTCGCCCGAGCCAAGAACAAAGTCATAAACCGATTCCAGATGCCCCCCGGAGGCAAGGGCGCCAACATGCTGCAACTCGGTAAGGGGCCGATGCCCCTGCCCTTCGGCCAGAAGACCGCCGACATGGTCAAGTACTTCGTATGCACTAACCGCCCCACACGCGCCACAGACCCCAAAGACACGGTCTACCTCAGCCTCGTCCCACGCAAGGAACACGCGAAAGCTCTCAGCACCATGTACATCCACATGTGGATCAGCACCAAAACATGGCTACCGGTGAAGATCGTCACCAGAGACAAATCAAAGAACATCATCACCAGCACGTTCAGCAAAACAGTGATCAACGGGGAAATAAAACAGAGCTTGTTTACGATACCAAAACCGATCGGTTGGAAGCTCATTGTCCAACCCCTCAAGCAAGGACAGAACATCAGACCGTAAATCCCGCCAATTCAGAATACAACCAGGAGCCATGCAGATGATATCCAGACGGAACTTCCTCCACACCGTCGGGGTTGGAGCCGCCGCACTCGCAATCCCCAACCGGAACCACGCCGCACCTTCCGACGCAGATCGCCCGAATATCGTCTTCATACTGGTCGACGACCAGCGCGACGACACGCTCGGCTGCGCCGGACACAAGATCCTCAAGACGCCCGTGGTCGACTCGCTGGCGAAAAAAGGCGTGCGGTTCAGCAACATGTTCGTGACCACGTCGATCTGTGCGGCCTCCCGAGCGTCGATCTTCACCGGGCTCCACGAGCGAACGCATGGGTACACGTTCGGAAAACCGGCCGTCAGCGAACCACACACCGCAGCCAGCTATCCCGTACTGCTTCGCCAGGCCGGTTATCGAACCGGGTTCATCGGGAAGTTCGGAGTTAGAATGTCCAAAGGGGCGACCGGCAGGATGTTCGACTCCTTCAAGTCGTTCACCGGTCCGCGATTCATCAAGCAACCCGACGGATCAAAACGTCACACCGCGGAAATCTGCGGCGACAAGGCGATCGAGTTCATACGCACCGGAAAGACTGATTCGGGGGCACAGAAGAAACCGTTCTGCCTGTCGATCAGTTTCCCGTCAGTCCACGCTGTGGACGGGAACAAGAAACCGGGTGACGGACACTATCCCTGGCCCAAGGCGGTTGATGGGATGTACGACGACGTGAAGATTCCTCCGCCCCGCCTGTCCGAATCGGAAGTATTCAACAACCAGCCGGAGTTTCTAAAGGATTCGCTGAATCGCCAGCGATGGTTCTGGCGATGGGATACGCCCGAAAAATACCAGATCAACATCCGCGCTTACTATCGCATGATCAGCGGGGTCGACCGCGTTATCGGGCGAGTTGTCGAGGAGTTGAAAGAACAGGGGCTCGACAAGAACACGGTGATCATCTACACCGGAGACAACGGTTACTACATGGGGCAGCGCGGATTCGCCGGCAAGTGGTCGCATTATGAGGAATCGCTCCGAGTGCCTCTGGTAATCTACGACCCCCGCCCCAAGTCCTCCAAACGCGGAAAAGTCGACGACGCGGTCGCACTGAACATCGACCTGACTGCCACCATGCTGAACCTCGCGGGCGTAGCGACACCCAAGCATTACGGAGGAAGGAGTCTCGTTCCGTTGCTGAAGGACAAAGCTCCGGCCGATTGGCGGACGGATTTCTTCTGCGAGCACCTGATGAATCATGCGGCCATACCCAAATGGGAAGGCGTTCGCGGCCCGCGTTACGTGTACGCACGCTACTTTGAGCAGAAGCCCGTACACGAGTTCCTCCACGACCTGAAAAGCGACCCGAACCAACTGCGGAACTTCGCGAAAGATCCCAAGTACGCCAACACGCTCAAGAAGATGCAAGCCCGTTGCAACGCCCTGAGAGAAATCCACGGCGGACCATACAAGGCCCCCACGAAACGAAGAAAGTGACCAGATGACGCCGCCTTTAATATGGAGCCATATCGTGGCCATATTAAAGGCAGCCTTTAATATGGAGCTGTGACTTGACTATATTGAACGCTGTCTTTAATATAGACCGATAGACCAGTCTTATCAAAGGCACGAGCACCTATGATGGAATCGGACAGTCAAATCCGAGCCGGACGGTACGTCAATCAGGACGCCGACTACCGGGCATTCATCCCCTCTCCTCTGCCGCCAGCCCCCCCAATCAAACTAGAGGGCGAGCTACAAGACCTCCTGTCCCGGGCTGACCGCGCGTTAGGGCGTCTTGACGGCTCTATCCAAACGTTGCCAAACCCCGATCTTTTCGTTGCTATGTATGTGCGTAAGGAAGCGGTGCTTTCCAGTCAGATCGAAGGCACCCAAAGTTCCTTGCAGGACGTACTCGCCGCCGAAGCCCGGGTCCTATCCCCCAAGAGACCGCGCGACGTCAATGAGGTGTTCAGATATGTTAACGCCATGAACTACGGACTTGAGCGTCTGAAGAGTTTGCCTATCTCCGTTCGTCTTGTCCGTGAAATCCACAGAGAACTCCTGGCAGGTGTTCGCGGGCGGCATCTTACCCCTGGCGAACTGCGCACCAGCCAGAACTGGATCGGCCCTTCCGGATGCACTCTGGCCGAAGCCTCTTTCGTCCCGCCGCCACCCCATGAAGTGCCCCAAGCACTGAGCGATCTGGAGAGCTTTCTCCATACCGACACGCAACTTCCTCTGCTGATCAAGATCGGTCTTACTCACGCTCAGTTTGAAACCATCCACCCGTTCCTGGACGGCAACGGGCGTATCGGGCGCCTGCTCATCACCTTTCTACTATGCGAAAAAGAAGTGCTGCTCAAGCCGGTGCTCTACCTCTCTTACTATTTCAAACGCTACCGCCGGCAATACTACGAACACCTTCAGGCCGTGCGCGACCATGGGCAGTGGGACCAATGGCTGGCTTTTTTTCTCCAAGGTGTTTTCGAGGTTAGCCAGCAGGCCACAGACACCGCCCGACAGATTCTCACGCTACGCGAACAACACCGCCAGACCATCACCGAACAGCTTGGTCGCGCCGCCGGCAACGGACACCGTGTCCTCGAGCATCTCTATCAGCATCCCATCATCTCAGTCGCGGATGTCCGGAACCTGATTGGCGCCACTTACACTGCGGCTAACAACCTCGTAGCCCGACTTGTAGAGCATGGCATTACGCACGAATTCACCGGCCGCAAACGCAACCGACGGTTTATTTACCGCGACTATATCCGCCTATTCCACAATGAAAACGGCAACGATAAACAGGAAGGCCGGTGACTCTCATCACAACACCAAAACTCAGCGGCATTACTCGTATTTCCACTCTGCTGATCATGTTGGCGGCAGTGTCTGCGGCAACAAGCAACAGCATCCCGGCCGAGAAATCCGGAAAGTCCGACAAGAAGCCCAACACCAGGGGAAAGTGGAGTGCTTATTGCGGCAAGGTCGGTCCGTCCGGTTGGCGGTGCAATGTTATCCAACCCGACCCGAAAGACGCCGGACCCGACGGGATCAACCTTCACGATTGGGACGGCGACGGCGACATGGATGTATTCGTCAACTACGAAGAAGGCGCATACTCTCGTCTCTACTTTAATCCGGGCAAGGACAAGATTCGCGACCTCTGGACCGACTACATTCAGTTTAAACACGGAAAGTGCGAGGACTCAGGGATCGGCGATCTGGATAACGACGGGGATATCGACTACATCGCCAACGGCGGATGGGTTTACTTCAATCCCGGGAAAAAAGACATCCGCGATCCGTCCAAATGGACAAAAATGACGCTCTTTAAAAATGAGGCCCGCGTCCCGGTCGTAGCCGATGTCGACGGGGACGGTTTGAACGATCTGATTGTCGGCGGCAAGGCGTGGTACAAGCAGCCGACCAGGGGGAAACACGAAGCGAAGAACTGGAAGAGCTTTTCTCTGGGCAGAGCTGTCTGGCCGATGAATTGCTTCGTCTACGACATCGACAGTGACGGCGACAATGACATTGTCGTCCAGGACCGCAGAAAAGAAACGTTTTGGTTCGTCAACGCGGGGAAAGACAAAGTCGCCTCTCAATGGGCTCGCAAGACGCTTTACGCAAAAAGAGACGGCATGTTCATGGCGATCGGCGATGTAAACGGCGACAAGATCGATGATTTCGTAATAACGAACCAAAGGGGAAGGAACATCCATATCCTCTTGCGCTCAAACAAAACCGGCGACCCGGAACTGAAGACCGTCATCCTGCCCCAGCCGACGAAGAATACCGGCGCGGCTGGCGATTTCTTCCCCAAGGGCGCAGCGATCATGGACGTCGACGGCGATCCGACGAGGAAGGAAATCCTGATCCTCCCCAAGAGCGGGAACATCTGGTTTGCGACATATTCGGGCGATTCAAACGAAGCGAAGAACTGGAAGACAACAGTTATAGAGACACCCGGCGCCGGAACCCGCAAGAAGATGGACAACGCCTTTCTCGGCGACATTGACGGCGACGGCGATATCGACATCGTAACAACGGAAGAAAACGGCGGCTGGGGAGTACTCTGGTTCGAAAACCCGGGGAAGAAGTAGCCGCGGAACGTAACCCGCGACATCCTGATGTTTGCAGTTTTAATTTTGGAAAAGGGGTTGCATAGGGGCGGGTGCTTGAGTAGTTTGGCGTTTCAGTTTTTTCTATTAGCGGGTAGCAATAAAATATCGGGCGGATTCTGCCGACGAGGACATCTCCATGAGTGAAATAGCAACACCGCGCGTGCCCACATGGGCCCAGTACGAGGGCGAATTTACATTGACCGACAAGCAAGTCGACTCACTCGTCATCCATCACGCAAATCTGACACAGGTCGTGTTCGGCTGGCTCGACTCGGAGTTCCGCGTCACGCCTGAATCCGATTCCAACTGGCCGATGCTTGGTCAGCATCTCATCGAACTGCTGCATGTTTCAGATTCGCGAGCCTTCTCCGGCGTCTGCAACCAGATGGCCAACACCATGCTCCAATCCGTCCCGCCGGACAATCCGTTCGTAGCCGCCTCGCTGGCCGAGGCGGGACTGACGGACAATGACGTATTCAAAGCCCTGCTCGACGAACTGCTGAAAAAGCAGGCTCGCCATCCCTGGGGGCTAATCCCGTTTGCAACAGGTTTCCTGAATCTCGGCGATCAGTTCTCAACACTGTGGGCGCTTCGCCTGCTTATCCTGTCCGGACGCGACAGTGAGTTCACTGATGCAATCAACAAGGCGATCGGAGCCTTAGAGCAATCTTTCGACCTTCTCTCCGACAATTCGGACCACGTCGGATTCCTGCTGTATGACCTGAGTCTGCTCGGTCGCCAGGATGATGAATCGCTGGTCGACCGATGCCTGAATCACCTGTTGAAGACGGACACCAGTTGGCTGAAAAACACGCATGACCTCCGAGGCGGAGGCTTTGTCGCCTACGATCTGCTGAAGGTTTCCGGCCTGCGGCCAAAGGCGATGGAGAAATCCGAAGAATGGCTGGCCGCGGCATTCAATCTGACCGACGAAGCGCCGACCCAACTCCCCACAGCATTCGCCAATCACGGAAAGCAATCTGACGACGGTAATGAAATTCCAGTCGACGTGTGGGCTCAGGGTTGGATCCGTGCGTTAGTCGCCGCCACGCTCTATCTCCGCCTGCGACGCTCCGATTACGCGCCACATTCCCACATCCTGACAAGGTCTGTCTTAGCGGGCAACGAACGTGCGCAACTTCTTCGATTTTACGGTAACGCTCTCCCGTTTCTTCCGTCTATCCAGGAAATGCAGGAAATCGGCGAGCCCATGAAGCGGTTTCACGACAAGAAGGAAGGCTCCCCGTTCGAGAAAAGCGTTTTCATCATGCGGTCAATGATCAAATCTAATCGCAAATCGACGCCGGAATATGTAGAGACAAATGAGAACATCCTGAAAGCCGTCATTGAAGAACTGGACAAGGCCGGGCTTGTGGGAAGACATGTCGGCGATCGACCTGTCCCGTATCAAAAGGATCTCTGGGCGAATAATGAAGTCTATCTGCGAGGGTGTAAATACGGCATAGCAATCTTCGAACGCCTCGAACGGGATAAGGGCAGGCCGTTTGGCCCGAATCATAATGTCCTTATCGAATTCGGATTCATGAGAGGCAAAGGCGCCAGCATCCTGATACTGCACGATGAAGCAACAATGCATGAGAAAGTCGAGGGTACGCCAATCCCACCGGAAGGCACGGATCTTCCCGTGGTAGTGACAAGCACTCTTCATGAGTCGTTCTCATCCGAAGAACCGGAACTCATGCAATTGAGGACTGCGATCGCCAAGTGGGCCAAGGTAATGGCGAAAAAGGAAGAAGACCCAAGTGAGGCCGCCAAGGAAAAAGGCGACCAGGAGTCCGCTTCCGCCGAGGACGAAGGCACAGAGGACTGATGCTTGCTGAGTTGGTTGGTCTGTTGTACAGTCCGTTCCGCTGGAGGCGCGGCTTGGGACAGCGTCGGAACAACGACATGATGGTGACGGGAAAATGGCAACAGAGACCCTGATGCAATTGGACATGCGGATGTCGGACGATCTCTCTCGGCTTGCGTTCGAGGTGTCAGAACGCCCGCTCGGAGAAATCCTGTCGCCGAATCTCATGTGGCAATGCAGTTGTTATGCCGGTGACGGCGGACGCTCGCCCGAGTGCGGGCCCTGTGCGGTGCATGAACTGCCTGACGCCGCAGAAATATCCGATCTATTCGGAAGGCACACGCGAATTTGGTATCGCGGACTCAGCGTGTTGTGGGATGGCTGGAGGGGCTGGCCGCCGTCAATCGACACGTTCTGCCTGGTTCGGGCATTGCTTCGGGCTCAATGGCCTGTCCGGGACGTGCGTCGACTCTGGGACATCGGTGCGGGTACGGGTTTCATCGGGCTTCAACTCGCCGACGCCGCACCGTCGATCACACATCTGACAGCCGTGGAAACCAGCATGCCGGCCGCTGAAATGTGCTGGGATAATCTTGACTCATACGACGGGCGGTCCGACCTGACGATGGAGATCGCCTGCCAACCGGCACAGGGCCTGCTTACCAAACAGCTTCAGGAAGGTGATGCAATCGCAGCCTGCCCGCCATATCTGCCTCGTCCGCCGTGGGATTGCGACAGTGCCGACAGCGGACCGGCAATGGGAACTGACATGCTCCGTTTTCTAATTCGCATAGCTGCGGAAAAGGGGGCGCCTTTGGCGCTGGGCTACTCGACGCTGGCCCAGTCGGACGTTAACGAGGCGTTGGCGAACGCCTCAGGGCTCAGAATGGAGGTGCTGGCCGAACGTTCTGTCCCTCTCAGGCTGGCGCTTTCTCCGGAGTTCTTCGAATGGCTGATGGATGAACGAGGTCTTCGCCAGGAAACCGACGATGTATTCGCCTACCACCACACAATCCGAGCCGTCATCTTCACCCCTCAGGGCTAGCCGGACCCGGCGCCCGGGTCGGGCGCGAGCATATCAAAGAGACATTTCCGTCTAAGATCAAGGAGTCTGGAACTTATTGGAGGATCTTGCGTCTAACTTGCGTAAGGAGCATTTTTACGCAGGCTTCTCGGATTTTCAAAGCCTGCGCGGGCAACTGAAGACAGACTGGAAAGGAAAACAATATGCACAAGAAAGTTATTATCATTGTCCTGGCGTTGCTGACAGTCATGGCGCCGCAGATCGCCCTGGGGCAAGTCGACGCCAAAGAGGCTTACGCATCGGGAAAAACGATGTACGCCCAGGGAAAATTCGAAGAGGCGCGAGACCTGTTTCTCAAGGCCTCGTTCACCGACGGTAAGAACGCAGAAGTATTCCTCTGGTTGGGCAAGGCCAATTACCAGATCGGCGAGATCGACAAGGCGATGACAGCCTGGACCAGAACGCTGCAACTGGCGCCCAAGGAGGCCTACGCGATCAGGATGCTCAAAGCCCTGAGAGGCCACACCGCAAAACCGGCCGCCCGAATCAAACTCATCAAAACCCTGATCGCAGAGGGCATGCACAAAACTGCAAGTCAGTACTGCCAGTCGCTTGTCCGCAACGAGGCGGCCACCGACGCCCAGCGGGCCGAGGCGCTGAGACTATACGCCGAAGTGCTGCTGGAGACAGGCAGCCCGACCGGCGCGGTTGTCGCCCTGCAGGAGGCGGCGGTAAAGTATTCCGCTCACCAGGACAAACCCACCACCGCCCTGCTGCTGGGACGAGCCCGAATAAAGATGGGAGGCAAATCGCTGAGTTCGGGCATGAACGTGCTCAGGTCGGTGGTGACCGACTTCGCCAATACGCCCCAAGCCGCCGCCGCCCAGTACGAACTAATACTCGTCGGCCTGTCGCAGAAAATCGACATCGCAGGCGCCGGAGCATTAAACAAATGGATCACCGCCAACGCCAACCACCGCCTGTCGCGCAACGCGACGAGTCGCCTGATATCCGTTTACCTGACGCTGGCCGGGCAGACCGCCAAACCCAAGCCCGACGCCAAACTCGGAGCGTTTGAAACTCAGGCGATAACGCTGGCCGGAAAGCTAATCGCCAAGAGCATAAAGACCGCCGACGCTCTCGCCGTCCACAAACTGATAATGGACCACATACAGGTGCGGTACGTGGCGGCGGGAGCTTATCCGGCGGCGATATCGGGCGTCGAAATGCTCATCAAGACGCCCCTGCCGAAAACCGCCCGGGCCCAAACGCTGACGACAATAGCGCAACTCCGGTCAACAGTAGCGATCAAGGAGCTGACGGACCTGGCGAAAGCGGGAAAGCTCCCCAAAGGAAATACGCCAAAGGCTCTCGCCGACGCCGTCGCCGGATACAAAGCCGTAATGGCTGAATTCCCCCTCCAATCAACCTGGGCGAATCTGGCGTCACTGGCCGGACAGACCGGATCGTTGGCGTCCAGCGTCCCATTCCCGCCGAAGGTGACCGCCCTGAAGGCCCCGCATAGCTGGGCGATAGCAATTGCACTTGACGTCGTCAAAGCCGACGCCGACACCAAAGCCGTCGCAAGCGCCATCACGATTATCAGCGGCATCGAGTCGCAATACGCCGCCTTCACCGAAGACCCCGCACGCAAGATCCCGCTGGACATTCACGCGAGACTCCTTGCGGCGGTCTCGCAGGACAAGTCAACCTGGTCGACGCTGATGATCAAGCAGATAGACCTGCTGAACGCCTACGCATCACGCATCTTCACCGAGAACATCAAAGCCGGGCTTGACCAGGCTAATAAAACGCTGACCGACCATCAGAAACAGATACTCGCGACGATGTCCGGGATCCTGTCCAGGGACGCTTCTCAGGGCTCGGCGATGCTGACGAGGCTCACCGCACACCTCCGCCCGTGGCTGGCGCGAGGCCACTGGGACCTGGTCCGCGAGGCTTACGAGACACTGGAGGCCGCAATGCCCGCCCCGCAAAAGCCCTCGGTGCAACTTGCAGTCACCGGAGTGTGGGTCGCCCAGGCGAATGCAACGCACACGCGTCTGTTGGGTGCGGGGTTCATCATCCCGCGCAAGCTCGACCCGGCCCACGCCAAGGCGCTGCAAGCGTGCTACACGCTGCAGGACCAGCGAAGCGAAACCGACCCCATAGTCCTCCAGGCCAGGACCATCGCCTCACAGATTGTCAAACACTACAACGACCTGGAATACTTCGACATCGCCGAACAGGCTATCGGCGTCAAGTCCGCCAAACCCGTAGACACCGCCGACGCCTTCGCTCAGATAACGCTGGCGGGCTTTCATCTCCAGCGAGCCAAAGCCGATCTCGACAAGTCGCTCAAGAGCTACAAGGCCCGAGACAAGATAGCTCTTACCGACGCATTCAAGAAGGCGATCGCCGACTACAAGAAGTTCATCACGGACCGACCGGCTCACAGTTACGTGCCGACGGCGGTCCAGAGCATCTACGGTATCGCCAGGATATTCGAGCAGCACAAGGCCTACGACGTCGCAATCGGAGTATATAAGGATTTCGCAGCATTCGCCGCAAAATCAAAAGTGCTCGCCCAAGGCTCCCCCACGGCGCCCAGCGAAGCCGAAGCCGCCGAACTGATCACCGCAAATGCGCTCTACTCCAAAGCCGAAAACACACTGACCAAGACACTGGCCGACAGGAAACCAAACGATCCCCCGCCCGCGAAGATCAGCGATGAGTTCACCGCAGCGATCGACGCATACAAGGCGTTCATCAAGGCCCGCCCGGAAAGTTCGCTTGTCGGCAGCGCCATGGCGCGAATCAACAAGGCCGCGATGCAGTACGTCAGCATCGGAGCGTGGGATGTCGCCGAAGGCGTCTTCGCGAATCTGCTGGCCGCGGGCCTGGACATCCGCAGGCCGGAACGGCTTGAGTTCAGCCGCGGACTCTGCCGTCTTGGCAAGGTGATGCCCGCCCATGCGACGGACATGCTCAAAGCACTTACAGCGCCAAAACGCACCTCCAAACCCGGTGGGAAAGGGGTTTCAGCGTTGGCGTTGGCGCTGGGGATGGACGATGCGTCTCCGGCGGACCCGAGCACTCCCAAACCGATCGTGACTCCGCCCAGAGCCAAACCGGCCCCGGGCGCCGGCGGCCCCGCAAAAAGACCCGCCAACGGAAGAGAATACGATGGAGGCGATAAATACAGCAAAATCGCCGAAGAGTTGAGCGCCACGGAGGACAAAGAACTGCGAAAGAGCGACCTCCTGGCGATGGCGACTATCAGGCGCCAGAACACCAGCCGGGCCAACCGCATAGCACGGTTGAGAGATGAAGGGTTGAGTTACGAATACGCCGCTACGACGAAGTCCAAAGGGAAGATCATTGTCAAACAGCAGCGCATCATACCGTCGATTCCGGTGCTCTCGGACGCCGAGATCGCCCGCCAGGAGAAGTTCCTGTTGCTGGCGTACGAGGTGTTCCAGTCGATCCGCACCAAGTACGCGCAAACCCCCACCGCCGACCAGGCGCGCGGTGAAATCATGGTGATGATCGGACATTGGCGATCCATCGCGCGCTGGGCCAAGGCCGCGGCGCTCGCACAGCGATTCCTGACCGATAATCCTACGGACATCGAAACGCCCACGCTGCGACTGTCTATCGCGCGGGATTACCTGTCCTGGGCGGCCCAACCGGTCAAAACCCGGACCTCCACGCAGGAGATGCTTACGGAAGTCGCCCAGCGTTTCGGAAAGGCCCGCACGCAGCTTGAAGCGATAGTCACCGACCTGCCGGATGAAAAGACAATCGTGCACCAGGCGCAGTGGGCCATCGCAAACAGCTTCCTTACCCAGGCTCGCGTGGTGAACGCGTTCAGCGCGACCCTCGCCCGAGGACAGTACGTCCGAGCGGGCAGAGAACTGCTGAAAGTCGCCGCCAAATTCCACGATCATCCGCAGATCGGGACAATTCCGCAGATGCTCTGGAGCATCTCGAGCGAGTTGTCTTCCCGAGGCTACCATAACGAAGCGATCGTGGTCTGCACGGACCTGACGAATCACTACCCGACGAACACGCTGGCGTCTCAAGCGTCGCTGAAGATCGCCCAGATATACCAGAACAACCTCCGGCGACCGCTGCGGGCGGCTGAAGCCTATATCGAACTGAACTTCGCCCGCGGGGGCAATGATGCGTCCGCCCAGGCTGCGATGTTCCAGATAGGCACGCAGTTGAAAACCGAGAAACGCTGGGTGGAGGCCCTGCACGTGCTGGAATCGTTCGTCGACAGCTTCCCCCTCCACGCCCAGGCCGGGCAGGCCCTGACCACAGTCGGGCAGATTCACCAGGCCAACGAAGCCTGGGAAGACGCCATCGCAGCGTACAAGCGGGTCATCAGCGAGTTCGCCAGCGGCGTGTGGGTCCGCGAAGCCAAGTGGTCGATCGCAGAATGCACGATAAACCTCAGCCGCTGGCGAGAGGCGTCCGACGCGTACCGGGACTACCTGAATACGTACGCAGCAAACACAAAGGACACGCGCCTGGTTGAAGCGACCCGGAGAATCAGCGTGTTGAAGGATTTGGCGCGATACCAGGTTCTGGTCGACGAGAAAGGCCAACGAAAGGCCTTCGACGCCCAGTACCAGATCGCGACAATAGTGAGCACTCAACTGTCCAATCCGGTCAAGGCGATAATCGAATACCGCAAGGTAACCGCCAACTGGCCGACCTCACACTTCGCCGACGACGCCCTGTTCAAGGTCGGAACGACCTACCTGGCGATGAATGAGACCGCCATGGCTCGCAAGGCGTTGCTGGCGGTCGGAGCGAAATACCCCAACAGCCCGCTGGCCGACGACGCACTGTACATGGTCGGACAGAGCTACGAGACCGAAGCGGCGTCTCTGGGCGCCGTCACGCGCGCATCGACGATCTCCAAACAGCGCGATGTAGCGCAGAAGCTTGCGTACGGCAACTTTGCAAGAGGCCGTCGACAAGTTTCGCTGGACAACAAGAAGCGAATCGCACAGTTCAAGGCGGGCAAGGACGACCTGAACGCCGAACTCGAACAGGCTAGAGGAGCAATCCAAACCGCCCAGTTCAATATCTCCAACGCCGCCATAATGGCCGATCTCGCCGAGCAGCAGGTCGTTGTGCTGACGGCGAAACAGCTCGCCGATCGCCAGGACAAGATAAATGGTTCGCTGCGTCAGGCGGTCGCATCCTACCGCAAGGCCGCCGAAGTCGCCGCCGCCGACAAGGCCGATGAATCGCTCCTGCGAATGGCTACTATCTACGGCGAAAGACTCAAGGACGCCGACGCCGCAATGAAGACTTACCTCGAAATCGTTCGCCAGTTCAGCGGAACCAGCGTAGCCGAAGACGCCAGTTGGCGGATCGCCCAGTACTACGAGAAGCAGGAAAAGGCCGAAGAAGCCGTCACCGCCTACAAGGCGTTCCTGAGAAACTATCGGCGGTCCGCCCGAGCCGGATCCGCACAGTTCGCCATCGCCGAAAACTACGAACACGCCGGAAAATGGGTGCAGGCTATGGACGCCTACACAAACTACATGACCAACTTCCCCAAAGGACCCATGGTCGCAAAGGCCAAGGAACAGATCAGTTGGATAAAAACTTACCGGCTGTAAGCGTAGCTGGAACCGGGAACGGATATAAAAGAACAGTCCGAAACTTCGGATCATGGAGAACATAATCATGCAGACAAAGAACCGAACGCTTCCGAGAATTCTGACGACCCTGACGCTGACGATTATGCTGCTGGGCGCATCGACAGTATGGGCGCAACCGAAAAACGCCGAAAACAACAAACCGAGCAAAACGCAGAAACTGTTCCAGGACGGCAGGAAGGCGCTGCTGACGGGCGATTATGATGCTGCGGTCAAACTGCTGAAACAGGCCGCCGACTCCAAGGACGCCAAAACCAGCCACCGCTTGTATCTGGCAAGAGCGTACCGATACGCCGAAAAGCCCCAACTGGCCGAAGCGCAATTGAAGATCATTCTGAAATCGGCTCCCGATCACGTAGAGGCCGGACAACTGCTCGGACAGATCTTCGCCGAACGCAAGGACTGGAAGAACGCAGTCAAGATCCTCGAACCGCTCCTGAAGTATCGACACGACTACACGACATATCAACTGCTTGCCGAAGCCTTCTACAATCTCGATGATAATAAGAAGGCTCGGAAGTACTACCAGGAAGCAATAAAACTGAATCCGAAGAACGCCGCCGACCATTACCGCCTGGGGAACATCCACCTCGCGGGCAACTCGTTCGCACTGGCCGCCGATTCGTACCAGAAAGCCCTCAGCCTGAACCTTGAGAGCCCCGTACTGCGATACAAACTGGGGTCGGCGTATTTCAACCTGCGGAACTACTTCGGGAGAGTCTCGGTTGTCACCGTCAAGGCCGGAAAAATCGGCACGATCAGCGGAAACTGGTACCTGATCGAACCTCAACCGGGCAAGAAGGACACCTTCCGCGCCGCACCGAGTAATTCGGCGATCTACCAGGTCGCTCGCGCGATAGCGGACGGCATCAAGGACCGCCCGGACATTCATTTTCTCAAAGCCAACATCTACTTAAACGCACGACGCTACGCGCGAGCCTACGAGATGTTCGCAAAGATCCAGAAGACAATCCCGAAAGAGGACAAGGCGCTGTTCTACTTCTACTACTCCCAAGCCGCCTTCGGCGTGGACAAGTACGACGAATATTTCAAACTGCTCGGAGAAGCAATCAAACTCGACAAAGCCGCCTACGAACCCACGCTGGTTGAGGCGTATCTGAAGGTGGCTGGGCAGTACAACCAAGCCGGTGATTTCGCCAAGTACATCGAGTTCCTCGAAAAGGCCGTCAACGCCAGCCCGCAGACCGCCTCGCTGCACCTGAATCTGGCAAACGCATACCAGGAGGCCCGCCAGTACGCAAAAGCGGTGCTTCAGTGGCGCCTGGTGCTGGACCTGGAACCCGATCATCCCGACCGAACGAACCTCTTGAACAAGATCGCCAAGTATCGCAGGATGGCCAAACCGAAGAAGCCCGCGGCTAAACCCAAGAAGATCGCCAGGCGAACAATCAAGACCGTCTGAGCCCTCCCGGCAGCACAAATATGTGACCCATTTGTCGACCGCGTTCTATAATATAGATGCATTAGCGTCTATTGCTGCGGGAGACTTCGATGCGTCTGAAGAGAGCAATTACAGCGTCCGCATTTGAGTATTCGTTGCTCACGCTGTTTGTCTTGGTCTTCTGCAGTTGCGCCGCCCCGCCTGTCCAGCACGAGCCTGAACTGCACCCTTACGGGCACGGGGTTAAGTCTCTTCAGGTCAACTGCGAGGCCCGCGCGGGACTCATTCGTCCGCTGATCGGCGCGAACCGCGGACCGGTGAACTGGCCTGGAGACCCCCAGGCTCCGGTGTGGGACTTCTCGGAAAACTTCCGACAGTTCGGTATTGAGAGTATCCGTTCGCACGACTTCTACGGGCCTACCGACTGGTGGGTGATCTTCCCGGACTTCACCGCCGACGCCAACGCAATCGGCGGCTACGACTTCGCCTCCTCCGACCAGCGAATCAGCGCCATCCGGGACGCCGGGTTCGACTGCTTCTATCGCCTCGGAACGAGTTGGAAAGGCGACAACCCCCTGCCGATAAACGATCCGCCCGGAACCGTCCGCAACCAGAACGGGCAAGTCGTCCACGAAGCCGACACCGACGATTTCAAGAAATTCGCCAACGTCTGCACGAATATTGTCCGTCACTACAATCAAGGCTGGGCCGGCGGTCATAACTACGGTATCGACTATTGGGAAGTCTGGAACGAACCGGACAACAGCTCGCAGTTCTGGACCGGTACGCCGGGGCAGTATTACATGCTCTACGAGGAGACCGCCAAGGCGATCAAGGCGCTCGATCCTTCGCTGAAGGTCGGCGGGCCGGGGCTCAGCGGGGCCTTCACGGACATATACATGGACGGATTCGTCCGGTACTGCCGCAAGACCAACGCGCCGCTGGATTTCTACTCGTGGCACTCCTATGGGGGGCGAGACGACTACAACCCCTACTGCTATTACGAATACGGCAGGAAGGTCCGCAAGGCGCTGACCCGCTACGGATACAAAAACGCCGAGAGCATCGTCACTGAATGGAACGCCGGAATCAACGACAATGTGTTCAGCGACACGCCCGCGGGCGTAGCGTACTACGCATCAAGCCTGATGAACATGCTCGACGGAGGCGTGACCCGGGCGTATCTGTACGTAGGCGACAATCACCCGATGCTCGGCCTGCACGGACACGAAACCGGCCTGCCCGTCCGCGCGACTCAGTCGCTCATCGCCTGGAAGCGAATGCTCGAAACGCCGCTTCGCCTGGCGGCGATCGGGAGCGACAAGAAGGGATACAACATCCTGGCCGGTACTAACGAACCGTCCCGCCGAGTGCACATTCTGATAAGCGATTACCAGTCGAACCACACGGGATGGGCCCTGCGCGTGACGAATCTGCCCTGGAGCGATCAGACGCCTTACGAGGCGACGCGCTGGGTGCTGGACCCGTCGCGCAGCCAGTTGGAGGCGGTCGAAACGATCGAAAGAACCGGACGAACCTTCGTGCTCAAGCGGAACATGTCGCGCCGGACGATCTGTCTGATTGAGATTCGCAAGACCTGGCCGAAACGCCAAGCCGACCCGGCGCCCAGAAAACTCGTCCCAATCCGCGTCGCACCGCGCCCCGGAATCCGAAGACCGCCCCGCCGCCGCCCGCCGGCGCGAAAACCGCCTCCGCCCAATCCCCGCCGACCGCGCAGATAGTCGGTCTACTCCTTAAGCATCGCAGCTTTCTTCTCGTTCAGGAACTCTGCGAAGAGTTGGTTGAGATTCTTCTTCTCTTTGGCGGCGATAGCTTTGAGTTTCTCCGCTTCCGCCATCGACATGCTCAAGTGAAGTCTCACCGTGTGAGTTCCGGGTATGTTCCTCCACTCTTTTTCCGTAGAGGTCAGCTGCTGATCTGTCAGACCGAAGGCCTTCAGCACCCCTCTCGCCATCATCATATTGCCCAGCGCATTCATGTGAACGCCGTCGCTGGTGAGTTTGTTCCCCTTGACGTTCTTGGGGAATGTTTTCAGCGCTTCCTGCATGTCGGTGTTCAGATCGGCCAGCAGGCAGTTCTTGTCTTTGGCAAGCTGCCTGATGAACGCGTTGTATGGCAGGAGTTTCTTGTTCAGATCGTTTGACTGATCTTCGCGGATCATGGTCGACGTCAGCAGCATGACCTTCACTCCGGCGGCCTGGGCGCGGGTTACAATCTCGGTGATGTTCTTCTTGTACGGTTCGAGCGCCACGCCGCGTTTCCCGTGCCACACGTCATTCACTCCGCAACTCAGGGTCATCCAGTCGGGCTTGTGCTTGAGAACGTCCTTTTCCAGACGCGCCAGCATCTGGTTGGACTTGTGCCCGCTTATGCCCGCAAAAACCGGTGTCGCCTCGATGCCCTGTCGTTTTAGCCCATCGATCACGAGTTTGCAGTAGCCCCCGGGCCTGGCGCCGGCCTGGGTTATCGAGTCGCCCAGGAAGGCGATCTTCTGCCCCTTGGTCACGGCGATCTTGCCTTCAGCGGCGTGTACGTCGACCGGACACAGGACAGCGAGAACGGCCCCGACCAGCAGGGAAATCGCCAGAAAAGCGGTTATCGAACGATAGTGGCGCACGTTTGTGCTTACGTTATTGTGTGTATTTTTCATGCCCCGAAACTATCGAAGCGGGAACTGCGTGTCAAGGACAGGAACGTTGCTCTGGCGCCCTTGGCGACTTGCTGCTTATCGCAGGCGGGCGATTTCGATCGTGGCCTCGATATGCTCACTCGCCCCTGAGGGCGGCGGTGATTCTCCAGAGCCCGAGTTGTCAGTCGAGCGCAACCTTCGTTCCAGTGCGGGCCGCTTCGAGTCCGGCTTCGAGTATCTTCATGCCTTTCAAACCGTCGAGGAAGTTGGGCGTAACGCTCGTTCCCTTATCGATGGCATCGAGAAAATCGACCACCCCGTGATGGAATTCGTGTTCGAATCCGATGCTGTGTCCGGGCGGCCACCAGTTGGCCATGTATTTGTGGCAGGGCTCGGTCGCCAGAATCGTTCTGAAACCCTGTGCGTGCTCGGGATCGTCGACGGAGAAGAACTTAAGCTCGTTCATTCGCTCAAGATCGAATATCAGCGAGCCTTTGTCGCCGTATATCTCAAAGTAGTTGAAGTTCTTCCGGCCGGGTGCGAAAGTACTGGCCTCGAACGAACCCAACGCCCCGTTTTCGAACTCCACCACCATCGAAATAGCGTCTTCAACGGTTACTTTTCCCTTCGGTCCGTCTGAAGAGCCGGCGGCGTTGAACGTGCCGGCTGCGGCGCTGGCGATTGGGCGTTCGGGCACGAACGTGGTCTTCATCGCCACAACGCTGTTGATCTCGCCTACGAGAAATCTCGCCAGGTCGACACTGTGCGAGTTTATCCCGTTCTGTGCTCCGGAACCGGCGGTCTCCTCCTGCAGATGCCACGTCAGCGGAAACTCCGGATCGACCAACCACGACTGCAGGTATGCGCCCCGCCAATGGAATATCCGCCCTATCCTGCCTTCGTCGATTAACTGCTTTGCCAAAGCTATCGCCGGACACCTGCGATATTCGTGGTTCAGGTAATGCACGATTCCCGCTTTGTCGGCCGCTTCATACATGCGGGCTGCTTCTTCGGCGTTTCGGGCGATGGGCTTCTCGCAGAACACGTGCTTTCCCGCCTCAGCGGCCGCAACCGCCATATCGCAATGCACGTTGGGCGGGGTGGCGATGTCGATAACGTCGATATCATCCCGCGCGATCAGCTTCCGCCAATCGGTCTCGGTTTCCTCCCAGCCCCACCGCCGGGCGAACTCGCCGAGCACTTCCTCGTTCGTATCGCAGACCGCCTTCAGCACGGGCTTGACGTTCATGTCGAAGAAATGCGGCGCGTTTTTCCACGCGTTGCTGTGGGCCTTGCCCATGAACTTGCATCCGATCAGTGCAACGTTGATTTCTTTCATGCTCCTCATGCTCCTTGCGATTAGAGTGCCTGAAGGTACTCGAAGCTTTGCGCCAACGCCGCCTGCTCGTCGCCGAATCTCGGGTCGAGATAGTCGAACTCGATCGCCCAGATACCGTCGTAGCCCGCATCATCGAGCGTTTTCACCAGCGCCGGAACATCGATCACGCCGCTGCCTACCGGAACGCAAGCGTTGTAGAACCAGTCCTCGGGATTCCCGCCTTCCAGCGGAGCAACATCCTTGAAGTGTATCGCGTAGATGTATTTCGCCAGCTTGCCAGCCGCTTCCACCGGATCGTCGCCGTAACGAAACGCATTACCCGTATCGAACGTCATGCCGAAGAACGGCGAGTCGATAGTCTCGAACATCTCAAGCATCTCGTCGCAGGTGAAATCGTAGTGATTCTCCATCGCCAGCTTTATCCCCCGATCCTCGGCGCGTTTGACAGGATCCTTCAGGATCGTCATCAACCGCTCCATCTGCGGACGGTGCGGCGTGTTGCGCAAACCGTAGTGCGAACCCACCATCCGCAGAACGTCAGTCCCCATAATCTCGCAGGTTCTGTAATGCGCCTCCATGTCCGCAATGGCGGCGATGTTCTCCCCGCCTTCCAGCCCGTCGGGATGCCCCCAGGCCACGATGCATTCCAGGCCCCCTGAATCCATAATTTCACGCAACCCCTTTAGGTAGTCCTCATCTTCGGACTCAAAGAAGCAAGTCTCCCACGAGACCCCCGCGGCGCCGAGCTTGATCGCCCTGTCCAGGAACTCGGCGCAGGTGATCCGCCGCCCGGGATCCTCCTGATTATCGTAGACCTCGCCAAAGTATCGATGGAAGCAGTAACTGTCGATCCCTATCTTCATGTTGTATCCTTTCTTTGGCGGTTCATTGAGGCCTTGCGGCGCCGAAACCAATATAGCGTCACCAGCACAGGCGCACAATCTGCAATACTCGATCGGCCCGAAAGGCGGAGGCCTATTTGACGTTGGCGAATCCCAGCTTCGCCAGGCCGTCTTGAACGTGTTTGTTCCGGTGGAAGAGTTTCCACATCAGTTGCGTCGAGTAGTTTTCCAGCATCATCGCGACTATGCCCTTGTCGATATCGAGGTACGTCCTGGCGACCCAGGGCTTGTCGCCCTTTGCCTTCGTATGAAAACTGTAGGCGTCGTACAGACCGTACTTTCCGACAAGCCCCGGAATTGTGTACATGTATTTGAGCGCCGCAATCGACTCTTTCGGCGTAAAGACAATGAATCCCGACGAACCGTATGGCGCGACCGTACCGTCCATCAGAAAACCGCTTAGATCCGCCCCGCTCCCCGCCGGCAGGGAACCGTACTTACCGCTGTAAAACGTGGTGGGGCTTATGCACGCCGACATTCCCCACGAGTTGGCGCCGAGACCCTTGATCCTACCGGACATGTCAATTGCGAATCGCCTGGCGGCCAGCGCGGCGTGTCGGGAGTTGTCGAACCAGTTGCGTCCTTTTCGATCGACCCGCTTGCGGTAATCGACGAAACAGTGGGTCCATTGATAAGTGAACGCCGCACCCGTCGCGCAATATATAAACTCATCGCCCTTGTAGCTTCCTTTGTACGTGATCATCTTGTAGTACGGTTCGGCGGTGACGGCACGTTTGGGGTTCGGGGCTCCGGCGCCCAGCACGTACATTATCATGTGCTCGGAATACGCCGCCCAATGCCCGAAGAACCCCTCGCTATTCACCTTGGTCCCTTTGGGCGCATCCTCGGGATAGCACGCCAGATAGAAGTGTTTCTTCTCAGGGTCCGAGAACCATTTCCAGTCGACGCGCCGGTAAAGTTCGCCCGCCAGTTTCCTCACGTCACCGCCAAAATACTCGCCGGCTATAATCGCCCCGGCGATCATCGTAGCCGTGCCGGCGTTGGTCACTTCAACGCCCTTTGCATCGTTCCATCCCCTCAGACCGGTCTTGCGGTCAATAAAATGGTAGTAGTATCCGCGAAAGTGCTTCAGGCCCTTGATGGATTTCAGCGCCGCTGCGGTTCGCTTGTATCCCTGGTCAAATGTGATCCAGCCGCGCTCCACGCCGATAACAATCGTAGCGAAGTAGAAGCCCTGACCTTCTATGGACAGAGGATGCAGGGCTTTGGTTCCGACACCGTTGCCGTTGACCATGCCGAAGGTCGGCAGGGATGGATCCGTGACCGCCTCGTTCCAGAAGAAATCGAAACATCCCTTAAGCTCACGCTGCGGAATCGCCCCAAGCTTGTGGGGGTCGTCGCCCACAGGATAAGCCAACCCCCCGCCGGAGCCTTTCTTCCACGCATCGGCCGGCCTGGTCGTCGCGACCCGAGGGCGAGCCTGACTGGCGCAGACGGCGGCTGTCAGGAGGCAGATAACCGCATACTGTATTGCATATTTCATATAGCTTCGCTCAGTCCTGCATTCCTCGCTAAGGCCCGGGAGCAATTGTACCCGATCCGGCAAATCAGACAAGAAACAGATGAATTCACAAACCCCCTTGCGCCTCGGGCGGATTTGCGGTATCATTTCCGTACTATGATAGAGCCCAACACCATCGTCGCCGGAGACTGCGTTAAGATTCTCGACCAGACACTTCTTCCAAAGGTCGATCTGATCTTCGCCGACCCGCCCTTCAACATCGGATACAAGTACGACGTCTACGAAGACCGCAAGGCGTACGAAGACTACTACCGCTGGACTGAAAAGTGGATGAAGGCCTGCGCGAAAGTGCTCAAGGAAAACGGTTCAATGTGGATCGCCATCGGAGACGAATACGCCGCCGAAATCCGAGTCATCGGCCGCAAACTCGGGCTGAATCTGCGAAACTGGGTGATATGGCATTACACGTTCGGGCAGACCGCACAGACGAAGTTCGCCCGCAGCCACACCCACCTGTTCTACTGGACCAAAACCACCGACCACAAGGCGATAACGTTTAACGATATGGCCGTTCGCGTACCGTCGGCCCGCCAAACCACTTACGCCGACGCCCGGGCCAATCCCAAAGGCAAACTGCCCGACGACGTCTGGAGTTTCTCCCGCGTGTGCGGAACGTTCCACGAACGGGTCAAATGGCATCCCTGTCAGATGCCCGAGAAAGTGCTGGAGCGAATCATAAAAGTCTCGTCAAATCCGGGCGATCTGGTCATGGACCCGTTCAGCGGTTCGGGAACCACCTGCGTGGTCGCGGCGCGACTCGAACGCAAGTACTTCGGGATCGATTTATCCGAGAGCTACGTCAAGCACTCCATCAAGCGAATTGCCGACACGCTGGCGGGGAATCGAAAGACCACCGAAATCTCGGAAAATCCGGAGTCGCTGCGCGGTTCGCGCAAGGTCGGACGATCGGGCGGAGGGAAGAAACCGGCTGGAGCAAAGGCCAAATGAACGTCTCGAATACAGACCGCCAAACGCTGAGAACGCTCGCCGGACAACTCGCCGATATCGCCGCTCTCGACACACACGCCGAAAAAGCATCCATGTGGGCCGACGTCAACAAACTCCAAAGCCAACGCCCCATGGTCTGGATGAACGAGATACCGTGGCACGAGATGAATGTCGATGACGAACTAACGCTCAAATGCACCGACCCTTTCCTGCGCTCGATCGAAGACAATATGCGCAAGACGATCTACCAGTGGCGCCATATGCCCGGGGATATGATCGTGAGCGACTACATCTCCTGCCCGATGGCGATCGAAGACACCGGTTTCGGGCTCGAAGAAGACGTCGAGATCGCAATAACCGACGTCGAGAGCAATGTAGTCTCAAGAAAGTTCCACCGCCAGATAATAGACCCCGAGGATATCGAGAAGATCAAGAACGCGGTAATCACCCGCGACCAGGGCGCCACCGATCAACGATACCAGACAATGTGCGACATAATGGGCGACATAACGCCCATCCGGATAGAAGGCGTCAAAGGCATGTGGTTCTCGCCCTGGGACGAACTGATCCGCTGGTGGGGCGTGCAGGAAGCGATGATGGACATGGTGCTCCGCCCGCAAATGGTGAACGACATAGTCGCCCGACTGGTGGACGTTTATATCGATCGTCTGGACCAGTGGGAGAAGCTCAATGTCCTGACGCTCAACAATGACAACACGCGGGTCGGCTCGGGAGCATACGGACACACCGACGAGTTGCCCGGCGAGAAGTTCGATCCCGAGCACATAACAGCCTCTAACTTATGGGGTTGCGCAACAGCCCAGATTTTTTCGCAGGTCTCGCCCGATATGCACTGGGAATTCGCGCTCCGCCACGAAATGCGATATCTCGAACGATGGGGCCTTGCGTACTACGGTTGTTGCGAACCGCTCGACATAAAAATGGATATCCTTCGGAAAATACCCAATCTCCGCAAGATTTCGATGAGCCCGTGGGTGGACCCGCAGCGCTCAGCGGAAGAACTGGCGGGGGATTATGTCTACTCGTACAAGCCGAATCCCGCGGTGCTGGCTGAAGATCGCTGGCGTCCGGATCAGGCCCGCGAAGATCTGGTCAGATATCTGGACCAAACTCGCGCATGTCACGTGGAAATCATCATGAAAGACATCTCCACCGTCCGTCGCCAACCACAACGCCTGTGGGAGTGGGATAAAATCGTAATGGAAGTTGTGGATAGATACGCTAAATAGCGCCCCTGTTTGAGATTCGGCTGGACGGTTTCCGCCGCATCTGCCGATTAACCATCATATTGATCCTCTGATTATTGGCACTAACAGTAAGGAAGGCGCCTATGGGCCCAGAAGCATCGTCCGGCAAGACGCCGGTTGCGTTCGTCAGCGACTATCTCCCCAGACGCTGCGGTATCGCCACATTCACATACGACCTGGCCGAATCCATGGCGGTGGTCGGTGGTGATGATTACGACATCTTCACCGTGGCGGTTAACGACATACCGGAAGGATATCCGTACTCCGATCGCGTGCGTTTCGAGATACGCGAATCGGTCCAGGCCGACTACCGCCTGGCGGCTGATTACCTGAACGTTCACCAGGTTTCGGCGGTGTGTTTGCAGCACGAGTACGGGATATTCGGCGGAAAGTACGGATCGCACATCCTGGCGTTGCTCAGGCGTTTGCGCCGCCCGCTGGTTACTACCCACCACACTATCCTGAAGGACCCCGACGAACAGCAGCTTGTGATCATGCAGGAGATCGGTCGTCTGGCCGACCGCATGGTGGTTATGAGCGAGTTGGCTCACGAGTTCCTGCACGACATATATGAAGTTCCGAAAGAGAAGATCGTAACGATCCCCCACGGTATCCACGACGTGCCCTTCATCGACCCGAGTTTCTACAAAGACAAGTTCGGCGTCGAAGGCCGCAAGGTCATGCTCACATTCGGGCTGCTCAGCCCGGGCAAGGGCCTGGAATACGCAATAGAAGCCCTTCCGCAAATCGTAGCAAAGCATCCGGACCTTACGTACATCGTGCTCGGCGCCACTCACCCGCACATCAAGAAGGAAAGCGGAGAAGAGTACCGCAACGGACTCTTGCGGCGGGCGAGCGAACTGGGCGTTAAGGACAACCTGCTGATGGTCAATCGTTTCGTGGAGCTCGAAGAACTCTGCGAGTACCTCGGAAGCGCCGACATTTACGTCACGCCTTACCTTAACGAAGCCCAGATCACCTCGGGCACGCTGGCTTACGCTCTTGGAGCCGGTAAAGCCACCGTATCAACGCCCTACTGGCACGCCAAGGAGCTTCTTGCAGACGGTCGCGGACGCATGGTGCCCTTCAAGGATTCCGACGCCATCGCACACGATGTTGTCGACCTGCTGGACAATGAAACCGAACGCCACGCAATGCGCAAACGGGCCTATACGTACTGCCGCAACATGGTCTGGTCCAAGACGTCCCAAGCGTATCTGGACCTGTTCAAAGAAGCGGGCGAGGCGTTCATCTCGCACCACCACAGCTCGCAACCGGCGGTTGTTTCACGCGGAAAACCCCGACCCGACGAACTGCCCGAGCTGAACCTGCGTCACCTGAGGATAATGACTGACGACACGGGCGTACTGCAGCACTGCCGCTACTCCACCCCCGATCGCTTCCACGGATACTGCACCGACGACAACGCTCGCGCGCTGATCGTCGCCAGCATGTATTGGGATGTCAAGCACGACGAATCGGCGATCGAACTGATCCAGAGATATCTGGGGTTCCTGGCCTACGCGATGGACAACAAGACCAACAGGTTCAAAAACTTCATGAATTACGATCGCTCGTGGGCCGAAACCTGCGGCAGCGAAGACTCACACGCACGCGCGCTGTGGGGCCTTGGTATGGCCGTTGCGTACTGCCCGCACGAATCGATGATCTCGCTGGCGACGAAGCTCTTCACGCAAGGGCTGGGCGTAACTGAGAACTTCTGCTCACCGCGAGCCTGGGCGTTTACGATTGTGGGCATCCAGGCGTATCTGCGGCGCTACGGTGGAGACAGCGATGTCCGCCGCTGCCGGGCCGCACTGGCCGAGAAGATCGTCGCCCTGTTCGAAGCCACCGCAGACGACGAGTGGCCTTGGTGCGAAAACGTCGTAACGTACGCCAACGCCAAACTCCCCCACGCCCTGATGATGTGCGGTAAGTGGATGGGCCGCGACGACTGGATAGATATCGCCAAGCGAGCCCTGCAATGGCTCCTCGATATTCAAACAAACGAAAGCGGCATGCTGTCGGTGATCGGTTCGGACGGTTGGTATGTCCGAGGCGGAAAGAAAGCCCAGTTCGACCAGCAGGCTATAGAGGCACACGCACTGGTCGACGCCTGCATCGAAGCGTACCACGTCACCAGAGAACCGCATTGGCTGGACGGAGCCCGAAAATCCTTCAACTGGTTCCTGGGAGAAAACGATCTCAGGACGCCGGTCTACGACTTCACCACCTCCGGATGCCGCGACGGGCTGCACCCCGATCGCGTCAACGAGAACCAGGGCGCAGAGAGCACGCTGGCCTGGCTGCTTAGCCTGCTGATGATGCACGACCTCGAAGTCGAACAAACCCTGCCCCCTTCTTCCGACAAGGACGAGAACATAAGTCAAGCCAGACCGGTCGCCAAGGCGATCCGCCCGGCCGGACCCGTCGGACCGGCCAAAACCAAAACGCCTCCCACCGAACCGGTGGAACAAGCCAAGGAGTAGGTAAAGCAGTATGGCTAACCCAATCGTAATGATCAGCAGTTATCCCCCACGCCTGTGCGGAATCGCCACCTTCTGCGAGGAAGCAAGGGAATTCATCCAGAAGCATAACCCCGACCGCGATGTGTTGGTGATTTCGCACACCGACGGAAGCGGCCAGGGCGTTATCCCGATCATGGACAACACCAAGCGCAACTGGTGGAAACCGGTGGCCGAAGAAATCCACAAAATCAAACCGTACGCTGTGCATATCCAGCATGAATACGGACTGTACGAATACTGCGACGAACGCGGGCACGGCGATGGTCAGGACGGTCTGTTGAGCCTGATGGACGCAATAAACGACGTTCCCACCGTGATAGAGCCCCACACCATACACGGGCGCCTTACCGAACACGAAGCCGACTTCATCTTCAAAATGTCCCGACGAATCGATGTAGTCCTGTTCAAATGCCATTATCAGAAATGGCGCCTGGACTGGAACTTCGCCGGACGCGGATGGGACACTCCTCGCAATATTATGGTTGTCCCCCACGGAGCCAGACCTGACAAACGATACTCACTGGCTGAAGTAGTCGAGCTTCGAGAGGAACTCGGACTGAGTCATGTCCCCAAGCTCGCCAACCACCTGGTGGGGCTGATCGGATGGATTCAATCCAACAAGAGATGGGATATTCTGACCGGCATGTGGGAGGAAATCGCCATAGAGATCGAACAGCGAACCGGTGAACAGTGGGATCTGCTGGCCGCCGGGGCGATGCGCGACCCGAACCACAAAGACGACTACGAAAAATACAAGGAAGAGATCCAGTTCCTGGCCAGTAAGGGATTGGCTCATTACTACGAGTTCGTACCGCGGGGAGACATCTATTACAAAATGATGGCGCTTTGCGACTTCATCGTTCTGCCCAGCACCGACGAGACCCAGTCAGGCACGCTGGCGAGGATTATCGCACTTAACAAACCGTACATCACGACCGCACCCATGGAAGGCCTGACCGCACAGACTATAGAATGCGGCGGAGGGATGCTGTTCACCAACAAGGATCTGCTCAAACAACAGGTGATCGAACTGGCTTGCAATGAGGGGCTTCGCATGGAATACGGCGAGAGGTTGAAGCATTATCTTGAGAATGTGGTAAGCTGGGATGTGGTGGCTGAACAGTACAACAATGCTTACAGTCTCGCCTGCGACGCCAAGAAGAGCGGCAAGCCCGTTATGCTGCCGAAAGAATGGTAATAAAACGCGCCGGATCGGCGGTGCGATATAATACAACGCCCGCGTTTCACAGACGCGGGCGTTGTGTTGCGCCCGAACGGGGCGGGCGTGCTTACCGGCTGGCGATCTCCCGCAGGGCGGAGGCGGCGGTTTCTATGTCGGATTCGGTTGTCATCGGACCGAAGCTCAGACGGCAGGTTCCGTCCGGATGCGTGCCGATTGTCTCGTGGGCCAGCGGGGCGCAGTGAACGCCCGGGCGAGTCAGCAGACCGTATTGGCTCTCCAATCGATCGGCCAACGCGCCGGGAGCCATTCGGTCGACGTTGACGCTGAACACACCGGCGCGATGTTCGATGTCTCGCGGGCCGTAAACCGTCAGCCCATCGACGCCAGCGGTCAGCTCCATAAACGCACCGCAGAGTCCGACATCGTGCTCGCGTATCGCCGCCGCTCCGCGGTTCAACACCCAGGCGACCGACTCGCTCAGCCCCGCCAGACCGACAGCGTTGTGCGAACCTATCTCGTATTTATCGGGCATGGTTTGCGGCTGGACGGCCTGTTCGCTGATCGTTCCCGTACCGCCTTCCTTCATCGTCGCAAGACGCTCCTCAACGTCCGGACGCACGTATAGAACGCCCGTGCCCAGCGGTCCGAGCAGGCCCTTGTGACCGGGGAACGCAAGCAGATCCACACCAAGAGCCTGAACGTCGATTTCCACGTGCCCCGCCGACTGGGCCGCATCCACCACGCACGGAATATCATGCTCGCGAGCAATTCTCGCGACATCAGCAATCGGCTGGAGCGTGCCCGTAACGTTTGAAACGTGCACGCAGGCGATCAGTTTGGTTTCCGGACGGATCGCCCTGCGGATGTCATCGGGATCTACGAGCCCGCTGGCGGGATCGCACGGGATGAACTCCGGATCGACGCCGATCTGCTCCTTCAGTGCGTTCAGCGGGCGGAGTACGGAGTTATGCTCCATGGCGGTCGCGATTGCGTGAGTTCCGCGTGCGGCGGTGTTCAGCAGTCCGCGAATAGCTATGGACAGACCCTCCGAACAGTTCATCGCCAGCACGATCCGCTCGGGAGATTCGGCGTTTATCAGTTCGGCGATTCGGGCTCGGCAGGTTGCGATCATCGTTTCGCAAGCTCGCGCCTCGGCGTACGCCCCCCGCCCCGCCGAGGCTCCGCAATCGCGCACAAAGGCCGTTATCGCCTCAATAACGCCCGGAGGCTTGGGAAAACTCGTCGCCGAATTGTCCAGGTAGATACGGTCCATCGGTTTGCGGGAGGCTACCCTTTCAGAACGTCGATCAGAATATCAAGGCCTTTGTCCAACACGTCGTTGTCAGTCGTCAGCGCCGGAGCGAGTCGCAGAACGTTGTTCTTGGCGATACAGATTATCAGACCATTCTCCATGCATTTAAGCATCACGTCTTTGGCCTGTCGCGGTTCTTCAAGCTGCATGCCGATCAGCGCCCCCTTGCCGCGTATCTCCGACACGCAGTCCACGCCGGCCTGCACAATAGCATCGGCGACGCGCTGTCCGATATGGATCGCGCGGTCGAGCAGATTCTCGTCTTCAATGAGCTTCATCGCCGCCGCACCGGCCGCCGCACACAGCGGATTACCGCCCATGGTGCATCCGTGCGTACCTGGAACGAGCACATCGGCGTGCTTCGGCCCGGCGACACACACACCGACCGGGAGACCGCCCCCAACCGCCTTGGCGAGCGTCATTACATCGGGCTCAATACCGAAATACTGATACGCGAACCATTTCCCCGTTCTCGCCGGAGAAGTCCACACTTCATCGCAAACCAGCAGCAGATCGTTGTCGTCGCAAAGTTTTCGCAAGCCCTGCATGAATTCGACACTGGGCACGTTCACGCCGCCCTCGGCCTGGATGGGTTCGATTATCACACCGGCCGTCTCGTCATCTATCGCCCCAGCCACTGCGTCGAGGTCGCCCATGTTGACTTTCACGCTGCCCGGAAGCATTGGCTCAAAGCCCTTCTGGAAGCCCTCGGGCGTGAGCGACAAGCCCCCCATCGTTCGTCCGTGGAAGCAGTTATTGAAGCTGATAATCTTGTAGCGACCGGGTCCGGCGGCGAGACGTACGAGCTTCAGCGCGGCCTCGTTGGCCTCGGCTCCGCTGTGGCAGTAGAACACTTTTCCGCCGAAGGCGTTTTCTGTAATTCGTTTAGCTAAATCGACTTGCGGTTCATTAGTAAACAAGTTGCCGTGCGACAGCAGCGTGTCGGCCTGGGCTTTCACCGCGTCGACCACTTTCGGGTGACAGTGCCCGCACACACCGCCGGCGCCGAAGCCCGGGAACAGGTCGATATACTCCTTACCGTCAGCGTCCCAGATTAATGCGCCCCGCCCGCGCGTGACGGCCATCGGCAGGCGACCGTAGTTCTCGATGATGTACTCGCCGGTGCCTTCTACTATCGCTGCTTGCGTATTCATTCCTGCAGCTCCTGTGTGTTTGGGTTAAATCACAACGCCCGCAACACCGCGGGCGGATATGTTATTTACGCCCCGAGGCCCCTCAGGTCAAGGGCGCAATAAACGCCCCGTCCTTCAGGCAGCCCGAAACGGGTGTGAGAATTTTTTCTGGCGCTTTTAAAATCACTATGTATGCTGGCCTTAGGAACCCTGTGCAGGGTGAAAGTTTTCTACTGGTTTTTTTACGGAGACGAGGCCATGAACAAGGATGTTAAGATTACGGCAGAACAG
>JASLNT010000086.1 GCA_030745875.1 Phycisphaerae bacterium
CCGGTCCTTGGTTACTCATCGACGACGCTTCTTCCCGGGGGCTGACCGTACCATCACCGTGGACGGTGAACTCGCCCACCAGTTCCCTGAGAAGGTCGTTGAGCTGGCGGGGACTCGATACCGACGTGAGGGCTTGTTTGGCTTCGTCGAGAGCCTGTTGGACGGCCTCTGCGAATTCTTCGGTATTGTCGTTGGCCGCATCCGTCAGAGACTCCAGGGTGGCCTGAAGCTCCTGCCGCTGCGCCTCCAACTCAGCGGTTTTATCGTTTATCATCCTCTTGACCGACATATTCAGATCGCCGTCCACAAGCCGCTCGAGGAGTTTGTCGCGGTCCTTGTCGATAGTTGCGATTGCGGCCCGGACTCGTTCCGCGTCTTGGCGGTTCGTCGTCGTCTTGTCCTTGGCGATGGCAACCGCGTCCGCGATGAGTTTCTCACCGCCGGTGATGATCGGCAGGAGCGTCTCGATCATCGAGGCCAACAGCTTGTCCTCTCGGACACGGAGCGAACACCCGCAGGCCGATGAGGCTCCCTCGCGATGTCGCCGGCCGCAATATAGATATACCCACTTGGCGGCGCCGCTGCGGTCCTTGTAGGAATGTCGGTAAAGTAGTGAACCGCACTGGCACCATCCCAAACCGGTGAAAACCTGTCGCTGCCCTCGCGTCTTGTAACGAAGGTACGGTTTGGCTCGCGACACCAGCATCGTCTGGACCGCCTCAAACTGTTCGTCCGTGATGATCCGTAATTCCTCGTCATCGTAGTGCGACCATTCGCTCTCAGGCTTGAGCTTCTGCCACCTTTTTCCGGTCTCATCATCGACGCCACAAGCCCATCTGCCGAAATACACACGACCAACAAACCAGTTGGATTCAAGCATGTGCCTGATGGTGGTCCAGGCCCAGGGCCCTTTCTTTGTGCGGGGTTGGACCCCTCGCTGAGTCAACGACCGGGCGATAGCTTTTATGCCGGTTCCAGCAAGGAAATCGGCGAAGATGTCCTTAACCACAGCAGCTTCGTCCGGGTCGATTTCGAGGCACTTACGACCGGCGCGTTTTGTGACACGATATCCGAACGGGGCGATGGATCCGGTAAAGGCGTGTTCGTTGAATCGTTGCCGGAGGCCTCCAGCGACTCGCTCCGAAAGTGCCGTGCTGTAATACTCCGCCACGCTCAGAAGCACTCCTCTCGTCAACGCGTCAGCGCCCTCTGTCGCGGAGATTATAGCCGAGCCGGTTTTCTCAAGCTCCTTAACTATGGAGGCAGAGTCGGAGAGACTTCTGCCCAAGCGGTCCCATTTGTAGACCCAAATGCGTGAGATTTCGCCCGCCTGGGCGGCTTGGCGAAGATCCGCCAAGGCCTTGCGGCCGCCCAGAACTTTACCTGTCCTTGCACGGTCGATGAACACGCGGGCTGTATCGGCATTACCGCCAGCGGCGGCTATCGCACGCTTGCAGTTCGCGATCTGCACATCGACGGAAGTGTTGCCAGCCTGTTGGGCCGACGAGAATCTTACGTAGACCGCATCGGGTTTCGTTGCGTCAGTTTTTTTTGCCGTTCGTATCATCTTTATTCCTGAGAATCTCTATCGCTCTTTCCGCGAGCCGTTCGGCCATCCATTTCCTGGCAAAATCGATCTGCTTTTCGGTGAGAAGCTGGCGTTGCGTACAAGTAAAACGTCGCAAGGACCGCGCATCAATTCCCTGCGAAGGAGTACCCCAGGGGGAGTCCTGGTCGGGCTTGCTGGTGCGGCGGGATTTTCGAATGCGGTTAGGCATGTTATTTAAATACCACCGCGAGCCCCGTCGTCGCCGTCGCTGAGGTTCATCTCGATCCATATGGCGATTGCAATATTAACGACCGCCTTCAATTCCGGATCGATCTTGCACCAGCAGTGACGAACGTATATCTCGCCGCCATCCCGGATACCGCAGTAGTACGCATCATCAGCCACCACGACATACCATCGAATACTTGTGTTTCGGTTACCAGGACGTATGAGCCCAGCCGCACCCCACAGTTCGGCGGCAAAAACTGCCCTCGCGTCCGGGACCGCGCTCATCTTACGCAGTTCGACGCGTCTGGGAATTTCGGGCATACCGACGACTTCGGTAAGCACGGGTGTGAACATGCCCACAACCTTGACCGTCAGCGGAGCATTCTCAGAATCAACGGAAGAGCACCCCGCCGGCGGGATATCCTCGAATTTGGCGCGAGGATATCCACGTAGTGGGTTCTCGGGCTGCGGAACAACAGGTTCTATCGTGGTTGCGTTGGCTATTTTAACGTCGCTAATACTCATGTTTAATTTCCTGTAAATCGTTGTTAAAAGGCATTTCTATAACCGTCTATTCGCGGCCCGGTCTTCGACACTGCCGGTGATCCACGTTGTCTTGCCATGCTGCTGTCCATTGTCTGTCTTCTCCAAAAAATCCGGCGTGGGAAAACATGCGGAAACGATCCGCACACGTCCACCGCCTTATGCACTTCGCAGGCATCTTGACCCGCGAGGACAGCGGCGCCCGGAGCTTGCAGCCGGACGTGGGCTTGTTCCCTCGCCGCTCGTGGTAGGCGTTAGGCCGTTACCTTCACCGCCTTCTTTTTGCCGACGTGGTAGTGGCGGTTCCTGTTGCTGTCCGCCACCACCGGCAAGTTGAGACAATTCCGGCCGAATTGATCTCCCAGGACGATCCTCGCCTTCTGACGGCTGTAGATCTTCTTGCCGGTATTCCGGTCGTACTTCGCGCCCACGACAAAGCCCAAGCCAAGCGTTTCGATGACTTCGAGGGCCTGGTCCATGGTGAAGACCTCTCGGCCATTATCCCTGAAGAAATCGATGACCAACTTGGCCGCGTCGATTGCGCGATTGTCTTTGGCAGGAGGATTCACGATGGCCGCCAGCCGATCTTCCTGCTTCTGCGTCACGGTCCGGTTATGACGTTTCAACGAAGTGAACACGACATTCCGCTTGCCTTCGCGACGTGCGATCTCGTTGAGGATCTTCGTGTACACCGGTCCGACCTTACGAGCGGCGTCGGCCAGCAGGCTGTCGGACAGCGCGGGCAAGGTCTTTGCCGCAAAAAGCTGGCCGATGCCCTGTAAGAGCTTTTTAATCTTATCAGCGCGCGATCCAGAACTTCTTCCGCTCCTTGAAACATTCGTAACGGTATGCGGGGGCGGGGCCGCGTGGCCCGGCTCCGGTGCTGCGACTATTCCTCGGTGGCGGCCTCCTCGTCGTTGCCGGCTTCGCGGATCGGCAAGCCGTACTGCTTGGCCAGCCTCACCGTCTCGGGGTTCCCGGCGCCGGGCAGTTTGTCGACGAACATCCTCAACCGCCAGGCCGGTGTTCTCGGTGACATCCTCGACAGTCGGTCCGGTTACGCATATCTTCACGCCGGCCAGTGCGCGGCTGTCGCGACCGACTTGCCTCAGGGCTGCTAAGAACGCATCCACGCTGTTTGCGCTGGGGTCCGTCTTGCTGATCGGGTCTTCGGTGGGGGCTGCGGTGGGGGCTGCGGTGGGAACTTCAGCTTTTTCACCGGTTTCTTCCATCAGCAGCGCCGGCGGAATGGCCGGTACGGCTTTCTGGCCGTTCGGCCATTCCGCCGGCGTTTGCGCCTGCCGCGCCTCCTCGTCGCCAGGGCCGTCTGCCCTTGTCGCCAGTTCGACACAGTCTCTGTTCCCGGTCGCTCGCCGCCGGGGATCGGCGTTTTCTTTGCGTTTCAGCATTTGCTTTCTCCAAAACTGAAAGACTTCATGAAAGGTTCTGCCCGGCCCGATGCCGTCCAGAACCTGTAAAACTCATCGTTGCCCCGCGATCGCAGATCGCCCGCCACACGGCGGGGAACTTTGCGGTCATGCAAATCAGCGAACTGATCACGCTGGGGCGGTCTCGGACCGACTGGCCTTGCCCTGCCCGGCGAGCCGAGATTTGTTTTTGTGTCGTTTACGGTCACGGCGTTACCCCCTTTACCGGTTGGACCGGCCCGCAGTGAACCCTGCCCTGTTTCTGAAACGGTGTTGCTCCCTTTACCGGCTGGACCGGCCTGACCCGAAGCATACCTCGCTTCCGCAGCGTCCTCAGGCAGGCTGCAATGATCTTCAGGTCATTG
>JASLNT010000087.1 GCA_030745875.1 Phycisphaerae bacterium
GAAAATGGACAAACCTTTCTTCCTGGGCGTCGGTTTTATCCGGCCTCACCTGCCGTTCTACGCACCCAGGAAGTACTGGGACATGTACAAGCAGAAGGATATCGCGATTGCAGAGAACCGATTCAAGCCGAAGAAGGCGCCAGCTTCGCTGAGGGGGTCCAGGGAAGTGCACAGTTATCATGACCGCGATATCAAGTACAACTCGCTAGAGTTCCATAGGATCGCGCGCCACGGTTATTATGCCTGTGTCAGCTACGTGGACGCTCTCGTCGGCAAGCTCCTGGCAACCGTCGACGAACTGAAGCTTCGCGACAATACCATTGTCGTGATATGGGGCGATCACGGATGGCATCTCGGTGAGCACAACTTCTGGGCCAAGACCAATTTACTGCATAACGCCACGCATGCGCCGCTGATCATCAGTGCGCCGGGTTTCCAGGGTAACATCCGGACTAACCGCATTGTCGAACTTGTGGATATCTATCCGACTTTGTGTGAATTGGCGGGTATGAAGCCGCTTGGACATCTGGAGGGAACAAGCATGGCGCCGCTCATGAAGAACCCGAAACGGAAATGGAAGAAGGCGGCGTTCACCCGCCACGGTAATGGGTTTACGGTGACGACCCGTGATTACACCTACACTGAATACGGCAAGGGCGCACAGCGTATGCTCTATGACCGTAAGAAGGATCCATCCGAAAACGAGAATGTCGCCGAAGCCCAGGAGTACAAAGAAACAGTCGACCAATTGAGCAAACTACTTTCAGAGGGACAAAAGAAGGCACAATCGTGAACACCGAACAAAAACATTGAAACCCCTCACCGGCGGCTTGTCCTGAGCTGTGTCGAAGGGGCCTCCGACGCACGCCCGTGCGGAATCAAATTTCCTATCAGTATGCGTAACGATCTGGTTGGGAATGAGTGCTTCTGGTGTGCAGACAGTCTATAATTCGATTTGATCCTTGTCGTTACTGACAACCGGCCGCCGGCTTTGGAGAATATCTATGACGCTCGAACTGACCCGACGCAATGTCCTGCAGACTACCGCCGCTGCGGTGGCGGCCTCGGCGTTGACGTCATCGCGATCGGAAGCCGCCAAGCAGCCGAAGGCGGTGCGCCCTAACATTCTGTGGATATGCACCGATCAGCAACGTTACGACACTATCATGTCACTTGGCAATCCGCATATCCGCACGCCGAACATCGACAAGTTGGTCGCCCGGGGCGTCGCGTTTACGCATGCGTACTGTCAGTCGCCGATCTGCACGCCGAGCCGGGCCAGCTTCCTTACCGGTATGCACCCTGACGCACTGCACGCGTGCATCAACGGTAACGAGTCCTGGGATAACGCCGCTCCGCTGATCACCAAAACTCTTGCAGGCGCGGGTTATGACTGCGGCCTGTCCGGCAAGCTGCATTTGTCGAGTGCTCACGGGCGGATCGAAAAGCGGCCGGATGATGGGTATCGCGTCTTCCACTGGTCGCATCATCCCAAGGACGACTGGCCAAAGGGGCACGCGTATTGCGATTGGCTGAAGGCCTGGGGCGAGGACTTCAAGAAACTCCACCGCAAGAACGGATACATCCCGACCGAACTGCACCAGACGACCTGGTGCGCAAAGACGGCCGAGGATTTTATTCGGGAGAAGCGGAAAGGTCCGTGGCTGTTCAGTTTGAACTGTTTCGATCCCCATTCGCCGTTGGACCCGCCGAAGAAGTACCTGGATCGATACGATATCAAGTCGCTGCCCGGTCCGCTGTTTCGCGACTCGGACCTCGCCGCACAGAAGAAGCTCAAAGACGTGAATTTCCAGGGCGGGGCTGTAAAATACAAGAAACTCGACGCGCAAACCTACCAGGCGAAGTACTGGGCCCAGATCGAGTTGATCGACGAGAACGTGGGGCGCCTGATGAAGGTCCTGGACGAGACCGGCCAACGCGAAAACACGATCGTGATCTTCACCTCCGATCACGGCGAAACGCTGGGCGACCACGGACTCCGCCGCAAGGGCTGCCGCTTCTACGAGTGCCTGGTGCGCGTACCGCTGATCATATCCTGGCCCGGGCGGTTCAAGCAGGGTCTGAAGTCCGACGCGCTGGTGGAACTGACCGACATCGCCCCGACCCTCCTGCAGGCCGCCGGGCTGGACGTTCCCGGGAATATGCACGGTAAATCGCTCTTGCCAATTCTCGAAGGCAAATGCGACCCGCACGAGCATCGCCACTTCGTCCGTTCGATCTACTACCGCGTACTGGCCGGGGCTCCGAGCTACGCTTCAATGGTCCGCACGCGAGAGTACAAGCTGGTCCAGTACCACGGCCACGGTTTGGGCGAACTGTTCGACATGAAGAAGGACCCCCACGAATTCGACAACCTGTGGGACGATCCCAAGCTGTCCGGGGTGCGTTTTGACCTGATGACCAAAGCCTTCGACGCGGCCGCGTTTGCAACCGATCTGGGCCCCCGACGCGTCGGAAGATTCTAGAACAAAGCACATCCGATAAGCCGTCGTTGCGAACCGGCCGTCAACACACTCAAATTCTTCACCCCCTGAAGAAATGAGCCAACCATTGTATTGTGTCGGTGGAATGGGGGGGGGTATAATCAGACGGTCGACCATAATTACATGAGATCAGCATGTCTTGTGACACGATGGCGGACATGCCCCCAGGCAATAGAAGGAGCCCGGAACAATGAACCTTAAACGCTTGTTTGTCTTGAGTGTAGTACTTACCGCAATGTTCACTTTCTCACCTTCCGACGCTGCAGACCGAACGAAGTCGAAAGGCAAGAGGGTCTTCTTTACCGGGCACAGCTTTTTCATCCTCGGCGGCTATATGGCCAAGAAGATTGACCTCATCGCCAAAGCCGCGGGAAAAACCGAACACGAACTTGTTGGGTGGCGCTACAGCGGCGGTCGATCCGGCGCCGTAGATAAATGGTGGGACAAAGGGGCCGATGAGGAGCCACGGAAATCCGTGGCCGCGGGGAAAGTTGATATTTTGACAGTGTGCACCTACTGGATGAAGAAGGGATCCAAACAGGAGAAATGCGTCCGGAATTTTGTGAAACTGATGCAGGAGAGCAACCCGGACGGGTTGGTCTACCTCATTACGACCAAGATCCCGTTCGACGGCAAGTACAAGGACAAGGGAGGCTGGAACGCCCGGACAAAGGTTGAGCTCGCCGAGCTCTCCGGCTGGATTGACGAGACCCACCGGTATCAGTACCACTACAACGGCCTGGTGGACGAGCTCAACAAGGCCTACGGAAAGACGGTGATCAAGACAGTGCCTCTTTACTATGGGCAAGCGCTCCTGCGGGCGAAGATCATTGATGGCAAGGTGCCTGGTGTCAAGAAACAATCGGAGATGTACTCTGATGCCATGGGGCATGTGTCGGAATTGGGACAACGATTGAACGCCTACACCACGTACGCCGCGCTCTACGGCGAATCGCCGGTTGGCCTGCGTGTTCCGAAATGGGAGAAGGAGGGCGACACCGTCCTTCGCGCCCAGAATCTCGTTTTGCAGAAGGTTGCATGGGCGGCTGTGAAGGCGAAGGCTGTGCCTTGGAAAAGGCCAGACAAAGCAAAGCAAAAAGCAAAGCAAAGCGTTAAGTGACCCCACGAATGCCTTAGGTATTTGCTATTTGTAAGGACTGAACTATTGTTTCCTAGTAAGGGAATCTCACTATGTATAAGTTAATCGCCGTTTGTATGCTCACAGTTTGTGCATGTATGGTTTTTACGCTGGGTTGCACTAAAGCTCAAGTTCGGTCACCTGGCGAATACCATGTTGCGGCATACTACTGGCCGGCATACCGGCCGGCGATTAGAGGTTAGTCTGTAGGAAATATGGAACTGCGCGCGTTACTTCGACGAGCGTCCATCCTTCGGATTATCCAAATAGTTGCGCAATAAGAACTACACGCCAAACCCAGGCAAGGAAACCAGAGTATGTTCACCCGACAACATGTAGGAACCATCGCCGTCAAACTGACGTTGTGCCTGGCCGTAACCGTCCTGTCGAGCGCGACGGCTCACTGCGCCGAGCAGCAAGCGGATATGGCGATATCGAAACTGACCTGCGAGTATGCGACCAACCCGCTGGGCATCGACAAGCTCCAACCTCGCTTCGGCTGGCTGCTGAAGTCCGACCGGCGAGCCCAATTGCAGTCGGCGTATCGCGTCCTGGTTGCCGCCAGCGAGAAGCAACTCCAGGCAAACGTGGGCGACAAATGGGATAGCGGAAAGGTCAATTCCAACCGCTCGGTGAACGTCGAATATCGAGGAAAACCACTCACCAGCGATGAGCAGTGCTATTGGAAGGTTCGTGTCTGGGACCATCAGGGCCGCCCATCGACGTGGAGCCGACCGGCCAGCTTTGAAATGGGGCTGCTGAAGCAAAGCGACTGGAAGGGTAAATGGATCGGGGTCGCGCTGCCGGGTCCGCCTGCTGCGCTTCTGGACGCCGCCAAGCCCGGCCGGGCCAATGTCGCACTGTTTGCAAAGCCGTCAAC
>JASLNT010000088.1 GCA_030745875.1 Phycisphaerae bacterium
TGTGTTGGTGGCCTTCAGCCGGCGGTCTCAAGCCAACTTGCCCCGCGATCATAACGCAATCAGCCCGCCCCCGTTAGCCGTCTCCGCCGCTTGACGGGGCGTCGCCGCTGCAAGACCGACTTTTTCAGGGCCGACTAATTCAAACGGACCGACGAGCGGTCCGGGCTTGTTATTGCAGGCCGCTACTCGTCCAATTCTCCGTAACCCGAGTCGTCCTGAGGTTTATCTGAAACCGCTGCGATCAGGTCCTTGCCCATGTCATAAGCCTCGACTGACTTGACTTTCAGCCATCCGACGATGTCGGGACTGTCTTCGGCCCTGCCCATGTCATACCCAAACAGGAACGTTGCGGACAAAACTATTAGTGTCAGTATACTTTTCATCTCCCCGTCTCCTTTTCCACATCAGCCAGTCGCCCTCTAACGGGCCGCAATCAGACTATGCTCTGCATCTATTGTATATCTACAATACAAATTGGTTACAGGCAAATCCGGATGCGTTTTTTCTTCGTATTCTTCATTGCCCGGCACTGTTCCGTACCTAAACATCTCCCCTTGCACAACTTCCAGCAATCTATATTCCGACCGCCATACACGGAAAAAAAAGAATTCTCTACGCCTGGAGGCTTTTTCTCAGGTCGGAGTCCTTCTTGGCGACCTTGCGGGCCTGAGCCTTCTTGAACCGCGACAGCTTGGCTGCGAGTTTCTTGTCGGAGGTCGCCAGAATCTCAGCGGCGTAGATCGCGGCGTTCGTGGCGCCGGCGCCGCCTATCGCCATGCAGGCGACCGGAATTCCCGGGGGCATCTGCATAGTGCTCATCGCAGCATCGACGCCCACAAGCGGACCCGAAGCCATCGGAACACCCACCACCGGAAGCGTAGTATTCGCCGCCAGCACGCCGCCCAGCGCAGCGCTCATACCGGCCGCGGCGATAATAACTTTCAATCCCCGCTGAATCGCAGTAGCTGCGTACTCGTGTGCGGTATCGGGCGTGCGGTGGGCCGATATAATCCTCACCTCGTGCACGATCCCAAATTCGTCAAGCTGCTTCATGCAGCGTCTCATGGTCTCAAGATCGCTATCGCTGCCCATCACCACGCCTACTATCGGTCTCTTCCTGGCCATTTTAGATCCTTACGACACGTCTCGTGTTTTCTGTCTGTTCTGCGGGATGTTTCCCAGCCCGCACGATGGGGAAATACTACGCCATCACATCACCCCGCGTCAATGACACTCGCCCTATTGTCGAAAATCAAACGCCACTTTTATTGCGTTATGCGCAGCCTTGCCGCTCGCGGTGGAAAACGCCTGACGATATTCGTCGAGCGGAAACTTGTGCGTCAGCATCGCGCCTACATTCAGTTTCCCGGCCAGCATCAGGTCGTGAACCAACTCGTATGTGGAGGCGGTCTTTCCGTCTAGCTGCTCGACCCCGCGCCCGTAAACGCCCTTGATCCGCAACTCGGTGAACCAGACCGGCGTCAGGTCGACCGCACCTCCGTGCCCCGTACCGACGAACATCGCCTGTCCGTCGGCGCGAGTCCACTTGAGACATTCGCTCACCGCCGACGCACTTCCGACGCAGTCGAACACAATGTCGTATCCTCCCGAAAGCATGTAGTTGCCGAACCGAACCCTCTGGACCGTACCGCCGGTTCGCTGGGCAATTGCCTCGTACCGCTCAGACTTACTCGTCCCCAGCCGGAAGAAATCGTCGGCGCCAAATCCTGTCGCGGCCCGACCGAGGTACTCGTGTCGATCCAGCGCATCGATATGCCCGTCAAAACCCACAGCTCGCAACGAGGCGATTATCCCCAGCCCCATCACCCCGCTACCGTATACGAGCACCCTTTTCGCATCGCTCAGATCCGTCCGCAGCACCGCATGCAGTCCGCAGGCGACCGGGTCGGTGAGTACCGCCTGTTCGTCCGACAGTTCATCGGGAATACCGATCAGCTGCGATTCGTGGGCCGTAAAGTACTGCCCGTACGACCCGCCGGTCCGCGAGTTATAACCTATGCTCGTGCCCGCCGGCAGCGAGTAGCGCCCCGGGACATCGCCGGAGAAATGCTCGCACGTACCGAATCTTCCATCGCGACAACTCTTACAGGGCGGATCTATCCCGCGAGCCCTGCAACCCAGGGTCGGCTCGACGCATACCCTTCGCCCGATCCACGAACGATCAACATCCGGTCCCACATCGCGAACCACCGCAACATTCTCGTGTCCCAGGCCGATCGGCATGGAACTGAAGCCCTGGAGAATCGAATTCGGCGGTTGGGCTTGGGCCAGGAGAGACAAATCCGTCCCGCAGACGCCCCCCAAGAGTGTTTCGACAAGCACCCAGTCATCGCCCGGCAGTTCGGGCGTATCGATCTCGTCCAGTCTCAGACCGTTGAGGCGCGTCAGCAGACAGCTCCGCCACAGTCGCTTCAACCAGAAACAGGTCGCCCAGCCGATGGGCTTGATGTCGTATGTGATTGCCCGCATGGACACAGAAAATACTAATCTAACACCGTAAAATCAAGTTATTGCAACGCACCGCCGCCGGGTCGCCTAACGGCTGATCACGTAAATCGCCAGATCCGCCTGTCTGTTAACGTCCTCTGACACAGCCGTTCCCCTTTCAGTGTCGAGCGCCAGAGACTGGTGAATCTCGGCGCCAAGTTCGCTGCAGAGTTCTTCGAAGTCTTTTATTGTGAGCACGCGGATATTAGGCGTGTCGTACCATTTGTAGTGCAGCACTCCGGCTTCGGGAGCCCTGCCCTCGTTGTACAGCATGTCGCGGAGTTTGTAGAACCCGAAGTTTGGGAAACTGATTATGCATTTCCTTCCGACCCGCAGCATGCCCTCGATCACGCCTATGACATCGTGGACCTCCATCAGGGCTCGCGAGAGAACTATGCAGTCGAACTGCTTGTCACAAAGCGTCACCAGCCCGTCGTTCAAGTCGGCCTGAATTACGTCAAGGCCCTTGTCCACGCAAGCGATAACGTCCTCCTGGTGGATTTCAACGCCAAGAATCCGGTCGTGTCCGCGTTGGGCCAGTTCGGTCAGCAAGTCTCCGTTGCCGCACCCAAGGTCCAACACCGACGCGCCCGGAGCAACAAGGTCAAGGATAACATCGTAATCCAGGCGGTGCGGATGGGCCGGATGAAATATATTCGACCGCTGGGCCCCAGGGTCTCCGGCGGCCCCGTCACGAGTCCCGCCAGCCAGCGTCGCCAGGAACGATTCGGTCATCTTCCCGTATGTGTCGATATCCGCAGATAGAAGAAATGCGTCGTGCCCGCAATCGGTGGCGATATCGCAGTAACTCACTGGTCTGTCGGTCCGAACGAGCGATTCAACGATTTCCTGTGATTCCTTTGGCGGGAACAGCCAATCACTCGTGAAGCTTATCACCAGCCACCTGCATGGATTGTCTCTGAACAGTTCTATAAAATCGTCGACCGTCGCACCGAGATCAAACAGATCCATCGCCATCGACAGCGTAATGTAACTGTTGGCGTCAAACCGCTCGACGAACTCGGAGCCTTTGAATCCAAGATACGAACCCACCGAAAAATGTCCCTCGAATTCGGCGTCCAGATGTCTGGGCTGGGTGCGAGTCTCGCTGAACTTCTGGTGCATTGATTCTTTCGACAGGTAAGTTATGTGCCCGATCATCCTCGCCAGCGCCAACCCAACCTGCGGACCGTTGGGATAATCGTAGTACTGCCCGTCGTGAAATTCCGGATCGCGCCGAATGGCATTTCGCCCCACCACGTTAAACGCCATCCCCTGGCTCGACAACCTTCCCGAAGTGGCCATCGGGACAACACCCTTTACTCGTTCGGGATATCTCGCAGCCCAGCAGAGCGTCTGCTGTCCGCCGAGAGACCCGCCCGTAACCGCCAGGAGCTTATCGATCCCGAGATGGTCCAGGAGGCGGCGGTGGACGTCCACCATATCGTTTATGGTAATGGTCGGGAAGCTCTGTCCGTAGCGATCGCCCGTTGTCGGGTCTATGCTGTTGGGCCCGGTGGTCCCGCGACAACCGCCGAGTATATTCGGGCAGATCACGAAGTACTTGTCGGTGTCAATCGCTTTGCCCGGGCCAACTGCAATATCCCACCAACCCGGATCGTCTGAATCGTCGTGGGCGGCGACGTGCGAATCGCCGGACAGCGCGTGGCATATCCAGACAGCGTTGTCTCGAGCCTCGTTAAGACTACCGTACGTCTCGTACGCCACCGTCACTTCCGGTAACGACTCGCCGCGGTCCAGTTCAATAGGACCTTCAAACGTAATCGATTGGGCGTGCTGCAGGGGTGCTCCGCTGCGCCCTGTATCGCTGCTCTCAAAACTGTTGTCGCCTGCGTTCATAATACGTAACCGTAACAAGAGTATGCTGATGTGGTGTTGGAGCAAAAACGTGTCGACATACGGCCGAGAGTTCTTATATTGCTCGACGCCGCCGCGGGAAAGTCTCCCGCGACCGCTCAAACCACATCAATCCCTTTCGGGCTGGCTGTGGCACCTTATTGCAGTCGGGCGACTGCAACAGGTTGCCGCGCGATCGCAGGGCCAGTACCCTCACGCGCTCTAGATGCCAAGCTCTTATACTAGTCACACTCCCCGCATCCGTCAAGCCAAAAAGCCCGCGCGGACCAGTGCGGTGTTGCCTGACGGTACGTGTTTTGTTAGGATATCGGAGTCTCGATCTGGAAACTACATGTGCGCCGATAAGATTGATATCGAGCAGTTGCGCAAGAGCTTACGGCGCCGACATTCGGCGGCTGAGAAGTTGAAGCTCGCTTCGCATCTCGATCCGCCTGTCCGCCAACCGATCGTATACCGGCGCGACGTTTCCAGCGACACACCGACGCGGGAGTTCCAGGCATCCGTCTCAAACCAGGCGGTGAAACTCTGCGACTCGGTGGACGGGCGGGAAACTCGCGGGCCTGACGGCGGGTACTCGTTCCTGGTCGAATCGAGCCTGAACGCATCGAGCGGAGACGAAGCGGCGCTGTCGACGGCGTTTCTCACCGCGATAGACGACCCTTCCGGACCGCTGCGAGGGCATCTTCTGCGAGCCGACCCGCTGGCGGGAGACGACCTTGAACCGGAGGATCTCGCATTTTTCGATCTCGAAACCACCGGGCTTTCCAGTTCGCCGGTGTTCCTGATCGGCGTGATGGTCTGGGCTGACGGAGGGCTGGCCACCAAACAGTTCTTCGCCCGCGATTACTCCGAGGAGCGCCCGATCATCTCAATGTTCGCCGACTGCCTCGTCGGAAAGAAAATGCTGGTGTCGTTCAACGGTAAGAGTTTCGATCTTCCTTACATGCGAGCCCGCGCCGCAGCCGCGGGCGTGAGCTTCGCATTCGACGGACCGCACCTGGACCTGCTGCACGTTTCGCGACGAGCCTGGAAGGACAAACTCCCCAACTGCAAGCTGCAAACGCTGGAGGCCCACATCTGCGGGCGACACCGCACCGGCGACATCCCCGGCCACGCAATCCCGCAAGCCTACCACGACTACGTTCACTCAGGCGACGCGCGCCACATGGTCAGCACATTGGAGCACAACAGATTAGACCTGATAACGCTGGCCGAACTTATGATTCACCTTCCAGCCGAGTAGATCACGTCAATTTGCCTTCAAACGCTTCAGCGACCGCAGCGTTGGTCAGCTTTCCGTATCGCATGTTTATCGCGTCGGCGTGCCCCGGGCTCTGGTTGGCGAATTCTTCAACGCCAAGCCCCGCAAGCTGGCGAACGTACGGAAGAGTCGCGTTGCACAGCGCCTGGCTGGACGTTCGCCCCACCGCACCGGGCATGTTGCACACGCAATAGTGAACGACCTCGTCGACTACGTACGTCGGATCACCGTGCGTGGTCGGACGAGATGTTTCGGCGCATCCGCCCTGGTCTATGCAAACGTCGACAATCACTGATCCCGGTTTCATCCGGGCCACCAGATCCGCAGTGAGCAGTCTCGGAGCTAGTGCGCCGGGGATCAGAACGGCGCCTATCACCAGATCAGCCGCCGCAACGTACTCCGCCACCGAGTGCGGATCGCAATGGATGGTCATCACGTTGGCGGGCATGACCTCGGCCATATACCGCAGGCGGTCGAGGTCGATGTCCATCAGTACGACACTGGCGCCAAGCCCGGCGGCAAGACGGGCTGCATTGGAGCCAACCACGCCCGCACCCAGCACGAGAACGCTCGCCGGTTCAACACCGGGCACTCCGCCCAGAAGGATGCCCCGGCCCATCATCGGTCTTTCGAGACACTTGGCGCCTTCCTGAACGGCCATCTTACCGGCCACTTCACTCATTGGGGTGAGCAGCGGAAGGCGGCCTGAGTCGTCGCGCAACGTCTCGTACGCCACCGCATCGATCCCCGCCGACAGGCAACCGCTGGTTAGTTCAAGCGATGAGGCGAAATGGAAATACGTGAATACGACCTGACCTTCGGCAAGCATTTCAATCTCGTCCGGCTGGGGCTCCTTGACCTTCACCAGCATGTCGGCCCGCCGAAAGACATCCCCCGCCGTATCGACAATCTCGGCGCCGACCCGCTCGTAGGCCTGATCGGGGAACCCGCTTCCTCGCCCGGCTCGGGACTCAACCAGTACGGTGTGTCCGTCCCCGACAAGCAGTTCGACTCCAACCGGAAGGAGCCCTACTCGATACTCGTCGGGCTTGGTCTCTCGAGGCGCGCCTATGATCATTTCGCTCTCCTTAAATCCACGTTCACACTGGATTCATCGGCATAACTGCTTTGAATTCCGATGGAAAAATGGCGTAATGCTTAAGCTTGCCGCCCAAACCGCAACAGGTTAACATATACCTAACTTTTCGAGCAGATAACATGGATGTTGATCGCTTTCTAGATGAGATTCGCTCAAGCAGCAGCTATGCGGACCAGATCGTATACGTACACCAGGTCTCTCGGCGAGAGGCCCGTTACGCTCAAACCGCACAACCACTCAGCGACGCCGCAGGGAACATACTCGCCGCGTCCGGGATCGAACAGCTCTATTCACATCAGGCGGCCGCTATAGACTCGCTTCGCAACGGAAACAACGTAGTTGTAGCGACGGGAACAGCGTCCGGAAAAAGCCTATGCTATCAGATACCGCTGATTGAAACGCTGCTGAGCGATCCGGCTGCACGAGCGATACTCATGTTCCCCACCAAGGCGCTGTGTCAGGATCAGTTCAAGGCGTTTCGTCGGGCGCTGGACGCCGCCGGCGCCAGGGGCGTCCTTGCGGGCGTGTACGACGGCGACACCCCCGCCGATCTCAGGCGAAAGCTTCGCAGCAACGCGTCGGTGATCTTCACCAATCCCGACATGCTGCATGCGTCGCTGATGTCTCAACACGGACGATGGGCCGAATTCCTGGCGGGGTTGAGATTCATCGTGCTGGATGAACTGCACGCATATTCCGGCGTGTTCGGAGCGCATGTCGCCAATATGCTCCGGCGATTCGAACGGTTGTGGGATCATTACGGCGCGGTCCCCCTGCTGGCGGCGTGCTCGGCGACGATTGCGAATCCGCGCGAGCTTGCATGCGAACTTACCGGGCGAGAGTTTGAACTCATCGACACCGACGGAAGCTCTCGCGGGCGACGGACATACGTATTCTGGAATCCCCCCAAACGCCGCAACACCAACTGGCGGTCCCGCAAGAGTTCAAACGTCGAAGCGCACGAGCTAATGGCCGAACTCGTCAGACGGGAGATATCCACCATTACGTTCGCCAAGTCCCGCATGACCGCCGAGATGATCCACCGCTACGTAACCGAGCGTCTGGAAGCGGCGGCGCCCCATCTCGCCGAAAAAGTGAGCCCCTATCGAGGCGGATACCTTCCGGCTGAGCGAAGGGAAATCGAACGAAGGCTCTTCAGCGGAGAGCTTCTGGGCGTATCGACCACCAACGCGCTGGAACTGGGCATCGACGTCGGAGCGCTCGATGCGTGCATAGTTGTCGGATACCCCGGAACGCTAGCCAGCTTCATTCAGCAGTCGGGACGCGCCGGGCGAGGCGATCGAGACGCCCTTATCATCCTGATAGGGATGGACACTACTGTAAACCAGTACATCATGACCCATCCGGAATACCTCTTCGACCGCCCTATCGAACAGGCGGTGATCGAGCCGGACAACCCTTTCGTAACGCTGGGACACCTCAGGTGCGCCGCCCACGAACTGCCCCTGGAACAATCCGAAACTCAACAGTTCGGGCCCGACGCCGAGACCGTTCTGGATGTTCTCGAGGGCAACTGCAAAATCAAGCGTGTTGCGGACCGGTGGTATCACGCATCGGACGAAACACCCCAACATGAAACGCCCCTCCGCGGAGCCGTAGAAGCCAACGTACTGCTCACCGACGCCGAAACGGGCGAAGTATTCGGCGAGATAGACCGCTACGACGCCGAGCCCATCGTGCATCCCGGCGCAGTCTACATGCACCGGGGCGAAACCTATCTCGTTCTCGATCTTGATCTCGACAGGAACATCGCAAGCCTGAAACGCCAGGATGTCAGCTACTACACCGACCCGCTGGGCGGTACGGACATTCACCACGTAGACCACATTATGAGGCGAAAACCATTCGGGACGGGACAGGCGTTCTGGGGCGAAGTCACCGCGTACTTCAACACCTACGCGTTCGAAAAAGTCCAATTCTACGAACTCGACGCCATCAGCCGCCACGAACTCAAACTACCGACTATGGTGCTCGAAACCATGGGCGTGTGGATCGTACCGCCGGAGGATCTGATGGCCCGCGTGCTTGAGGCGGGTCTCGAGCATTCGGGGCTGCCCGGGATCGGATACGCCATGCGCATGCTCCTTCCCCTGCTGATGACGTGCGACACGCTGGATTTTTCGCACTCGATCGGGTCGGTGAACTCGGAGTGGCAGTCGATCTTCATTTACGAACGCTACCCTCACGGGCTGGGCTTCACCGCCAAGGCGTACGAGAACCTTCACATTCTCATGCCCATGGTGCTGGACCACATCGCAAACTGCTCGTGCGATGACGGCTGCCCGTGCTGCGTGGGCAAGCCTGCCCGCCAATACAACGATTGGTACGTCGACCGCCACGAAGCATGGGTGCCCTCCAAGGCGTCATCGCTGATGATACTCGAAAGCCTTCTCGGCAAGGGCGACAACCTGGACAACCCCGACTGCGGAAGCCTTACCGACAGCGATGAAGCCCGGACCGTTCGCCTGCGATGCGACCTGCGTCGCAGACTGGAACAACTGCGTCAGCCCCAGGTGTTCCATCCGATAGAACCCCGAGCGCCCGAAGGGGCGGCGGAACCCGCCGACAACGTCGAAACACCAGACGCCGCGGCCCGCCGAACCACGCAAAAGGAATTCGGAAAGCAGTTCCGCAAACGGCTGGCCAAGAAGATGCGCACCACGCAACTCGACGCAATGGAGCCCAAAGGCCCGCACATGACCGACAAGGTCACCGGACCCAGCATGCCGCCGACCGCGTTTCCGGGCAAACCCGACCAGCCGGAAAGAACTGTCACCGACGCCCAGCAGCAGGAGGCTCATTCGCAAGACCAGCCCGAACCAGTCGAGCACATAAAGTTAGGCGATTCACTGGCCTCACGCGCCAGAAAACTCCGCAAGAAGCCCCGCAAACCTCGCTAATCGCGTATTACTGGAAGCTCGCCACCTTCAAATATCAACCGAACATCCGTCCCGTTTACGGTAATACTCTTCCGCCATAGTACGCGTGCGGCCTTGTTTTCGAGCGTGTCGATCACTTTCTTGACACCTTGAATGACTTCCCGGCTGGCGCCATTGCGGGGGCGCTTCAGCACAACGAGTATATCCTTGCCCATCGCGATCAGTTTCTGCGAGGCGGCCTTGCGTTTGGCTGCTGACTCGTCGCCCAACTCCTTGATGAGCGCCTCGATCTTCGCGACAAGATCCGCCGGGATCTTTCGCGGAAATGTAATTGAGTCGATCTTGTCGCCTGGAACGGTAAGTTCTATTCCTGAAGCAAGGAGCATCTTCAAACTCCCGGCCGAAAGCTTGCCTCTGAGGACCGTCAAGTTCTGCATGGTCAATTCCGACCCGCCGTCGTCCTGGCGCCGAACTATCCAGACATCCGCGGTCGGAACGCCCACCAAGCCGTAATCGGTCCGAACAGCCAGTCGCTTCTCGCCCAACCGGCCGACCAGGCGGTCGCCGCTGGTCAGTATCGCCGTAGTCGCCTCGGTCGGTTCGACAATCTCAGCGGGCAGGTCCAGGAACGTTATGTTGCGATATGGGAGACTTATCTCCTCGCCGAGTTTGAGTTTCAATTTCAGCTTCGCCTCAGCCGGAGTCCCAAGAATATACGAGTAGTCCTTCATATCCACCCGGCATAGACCATTTCGCATCATCGCGATCGACGCGATGGACTCCGAACGGATATCCAGCATCCCGCAGGTTGACTTGAGTCGTATTGTCATCGTCGAACTGTCCCAAGCCAGGCGGTCGCCGCTGCCGAGCATTGCCATTGCGGAGAACTTCTTGTCGGCCTTGTCGACTGCGGCGGGCTTCTCCGGACTTATGCGATAACCGCACTGCTTGATCAGGGCGACGGGAATCTTCAGTGTCTGCCCGCCGGGCAACTTCAGTTGCACCACCGGAGCCGCGAGCCTGCCAGCCAACACCTGTTCGTCAGTCAGAACCATGCGAACATGCGGCGCCGCAGGCTGGCTTGTCGCAGCGCCGAGGGCGACCTTCGATACGAACCCCACAACTCTGGCTGCGGGGATCTTGAACTTCCCGTACGACGTTGTAATCAACCAGTCTTTCTTCTCGATCGTCCCAAGCAGCACGCTGCCGTCGAGCGGGCGAACACAGTCCAGCTTTGCGTTCCGAGGAACTATCGGCACGCGCAGCGGGACCGACGAGACCACCGCGGAAATCTCCGCCGCAGTCAATGCTCGGTTCCAGATGCACACCTCATCGATCAGCCCGCTGAAGTTCTCAACGTAACCCTTGCCGATGTATAGCGGATGGTTTGACGCCTTGGCGGTGGTGAATTTGGGAACCTTCTCCGCCTTCAGCACACCGTTGACATACCATCGCAACTTGCGGGCTTTGAAGTCCCTGACCAGCGCAACGTGCGTCCACTTGCCAACCTCGGCGCCCGTCCAGGCGGATATGTTGTCGTAGGGGGTGTTCCTGCCCCCGCTTACACCATAGTAGTAATTCACCGAACCACTCGGTTCAACGTTAATAACCCCTTCCCCGCCAACAGCCTTGGCCAGGGGATTCTGTCGGAGACCAAGCCTCGCCGGCTTGAACCACAACGCAATAGTCTGATTGCCCGTTATCCGCAACCCTGCGGGGTTGCCCATATCGATATACGCCCTGCCGTCGAGGTCAAACGCCCTGCCGGACACACCCTTGGCATACTTGACCGCCCCGACAACCCTGCCATGGTGCTTGCCCGCTGAGTCCTTCGCATTCCCTTCGCCCGACCACCTCGACACCATGCCGCCGGAAGGCCAGTTGTGATCGTAAATCCCCCCCGCCGCCGACGACACCGAAGCCGCAAGCGCCCACAAACACACAATTACAGAAATCCCAGCCGCTTTCAAATAGTCCATCCAGGTTCACCGTCTTTGAGACATTAGACTCTCACACTACCGCTGAAGTTCCCACCGACAGAAGTAACCGGTATCGGAATGTCAATTCCATTGCGATACAACTGTATTGTGGTCTTGGGCTTGACTTTGCCTTCGAGCGTGTCGATCACTGCTTTGACACCTTTGTTAATCGCCAAGTTCTTGCTGTTGCTATGACGCTTCAGCACGACGAGTATGTCCTTCCCCATCGCTATCAGCTTCTGCGAGGCCGCCTTGCGTTTGGCCGCTGACTCGTCGCCCAACTCCTTGATGAGCGCCTCGATCTTCGCGACAAGATCCGCCGGGATCTTTCGCGGAAATGTGACTGAGCCAATCTGGTCGACCGGGACGCCGAGTTTTACTCCCGAGCCAAGGATCATCGCCAAACTCCCAGCCGTCAGTTTGCCTCGCAGAACCGTCAAGTTCTGCATGGTCAATTCCGCCTCGCCGTCGGCCTGGCGGAGAATCTTCCAGACACCCGCGGTTGCAACCTTCACCGAACCGTAGTCGGTTTGAACAGCCAGTTGTTTATCGACCAGCTTGCCTGACAGGCGGTCGCCATTGCGCAGCAGCATCGTAGTCGCATCGGGCGGTTTGGCGATGGCGATGGAAAAGCTCAGGAATGCGACATTGCGGCTTGGAACGCTTATCTCCTTGCCAAGTTTGAGCTTCAACTTCAACTCCTCAGACGCCAGGAACCCGGTAATCGACGAGAAATCCTTCAGATTCGCACGCCAGGTATTGTTTCTTGCCGCGGCGATACTCGAGACGATCTCAGGGCGGAGATCCAGCATTCCACAGGCCGACTTGAATCGAATTGTCGCGCCGGAACTGTCCCATAACAGAAGATCGCCGCTGTTGAGCACGGACGTAGCGGGGAATCTCTCGTCGACCTTGCGGAATTCGACCGCACCTGCGGGCTTTTCCGGGCCGATGCGATAACCGCACTGCCTGATCTGGGCGATGGGGATCTTCAGCATCTGTCCGCCGGGCAACTTCAATTGCACCAGCGGAACTGAAAGCCTGCCGGCCAACACTTGCCCGTCAGTCAAAACCATTCGGATGTGCGGCGCGGCAGGTCGGCTTGTCGCCGCGGGGGCGACAGGTTTCGATAAGAATCCCACAACGCGGGCCGCGGGGATCTTGAACTTCCCGTAGGACGTTGTAATCGACCAGTCTTTCTTCTCGATCGCCCCAAGCAGCACGCTGCCGTCAAGCGTGCGAACACTGTCGAGTTTTACGTCCCGAGAGATTGACGAAACAGTCAGCGGGACCGCCCCCACCACCGCAGAAATTTCCCAGGCGTCCAACGCCCGATTCCAGATACACACCTCGTCGACCAACCCCTTGTAGTTATTAACGTAGCCCTTACCGATATACATAGGCAGGCCTGACGCCTTGGTCTTCGTAAATCCCGGCGCGCCTTCGTTCCTCAGCACACCATCTACATAGAATCGTATTTTTCGAGCCTTGAAGTCGCGAACCACCGCAACGTGTGTCCACTTTCCGACCTTGAACCACTTCCCACTGGTGAAGCTGGTGTACGGTTCGGAATTGCCGCCGCCCATCCCGTAGTAGTAGTTCAACACGCCGGTCGGTTCGAGGGTGAAGGTCATTTCACCACCGTAGGCCTTGGAAAGGGGATTCTGCCGAACACCGAGCCTCGCTGGTTTCAACCACATCGCAACCGTCTGATTGCCCGTTACCCGCAACCCTGCGGGGTTGCCCATATCGATATACGCCCTGCCGTCCAGATCGAACGCCCGGCCGGACACACCCTTGGCGTACTTGACCGCCCCGACAACCCTGCCATGGTGCTCGCCCGTTGAGTCCTTCGCGTTGCCCTCACCCGACCACTTTGACACCAGGCCCTCTGAAGGCCAGTTGCGATCGTACGGGCCGCCAAACGCAGACGACGCCCAGAAACAGGCAATTACAATAACGCTAACCGCTTTCATATGATCTCGCTACTAATTACGGAGGATATCCAACTCAACCTCGTCCTGAATAATGATCTCCGGCTTTACCAGAATCAGATGCGTGCCTTCGAGGGCGCCAATCACTTCTTTGACGCCCTTTCTGATCGTCGCGTTCTTACTGTTGCTGTGACGCTTCAGCACGACGATTACACCCTTCCCCATCGCCACCAGCTTCTTCACGGCGGCTTTGCGTTTCGTCGCCGAAGTATCGCCCAATTCCTTGATGAGCGCTTCGATCTTCCGGACAATCTCAGTCGGCAGCTTGCGGGGCGCGGTGACCGAGATGATCCGGTCGGCCCTGACCGAAAGCTTGAGCCCCGAAGCCAGGACCACATCCAGAGTCTTGTCCATCAATTGGCCTCTCAGGACCGTCAGATTCTGCATGGTGAGTTTCGCCGCGCCATTGGCCGGAGATTCTATTGCCCATACGTCAGCGGTCGGGATATTCACCGTGCCATACGCGGTCCGAACGATCAGGACTTTGTCGCTCAACCTGCCGACCAGGAAGTCACCGCCCCTGAGCAAAACCGCAGTCGAATCGGTCGGTTTGGTAATGGCGCCGGACATGGTCAGGTGCATAATGTTGCGGCTTGGAATGCTGATCTCCTTGCCGAGTTCGAGTTTCAATTTTAATTCCCCAGACGCCATAGTCCCCTGAATCAATGAGGAGTCCTTCAGACTCACGCGCCACATATTGCTTCCAGCCGGAGCGATGCTCGATACGATCTCCGCCCTGATATCGAGTGGTCCGTAAAGTGATTTGAATCGGATTCTCGTTCCGGAACAGTTCCATACCAAATGATCGCCGCTGCTCAAAACAACCGTGGCGGGGAATTTCGCGTCGGCCTTGCGGGCTTCGCCCGCGCCGGCGGGCTTCTTCGCGCTGATGCGATAAGCGCACTGCCTGGTCTGATCAAGAGGGATCTTCAGCATATGCCCGCCGGTGAGCTTGAGTTGGATATGCGGCTCGGTGATCCTGCCGACAAGGACCTGCCCGTCAACCAGAAGCATTCGAACATCCGTCGCAACCGGCTGGCTGGTCGCCGCGGGCGTAATAATCCTGGATGCGAGCCCCACAACGCGATCCGCGGGGACTTTAAACTTCCCGTATAGCGTGGTGATAGACCAGTCTTGATTCTGGAACGTCCCAAACAGCACGCTGCCGTCAAGGAGGCGAATGTTGTCCAACTTCGCATTCCGCAGAATCACCGGAGCCGCCTGCGGCGCCGACGCGACCACGGCGCCAATATCGGTCTCACTCAATGCACGGTTCCATATACACACCTCGTCGATGAGACCGCAGTAGGTATTGAGGTAACCCCTGCCGATATACAGCGGCAGGTTTGACGCCCTGGCCTTGTCGTATCTCGCGTCGCGGGTCAGCTTCAAGATGCCGTTGATGTACCATCGCAGCTTGTGGGTCTTGAAGTCCCGAACCACCGCAACATGCGTCCACCTGCCGATCTTGACGACATTACCCGACAAGAGAAAGTGGTCGTACGGATGGGCGTTGCGACCGTGCGTTCCGTAGAAATAGGTCAACCCGCCGTCTATTTCAAGGGTGATGGTCATTTCCCCACCGTAGGCCTTGGCGATAGGATTCCGCCTCACACCAAGCCGCTCGGGTTTCAGCCACATCGCAATCGTCTGATCGCCCGTGATCTGCAAGGCCGCCGGGCTGCCGATGTTGATGTGGGCGCCCTTGCCGTCCAGCTTGAACGCCAGCCCTGAAATCCCCGGCGCGTACTTAACTCCGCCCGAGGCGCGCCCGTGATTCTCACCCGCGGAATCGGCCGCATTGCCCTGGCCCGACCACATCGCAACCAAACCCTTTGAAGGCAAGTTACGCCCAGAGACATCCCCCCCCGCCGGCGACGCTGACGCCGCAAACACCCACAAACAGGCGATTCCAATAATATCAACCGTTTTCAAACAATCCATCTCAGTTCATTATCTCTCGAATATTAGACTACCGCCATCCCGCCGCAGTTCCCTCGCGATAGAAATAAGTCCGCCAATTCCCTATGATCCCCCCATTGGTCCGGGATAATATTCGGCTCATTTCTGATAACGTTCTTCGGGCCATATCAGGAGCATACGCTTGCCTTCGAGCGTGTCGATCACTTCCTTGACGCCCTTGCTGATCGCCGAGTTCTTGCTGTTGCTATGACGCTTCAGCACGACCAGTACGCCCTTGCCCATCGCTATCAGCTTCTTCGCGGCGGCCTTGCGTTTGGCCTCTGACGGACCGCCCAACTCCTTAACGATCGCTTCGATCTTCGCGATAAGATCGGCGGGCGTCTTCTGGGGCGCCGTGATCGAAACGATTCGGTCGGTCCGCACTGAGAACTTGAATCCTGAATCCAGCACCATGTCCAGGTTGTCGTCCAGAAGTTGACATCTCAGGACCGTTAGATTCTGCATGGTGAGTTTCGCCGTACCGTTGGCCTGCGCTTCGGCCATCCAGACGTCGGCCATCGGCATATGAATCTTGCCCTCCACGGTCCGAACAGTCAGTACTTTGTCGCTCAACGCACCGGCCAGGCTGTCGCCGTGGCTCAACACTATGGTGGTCGCATTCGTTGGTTTGGACACAGCGCCGCGACAGGTCAGATACACAATGCTGCGATTTCGAACGCTGATCTCCTTGCCGAGTTGAAGTTTCAACTTCAGCTTGCCTTCCGCCAGGGAGCCCATAATCAATGAAGAGTCCTTCAGGCCCACACACCACCTGTTGTCGCCCGCCGAAGCAATACTCGCCACGATACGCGGATTGAGGTCCAGCAGCCCATAAACTGAATCGAATCGCATTTTCATATCCGAACTGCCCCACGCCAGATAATCTCCGTTGCGAAGGACGGCGGTTGCGGGAAATCTCTTGTCGGCGTTTCGAACTTCACCCACGCAGGCGGGTTTTTCCGGGGTGATCCGATAACCGCACTGCCTGATCAGGGCGATGGGAACCTTCAGCAATTGCCCGTTGGGGAGTTTGAGTTGCACCTGCGATTCGCCAAGCCTTCCCACAAGCACCTGCCCGTCAACCAGGAGTATTCGGACGTCCGCAGCAACGGGCCGACTGGCCGGACCGGGCGAAGTAACCATCGATGCAAATCCCACAACTCGGGCGACGGGTATTTTGAACTTCCCGTATGACGTCGTAATCGACCAGTCTTGAGCCTGGATCGTCCCAAGCAGCACGCTGCGGTCAAACAGACGAATATTGTCCTGCTTGGCGTCCCTCGGAACCACCGGAGCGGCCGGCGGAACCGACGCGACAACCGAAGCGACCTCAGCCGCACTCAACGCCCGCCCCCAGATACACACTTCATCGATCAGGCCGCAGTAATTCCCGGCGTGACCCTTGCCAATATATAGCGGCAGACTCGAGGCCCTGGCTTTGTTGAATTTGGCTTCACGGGACAGCTTCATCACACCGTTGACGTACCATCGCAGCTTGCGGGTCTTGAAGTCGCGAACCGCCGCAATGTGCGTCCACCTGCCGACCGGAACCCAGTGACCCTGCAGGTGGAAAAGGTCGTAGGCTTCGGCGTTCCGCCCACTTATTCCGTAATAATAAGCCAACTCGCCGCTCGACCCGAGCGTGATAGCCATTTCGCCACCGTAGGCCTTGGCCAGGGGATTCAGGCGGACACCGAGTCGTTCGGGTTTCAGCCACATCGCAATCGTCTGATCGCCCGTGACCTGCACTCCCGCCGGGCTACCGACGTTAATGTGAGCGCCCTTGCCGTCCAGCTTGAACGCCAGCCCTGAAATCCCCGGCGCGTACTTAACTCCGCTCGAGGCGCGCCCGTGATTCTTGCCCACCGAATCGGCCGCATTGCCCTGGCCCGACCACATCGCAACCAGACCCTTCGAAGGCCACCTGCCGGCAGGCTCACCGCCCGAAACCTCCCCCACGGGCGCCCAGAAACAGGCAATCACCAGAATCCCAGCCGCTCTTGAATAGCCCATGAAGAACCACCGTTTTTCAAACATTAGATTCACCCGAGACCGCTTCAGTTCCCGGCGATCAAGGTAAATGGCCGCCGGCAAGTGGCAATGAGCCCGCGACCGTGATAGTATCTTGCGATACGGACAATATCGACAGGATTTTCGCATGGATGCTCAGACATTTATTAAGCGGCTGGACGGCAGGGAGTTTTTCCGCGGCCAGGTCGCCCATATCGAGCAACTGCCCGCCCGCGAGGCCAGGTTCGCCCACGTCGCAAACGGGTTGGCTCCCGCTGTCGAGGCCGCACTTGCCGGCGAAGGGATATCGGAACTCTACTGCCATCAGGCTCGGGCCATTGACCTGATAAACTCCGGCTGGAGCGTGGTGATTGTCACCGGGACCGCCAGCGGGAAAACGCTGTGCTACAATATCCCCATCGTCCAAACGCTGATGGACGACCCGCTTGCAACCGCGCTGATGATGTATCCGACCAAGGCTCTGGCCCAGGATCAGCTCAAGGCCGTCGGGCGCCTTGGCGAGAGTGTTGAGGGCGTTGACTTCCTGGCGGGGACGTACGATGGCGACACCCCCACCCCGCTTAGACGCAAGCTCCGCAACGCTGGCAATATCGTGCTGACCAATCCCGACATGCTCCACCAGGGCGTGCTGCCCCACCACGCGCGATGGAACCGCTTCTTCGCCAATCTGAAGTACGTAGTGATCGATGAACTCCACGCGTACCGAGGCGTGTTCGGTTCGCACCTGGCCAACGTAATGAGGCGCCTCAAGCGGATATGCAAGCACTACGGGTCCGACCCGCAGTTCGTATGCTGCTCAGCCACCATAGACAACCCCCGCAAACACGCCGAACGCATCTGCGGCAGGGAACTGGAACTCGTAAATGACGACGGAGCTCCCCGCGGGCCCAGAAGATTCGTACTCTGGAACCCCCCGCCCCTGGAAACCGCCGCACGCGGACAGAACGACAACTGGCGCGCCGGAGGCGACAGGCGAAGCCCGATCTGGGAGGCGATACACCTGCTTACGTCGCTGGTGAAAGAAGGCGTTCAGACCATCGCATTTACACGCACGCGATTGGCGGCGGAGCTTATCTTCAAGAACTCGCGGGACAGACTTCGCATGATTTCGCGAAAATTGGGCGAATCTGTCGCAGCGTATCGGGGCGGATACCTGCCGGCTGAGCGCCGGGAGATCGAACGCAAACTCAGCCAGCGTGAACTCCTTGGTCTATCCAGCACAAACGCACTGGAGCTCGGAATCGACATCGGCTCGCTGGATGCGTGCATACTGGTCGGATACCCGGGTACGATCGCAAGCATGTGGCAGCAGGCCGGACGCGCCGGACGCGGACTGGACGAGTCGATCGTTTTTCTGATCGCCCAGAACGCACCGCTCGACCAGTACCTGATGATGCACTCGCAGTACCTCTTCGCGCAGAACCCCGAACAGGCCGTCGTCGACCCGGACAACCCCCACATAGTCGTAGGGCACCTCAGATGCGGAGCCCACGAATTGCCCCTTACTCCCGACGATGCTGACGCATTCGGGCCGTACGCCGAAACGATCCTGGACCTGCTCGAAGAAGATCAGTGCGTCAAGCAGATAGACGAGAACTGGTATTTCTCATCCAGCGACTACCCAGCCGCAGAGGTCAACCTCCGCAACATCGCCGGACCAGTCTACACCATCCAGGACATAACCGACGCCGAGCGGGTAATCGGCACGGTCAGCGAGATAAGCGCGCTCGGTCAATTGCACGACCACGCGGTGTACATTCACGCAGCTGAGACGTATTTCGTCCAGCGGTTGGACATCGATCAGAAGATCGCATTTGTCGAGCGGTTGGATCTGGATTACTACACCCAGTCGGTGCAGAGTTCCCAGATTCGCATCGACGAAGAAGATGAAACGTCCGACTGGAGTGATGCGAAGTTGGGATTCGGCGATGTTACGGTCACGACCACGATACCGATGTTCAAGAAGATCCGATTCCACTCGCGCGACTCGCTGGGGTTTGAGAAACTCGACCTGCCCGCCCAAACGCTTGAATCCGTGGCGATGTGGTTCCGCCCGCCGACTAAACTCGTCGAAGAACTGCAGGCCCGCGACATGCAGGTCGGCGAGGCGCTGGTCGGGATAGCAAACGTGCTGGTTGAGGTCGCCTCTATGTACGTTATGTGCGACGCCCAGGACATCGGCGCCGTGGTCGACGCCAGTTGCCTGGGCTCCGATGCGCTCTTCCTGTACGATCGCTATCCGGGCGGAATGGGCTACGCCAAACGATGCCTGGACCGCTTCGCCGAAATCCTCGGTACTATCAAGACAGTAATCGACGACTGCGCCTGCGAAGACGGATGCCCGTCATGCGTGGGTGCGGCGATCCCGGCGTTCGCACTGGGGGATATAGACTCAGCCGTCCGCGGGCGCATCCCCGACAAGGCGGCCGCCAGGCTGCTGCTGGCCGGCGTGCTCGGATGACTTGCAGTGAAACGTTCTATCGTTCGGAGTTCTTCAGCATCTCATGTCGAAAGCAGTACGTCAGATGATCGTTAACCATTCCGACGGCCTGCATGAAAGCATAGCAGATCGTTGAGCCTACGAAGTTGCACCCGAGTTTCTTCAGATCCTTGCTCATTGAATCGGATCGGTCGGTTCGCGATGGCATTTCATCCATCGACGTCCAGGCGTTCTGTATCGGTTCGCCCTCAACGTATCGCCACAGGAACTCGCTGAGCGACCCGTGAGACTCGCAAATGCGCATTACGGCGCGTGCGTTGCGAACGGCCGATTCGACTTTCAGGCGATTCCTGACAATCTCGGGATTCAGCAGCAACTTCTCTATCCGCCTGGGGCTGAATCTCGCGACTGTCTCGAAGTCGAAGTCGGCGAACGCCTTTCGATACCCCTGACGCTTCTTCAATATCGTCAGCCAACTGAGCCCGGCCTGGGCGCCTTCGAGAATCAACATCTCAAAGAGCCGTACGTCATCGACCACAGGCGCCCCCCATTCAATGTCGTGATATTCCACGTAGAGAGGATCGCCCAGGCACCACTGGCAGCGTTTGGGTTCCATAGTGTTCCTTATCGATGTTTTTCTCTTTGGCATAACGGTTGAAACTGGTAGCTTAATGCTACAACCTGACGTCCGATAATCAGGAGCGATCATGAACCGCCGAATCTCGTTCGGTCATCTCGCCGTGTGCGGCCTGTTGGTTATTCCGCTGCTTGTCCTTTCCGCCCGGGCCGATAACAAGGCTCCGAAACGTCCGCTCAAATTGAAGGAGGTCGCAGAAGGTTATCTTAAGAATCGAGCGGGGTTCAAGTCGTTCCGCTGCGAGTTCCTCTATCGCATCGGCTCGGCGCCCAGCCTGAAAGATGCGGTGAAGAACGGTCCAACCAAACGCGTCCTGACCGCATCGTGCAAATGGATCATCAATGGCAAGAACATCTGCTATATGCGCGTAATCGACAAGAAAGCCAAGACCGCCCAGACCGACTCCAAAGCCAATCCCAAACCAACCGACATCGGCGGTCAGAAGGGCTACGTCGCCGCGATACCGCTCAGTGCAAGGGGATACCTCACTGACGGCGTTCGGGCTCTTACCTACAATCCGGACTTCGTTGTCAATCTCATGGGCCCCAAACGCATCGACGAACTCATCGACGGTCTCTCTCCGCGGGGCACGCCATGGGCTCTGGGCGGTCTGGGACCGACGATAACATCGAATCCCGGCCGATGGATGCTGGACGGCAAGTTGGGTAAGTGGAGCCTCCTTCGCACGGAGAAAGTCAAAGGCGGCAAGCGGATAGTGGTCCAGTGCAAGCGCGAATCGGCGTGCCTGACGTACCATTTCGATCCGGACCGCGGTTTCCTGCCCGTCAGGCGGGAATATCTGCTCAACGATGGTCGCAGCTCGCGCATTGAAATAACCGGCGTGCGCAAATGTCCCGGCGGGCGATGGTTCCCCACTCGCGTGGTTTACGTCAACATGCGGGCCAACGGAGATGTCTGGCGCGTGCAGGAGATTTCGCTGACCACAGTCGACACCAAGACCAAGGTCCAGCCCCAAGAGATGGCCCTGACGCTGCGAGGGGGCATCAGCGTACTCCACGTTGACGACATGCTGTCGAGCTTTCGCCTGCAACGAAACGAGCGAATCGGAATCAAGGATCTCAAGGCGCTGCACGAGCGATGCAACGAAACGGCCCATCGCAGACGCCTGAAACGCGCCGAACAAGCCGGACAAAAAGGACCTCAACCCAAGCAACCGTGACGGTTTATTGTTGTCCGCCGACACAAGTTGCAATAAGATAAACCGATGGCCAATCAACCGACCGAATCAGATTTCGCCTCCAGAATCGAAGCTTTCCAGGCTCAGCATTCGTCAATCACCGCCGAGCTGGGCAAGGTGATCGTCGGTCACCAGAGCGTCATCGAAGAAGTCCTGATCTGCCTGCTTGCCGGCGGACACGCCCTGCTCGAAGGCGTTCCAGGCCTCGGAAAGACGCTCCTGGTCAGAACGCTGGCTGAGACGCTCGACGTGCAGTTCAACCGCATCCAGTTCACCCCCGACCTCATGCCCGCCGACATCACCGGAACGAATATCGTAGTCGGCGACGGAGCCGGAGGGAAGCAGTTCGAATTCCAGGCCGGACCGATCTTCGCGAACCTAATCCTCGCCGACGAGATAAACCGGGCGACACCCAAGACGCAGTCGGCGGTGCTCGAAGCGATGGCCGAGCAAACTGTAAGCGTTGCCAGAACCACCCACCAACTTCCCGCCCCGTTCATGATCCTGGCGACTCAGAACCCGCTTGAAATGGAAGGCACCTATCCCCTGCCCGAAGCCCAGCTCGACCGATTCATGCTGAAGATCGTCCTGGAATCCCCGCCAGCCAACGAGTTGGTGAGCATTCTCGACCGCACCACCGGCGCCGAAACGCCCGCCGCCGCGCCCGTTGCGACCGGACAGACCATAATCGACATGCGTCAAACCGTGCGTCAGGTGGAGGTCGCATCGGCCGTCACAAAATACATTGCAGATATCGTACTTGCGACCGCACCGGAGTCGGACCTGGCGCCGCAGGCGGCGAGCAAGTACGTTCGATACGGATCCTCGCCCCGCGGAGCACAATCGATCCTGCTGGCCGCCAAGGTCCGAGCGCTGGTCAGCGGACGGGCAAACGCAGCGCTGTCCGACGTTCGCAAGTCAGCCCCCGCTGCGCTGAGGCATCGCCTGATCCTCTCGTTCGAAGGCCAGGCCGACTCGGTGACAACCGACGACGTGATCGCTGAAGTGTTGGAAACCGTCAAATCGGAATAGGCCCCCGCCCTCACATGCCAAACGCTCGCAGCACCACAAAGTACCCAACCGCCAGCGATATCATTATGCATGCGGCGGGGATCGTCCGCTTGTAGACCGGAGCGAACGGTGTTTCGAAGTATTCGTTCGACACTACGTGGCAGACGTGCATAGGCGTGAGCATCATTCCGATATGTCCGCAAGCGTACGCCAGCACCAGGTACGATGCGGCCATCGGTTCGCCCGACGAAGCAGTCACCATCTCGCGGATTATCGGGAAGCTGATCCCCACAAAACCAATCGCCAAACCCGTAACCAATCCGGAAATAAAAGGCAGGGCGGCGACCACCAGAATCACGCCGACATGCATCGCCTGCAGTTCCTTGCCCATCTCAGTTCCGGCGCGGGTTTCGGTCAGAATGCGCTGAAAAGCCATAATGCTTAGCACTAGCAGGAGCAGTTTGTAGATCGACAATCGCGTGAATATCTTACCCAGGACTCCGAGCTCCATTCGATTCAGGCGTGCGGTCCACAGCAACGAGATCATCAGACCGCAGATCAGAGGCCCGTATTTGACCAGCGCCGACAACCATGCGATGTCCTTCACGCCGGTTCCGGAAAACCCAATGGACCAGAGAATCGACCAGGCGATGAGCGTTCCGGCGATCCATATCAGCGGGACTATCCATATCGATGAGGTGTTGCGCAGGAGGCGGCGTTTAGTGCCTCGCGGCGGACTTTCCCCACGAACGTGCAGATCGGGATGCAGTCCGCGGAAGATCACCAGCCCGCTGAGAACCATAAAGACGCCAAGCGGAGCCTGCAGCACTACGTACCAGCCCGTCGACCAGCGGGACGAGTCCACCGCCAGCAACACGCCCGGATAGAGCGGCCACCAGTGCTCCCAAATGTGACGGTACCAGTAATTTATCGCCGAAAGCCGGCTGCGACTCTCGGGGGTCCCGGCGGCGGCGGATTCGACCATCGGAGCCGAGAACAACGCCCCACCGGGCATGGGAAGCAATCCAACCAGCGCCGGTAGCGACGCCATGGCGATCGCGGGGCGACGCAGCAGCGATTTGGCGAGTTTAACGATCTCTTCAAGCTGACCCGCGCCTCGCATGGTTCGCGAAAGCCCCAGCAGTAAAACGGTGATCGTTCCAAGTCCGATACTGTTTGGACTGAGCATACCCCGCAGCGCGGCGCCGCCGATTTCGAGCGGGCCAAGCCCGAACAACACGCCCAATACCGCCCCGCCGATCAGAACCGCCGCGCCCAGAGGAATCTTGCACCGCACGAGCACAAGAATCAGAGCGAACGAACCGATGGTGGACCCCAAAGCGTCAGCCGACGCAAGTTCACGAAAGAAACCTTCCATCGCACCAGCTTATACGAACCGCAGCGGTGAGGCTAGCGCATCATCAGGAAGAACATCCCCCCGCCAGCCACCGGATAGGCTGTGAGAATCTTTGTGATAAGCGGGATCTTCCCTCGGGACTTCAGCAGGAGTCCGCCCTTGTCGGGTTTGAACACTGCTATTTCCGGCCCGAGCATTCGGGCCATCTTGCCCGCCGAAGGTATCGACACCAAGGGGAAATCATTCCTGTTTCCTTGTTTGGCGACCTGCTCGGATACCGAGATAAGCAAAGGCCAGAGCACCTTGACCATCTGCGACATATCCATGTGAAACACCGCCGCTCCGTCCCCGGCGAGTTTCACGAGTTTTTCGGCCTGGGAGCCTTTGGCGAAACCGCCCGTATCGTCAAGGGCGGTGTCTATCGCAGCGGTCATCGCGCCCTTACCCATCGCAATTATCAGTCGATCCTTTGTGAGAGCGGCTGTAACCGGACCGGCCAGCGGGACAATCTTGATCTTCCGATAAGGGTCGACCGGATCGGGGCCCTCCCCGCCGCCTGTGTCTGACGCCATCTTCGTCAGGACGTCCATTGCCTTGGTTGCTTTGGCGTGGTCCTTTATATCCAGAACAAAACCGACCGGAACGCCTCGTCCTCCCATCATTCCGCCCATCAGCGCCTGGAGACTCGTCAGGAACAACGTTCCATTCCCGTCGCTGCTGGCCAGAAGCGCCTTGGCCTGTGTCAGAATCGGGTTCTCGCGCGCCTTGGGGTCAGGCGGATCGATCTGCGGTCCTGCGCCCATTGCGTTGCTGATAGTGGAGCCTATCCAACTGGTGTTGAACTGCCCGGCCAGCGAGACCACACAACCTTCGGGCGTCATCGCCAGGGCCTTCTTGTAATCCCCACCGTGCTTGAACAACCCGCCGCTGTTGGGCGAATCGGCGTACGTGAATCGCGTGTAGACATTATCGAGATATCCCCCCGTGCCGCCGATTCCGCGAATAGTGTCAAGCCCCAGAACGGTGAGCATCTTGCCCATTTCACTGTCGGGCGACATGTTGTCCCCAGCCAGATCAAACACCGGTTCGAGATTCACATGCCACCTGAACGCCCAGTCCTTGATATGCGTCTTGGCCGCGATTCGGGCGACGGATTCGTTGGCGAGTATGCTCTTGGCGGGATCGGGTTTCGCCAGCAGCACACTGGCTCGGTCAGCGGCCTGAAGTGAAGCTGCGATGCACAGCGTCTTGCCCGACCAGGCGGCCATGAATACGGTCTTGCCTCTAAGTTCACCAGGCAGTTTCACCGGATCATTGGATAGTTGGAACTCCCGCCAATCCTGAACCACTCCCCGCCACGCCACACCGGAACTGGTGTGCGTGAAGGCTTGTCGCTTGCCCGCGTTTCCCAAAGGCGCCACGCCTATCGACATGAGCTTTTCAATCGCCCGTTTGCACTCTTTGTGGTACTGGCCGGTCCGGCAGAGGAAGTAGAATTCCGGCCCGCCTTTCGCCAACGTCATAACCATCGCCGACGGTTCGTACCAGAATGGTTTGAGAAGTTCGTGCAGCGTTTTCTGGTGCGCCTGGATGTCCACGGGATTCTTCAACGAGAACATTTCCTTGACGATCATCTCGCCGATTCTGACTCGCGTACCATGTATAAAGTCATTCATGGCGTCGTCCTTGGCCATCTTGCCCGTATTCGACGCAGCGAACGCTTTCTTGATTGCGTTGTGGCCCTGACGCTCTACGAAGAAGACTGTGTTCTTGGGCGCATAGCTCATCAATCCCGGACCACCGGGGAGTTTCCTCGCCGATTGACCATAGGCGATGGGCGATATCGACACGACGAGCAGCAGAATAACAACGAGGGCGATTCTCTTCACAGCTTCCATAACAATACTCCCGCTCAAGCAGCAATGTCCCACATGACCTCGCCCGATTTCCCAGCCGGACGAACTAACCGGAATTGTACCTGCATCCGTCAACACTCGCGACTGTTAAGATGCGTATATTTCGCCCGATAGGCGGCCGATAGGGTTTTCGAGATTACCAATCACCGTTCCGATCCACGAATATACCGATACCAATTCAATCCCTCATTGAGGAGAGATTCAACGGATAGCATCATGAAAGGACGGAGAGTTCAGCTTTCACTGGAAACTCGCCGCGCATCGACAACGCGCAGCTGGTTCTTCGATCCATGTCTCAACACAGCAGTTTACTCGGCGGCGATGTAGTCTATGACCAGCACTTTTTCCACCGACGGTCCGACCAGCTTCACGAACTCTTTGTGCGCCGGATGCGGGAGGTACGTCTTCCGCCCGTCCGCGTTGTCGAACGTCACCAGGAAGCAATGCGTCAGACCCGCGTTCTTGCCTCTGTCGCCGACGACCGTGCCCCACTCGAACGCCTTGATCTCGGGAATCCGCGCCGGCAGCGATCGGAATTTGTCTTCGATGGCCTTGACCTGCTTTGCGGTTGTCCCTTCCTTAAACTGGAACATCACCACGTGCCGCAATTTGCCCGCGGTTTCAATCGGGGCGGTCGGCGGAACGGCCTGCCCTGCGACATAGTCAAACACCAGCAGCTTCTCCATCGCCGGTTTGAGTTTCGCAACCGCCGCCTGGTGCGTGGGATGAGGCAGATAAGCCTTCAGACCGTCGGCGTCTTCGAACGTCACCAGGAAACAGTGAGTAAATCCGTCCTGGAGATTCTCGACACTGCAGTCCTTGCCCCACTCCAGCGCCGTGATCATGGGCATACTCGGAGGAAACGCCATGATTGCATCTTCGATAGCCTTCACGTCCGCAGGCGGCGCGGTGTCCTTGAACTTGAACAGAACAACGTGCCGAAACGCGCCCGGAGCCTGACCGCAACCGGCAAGCCAGACCATCGCAACCAACATCGTAAAGAGACCCAATCGCTTTGTCATTTGCCTGTCCTTTCACTGCTTGCGGCGCCGGCCGCGAAAAAGAAAATCAATCAACTCATAGAATGCTACCGTTTCCGATCGCACAGTCAAGGGCGAGTCTGCATTGGCGCGGCGAAACGGTTGGCTCGCGGCCGGCTGGCTCGATATAATCCCACAGACACCAACTGGCGCATGAATCAGGGCGACGATCAACATTCGGACGCCCTGACCGACGGCGTCGGCTATGAGGAGAAACCTATGAAACTGTTCTTTTCCGCTTTCTTCGCGATTGCGATGATTTCGCACACCGTCCATGCCGAACAATGGAAGCTCGTCTGGTCGGACGAGTTTGATTACGAGGGCCTGCCGGACAAAAAGAAATGGGGCTACGAAGAGGGCTTCGTTCGGAACAGAGAATTGCAGTATTACACCCGGGCGAGAAAGGAGAACGCCCGCGTGGAGAACGGTGTGCTGGTGATCGAAGGGCGTAAGGAGAAGTTCAGGAACCCGAAGTACAAATCCGGTTCAAAAAGGTGGAGCGAGCAGCGCCAATTCGCATCCTGCACCACAGCCAGCCTTATCACTCTCAACAAGGCTCACTGGAAGTACGGGAGAATAGAAGTTCGCGCCAAGCTCCCGCGGGGCAAAGGCGTCTGGCCGGCCATCTGGACGCTTGGGACGAACAGGACCTCCATCGGCTGGCCTCGCTGCGGCGAGATTGACATCATGGAGTTTGTGGGCAAGGACCCGAACCGAGTGCATGCAAACGCACATTACGCGGTAGACGGCAAGCGGCGATCGAACGGAGGAAAACTGAAGACCGACAAGCCTTACGAGGATTTTCACATTTATGCGATCGAGTGGAGCCCCGATCGTATGGACTTCTTCTTCGACAAGACCAAGTACCATACGTTCATCATTGACAAAGCAGGCAAGGGGAAAGACAACCCCTTCCGCAAACCGCATTATCTGCTCATGAATCTGGCGCTGGGGGGCAGTTGGGGCGGACCGCTCGACGACACCGTCCTGCCGCAAAAGTACCTGATCGATTATGTAAGAGTCTACGAATCGGCCGGCGGCGAACGGAAGGACCCGGGCGACAAGATGGTCCCGCTCATGGATGGAAAAACGCTGACCGGTTGGCATACCGTCGGCGGAGGAAAGTGGACCGTTGAAGACGGAGCTTTTGTAGGCCGCGCCAAAAACGCCCGCCTGTACGGACTGCTGGTGAGCGATAAGACCTTCAAGAACTTCATCGTCAGTTTGAATTTCAAGTGCCTCGCCGGCGACAGCGGTTTCTACATTCGAACGCTGATCGAGAAACCCGACAAGGCCAAGGGCCTGCAAGTTCAGGTCGGGCTGCCCGGAAGCGGAGCCGGAGGAATCTACGAGAGCTACGGACGTCGCTGGCTGGACAAACCCACCGCCGCCCAGGAAAAGAAGATCCTCAAAACGGACGCCTGGAACAAGATGACCATTTCCGCGTCCGGCGGCGATGTTGTAGTCCGCGTGAACGGCGTCAAGACCGCCGAACTCAAGAACGACAAAGGCCGCCCCAAGGGCCATTTCGCCCTTCAAATGCACTCCGGTAATGTCATGCACGTGATGTTCAAGGACATAAAGATCAAAGAACTGCCGTAATATGGAGTGCGGCGGCTAGACGCCGCTTTGGCTTGTCGCGGAGCGACGGTTTGCCGTTAGCCGTGCGCCGTTCCGCCGTCGTCGCCGCCGTTCAGCCCCAGAGCCTACTGTCGCGCCATCTCCGGCACGAACGAATCGATCACCTTGATCCGATTGGTCTTGAAACTAGCGACAGTCTTCTGAAACGCCGTATTAGCCTCCCGCTCAAACCAAGCCGCCGAGCACCATCGATAGTTACAGGCCGCCGCCACCAAACCGTGATGCACGGGATTCTCATGCACGTACTTCAGCCTCGCATAATACGAACGCTCATAGGTGATGCGAGTCTCGAAAAACTGATACCACACGCGCCGTCCCGGCGTTTCGTCAAGTTCGTTAAGCCGCTTGGCGACCTGCGAGTGAAGCTTGCCGAGGAAAACGCGAAGTGATTCCGGTTCGTCCGGAGCGGCGGCCAGGAAGTGGTAGTGGTTCGACATGACCGCCCACGCCGCCAGCTGCCAGCCGAATTCATCTGCGGTCGCCAGGAGTGCGTTCTGCAGGAGGTCAAGGCGTTGGGGGTTCCATAGGCGATGGGCCTTTTGGTAGGTTCCGGCGGTCACCATGTAGGCCCCGGCTTCGGAGAGTCGGTGGACAGGTGCGTGTGGCCAGTCGGGCATTTGGCGGGTGTCTCCCGTGTTGGATTATGAGAATGGAGTATATTGCTTGGGTTGGTTGCTTGCAAGGGGGGGAAAGCTAACGCCAACGACAAACGGCAAACGCCAACGGCTAACGGCCGAACCGTCGCTCCGCGACAAGCCAAAGCGGCGTCGAGCCGCCGCACTCCATATTACGGCCTAAGCGCTTGTGAGGCTTCGAGTTTCTGCTTGTTATGGTGAAAATGAATCTCTATAAGGGATCGGGCGGGGTTACAAAAAGAACTGCGTCCTGCTGAGTTTTGACAGGTGCACAGCCGCGAGAACATATTAAGATTCCGCGCCAGCGACCCTGGCCGCGATTAAGGAGCATCAACATGAAGAGATTACTGATTGCAGTATTGTCGTTGACTTCGTTCAACCTGTCGGCGGGTATGGCCAAGGACGCATCGCCAAAAGATCAGTTGCCCAAGGTGTTGATAATAGGAGATTCGATTTCCCTGGCGTATACCCCCTGTATAGTCGAATCCCTGAAGACTCAGGCCGTTGTGAAACACTGCCCGGCGAACGCAGGTCCGACAATGCGCGGCGTCAAGAATATCGACAAATGGCTTGGCGACGCCAAGTGGGATGTGATCCTTTTCAATTTTGGTCTGTGGGACATGTACGGGTGGCGCTACGAAAAAGTTGACAGGTCTCCGCCCGCCTATGAGAAGAGGCTGGACACATTGGCGATTCGTCTCAAGAAGACCGGGGCGAAGCTCATTTGGGCGACCACAACTCCCGCGTGCCCGGACGCAGAGAGAAAGTGCAAGGTTAAGGTTGATCCGGCGACTGAGAAAAAGTATCTGGATGCAGCCCTGCGGGTCATGAAGAAACATAACATTGCGATAAACGATCTGCATACCTTCATGAAGCCTAAACGGAAGCAATATGCGCTTGCGGATAATGATGTCCACTTTAAGAAGGACGGTAACAGGCTGCTGGGCGAGCAACTCGCAAAGCAGATTAGATCCATGCTGAGCGGTTCGGCTGAGGCCGGATGGATTAATCTGTTCAACGGAACTGACCTTAAGGGATGGCAAGGCGATTCGGGGATCTGGCGGGTGAAGGATGGGCTTATCGTGGGGCGCGGCGCATGCACCGATCACAAGGGATACAAGTCTTACCTGATAAACCGATCTCATATACTCAAAGACTTCATTCTTGAAGCCGAGTTCAACATGGCTCGCGGAAACAGCGGGATAAACTACCGCTGCCACGATTACGACAAGGACAAAAAGAAACTATACGAAGTAAGCGGGTATCAAGCCGACATTGCGGGCATTGGCCTGTGGGACATCTATACTACAAGCGCTTCCAGGAGATACTCCGTTAAGAAGGCGTCCTGCCGCCGGCCCAAATCGAACCAGTGGCATACGCTGCGCATTGAGGCCAACGGGAAGAACATCTCCCACAGCCTCAACGGCGCCAAAGTTCTTGAATTCGTCGACAATGACACTCGCGGCGGATTTCGTGAAAAGGGCTTTATCGCATTGGAATTCCACGATAACGGAACGAATATCAAATTCAGAAATATCCGGGTGAAGATCCTCAACCAACCGCCCGCCAAACAATCTCCAACAACCGACAAGCCAAAGCCCGCACCGAAGAAATGACATCAGCCAACGAGATGAAGGAGGACAACATGATGAAGCGTCGTCAGTTTCTTACGACAGTCGGTGCGGGTGTGGGGCTGGCTTTGGCGGGTAGGTGTCTTGGCGCCGACAGCAAACCGTCGCGCAGACCCAACATCGTCCTCATAAACGCCGACGATCTCGGTTTCGGAGATATCGGATGCTATGGCGCGACGAAAGTCAAAACGCCCAACATCGATCGGCTGGCCAAACAAGGGCGGATGTTCACCGACGCCCATTCGGCCTCGGCGGTCTGCACGCCGTCGCGATACGCACTTCTCACCGGGCGCTATCCGTTCCGGAACAAGGGGCTCTGGGGACCGGTCATGCTCAGGAGCCCGCTGGTTATCGATCCGAAACAGTTAACGCTGGGCAAAGTCATGAAGGACGCCGGGTATGCGACTGCGTGTATCGGCAAGTGGCATCTGGGCTTTGGGGATAAGACTCCGGTCGACTGGAACAAACCGCTCAAACCAGGTCCGCTGGAGCTTGGCTTCGACTATTACTTCGGCGTGCCGGTGGTCAACAGTCATCCGCCGTTTGTCTACGTGGAGAACCACAGCGTTGTCGGCCTGACGCCGGACGACCCGATGGTCTACAAGAAGAAAGCGGCTACCAGAGTGTTCCCGGAGAAGATGGGGCTCGACTGGATCGGCGGCGCCCAGGCCGCTCACAAACTATACAACGATGAAACCGTCGGCGCCACGCTGACCGCCAAAGCCGTCAAGTGGATCGAGGACCAGGAGGCGAACAAGAAGGGCTTCTTTCTCTACCTGGCGACAACGAACATCCATCACCCGTTCACTCCGGCGCCGCAGTTCAAAGGCGGCAGCAAGTGCGGGCGCTACGGGGATTTCATCGCCGAACTGGACTGGATCGTAGGACAAGTGCTGGAAGCTGTCGATAGAATCAAGGCCGCTGACAACACGCTGGTGATATTCACCAGCGATAACGGTGGAATGCTGAACCAGGGCGGGCAGGACGCCTGGAAAGACGGACACCGCATGAACGCCGACCTGCTCGGTTTCAAGTTCGACGCGTGGGAAGGCGGGCACCGCGTACCGCTGATCGCACGCTGGCCGGGCGGCATACCGCGGGGAACCACGTCCGATCAACTGATATGCAATGTGGACATGCTGGCGACCTTCGCGGCGATAGTAGGTCGCAAACTGAAAGCCGACGAAGGCCCCGACAGCTTCAACATTATGGGCGCGCTTACCGGGCATCCCGCAAAGCAGATCCGCGATCACCTGGCGGTCTGTCCCAGGAGTCCCAGGCACATCGCCATCCGAAAAGGCAAGTGGGTCTACATCGGCGCGAAGGGAAACGGCGGGTTCACCGGTAGAAGGATCGGCGGGCACACACTCGGCGGACCGGCGGCGCACAAACTCACCAAGCACACAAACAGCGACATCGTCGACGGAAAGATCAAGAAGAACGCCCCTCAGGGGCAACTGTACGATCTGCAGGCAGACCCGAGCCAGACGAAGAATCTGCACGACAAGAAGCCCGAAATCGTCAAGCAGATGCAGTCGCTCCTCGACAAATGTCGCAAGAGCAAACGAACCGCGCCGTAGCGAGCAAACAGTGTCGCAAAGCCCACAGATAGCTATCTGTGGGCTGTCGTTGAACGAGTCACTTCAGGAACGCCTGCGCCTCAGCAGCGCCAATCCGCCAATCGCGAGCATCGCCATCGTCGCCGGTTCGGGAGTCACTGATATCTGGCCGAATGTGTACAATTCGCCGGTGTCCCACGACAAACCGTCATCCAACTGGGGCAAAATGACATCGTCGAACTCGCCGCTAAGCGTTCCGTCGAACAGATCGAACATCTGCCCGTCTTCGGGGGCAAAACCGCCAAGCAATTCCACGTTCAGCACGCCGTCGAGGAAGGCTGTGTTCAGGATATCAAGATGGTCGTGTTCCGTGCCCGCAATGAGCCCGCCCAGTTCCATCGTCAATTCAGCGTTGGCTCCGAACGCTACTGAATCCAGGTGCACCGATGCCGGACTGTTGCCCGGGCTGAAACCGCCGTTGAAAACCAAACTGCCGGTAAACGACCCGGCGCCGCTTACCAGCCCCTCGAAGACAAGCTCTTCACCGGCGCCGCCGCCGGCTACAAGACCCTGATTGATTAATCTGCCCTCGACTGTGCCCATACCGGCCAGAGTAGCACCCGGTATGACCAGCAGTCCGTTTGGCGAGGCGAGCGTTCCACCGTCAATAACGGTCAGTCGTCCCAACTGGGCGGTGGTCCTGTCGTTGAGCGTCAGCCTTCCGCCATTGGCGTACAATTCACCGTCAAGAATCAGTGCGCCAAATTGCGATGTGTCGCCGAGAGTCAAGTCATCGGTCGCACGGATCTGCGAACCATACTGGGCTAAGATTCGACCTGTAACCTCACCGCCACCGCGAATACCAGCGCCCGCCAGGATCACCGTCCGACCAGCAACAGTCATCGTCCGATCCTTCTCCATGAGCATTGTCGCCGAGATCGTCGCGTCGCCAGAGACTGTAACCGGGCGCTGGAGCAACACGTCCAGGCCGGAGCCCGAAACATCCAGATCTTCGTAGCTGACGCGGGCCTTCAGAGCAACGCTGTGAGCATCACCGGCCGCGATGTCCAGATAATAACCCTCCGTAGGCTCGTTGCTCTGGCCAAATTCGTTGTTCCCCCAGGCCGACAGGCTGCCGTCGGATTTCAACGCAAGGCTGTGATACGCACCGCTGGCGACACGCGTAAAATCGGCGCCCGGCGGTACGTTGCACGCGCCAGTGTAGTTGTACCCCCAGGCCGACAGGCTGCCGTCGGATTTCAACGCAAGGCCGTGAACCTTACCGCTGGCGATCTGCGTAAAATCGGTACCCGACGGAACGTTGCACTGGCCATAGTGGTTCCAACCCCAGGCCGACAGGCTGCCGTCGGATTTCAACGCAAGGCTGTGATACGCACCGCCGGCGACCTGCGTAAAACCGCTGCCCGACGGAACATTGCACTGGCCATCGGCGTTTTTCCCCCAGGCCGACAGGCTGCCGTCAGCTTTCAACGCACGGCCGTGATGCGAACCGCTGGCGACCTGCGTAAAACCGCTGCCCGACGGAACGTTGCACTGGCCTTGGCCGTTTTCCCCCCAGGCCGACAGGCTGCCGTCAGATTTCAACGCAAGGCCGTGATACGCACCGCCGGCGACCTGCGTAAAACCGGCGCCCGACGGAACGTTGCACTGGCCAAAGTAGTTGTCCCCCCAGGCCGACAGGCTGCCGTCGGGTTTCAACGCAAAGCCGTTATACCCACCGCTGGCGACCTCCGTAAAACCGATATCCGACGGAACGTTGCGCTGGCCAGATCTGTTGCCCCCCCAAGCGACGATCGAGGTTTCGCCGAGTTTGCCCACGTCAGCATGGGCTGGTGCGAACGCGAGGGCGAATACGGCCAGGGTCAATACTACCGTGGTCTTGAACAGATTCATGATGCGTCTCCTTAATTACATTGGGCAAGCCAGTTAATGCACGTGGTGCAGTAAGCGATAAAAGCAAAGCAAAGCGATACGAGCGTCGATGTCGAACGACAACGTCGTCCCGCGAGCGTTATGGCCTCAAGACTTAAGCATGCCTGAGACTACCAATACCGCACGCAAGACCTCCTCCAAGTGCGAAAAGCATCTTCCCTTTGAGCAAGACAGGAAGCACGAGCCCGTCCAAGACTGCAGTTGCAGCCTTTCCATCGAGCTAGGGCGGATTGTACCTCAAGCAACGGCCCCTGTCAAGCAATTATCCCGATATAATCGAAAGTAACTTGTGGCCACAACAAATCTTGTGCCGATTCTTAATACCACTAATATGATAGGATTTCAAACCCGACCGATTACTGCATCTCCGGCCTTCGGATTTCGCATGTTCACAGCCCCCCAAGCTGTGAACCACCATACCCGAACACTTACATTCCATCCCCCCTCTTCGATCCGTCCTTACACCTTTCGCTACCACATGTTATGGCTCACACCAACCAGCAGACGCCCCATAACCGCCAGAGGCGTTAAATGAGACCTTCGTGAACCTGTGAACCAAATGTGAACCTCCGCCGGATGCAAGGGTCGACCAGACCGATTGCTCTTGAAGCTCGGCAACTTTTTCTGCAATACCATTGACAGCATTACCGATGGCCTGTATAGTCTTCGGTCTGACGGGTAGTTTTCTGTCCTGAAGGAACGTCTCGGTGAGCGATTATTTGGTCGCTGGGAGTGGACTGGCCAAGGTCGCGGCCGCCAGTTCAGGTTCCGGGGACGGACCGCAGCCGCGATTCTGAATACGTATTTTTGGGCCTTTTTGAGCTTTATGCGCCACGGACACCGATTACCGGATCGCCCAGTGCGCCTTTCTCGTCGCCGGATGCGATGAGGTATAACCCGGTGGTGTAATCGGCAACACAGGAGTTTTTGGTACTCCCGTTCCAGGTTCGAGTCCTGGCCGGGTTGGTGTTTTACGAGACTCACGAGATCAATATGATGCTGCGAATCGACATCGAAACCTCGCCTGCGGAGATCAGATCCAATGCCTAACAATCTGAGATTATTCGCCGGACGCGCCAACAGACCGCTGGCTGACAAGATCAGCGAGTATCTGGGCATCGAGTTGGGCAATGTCAGAATCGAGCCCTTCCCCGACGGGGAATTGATGATCAAGCTCGAGGAAGATGTTCGCGGAAAGGACGTTTTCATCATCCAATCGACCTGCAGCCCGGTGAATCGCAGCGTGATGGAACTGCTGATCTTCATCGACTGCGCACGCCGGGCGTCGGCTGAGCGGATCACGGCGGTAATCCCGTACTTTGGATACGCACGCCAGGACCGCAAGGATGAGGGACGTACGCCAATCACGGCAAAACTCGTGGCCAATTTGATAGCAACCGCCGGAGCCGATCGCGTCCTTACCATGGACCTGCATGCAGCACAGATCCAGGGCTTCTTCGACATACCCGTAGATAACCTGCTGGCTGAGCCCGTATTAAGCCATCACTTCATCAACGAGAATATAGAGAATCTCGTGCTCGTCAGCCCGGACGTGGGCAATGTGAAGCGAGCACGCATCTACTCGGGCAGAATGAACGGAGAACTGGCGATTATTGACAAGCGTCGCGTCAGCGGCCACCACGTCGAGGTCGGTCACATAATCGGAGACGTCGCCGGGCGCACCGTGCTGATGGTCGACGACATGATATCAACCGCAGGCACAATCTGCGAAGCGGCCAAGCTCTGCAAGGAGAACGGAGCCGAACATATCCTGGTGGGCGCCACGCACGCAGTATTGTGCGGACCGGCGGTTCAACGCCTCCGCGACGCCCCGATAGACGAAGTGATCGTAACTGACACGATCCCCATTAGCGATGAGAAGCTTCAGGACCTGGAAAAAGGCAAGGTCCTTTCGGTTTCAAGGCTTATGGGCGAGGCGATACACCGTATCCATAATGACGAATCAGTCAGCAGCCTGTTTCACATGGACATAGACCGCTGACCGGCGAGAAATCACGACCGGTCCTGGAGAACGATGATGACAGAAGTACTGAAGGCAACCAAACGCACAGAAGGCGGCACGCGCAAGGCACGCGCCCTGCGGAAGGAAGGCCTCCTTCCGGCAGTATTGTACGGACATGGCGAAGAGACGATATCCCTGGCGCTCAACACGCACGACATGGAACTCGCGATAAAGCACGGAGACAAGCTCCTTAATATCGACGTGGAAGGCAAGCACCAGAACGTGCTTATCAAGGCCATCCAGTACGACACATGGGGACAGAACGTTCTGCATGTCGACCTCACGCGCGTAGACCTCGACGAACTGGTGACAGTAACAGTCAAGCTTCACCTGCTTGGCACGCCTGTCGGTGTCGAAGCCGGCGGATCGCTCCAGCAACCGCTGACTTCGGTGGAAATCCAATGCCGAGTCGATCAGATTCCCGAAGAGATTCGCATCCAGGTCAACGAACTGAACATAGACGACGCCATCCACCTGTCGGATGTGGAGTTGCCCGAAGGCTCCGAGTTGCTTAGCGATCCGGAAGCTCTCGTCTGCAACGTAATAACCATCGCCGAGGAAGTCGAAGCCGAACCGAGTGAAGAAGGCGAAGAATCCGCTGAGCCCGAAGTTATCGGCGCCAAACCCGACGAAGAAGAAACTGACGAGAACTAGGGTCGCCCCACCCGGCCCGCAGATATCGCCTGAAGACCGCCTCGGTGAACGATCAAGACGACAGTTCGATCAGGTTGGTTGTCGGCCTGGGCAATCCGGGCAGGCGATATGCCAAAACCAGACATAATATAGGGTTCGAAGTTGTCGACGCCGCGATTAGACGCTGGTCGGCGACGGGACCCAGGACGGCGTTCGGCGGGCTGGCGTATGACGCACGACCAGTTCTGTCAGACGGACGCACCGCACGAGTGGTGCTATTACAACCGCATACGTTCATGAACTGCTCGGGACGAGCCGTCAGGGAAATCACGGGCTTCTACAAGGCCCGCCTGGAAGATGTCCTGATCGTACTTGACGATTTGGCCCTGCCCCCGGGCAGGCTGCGGATCCGCGTTGGCGGTTCGGCGGGCGGGCACAATGGCCTGAGCGACATCATCAGGCTGATGGGCTCCAACAGCATCCCGAGGCTTAGAATCGGCATCGGGGCGGCGCCTGTGTTCATGGACACCGCAGACTATGTCCTGCAGCGTTTTGGCGACGAAGACGCCGAAACGATCCGCCAGGCCGTAGATCGCGGCGCCCAGGCCGTAGAAGACTGGGTCTTCAACGGACCGGCGCACGCGATGGATATTTACAACCAAACCCCCGGGCCGGACCCGGGCGAACCAGACCAACAGAATCCAACGAGGCAAGATAGCAAGAACGGAACCTGAATATGAGCAACAGCAAAACTTACGAAGGCATGTTCCTGGTCCAATCGGGCTCGGACTTCCATGCAGCCAGCCAACCGGTAAACACGGTCCTGGAGAGATCCGACGCCGAACTTCTCTCGATTCACCCATGGGAAGAAAGAAGACTGGCCTACGAAATCAAAGGTCACAAGCGCGGCCTTTACATCTTGACATATTTCAAGATGGACCCAGCCAATCTCTCGGAACTCCACCGCGACTCGGAATTGAACGAAGGCATCCTCCGCATGATGATCCTCCGTCGCGACAAGCTCTCCGACGAAGAGGTCAACGCACAGACCCCCGCCGAAGTCAGTCAACGGCAGACCGAGACCAGCGAAGCAGCTGTTGCGGCAAGCGACGCGGAGCCCACGGCTGGCGCCGAAGTCGCCGCCGTCGAGGCAGCTCCGACCGCTGAAGAAGCCCCGGCTGTCGAAGAAGCTCCTGCCGCTGAAGAAGCCCCGGTCGTCGAAGAAGCTCCGGCCGCTGAAGAAACCCCGGTTGTCGAAGAGGCTCCGGCCGCTGAAGAAGCCCCGGTTGTCGAAGAAGCTCCGGCCGCTGAAGAAGCTCCAGCTGTCGCAGAAACGGAGATTACCGAACCCGAAAGTGAACCGCAGACCGACGCGGACGAGCCCAAGGCCTCCGAAGAAGCCTGAGGATCGATCCAATCTCCATTGACATCGCGGCGTGGGAAGGTCCGCTCCGCAATACAAGGAACCGAAAATGGCCAACTACAACAAAGTCATACTGGCAGGCAATCTGACCCGTGACCCACAGTTGAGCTATACCCCTTCCCAGACGCCTGTGGTGGATTTCGGGATGGCGATCAATCGAACGTGGCGAGGGCAGGACGGTCAGAAGCGAGAGGAAACCTGCTTCGTCGACTGCCGCGCATTCGGACGGCAGGCCGAGACCATCAATCAGTACCTGAGCAAAGGACGTCCGGTTCTGGTCGAAGGCCGCCTGCATTTCTCCTCCTGGGAGAAAGACGGTCGCAAACACAGCAAACTCCGCGTTACCGTCGAAAACTTCCAGTTCCTTGGAGGAGCCCCGAGCGGTCAGGGCGGACAAGGCGGTTCGTATGCACCGCAACAACAACAGCAGGCCCCGGCGCCGCAGCAGGCTCCCCAACAGCAGGCCCCGCAATCCAATTACAGTGATGAACCAGCCCCGCCGCCCGCTGATATCGGCGGTGAGGATATTCCGTTCTGACAGCGTCCATCCGTGTCGGGGCGCATTGCCCGATCGGTGAGCGATCAGATAACAGTACAGAAACCACGACTAACACGAGGTAAAAGATTCGATGGCTAGAAAGAGGAAGCTTCCCACAGGGCGCTCCAAGTCGAATAAGAAACGACGATTCCGCGAGCAGGCAAAATGCCGCTTCTGTCGCGACAAGGTCAAAGAAGTGGACTACAAGGATATCGGAACCCTGAGCAAACTCACGACCAACCAGGGCAAGATGTTCTCCAGGAAGCGAAGTGGAAACTGCGCAAAACATCAGAGATCGACTAAGCGTGCGGTAAAACGCGCCAGGTTCCTTGGGCTCATGCCCTACGTCGGTTGATACGCTGCGGCGCCGCGGCCGCGGGATTCCCCCGATCGCCCGGATGCATGCAATGGACTGAGGGCCTTTGAGTTAAGAGCGATTTGCCCGCCGCCAACGGCCCACTGAGAAACCGATAAGTAATCATGAGTACACACAGACAACCACAACTACTGAATATCAGACACGAGGTGCAGACATGAAAGTGCTGCTTCGACAAAACGTAAGAAAACTTGGGCAAATCGGCGACCTCGTCGATGTGAAGCCCGGATACGCACGCAACTACCTCCTTCCGCAGGGACTGGCCATTGCTCCGACCGAGGCGAATTTGAAGATCGTTGAAGCCGAGAGAAAACGGCATCTCGAGGAACTCGCCAAGATGCGGGAGGAACTCGAAGCCAAGGCCGCCGTCGTCAAAGGCAAGGAGATCACTATCTCCGCACGCGCCAACGAAGAAGGACATTTGTACGGTTCGATCGGACCGGCGCAGATCGAGGCCGCACTGGCCAACGAGAACATCTTCATCGACGCGAAGTACATCGAACTCGATGTCCCGATCAGGCAACTGGACAAGTACGATGTCGAGATCCGCTTCTCTCCGGACATCTCCACCATGATCCATATTTGGGTCCTGCCTTCTCAGGATTCCGACAAGGCCAGAACACCCGAACCGGCCGCCTACGATTCCGACGAGACAACCGAAGAACAGCAGGATGACGCCCCGATCGCTGAAGACCAAACCGCTGAAGATACCGAGTAGTACTGCAGAGGCGAACACTTCGCCTCTCTGCGCCAATGCTGATTGCTCCGCACCGCTCGGGCTCGGCGCGCCCGCGCCTCGGGCGGTGTCAACATGGAAAGGCCGATGATGACAGACGTTCCGGTCAATTCTGCAGTCGGCGGACCCCCGCAGAGGGTCCCGCCTCAGTCGATACCGGCCGAGGCGTGCGTACTGGGTACGATGATCCTCGACTCGACATGCGTCGACATCATCGTCCAGATAATCAACGATACGCACTTCTACCGCCCCGCTCACCAGTTGATCTTCCAGGTCCTGAGCGAAATGAAGGACTCAGCGACGCCGATTGACCTCGTGACCGCCAAAGAGGAACTCATCCGTCGCAAGCAACTCGAGCAAGTCGGCGGGGTCGAATACCTCGCCGATCTCGTCAGCGGCGTGCCCAATGCGGCAAGCGCGGAATATTACGCCACGATCGTCCGCAACAAGGCTCTCCTGAGAATGCTGATTGCAGCCGGTACGGAGATCGTAAACGACGCATATGATTCACGCGAAGACGCGCCGTCAATCATTGACCGCGCCGAAAACAGCGTCTTCCAGATCGCGTCAGACCAGGTCGGCCAACAGGTCGCCAACCTCAAAGAACTGCTCCAGCACACTTTCGATGTTCTGGAGCAAAGTGAAGGTGAACTGATCACCGGTCTGAGCACCGGATACCACCGCCTGGACGAGATGACCAGCGGGCTCCAACCGGGCGAAATGATAATTCTCGCGGCAAGACCGTCAATGGGCAAAACGTCGCTGCTGCTGAACATCGCAGAGTATATGGGGGTCGTCGACCAGGTGCCGATCGCCCTTTTCTCGCTGGAAATGTCCAAGGAGTTGCTCGCACAAAGACTGCTGGCGTCATACGCCCGCTACGATCTGCGAATGATGCGTCGGGGAACTATCCAACCGGAAGACTGGACCAAACTGCAAATGGCGGCTGGAGATCTTGAGAAGGCGCCCATATACATTGATGATTCACCGGAACTAACGGTGCTGCAATTGCGAGCCAAGGCCAGACGCCTCAAAGCCGCGTACGATATCCAGTGCGTCCTGGTCGACTATCTCCAGTTGATGTCGTATCACGGACGCGCCGACAATCGCCAGGCTCAAGTCGCCGAAATGTCTCGCGGCCTGAAGGCCCTTGCCCGCGAGTTGGAGATACCGGTGGTGGTCGCCGCCCAGCTCAACCGCGGACCGGCCGACCGACCGTCGCACACGCCGCGAATGAGCGACCTGCGAGAGTCAGGCTCGATCGAGCAGGACGCCGACGTTGTCTCTCTGCTGCATCTTGAGGACTACTACCACCGCGGAGAGCCGGACTACGTACCGACCAACATTACTCAACTCATCATCGCCAAACAGCGAAATGGTCCCACGGGCATTGTCGATTTAACCTTCCTGCCTCACTGCACGCGATTTGAATCAGCCGCACCGGCGTATTAGGTTGTTTATTGTTTGGCTTGACGGGGAACCCATATTCGCATGGCGGACTGCCCGCGGTTGGCCCATACATTATATGGAATAGCGTTTAGCTTAACCCGCTTCCCGGTCCCATCGACGGCGTCACAGGTCAGTCGCACGATTCCGCCGAGGATATTGTCGTGTGTCTCTTGGAACTTCGTGTCGGCGGGAATCGATAATGCGAAGATATCCAGCGCAGAGTTATCAACACCCTCGACACAGTAGACCAGAGGACCTCTGAAGACGGCAAGTTTGCCCACCTGGTCCGGTACTTTCCCGTTCCCCTCGACCAAGCGAACCCTCATTGGAATATCCAGCTTAACAACATCGCCAGCCCGCCATTGGCGGTCAATCCTGACATACGACCCGGCTTTGACATATCCGACGGCTTGATCGTTACAGTCGACCGATGCTCCGGTCGCCCATGCGGGAATCCGTAGCGACAGCGAGAACTTGCCGGACGACTTGGCGGTAATCTTAACTTCGCCGCTGCGCGGATAGTCCGTCTCCTGGACCAACTCAACGCTCTGCGGACCGATCCTGGTCTTGAGCGTTGAAGAGTTGTACATATTCACCTGCACTCCGGAATCGTCGGTCGTATAGATATATTGCTGCATCGATCCCAGCAGGCGGTGTATGTTCGGAGGGCAGCACGGGCATCCGTGCCACGGTTTTCTCACACTTCCCTTCCTGGTCTCCATCCGGTTGGAATAGAAGTATTCGGTTCCCGTCAGTGAAATACCCACGAGCGTCGCGTTATAGAGGCATCGCTCCATCTGGTCGGCGTATTTCACATCGCCTGTAGCCAGCAGCATGCGCTGGTTCCAAAGCACCAGCGACAGCGCCGCACACGTCTCGCAGTAGCTCCTGGCATTCGGTAATTCATAAGCCTTACCATAAGATTCGCCCGGACCTCCTGACCCCACGCCGCCGGTGATGTACATTTTACGCTCATGCACGTCCCGCCACATCTTCTCGAGTTGCCTGAGCATGTCGGGGCGACCGTACTCCATGTAAACGTCCGTCCCGCCGCACAACAGCAGCGTTTCCTGAACGGCGTGGCCCCATATCTCTTCAAACTTCCAGAAATCATATTGGTCCAGCGTATGCTCCGCGAATTCGAGGTACCGCTTGTCACCCGTAACGCGATATAACTCGACCAACGCCATTTCGTGATTCGGGTGCTCATACTTCAAATTCGGGCGATTATTTCGATTGCGCGTATATGGAAGCGTTTTCGGTGCGGAGAATTTGTTGCAGATAAGGTCGGCGAAGCGAATCGCCGCATCAAGCATCGTCCGGTCGCCTGTCGTTCGATACCATGCGATGGCGGCCTGCGTGAAGTGTCCGAAATCGTAAAACTCGAAGCGATTGCCCGCAAGAAATCGATTGTCCGGATTCTTCTTCTTTCTCAGCGGGTTGTCGTAGAACGTATTAAGATAACCATCGTCGGATTGGGCCGAAAGAATATCAACGTTGATCCTGGCGAACGTATTGGCGATTTTATCGCTTCGCCTTGCGTAGTATCCGGCGGCCTCGACCAGCTTGTAGACGAACTCATTGTTGTTCGGCCCGCCCGAATGCTTCTTATCCAGCTTCTTACCCACGATCCGAAAATTCTCTATCAGCCCGTGGGCTTCGAATTTGTCGAGGTAATCCAGCACGCCTGTGGAAATTGACCGCTCAATATACGGATGCAGGAATCCGCCGGTAATTACAGTATCTGAAACAGTTGTAGGCTTCAACTTGGCGTACTTGTATGCGGACCCCGCATTCACGGGTGTCGGGGCCAAACGCCCAGCCTCACAACCCACCTGCATACTCGCCGCAGCGACCGCCGTCGCAACAGCAATTGCAATCGCCGCCGCCCTGGATATTTCCATTAACTGTCTCCTGCTGTTCATTCAAACCGCTCCTGAATCCATCCGATCCGGCGCACGGGGCGCTGGTCAAACTTGTTTTTAACCGGCCGCCCAACTACACTGTTCCTTCACAGTTGTGCTCCGATCGCATCAAAACAGCAGAAGCATAGGGTTTTATGTTCAAAGTTACAAGATACGGACGTAGAGAACTCGTGATCGCCACGATCTTCGCGTTGGTGGTGTGCGCTGGCGTACTGGCCTTTGCGGGCGTGCTCCCGTGGTGGATTATCCTAATCGCCCTGGCGCCGGATCTGATACTATATCTATGGGTGCTGTGGTTCTTCCGCGACCCCGAGCGCAACGTGCCGCAGGGCGAGGGGCTTTTCATAGCACCCGCCGACGGACGAATCGCCGATATAACCAATATTGGACCAGAGAGCGAATTGGGACGCGAAGGTGTTCGAATCGGTATCTTCATGAACATATTCAACGTACACCTTAGTCGCTGCCCCGTAGACGGTGTCGTCGAGTCGGTGGAGCATCGCCCGGGCCTGTTCCTGGACGTTCGGGACCCGCACGCCTCGGAGAGAAATGAATCCGCCACCATACGCCTGAAGTACCAGCACGGGGGCCAGCAGCACCCAGTTGTGTTTCGCCAGATAGCCGGACTCGTCGCCAGGCGCATCGTCACCGACCTCACTGAAGGACAATCGGTCACACGCGGACAGCGCGTCGGGATGATAAAGTTCGGATCCCGCCTGGAGCTTCTCGTTCCGGCCGAGTTGGTTTCCACAGTTTGCGTAGATGTCGGACAGATCAGCCGCGGAGCCGAAACGGTTCTGATCGAATCCGCACAGGGAGACCCGCAGTGACTCCAGACAAAGAACACACAACCGACGAACAGCCAACAAAGGCCCAACGTCGCAAGAAACGCGCCGCACGTCGACGCCAGCGAATGGTCGCCAGCATCGCAATCCTTCCAAGCCTCCTGACATTGTCAAACGGTCTGCTGGGTTTTGCAGCGATTGCGGTGGCGACAAGGCAGGAAACCGCTTTCACAACCGCCCTGTCGAACCAGGCCATCGCTGTTTGGCTGCTGGTGGGAGCAATGTTGTGCGATATGCTCGACGGACGCGTAGCCAGAATGACCCATGTGACCAGCGACTTCGGCGGGCAGCTCGACAGCATGTGCGACATTATCAGTTTCGGCGTGGCGCCGGCGATGGTCATGCTCAGAACGGCTGTGCTCGCCCTGCATGAAATTCTCGGCGATGGAAGCCACAGAATGTTTGAAAGAGCAATCTGGTGCTGCGCCGCCACGTACGTGGCGTGTGCGGTGGTCAGGCTGGCGAGATTTAATGTCGAAAACGAACCCGACGAATCCGCCCATCAGGACTTTAAGGGCCTTCCCTCACCGGGAGCGGCCGCTGGATTGCTGTCGTTGATCCTGTTGTTTGAGCATTTCAGGAACAAATCCGAGGGCGGATGGATGGCGAATTCGCTGCTCCAGGCCGAGTGGTTCGCCGGGCAGTGGCTGTTGACGGCCGTCTGCATCGGCCTGCCAATAGTCGCAGCCGTGCTGGGTCTGTTGATGGTTTCACAATTGCCCTACGCACACCTGGTGAACAAATACATGCGAGGGAAGAAACCGGTCGGATATCTGGTCAAGATGGTCCTGTTCGTTCTGGTCATCGTGGTCATTCCACTCGTTGCACTCACAATCGCTACGCAGATCTTCGTATTCTCGGCGCCCGTGAAAGCCATACTCGCCAAGATACGCGGAGAAGAAGACGACAAGAAACCCGACGCCCCGGCGGTAATTCAGGACGATCCTTTAAGTTAGAACGGCCCAGGCAGTCACTCCCAACGCACGTCGCGGAGCATCGCCTGGACGGTGGTGGAGCCCCTGAATGTATTTAGTTGCGGTTCGAATGCGACATCGACCGAGTTAACCCCCACCAGCGCCTCGGCCAGGTCGCCCATCCCAAAGCCCACTCCCCGCATACTCGCCCCATCCTGACCCAGCGTAATGCTTATCGTTGTCCCGCTTCGTCCGATACGTTTGGGTCCGGTCAACACTCGACAGCCCTTGACCAGCACAATCGGGGCCGCATTCCCTCGCCCGAAAGGCGCCATCTTCAACAGATTATGAACCGTATCGTAACTCAGATCCGCCAGCTCAGCAGTCGCGTCAATTTTCAGGACGGGTGTCATTTGCTCATCGCTTATATGGGATGATGCGTAATGGACAAAGGCCTCTGCAAACACGGCGAACTTATTCCGGTCAAGCGTTACGCCCGCCGCCATCGCGTGCCCGCCGAAACCTTCGAGATGTTCGGCGCATGAGGTAAGTGCGGTGTGCATATCGAAACCGTCGATACTCCTGCCGGAACCGCGCGAAACATCATCGCCCAGCGAAACCACAATCGCAGGCCGCCCGTACAAACCGACTAGTCGCGAGGCCACTATTCCTATCACGCCCCCGTGCCATTTCTCGTTGCCGACCACAATCGCACGCCTGTCAGATGAATGAAGCCCTTTTGACTCGATCATTTCAACCGCTTGGGCGGTGATCTCGTCCTGTACTTTCCGACGCTCGGTGTTTTGCTCGTCAAGGTACTGAGCTATCTCGCGGCTTCTCTCGGCTGACGCTCCGGTGAGCATCTCAATCGCCAGACGCGCGTGCCCCATCCGTCCAGCCGCATTCAGACGCGGTCCCAGGACAAATCCCACATGATACGCATCCAACTTCTCGCCCGTCAGCCCCGCCGACTCCAAAAGAGCCCGCAACCCAATGTGCTCGGAGCCCTTCAGCCCGCTCAATCCGTACGTCGCCAGCACTCGATTCTCGCCCAGTAGCGGTACAACGTCTGCTATTGTCCCGAGTGCGGCGAAACACGTCGCGTCCAGAAGAAACTGTCGCATCTCATCATCCACGCGATTTGAACCGCAGATCGTTCGGGCCACCTGCCAAGCCAACTTGAACGCCACCCCCGCTCCGGCGAGATCGGCGTTCGGATACTCACCACCCGGAAGCGACGGGTGAACTATCACCGCCGCCGGAGGAAGCTCGTCGCCCACGCTGTGGTGGTCTGTAATGATAACTTCTAGCCCGGCGCCAATAGCCCGAGCAACCGGCTGGACCGCAGAAACCCCGCAATCGACCGTCACCATCAGTTCCGCTCCGTCCGAGATCAGCTTATCAACGGCCTCACTGTTCAGACCGTAACCCTCTTCAAGGCGGTGCGGTACGTAGTAGTCCACGTTAGCTCCCACCATCCGCAGAATCGCATGCAGAATCGCTGTACCGGTGATCCCGTCCACATCGTAGTCACCGTAGATCACGATCTTCCGCCCTGCCGAAACCGCCTTGGCGATAAGCTCGGCGGCATGAACGGCTCCGCTCAGGAGTTCCGGATCGTGCAGATCCGTCAGTTTCGGATCGAGGAATTCGCCCGCCGCAACCGGATCGTCCAGCCCGCGGTTATGCAGAATCTGAGCCACCAACGGATGCACGCGCAGCGACCGCCCCAACGCCTCACAGCCGTCAAACGGCGCTGCGACCTCCCAGCGTAATGAATTCAAACTCCAATTGCCTCTAGCCATCATCCAGTCCCGCAAGCAGCTCTACAGCGTCACTTCCTACCGCGTGATGCGTTGTCAGATTGAGCCCGTGCGACTTCTCTGGCCTTCTTCTTCCGAGCGGCGGCCAGAGCAAAGGCGTACTGCACGGCAACACCGCACACCCACAATCCAGCGATAATGAACAAGGGTATCATCACACCCGACCAGGCCTTAGGCCAGCGTGTCGAGTCGGACTGAACCATCGCTATGATCGCACCGCACATGACCGTAACCGCACCGATCAGCGAAGTCATCACAATAGTAATGAAACGCTGCTTCCACAGTCCGAGCATTAACGGGATAAGCCCCACGGGCGCCATAACCAGCGCCATAACCGCACCCTGTTCAATCCACATTTTCCTGCTAATCTGCCCCGCATACACCCAAACTGACTCCGCCCAGTGCGCCAGGGTCACTCCGCCAGCCGGGGCCTCCGCTGTGGGAACTGCTCCCGGCATGGACGAAAGGAAGTAATGGGCCAGCAGTCCGCCCGCCGTTGCTGAACACAACGCCCCAGCAGATAGCGCCCAGAAGAACGGGGCTGCAATAAAACCCAGGACGCCGAATATTGACCCAGCGGCGGATCGAGCCACCCACACGTCAACTTTCATCACATCAACAAGCAGATCCCCGCTCAGAAATCCCAAGCCCACTCCAGCCAGACCGACCAGCATGCGGCTCCAGAATCGTCCCCAACCAACCAGCATCAAACCAATTATTATCGACACGGACGCCGCGATATACGCAACACTATCCGCCAACACCGGCATGTTCGGAAACGGTATGTCCATGATTGTACGCCTCCCTGCATTATCAAGTCAGATTCCTTCTGACTCAGCGTTAAGTTTCGCCAGCTCACCGCGGGCCAGCGCCGTCTGCTGAGGATCGTCAAGGCGATCGATCGCACGCTGGAGCATCTCGGCGCCGCTGTCTCGTTGGTTAAGATATCGGCCATAAAGCAGCCCCAGCAGCAGGTAGATCTCGCCCATACGTTCGTACTTTTCGTGATGCTTGCAAAACAGTTCGTACGCCCGGGCGGCTTCGGAGTATCGCCCTACGTGCATCAACTGGTTGGCCACGTCCAACTGCTCCTGGCGTGGAAGCACCGCCCCACTGTTGATAGAAACCAATTCCAGGTACCTGACCGTCGCCGCTTCGAGATCGTGCCCCTTGCAGGCGGCTGATATTTCCCGTCGCAATTCCAGTTCATGAACTTCTTCGGTGCTGAGCACGGGCGGTTCTACGGGCTTGGTCTGGGTCCATCGCCTGGTGCCCGGCTCACCGGTCGCGCCAAGACGACTGAAGGGATCGTAGCCCTTGGCGGCCATCCGTCTGTACCGCCCGCGGCGGTGCGCCGAACGCATCATGTTCAGCAAGTCGAAGGAAGTCCGCGGGAGGATCTTCGTCACCAGCAGCAGCGTAGCGACTCCCATACCGAATAAGTAACCGCTGAGGTGAGCTTGATACGCTACCCCGCCGCCTCCGCGAAGCGACATGTACGCGTCCTTAATGAGAGAAAAGAGCAGGAAGTACATGCTGGATATCTGAAACGTTGTGATCACGTAGAACCACAGCAGAATCGTGAGACGAACCAGTGGAAACAGCACGAGATACGCCCCGGTTACAGCCGAAATCGCTCCTGAGGCGCCAAGAACGGGCGCATCGGAGAACATCATATGGCCAAGACACGCAAGCACGCCGCCGGCAAGATAGAACGCCGCATAACCCACGTGACCGAGCCTGTCGTTAATCGCGTTCCCGAAGACCCACAAGATAACCATGTTCCCGCCAAGGTGCCATATATCCCCATGCAGGAACACCGAAGTGAAAAACTGGTACAACTGCGGGCTGGTGGGATACAGCATTAATCTGGCCTGCTCCAGGCGTGCGACACCCATCTCGGTTTCGAGATTATAGCCCATCAAGAAAATAACCACGTTAGCCGCAACCAGCGCATAGTTGACCAGCGGGACGCATCTCATCCGATAGTCGCTGCCTACGGGTATGGGTATCATGTCAAAGCGGCCTCGTATGCTAGTCGGTTAAGCTTAGATCGCCTGCCAGGCGGTGGGCGCCCGCCCGATGCAACAGTGTACGCACTTGGCGTCGCACAGTAAACCAATACCCACACTTGAATCCGCGCCTTGCAAACATATAGTGTACAGACCGCACAAAACGCACCTTTGGAGACTCACCGAAAATGCTCGCATGGTCGCTTATTCCGCAGGGTATTCCTGATACTACGCTATTCCTGATCGTCGGTTCGGCCTCCGCCATGGTTTTTGGTATGTCAAAAACGGGTTTCGGCAGCGGGATAAGCATACTGGCCGTACCAATGATGATCTACGCCTGCAGTCACAAGGCCACCCTGGCGGTCGGGATAATGCTGCCCATACTCATCGTCGCCGATTATGTAGCGGTGATAAGCTGGTGGCGGAAATGGAGCGTCAAAGCGGTTTTGGCGTTGTTACCGGCCACTGTGCTGGGAATCGCTTTAGGCTGGGCGGCGTTGGCGGTGTTTCAGCGGATGAGAATCGATCCTAAGACGTCGGCGGCAAATGCGTGGCTGATGCTTGGCATCGGCGTAATCGCGTTGGGATTCGTCGCCCTGCATCTCCTGAAACGCGTTTCAGGAAGAACCGACGCCTTCAGACCGCGGAATTGGCACACCGTCATGACCGGAAGCACAGCCGGATTCACATCTACTCTCGCCCACGCAGCCGGACCGGTAATAACCATGTACCTCCTGCCGCAAAAACGCTCCAAAAGTTCGTACGTCGCCACCACCGCACTGTTCTTCTGGACGGCGAATCAGATCAAACTGGTCCCCTATCTATACCTCAATATGATCAACACCGAAACAATCGGCGCCGGATTGGTCCTCCTGCCTGCAATCGTCGCAGGAGCCATGCTTGGCAGATTCCTTCATCACCGCGTCGGCGCAACACAATTCACCGTGATAGTCTACGCGCTGCTCGCACTGGCCGGAGGACACATGTGCTACAAGGCCATAGGGCAACTCTCACGCTAAGCCTCCACAGCAACATGGGAGCGCACCGACGCGTTTTATGCTGGCCCAACTCACGCGAGCGACTTATCATGTAGAAATACGGATACTATTACGCCGATCTGCAAACGGAAAGGACTACAAATGACTTCTGCCCTTCGCACCAGGATCGCGCCGGTGAGTTTGATATTGATCGCCATAGCAGCTCTAAGCGGCTGCACCAAGAACATCCCGATCACCCAGTACCCGGTCTTCTGGGACCGAGCCCCCAAAACTATCGCTGTAACGCCCTTCAGGAACGCAACCCCTATACGCCAAATCGGAATGCGCGTCACAAGCGACCTGGCCACGAAACTCTCTGCAAACGGCACCTATAAAGTCTACGATCGAACCTTGCTGAAGGCGTATCTGAACGAACATGACCTCCAGATGGCCTTCAGCAGCGACCAGGACGTCGCCGCGGCCGCCATGGTGAAAATTGGAAAGGTCCAAGCTATCCTTACCGGCGCGGTCACCACCTGCAACTGGCCGCCGACACGCACTAAAGTTAAGGTCGTCACAAGGAAATTCTTCACCCCTAACGGCGTCGCCTACACCAGGCCGGTCAAGAATTACATCCACACCAACGAAGCTGAACTGAAAGCAAACGCCGCACTGCTGCGCATCACGCCAAACGGTCCGGTGGTCATACACTCATCGCCAGTGCGAGGCTATATGAAGTCATCCGGGCCAACGCCAAAATACAGCCGCGAAGCGTGCCTTACAATCGCTCGGGCCCAAGTCGTCCAACAACTTCTTGAACAGTTCGCCGTCATCCGGAAGCTGATCAAGGTCAGTCCGTCCAAGGCGTTCTTCACCGCCACCGATCAACCGTATGCGGGCAAGTGGCCCAAATCCAAGAAGTTCTCCGCTGCGGCTGCACAGAAGATCATCCTCGTACTCATGCTCCCGCCCCAGTGCGACAGGAACACTTTCAGAATCACCATCGCCAGAAAAGAGGCACGCACGGAACTCGCCACATTTGATGTAGCGTGGACGAAGGCAATGTCTGCGATCCCAAACGGCAAGCAGTTCGTCCTGGACCCAGCCGACCTGGCCAACAGGGGCGGCGGACCGGGCGATTACATCATCAGGCTTTTCTCCGGCCAGCCCAAGCCCGTAATCGAACACAAGATCAAGATCACGCCATGACGCAACAGGAGAATCCCAGATTCTCACGAATTCTCCGCCCAGGCGCTTGACAGTTCCGCAGGCACTCCTTATTATGATGGCACAGACCGCGGGGTAGAGCAGTCTGGTAGCTCGTCGGGCTCATAACCCGGAGGTCGCGGGTTCGAATCCCGCCCCCGCTAGTTCGCAGTAAGTTGTGCAGGGACAGGCGTTAACGCCTGTCCCTGATCTTTGCGCCGAGCCGTGATAACGTCCGATAATATGCAAATTGTCATCAAATTGTAATCATTTGGCAATTTTTTCGGGTCGTCATCGCGTCGTAAGTGCCGCAGGCGCAGTCTCCATTAGGCTCTTAATTGAGCCGGAAAGGAAGACTGTCATGGCGTGCCTTTACAAGCGTGGAAACAAGTTCTGGGTCAGCTACCGCACCGGCGGCAAGCTCGTCCAACGCCCTCTCGACACCGACTGCACGGCTATTTCTCAATGCCTTCTACACTTTTCTGACGATCTACCGACAAGATCAGTGCAGCGGGCCCTTACCCGGCAGTAATTATTCCCGGGTCACAATGGATACTGCATAGGTCCCTCTCTCTCAGGGAACCAGCAAAGCAGAGCAGTCAATGGTGACGATAGTGGCCATTTCGCCTCTGTATGTCACTTATGCAGCCGCCGCGATTCGCTCCTCGCTTCCCCGTTTGCATTCTTCGCATGGGGTATTGCGGTTCTCTTCAAGCCGCTCTTCGCGGGCCCTTTGCTTTCCAGCTGCGATTTGCTCCGTTATTTCTTCGCCTGTGCCAAAGTACATTTCGTCAGGTGTTTGCCCTTTAAAGGCAGAATGCGGCAGCGAGGAATTATACTCTTCAACGTAGAACTCCGTCAGACGCTGCACTGCAGCGAGGCTGTCAAGATCATTGAGAAAAAGCCATTGGTGTTTGAGGCTTCGCCAGAATGCCTCGATCATGGAATTGGAGAAGTGAATATCGGTTTGTGCGAGAATCGTCTTGAGTAGGCCGTCATCACAGAGCTTATTGACCGATTCATTGATGTTCTCGATCCCACCATCGATCATGAGAGATTGTGGCAAGCTGCCAGACCCCGTGCTGCATTGGAAGGCCTTGACCAGTAATGCAGCTGTGGCCGCTGAAGCGGACCAGCGAGTTTGATGCCCGCACAACGCCCAAACAAACACAAGTTCTTGATCGCACCGCATCGCCTGCTAAACTGTTGTCTCCCTGAGAATAGTGATATCCTGGAGGCTTACCATTGTGCGACCCATCCTTC
>JASLNT010000089.1 GCA_030745875.1 Phycisphaerae bacterium
TCATGTGTTGGTGGCCTTCAGCCGGCGGTCTCAAGCCAACTTGCCCCGCGATCATAACGCAATCAGCCCGCCCCCGTTAGCCGTCTCCGCCGCTTGACGGGGCGTCGCCGCTGCAAGACCGACTTTTTCAGGGCCGACTAAGTATCACAAGCGCAAACAGATACGCGACACCTCGCTTGGATTGCGACTGTCTCCTGAGACAGATCCGGAGTCTGGAATTGATTTCAGCGCGACAGTACATTTTCTGTTTCCTTCAAATTAGACCAATATCCAAAGGAAACATACGATACATAACTGGCGTGGGGCGCAAATACTTGCGTTTCGGCTACCAGAGTCCCCAGGGCTCGCGGGCCTCGCGATCCAGCCATCTGTTTGCCTCAACGTCACCGATAATTTCTTCCTTCACCGGATCCCATTTCAGCGGCCTCTTCAGCCAGTAGGCGATGTTGCCCAGATGGCAGTGGGTGGCGGTTCGGTGTGCGATCTCTATGTCGCGGAAGGGTCTCTCGCGCGTTCGAACGCAGTGCAGGAAGTCGCCGAATATCCCGCCGCTGCCCTTGTAGTTGGGAATGTGGATGTTCGGGGGCGCCTCCTTACGCCCTTTTTCGCGGGAGGGAATCTCGCCTTCGGAACCCTTGAAGCACAACTGCCCCCATCCGCCGCCGTGATATATCTTCACACCGCCCGCATATTTGTAGGTCAACTGCTTAACGTCCTTCCCGTCGGGAGGGATGATCTCGCTCGGACCGGTCTTGTGCAGTCCCAGGCAGAACAACGCCCCGCCGAACGTGTGGCAGCCCCAATCGGTCATACCGCCGCCCGAATAGTCGCGGAACGGGCGGAACCCGCCCTTGATCAACTGCGGGTGGAACGGACGCTTGGGAGCCGGTCCCAACCACATATCCCAGTCGACATCGTCAGGTGTCTTCTCGGGTTTGAGGTGACACGGACCCGATGGTCCTCCGACATTGACCCACGCCTCTTTGACCTGCCCTATCGCACCGCCCTGGACCATTTTGTGGAACCAGTTGTAGTCGCCCCACACACGTTGGCTGCCGCCGGAGAAAACTCTACCGTAGCGGCGGGCGACTTTCACCATCGCTCGCCCCTGGGCGATCGTCAGCGTCTCGGGCTTCTCGCAATAAACATCCTTACCGTGCTTCATCGCCTCGATCGAAATATTTGCGTGCCAGTGGTCAGGCGTGGCGATGAGCACCGCTTCGATATCCTTGCGGGTGGTTATCTCGCGAAAATCAGCGTACGCTTTGCAATCCGCGGACTTGTACCGCCCGTCGACATTGCTCTTGGCCATGGCGCGATGCTTGCCTACAACGTCGCAAACAGCCACCACCTGAACCTGCTTGAAGCCCAGGAATCCGCCCATGTCGCCGCGTCCCTGTCCGCCCATGCCGATGCAACCCATGATGATCCGGTCGTTGGCTCCGAACGCCTTGGAGTTAACGAACATCGGAATGGCAACCGCGGCGGCCGCCTGTTTCATGAAACCGCGACGCGTTGTTTTAGGTTTGCCCGGCATGTGAATATCTCCGTTACTCAGTAACTTCGTTGCTTCGTTTTCCAGCCATGGAGCGACAACGCTTCGACCGCGCGTTCGCGTGTTTTGGCTACCAGAGTCCCCAGGGCTCGCGGGCGGCCCGATCGAGCCAGCGGGACGCCTCGGGGTCGCCGATAATCTCCTCTTTCTTCGGATCCCACTTCAAAGGTCTCTTCAACCAGTAAGCGATATTGCCCAGGTGGGCGTGGGTCGCGGTGCGGTGTGCGACCTCGATATCGCGGAATGGTTTCTGGCGAGTGCGAACGCAATGAACAAAATCACCGATCAATCCGCCGCTGCCCTTGTAGTTGGGAATCTGAATGTTCGGGGGCCTCTGTTTCCGTTTCTTACCGCGGAGCGGAATCTCGCCTTCGGTGCCTTTGAAGCACAACTGGGCCCATCCGCCTCCATGGTAAATCTTCACGCCATTGGCGAACTTGTAGGTCAGTTGCTTAACGTCTTTCCCGTCGGGCGGAGTAATTTCGATCGGACCGGTCATGTGCAGTTTCAGCGCAAACATAGCCCCGCCGAACACGTGGCAGCCCCAGTCGGTCATCCCGCCGCCCGAGTAATCGCGATACGGACGGAAACCGCCCTTGATCAACCTCGGATGGAACGGGCGCTTCGGAGCCGGTCCCAACCACATATCCCAGTTGACCCCGTCGGGCGTCTTTTCGGGCTTGAGATGACACGGACCCGACGGGCCGCCGACATTGACCCACGCTTCTTTGACCTCGCCTATCGCCCCGCCGCGGACCATCTTGTGGAACCAGTTGTAGTCGCCCCACACACGCTGGCTTCCGCCGGAAAACACCCGGCCGTAGCGGCGGGCGGCCTTGACCATGGCGCGACCCTGGCGGACCGTCAGCGTTTCGGGTTTCTCGCAGAAAACGTCCTTTCCATGCTTCATCGCCTCGATCGAAATCCCCGCATGCCAATGGTCCGGAGTACCGATCATCACCGCCTCTATGTCGCGGCGCCCGGTGATCTCCCGGAAGTCGACGTAGGTCTTGCAGTCTTTTGACTTGTAGCGTCCGTCGACCATTCCCTTGGCCTGCTTGCAGTGGTCGGCTACAACGTCGCACACGGCGAGCACTTGCACGTTTTTGAATCCCAGGAAACCGCCCATATCTCCGCGTCCGCGTCCGCCCATTCCAATGCAGCCCATGGTGATCCTGTCGTTGGCCCCGAAGGCCTTCGAGTTAACGAACATAGGAACCGCAGCAACTGCGACCGCCTGTTTCATGAAACCGCGACGCGTTGTCTTTGATTTGCTCGCCATGCATGTATCTCCATTACGCAGTTATTTGGGTGTGATTCCGATAGGTTTGAGTATACGTGCGGTCGACTTTGATGCAATCGTAAAACACCGGCGCCTCTTGCGGTCAGGGGCGGTGACTGTCTACACTGTTCGACGCGATGGGTGACTCGAATGACAACATGCTGCGATATCACCGCCAGATGGCGTTTGACGAAATCGGACTGGCCGGGCAGCGCGCGCTGCGGGCGGCTTCGGCGCTCATAGTCGGCGTGGGAGGGCTGGGGTCGTGGGTCGCCGAACTCCTGGCCAGAAGCGGTGTCGGACGCCTGGTTATCGCCGACGACGACAAAGTCGACCTGACCAACATCCACCGCCAGGCCCTGTACGATCAGACCCACGCCGATGAGAACCAACCCAAAGTACTTGCCGCAGCCGATCGCCTGGCGAGAATAAACTCCGAGACAACCGTCCAGCCGCACCAACTCCGCGTAGATGCATCCAACATCGCCCAACTGGCTGACCGGATTGATCTGATAGTAGACGGTACGGACAACTTCCATACGCGATTCATCATCAACGATTATTCGGTAAGATATTCGCTGCCGTGGGTCTTCGCCGGCGTCGTGTCCGCCGAAGCTCAGATGATGCCCGTGATCCCCTCCAACACCGCCTGCCTGCGATGTGTTTTCGACTCCCCGCCGCCCCCCTGCACAGATCCGACATGCCGACAGGCCGGCGCGCTGGGACCGGCGGTTGCGGCGATCGCATCCATGCAGGCGGTCGAAGCGTTGAAGATCCTGTCAGGCAGATCGGACGCGGTGTCTCCATTCCTTACGAAGATCGACTTCTGGACAAATCAAATCCAACGCATATCGACGGCTGGATCACCCGACTGCCCGTGCTGTCGGGGCGGCCAGTTCGACTATCTCGAAGCTTGAATTTCAGCGGATCCGACCGCCCCGTTGAATCTCACCGGCGGATCGTGTACATTCTGATTCGGCTCGATACGTATCAACGAGGCAACGCAACAACCACCCTCGATCCGAAAATGCAGGAGATCGACTATGGCCAGGATCCACGACGACATCACCGAGACCATCGGAAATACTCCGCTTGTGAAAGTCCGCAACATTATCACATCCGATGCGACGGTGCTGGCTAAACTTGAGAGCTTCAACCCGATGGCGTCAGTAAAAGACCGCATCGCCCTTGCGATGATCCAGGCTGGCGAGCGGGACGGCGAGATCAAACCCGGAGCCGTCATTATCGAACCGACCAGCGGTAATACGGGCATCGGACTGGCGTTGGTGTGCAAGGCGCGCGGATATCGCTGCATACTGACCATGCCCGACTCCATGAGCGCCGAACGGCGCACTGTGCTGGCTGCAATGGGAGCAGAAGTCGAACTGACCCCGGCGGTCATGGGCATGACTGGAGCTATCCAACGCGCCGAAGAACTCCTGAGCGAGATACCCAACGCCGTCATGCCCCATCAATTCACCAATCCCGCCAACCCTGAAATACACAGAACAACCACCGCGGTCGAGATCTGGGACGACACCGACGGACAGGTCGATATTGTAATCGCAGGCATAGGCACCGGAGGCACTATAGTCGGAATTGCATCGATGTTGAAGCAACGCAAGCCCTCAGTCCAGGCCATCGCCGTAGAACCCGCCAACAGCGCCGTGCTCACCCAAACCGCCCAGAACGCGGAACTCAAGCCCGGGTCGCACAGGATCCAGGGAATCGGAGCCGGATTCATCCCCGAGGTGCTGGACCTCGATCTGATCGACGAGACTATCACCGTGGAAGATGATGATGCGGTCGCCTGGGCCCGTAAGGCCGCAGACACTGAAGCGCTTTTCGTCGGAATATCCTCTGGAGCGGCGCTTCAGGCGGCCGATATCGTCGCGGCGCGACCGGAATCCGCGGGCAAGACGATCGTGGTAATCTGCCCGGACTTCGGAGAACGGTATCTATCGGCCGACGTGTTTACAGCCCCAACCGAAACACCCATTGAATTCGACTAACAGAAGGGAACAACCAAACCATGATTCACGTAATCGCCACAATCGACATAGCGCCCGGTAAGCGGGACGAGTATCTCGAACTTTTCGCCGTACTCGTGCCGAAAGTCCTCGCCGAAGACGGATGCCTGTCATACGGACCGGCCGTTGACATAGACAGCGGGATCAGAGTGCAGATTCCGTTGCGAGAGAACGTAGTAACCGTAGTGGAGCAGTGGTCCGACCTGGACGCACTCCAGGCCCACCTGCGAGCTCCGCATATGGCCGAGTACAAAGAAGCTGTAGAAGGCATCGTTGTGGGACTGACCCTGCAGGTGCTCCAACCGGCCTAGCGCCAACGTAAGACGCACAATGCGAAACTTTGTCGACCTCCACACGCACTCCACCGCATCTGACGGACGCAATACGCCCAGCGAGGTGATAACGCTTGCAGACAGCATTGGGCTTGCGGCCGTGGCGCTTACCGATCACGATACAACCGCCGGTCTGCCTGAAGCGGTAACAGCAGCCGAGAACTTTCCGGACCTGTGTTTCGTACCCGGTATCGAGCTGTCGGCGAAGTTCTGCTCGGGAACGCTCCATATTCTCGGATTGGGAATAGACTCAAACGCCCCGGACCTCAGCGCACTGACCGACAATCTCATAGCCGCCCGCAACGAGCGCAATCCCAAGATAATCGCCCGCCTCCAGGAACTTGGAATGGAGATTGAGTTCTCCGACGTCCTGGCGGTAATGTCCGATTCTCCCAAATCGATAGACGATCGCGTGGTCGGTAGAATGCATATCGCCGAAGCCCTTCGCCGCAAGGGATACATTCACTCAACGGCTGAAGGCTTCAAACGATATCTGGGCGACAGGGGATCGGCGTTTGTGGACAAGGAAAGGCTCACTCCAGCCCAGGTCATAGCGCCGATTCACAGCGCAGGCGGTGTTGCCATCCTTGCCCATCCGGTGCATATGTCTTACGCAAATTCGGCGCAATTGGCGAATCTGGTCCACCGCCTGACAGACGCGGGCCTGGACGGGCTCGAAGTGGTCCATCCCGACCACTCGCCCTTCCAAACCCGTACGTACCTACAACTTGCAAGACGCCTGGGGCTGCTGACAGTCGGCGGATCGGACTATCACGGCCAGGCCAAACCCCACGTCCGCATGGGGCACCCCCGGGTGCCCCTGGGCCTCATCAACGACAAACTCAAACAAAGATTGTTTGGTTAGCTCGCAGGTCAAACACGTGCTTTGGCGCACTATCACCGCACGTTTCAGAGATGGACGATTTGGATTTCGACACAGAGACACAGACGTTCAGCGGAGGAGAATCACGAAACGGTCACACCGCCCTGACAACACCGATGACAACGCCCTGAATTTCGACGTCATCGACGTAGATCGGATCATAAGCATCGTTGGCCGGCTGGAGACGGTAACCGCGCTGCTCCCGATAGAATTTCTTCAGGGTAGCCTCCCCATCCTGCAGAAGCGCCACAACCGTCTCACCGTCGCGGGCGGAACTGGTCCGGCGACAGATAACATAATCGCCCTCCCGGATTTGCTCGTCTATCATGCTGTCGCCAACTACACGCAGCGCAAATGTGTCCGAAGAATGCGGGAACAGTTCGGTCAGGTCAAGGCTTTGGGAGTCTTCAATGGCCTCGAGCGGCATACCGGCGGCGATTTGTCCTACAAGGGGCATGCGCACGGCCGATTCATCGGAAAACTCAAACGTATCAGAAACCTGTAAAGAGCGAGCCTTGTGCTTTTCGCCTCGAAGCAGCAGACCTTTTTTTTCCAGAGCGGCTACGTGTTCGAACACGGTCACTTTTGTCAGATCCAAGTGATCCCCAATCTCCTGCATCGTCGGGGAATAACCGTTGCGGATACGAAAACCGCGGATGTACTTCAGTATTTCCAGTTGTCTCGGAGTCACCGTCTTGCTCTTGGAACGTGCAGTTGTCATTTGCGTTCTCCTGACTCGTGTTTACCGCCACAACCGTGAATGGTTCATCGCTAAAGACCTTCGTCTGTTGCGGGCCCGACATCGCCACGCTCTCAATAGGCGCCGAACCTGCCGCCAGAACTCTATCGCTGTCCAGCCCGTTGCCAATCAGCATACGCCCAAGAGCACTCAACGCCCTGGACAGCACGCCCGAGGACCTGCCCGAAGCTGCGCGACCGACCGGGCCTTTGGCCCATCGTATCCCGCCCGGACCAGTACTCACCAGGGGCGGTTCAAGACCGAGCCTCATGGCTTCCGACGCGACGGAATCGCCTATCGTCTCACCCGAAGCAGCAATGTAAGGCTGCTGGGACTCCGGCCAGGTGTAAGCGTAATCGCCGCCCGGCCCAAACTGACATAACGGTGCATCTGCCATTTCAGCTACTGCCTTTCGCACCCAGCGTCGGCCGTAGCGGCGCCCGTCTGTAAGCGTTTTCGGTGTCTGTTCGTATTATCATAGACCTAACATCGACCGAACGTCAAGATTAACATCACGGTTTTCTTGATATTTTGACAACTATTTTCGGATTCTGTTCGGTTGTTGAGCAGTCCATATTGTCCTTGAAACCTATTTATTCAGCGTTATGCCCCACATGTGGGGGCGTTATCGGACGCTGCCCACTATTTGTGGGCAATGCTATATCGGCAGCCACCCGAAAACGTCATCAGAAAAAATGAAGTTATTTTGCTGAATCGTCCCCTGGGCTCCCCACCGGTGTGCACTCCGAACGATAACCCCGCTTAGTGGCGTTACATAGCGTAATCGTCAACGCGAACCAAAAGCGCATGAGAGAAGATTCAGAGGGTCAATATTCTTGAGTCGACGCATAAAACCGAGCGTCTCAGATAAGTGCGGGCCGTCCATGCGGCGCCGTATTGTGAATCAGAAGGACTCCGGACCGTCGTTCTTGTCATCCTTCCGCCTGGGCTTGCGGATCTCGAGCATTTGGCGCAGATACTGGTTCTCTCTCTTGGTGGCTTCAAGATCAAACACGAGATAGCGAATTCTCAGTCTTACCGTATCAATGGCCTCGGCCAGCGTCTTACCTACAGACTGCGTATCCGACAAGTACGTCCCGCTGCTGCTGTGGGCGTTACTGTCAGTCAGAAACGGTGAGGTCGCCAACAGGTCATTCAATTCGGCCAGTCTTTCTCTGATAATCGCTTCAGTCATCGTATTCTCCTCCGGCACTGCAGCCGACTCCTCCGCTCCATTAATATCATATCACAACCGTGCAATTTCGCCAACCCCAAAACTCCGATTCTCTACGTAAACCGCCACCTTTTCTACGATCGTGCAAGCCTTGAAATCCCGAATTCGCGTACGCTTAGAGCACCGAGGCGCGGTTCCTTTTCTAAACCGTTTGACGGGTGTCTGTTATGGGCCCCATCAGTGCAACTGCCAGTTTCGCCTCAACACCCATTCGGCGGTCAGCAACCCCACGAACAACAGGAACAACAGTGTAAAGTTGTACAGATGGTGAGTCGTTACGATCGGTCCGTCGCCAGCCAGCGCCTGCCCCCGAGCGATCAGTTGGGTGATTACGTCGTTCAGCCCGGGCAGTTCGGCGTATTGTCCGCGATGTGCAAACGCCGCCTGCCTCAGAAGTCCGCCGTTAAGGCTCAGACGCTCGGACTCCTGCGAATGCGCTTCGACAATCAGCGTCATGTCGTCGCGCCCGATGGTCTCGGACGTTCGGTTGTCAACGGCGGTGACGGCGACTTTGTACTTACCGGCGGCGCCCATATGGAACGCGTCGTATTCGAACAGTCCGGTTCCGGCCTTGTACACCATCGCCAGATTCCGCTTGGGTCCCTCACCGCTCAGCGGGGTCACCTCACACGAAACGGTCGCCGTCGAGTCGGTCTTGCTGCCCGCGTCAAGCACTCGTGCGGTGAACTTAGTCGCCTGCCCTGCTTCAATGTAGTTCCTGTCCAACCGCAGCACGACCGAAGGCGTGGCTTCTTTGCTTTTGACGTCGGCTCCGGCCAGCCAGCGTACGAGCTGCCCCCAGAACTGCTGGTAGGGATTGGCCTCCCCCCCGCCGCGCATCTGGATAAAGCTGTTCCACAGCGAAGTGTTGTTCGCCGTAAACGCCGCCGTGCGACCCTCTCCTACAAACTGCCTGACGGCCAGGATTATCAGCGGACCGTTAACGTTGCTGCGCGAAGGGTGGACGGCGAGCACTTCGGCGGCTGGTGTTTTCTTGACCACGGTCACGCATCCGTTGAGGTTCGGAAGGCGAGGCAGCTTCGGGTCGGGTTTGCGTCCGCCCGGACCAAACAGGTACTTGTCGATACCGTCGAATATCTTGTGCTTGGCGCCTTCGGCGGTAAGTTGCGGAAGGAACGGCGTGGGTTCGTTTTCCTGCGTTCTAGGGCCCACCATTACGGGCAGTATTTCTTCAACGGGCGTCCCCGCATAACCCCCCGGTCCGAAGCTGTTGGCTCCGCTGAGCATCAGCAGCGCCCCACCGCCCTCGACAAACTCCCTTATCCGCGTGAGCCTCAGATCTCCCATACGTTTGTCGCTCAGATACGTGCGGTCGAGGTCGCCGAGGATCAGCACGTCAAAAAGATCGAAATCGTCCTTGGTGGTCGGAAGACGCAGGAGCTTCCTGCCGCCGATGCTGCCCGATGCCTGAAACTTCGACTCGAACATTCGTATCAGCGACATGAATTGCACGTTCGGGTCGCTGTCGAAAATGCGGCGGAGCGGTTTGTATTCCGGGCGGATTGAGCCTTCGATATAAAGTACGCGGATGCGGGGCTGGGTAATCAGCACGTGCAACTGGTGTGAATTGTCGTCTGTGACGGGTTCTTTCGGGTGAGCGGCGGCGGTTACTGTGAGCCTGCGGATGTCGGGTTGGCCTTTCTCCAGGGGCGTGTCGGCCCCACGGTCACGGGGCGTGTATTTGAGCGTAACAGACGCGTCCTGCACATTTTTCGTAACGGTAATGGTCTGTCTCGCCACCGGGTCGGCGATTCCCTCCTCCTTGACAGTAAGCTGCACGGCGGTGTTTGGGATCCCGGTGATTCGCAGGCGAGCATTGACGGTTGTCACGTTGTTCTTGACGGCTTCAAACGGCGTATCGGCTGACACCATTTCGATATTCGGTTTGCTGACGGCCGAATCCGACTGCGCCCCGACGCCGATTGCGAATGTCGGGACTGAAGCTTCCCTGGCCATCCCGGCGACTGATGAGCCCTGCGTCGGATTGCCGTCTGAGAACAAGAGTATGCCCGCCGGTTCCTCGCGATCTCGCAACGCCGCGGCTGCTGCGATGGCTGCGGATATGTCCGTACCGTCGGTCCCTTTGCCTTCGGGCTCGAGACTGCTGAGCACGTTGAGCGATTCGACCTTCTCGGGACTTTTGGCGAAGTGAAACCAGACCGGCCGGAAGTATCTCTCGATGCGCTCCTGGTGTGCGGCCAGCGCGCCGACAACCTGCCGGTAGCGTGTGGTCTGCCCTTGATCCTTAGTCGCCATCGAGCCCGAACGGTCCACCAGTATCGGAAGCAGCGGCCGCGATTTGTCGGCGCCTGCGACTACGCGCACAACAGGCTTGAACAGGATCAGCATCAGCGCCAGAATCGCCGCACACCGCAGCGTCATCAGCGACATCAGCCTGCGGACGCCCAGGTGGGAATAAACCGACGCGTAGAACACGCCGATCGCCAACGCCACTTCTATAAGCAGCGCACACAGCCAGAACATCCCGCCAGCCGAGCCTGTGGCTATGATCACAGCGGCGGCCAGAGTGGTAGCGCCTGCGACAATAACCGCCGCCAACCAAGACGTCCTCCCCCCGCGAGAATCGCCGCTTCGGTACCTCAGCGCAGAGTCAACCAGCATTGTCGGAATGATCACCGGAGGGCCCAAACCCGCGGCCAGGCAAATGATCCCCTGCCGCATCCGCCGCTGAACGAATCGCCACACGCCGACTGCAATCATGATGCCGACAATCGACGCCAGCAGTGTGATAAGCAGGCCCAGATTGCGAATACCGTCAAACTCTAGAGATACGTGATCCATTCAAGTCCCAAATGTACGACGGAGCAGACCAATTCGCAAGACGCCCAGCGACATTCAACCACGAATGTAGTAACGCCCGCGACAAGACCTTCTTGCCCGAAGGTTCTTTACCGGTCACATTCGCTTGCCCGGAGTATCCGGATGGATATAATCAGCAAAACTGCCCTGCGGGCCTCCGATGCATCGGGACCGGAAGGCCAAAAGGATCGGAAAGGGAGTATCGCATGAAACATGTTTCATTCTCTATCGCCGTTTTGATTCTGATCGCTTCGTTAGGTGTCGGAGCAGACCGGGCTGCAAAAACCCGTCCGGCTAGACCATCGCTGTCAAAAGCTCTGGCGGCGCTGAAGATCCCGCCGCCCTGGTTCGCTGAAACTAAAATTCAGTGGAAGACTTCCGAGCCCTGGAAAAAAGCCCGCCTCGAGATCCGTCGTCTGCTGGGCCTGGGGACCGAAGACGGACATCGCCAGGCGGTTAAGCTCACGTATCTGTACCTGAAGAAGAACGACATAGGCAACGGTCACGAGTGGCCGATGTATCTGTTCCTCGGCGGGCAAACGGCGTGGGCGACGCGGGCGTTCGAGCAGTTCCTCGGTAAGAATCCCGAGCGAAACACCCACGCGTACATAAATCTGATGTCGTGCTATCGAACGTTCGGCGAGTACGCCAAAGCGAAAGCAACGGCCCGGACTGCGCTGAAGAATCTCCCGGTCGACCAGTGGCGCATCGCGAACCAGGCCGCCGTCTACGACGCCCTGGGCGATCTCTACGCTGAACTCGGCGACACGGTTATGGCCCGCAAGAATTACTCCCAGGCGGCCGCCCTGTACCCCAAGAGCAAGCAACCCTACGGGCGCCACTTGCTGGTCCGCCGGGCCAAGAAAATCCGGGGGAAGATCGATCTGCTGGATATCGACACGATTAAACCGGGCAAACTACGCGACGGAAAATATCCGGGCGATTCTATCGGATACACCGGCCCGCTGCGAGTCACGGTCACCGTGCGCGACCGGCGCATCGCTGACATCGCCGTCCGCCACACCGAAAAGATCCACCAAAACTGCATAACGATAATCCCCCAGCGTATCGTTAAGGCCCAGTCGCTGAAAGTCGACGCCGTAACCGGAGCAACCGTCACCTCACAGGCGATTGCGGGCGCCGCGCTTGACGCACTCCGCAAGGCCGGGCGAAAATGATCCGCCGCTGCGTTCAAATCGCTGCGTTTGGGCTTTTGGTCTATCTGCTGGTCGGCGTCTCGTTCCCGCCAGGGCATGTCTTCGATCCAAATTCGCTGTCGGACGCCGAAACCCTGCCGGTTGAGTTGTTCCTCTGGCTCGATCCGCTGGTGGGCGTGTCGGCGGTCATTGCTGCGAGGATCGTCGCAATCGCCATCGTCGCATCGGCCGCAGTCATACTGCTCTGCATCATCATGCCGCGGGTCTTCTGCGGATGGATTTGCCCCATGGGTGCGCTTATCGACGCCTTTGACTGGCTCGTGGGACGATGGACCAGACCAATTCACCAGCGCCCGGGACGATGGTGGACCAGGGCAAGATACGGTGTTCTGGGCGTGGTGATCGGGGCGAGTTTGTTTGGCGTTATGCTCGCCGGTTTCGTCGCGCCCCTGGTCGTCCTGACACGAGGGAGTGTGTTTACCATCGGACGCGTCCAGGGCGGTGCAGCGCGGGGGTGGGAGACTCTAACCCCCGCCGGATGGGCGGTCTGGATATCCGCGGGAATACTGGCCGGGACGCTGCTGGTCGGCCTGCTGGGGAGGCGATTCTGGTGCAGAGTCCTATGTCCCAGCGGAGCGCTGCTGTCGCTGGCGTCGGGGGGGCGCATCTACGAACGGCGTGTCAATTCGAACTGCACGGGATGCGGCAAGTGCGTTGACACTTGTGCGTTTGGAGCGGTTAACGACGACTTCACCACCCGTCACGGGGCGTGCGCGTTCTGCAGGACCTGCAGCGCGATTTGCCCGGCAGAGGCGATCTCATTCGCCAACCGCCTAAGCTCGCCGGGCGGCAAGCCCGCGCGGACGGGGCGCAGGGCGGCGATTGCGGCAATGCTTGTCGGGGCGGGGGCGGGCGGAGCGGTGAAATGGGCGTTGGCTCACCAGGGCGCCCGCAAGCAAAGCAGGTTCATCCGCCCGCCGGGCAGCGTCGCCGAAGAACAATTCCTGGCGCTGTGCGTCCAGTGCGGTCAGTGCGTCCAGGTCTGTCCCGGACCGGTTCTTCACCCAGCCGGTCTCGATGCGGGGCTCGACGCCCTCTGGACGCCGATAGTAATACCCACGCACGCGGCCTGCCATCCGGACTGCAACTTCTGTACGCAGGTTTGTCCTACCGGAGCGATCCAACCGCTTTCGCTCGAACAGAAGCGCAGCTTCGTTATGGGCGTCGCGAAGATTGACACTTCGATCTGCTTGCCGCACTGCGGGGCGGAGGATTGTCGACTCTGTTACGACGAGTGCACAGCGGCCGGATACGATGCAATAGAGATGCGCGAGATCAAGCTCGATATCGGGGATATTGACGAAGGCGCCTTCAGCGACATGGAACGGGACGCAATGTCGAAAATCGAGGCCCCCTTCATAACCGACAAGTGCGTGGGATGCGGACTGTGCGAATACCGCTGCCACAGCCAACGCGTGATAAACACCAAATCGCTTCCCCGAAGCGCAATCATCGTCCATCCGCCGGAAACAAACCGCTGACTTGACAAGTTGCATTCGCTTGCTCAACGACTCCGCGTTCACTCGAGTTTCATCTTGCCGGCCGCTTGCCGCTTGGCGGCGGTCGGGCAAAAACTCCTGTATAAATGCATCATGATCGGGAACTCTTCCCCGCAACCGTACGTCTAAAGTTCCGCAGCTACACCCCATGCAATGCTGACAGGATCATAACAGGATGAATAAAGCAATCACTACCATTACCGCGGCGATGACGCTTGCGATCGCCTTGGGCGCTCTGGCTGAAGAGGCATCGGAAAAGACCGTCCGCATCGAAAATCGGACAGAACTCCTGAAACACAACAAAGATCTCCTCCCGCCGAGTTTGATAGGCGGCGGGATGTTCCGCCTGAGCCCGTCGGGCAACCGCTACATGTACCTCCGCCAATATCCCGGATACAAATACAAATTGCACTTCGGCCAATTCAAGCCGGCCTCGACCGATTCGCCGGCCATCTGGGATCGAGCCCTGCCAACGTTCTATTGTCGCATGACGCTGGCGGGAATCGCATGGCGAAGCGACAGTCAACGCGTGCTGTTTCTCCAGGAAATGGACATAACCGGCAAGGAAGGCCGCCGAATGGAGCCGTGGGAGATGAAGTGGGACGTCAAGAACCCACAGTTCGGGCGGGCCAAACACATGAAACTGGGCGACAAAGACTCCACCGGCTGCACGGCCGCAAGCTACAGTCCCGACGGCAAGACGATGTGGGCGACATTCAGCGACGTCAAGGATTTCAAGGTGTGCGGTATAACCGAGAATGTTCGGGGGCGCAACAGGTCCCGCATCCTCTACCGCAGCACAGGGCGGGGGATTCACTACCTGGTTCCGTCACCGGACGGGAAGTTCCTGTCATGGGTGGAAACGTATCCCATGAAAGACAACAAACGAGTCCCGCCCGATGTGGTTGTAGCCGACGCCAAAAGCGGCAAGATAGTTCGACGGATCACCCTTTCGGCGCACATTCCCGGCTGGCTGGACGCCAAGGCTCCGATCTGGACGGCCGATTCGGCGGCGATCTGTTACGGCGACGTTGTGGTGATCAACCGCGTCTGGCGTCGCGAGGTGCGAGTTACGAAACTGTCGGACAAGACCAGCAGGGTCCTTGCCCGCGATTCGATCGCCATCGGAGCCGTGAGCGGCGGGATCGTCCTGAACCGCGGCCCGGCCTGCACTCCGATGCGTCAATTCATTAGCAGCTACGCGGCTCCGGGCAGCATCACGCCCACGACCAACGACGTGATCTTCCGCCCGCTAGCCGCCAAAAGCGAACCGATAACGCTGATCAACAACGCGTTCGCCCAGCATGTTCTGCAGGGGACAATCGTCTACTCGCAACGCAACGGTGACGACATACTCATAATGCGAGCGAAACTCAAACTGCCGCCCAAAGGCAAACACGCCGCCGACAAGTCCGCCCCAAACAGGGGCAAGGCAAAGAAGAACCGCTGACTTGCCCCCGGGCGGGAAGTCTGCGAAGATGGTTGGTTCATTGAACGCCGAATAGCAGAAACCATCGCCCATGATACCTACCGCCGAACGCATCGAATCGAATCGATCGTACAGCGCCATCGTCGCAGTGGTGCTGGCGATTCTGTGCATTGCGCCCACGTGGGTGTTCGCCAAATCTTTGACAACTCGGTTAGTGACGACTGGCGTCGCATTGCTGATCGCATGGTGGGTGTATCGGTTTGGTACGCGAATAATGCGCAGGCGAGCGGCGATGATGTCCGAACCGATCCCACCGCAATGGCGGGCGATATTCCAGGAGCGCGTGGCGTTTTTCGGGAGGCTCTCGGACGAGGAGAAAGATCGCTTCTGTCGGATGGTTCAGATATTCCTGACCGAAAAACCGATCAACCCAGTTCGTTGCGAAATCGACGAGACCGTTCGCCTGCTGGTGGCGGCCAGTGCGGTGATACCGGTCTTCTCGCTTCCCGATTTCGAGTACAACATGCTCGGGGAGATCCTCATCTATCCCAACACTTTCGACGCAACGGTCCAGCAGGACGCCCGCGGCCCGTTGATGGCCAGCGGTATGGTCGGAACCCAGGGCACGTTCGGCGGGCTGATGGTGCTGAGCAAGCGCGACCTGCTGCGCGGTTTCGAGGTCCACGGCGACAAGCACAACGTCGGAATACACGAGTTCGCCCACCTGCTCGACAAAGCCGACGGCACCGTCGACGGAATCCCCCCCCTGCCGGCGGACTGCGTAGGACCGTGGCAGGACGTGGTGCGCGACGAACTGGCCCGCCAGTTCGACGACAACTCCGACATACCCGACTACGGGTTTACGAACCACCAGGAATTCTTCGCAGTAGTCAGCGAGTACTTCTTCGAGTCACCGAAGAAACTAGCTGAGAAACATCCTGAATTGTACGCCCTGCTGAAACGCGTTTACGTGCAGAACCCACGCAAGCGATTCAGGGGGCTCGCCAAAGGCATACTCAGATTCGCGCGCCGACGAACCGGCCGCAACAGCCCCTGCCCGTGCGGAAGCGGTAAGAAGTACAAGAAATGCTGCCTGAAATAGTCTGACGCACCACACATAACTCTCTAGACTACCGCATATTAGAGACAACCAAATACATAGACAAGCTATCGCAGTCTTTTTTTGAATTAATTAAAAGTTTCCTATTGACTCTATCGCCGCCAAAACGTTTAATTAATTAAAACCTCTCCCGTGACATAAGGAGCCCGTGATGGCGCGACCTTCCTCAAAGCACCCCACTGAACTCGAGTTGACAATCCTCAAGATACTCTGGCGGGTCGGCCCCTCGCCGGTCAAGGCGGTGCAGGAACTCCTTGGAGATTCCCGCGAACTGACCTACTCCTCGGTAACCACGATCATGAACATCATGGTGAAGAAGAAGTACCTCAGCCGCGAAAAGTCGGGGCCGCGCTACGTCTACTCGCCCCGGATCGAAGAGACAACTACAACGGCGCGGATGTTGAAAGATATCGTCGACCGCGCCTTTGACGGATCGGCAGCCGCAGTCATGCTCACGCTGCTCGACTCATCTGAACTGAATGAAGCCGAAATCGAGGAACTCCACGCCTATCTCGACCGTCAGAAGGAAGGAGACAAACGATGAGCATCATGTCCTGGATAGATCAGGCGTTCTGCATTCGGCTGGTGGTTACACTGGGCCATTTCCTCTGGCAGGCGACCGTCATCGCAGTGCTGGCGCGGCTGGCCGCAGCGCTGTTGTCTGGGGCGACTGCACGGTTGCGGTACGGCGTGCTGGTTCTGGCGTTGCTGGTCATGGCGGCTTGCCCCGTCGCGACCTACCTTTTCGTTGATGGCTCGACGGTTCCTTCGTCGCCCGTCAGCGCCGTGACAATGGGAGGCCCGCCGCTGTCAATGTCCGCCAAACCCAATGCTCCGCCGCCCCCGCACGAAATGGCGCCAAATGCGGCCGACAACACGGTGTCCCAAATGAGTGTCGATCCGCCCGAAACTGCGTCCGCAGACCAAGGCGACCACACCGGCGCGGGAATCCTACCGACCCAACCATCCTATGGCCTCTGGCGGGTTCTTGCGCCCTGGCTGACGTTCGTCTATTTCGCCGGTGTCCTGGGAATGTTGGGGCGTTTGCTGTTTGCCCTGCACGGAGGGCGGCGATTGGGGCTGGATTCCGAACCCGCTGGCGATGCGGGTCTTCTGGCGACCACAGCGGCGCGAGCCAAGGCGATGGGGCTGCGTGTCACTCCGGCCGTTGCATACTGCCGGCGGGTGGCGGTTCCGACCGTGGTGGGGATACTACAACCGATGATCCTCTTGCCGGCGTCGCTGCTGACCGGGCTGACGACAGAGCAGATCGAAGCGATCCTGACACACGAATTGGCCCACATTCGCCGGCACGATCATCTGGTCAATCTGCTGCAACGTGTGATCGAGTCAGCGCTGTTCTTCCATCCGGGCGTGTGGTGCGTCTCACGACTAATCCGCACCGAACGGGAAAACTGCTGTGACGATCTTGCCGTGGCGATCGGCGGCGAGCGATTCGTCTATGCCTCGTCGCTGGTCCGCGTGGGGGAAATATGCCTTCGTCAGAGACACACCGCTGAACTGGTCGGAGCAGCCACACTGGCCGCCGCCGACCGACCCTGCCAACTGCGTCGGCGGATCATGCGTCTGTTCGGGGGGGGGGGGACCGCACACGAAAGGGTCCGTCTCCTCCGCGGTTGGCCGATGGCGCTGGTTCTTCCGGTTTTCGTCATCACGGCGGCCTTGCTGTTCGTCAGCGCCAACGCGAAACCGCCCGGGGCGATTGGACAAGCCAAACCGCCCACCCCGGAAACGCTGGAGAAGTGGTTGGCGGGCAAGGATGTCGTCCAGGTGCGTTTTATGGGGCCGCACATGGATTCGCGGAAGCTGCTGGACTCCCTGAAAGTCAAACCCGCGGACAACGACCGGACCTTCCGCATGGTGTCGGGAGAAATGGCTACAGGTTACTCGTACGTCAAAGTCTGCATGAAAGTCTCACCGGAGAACACTCGGAGGCTGCTGTCTATTCAAGAGCAGTTGCGAGCGACCCGCCACCGCATAAACCCTGCTAATACGCGCCTCTGGTCGCTAGCCGGCGACGCCCGCGCCCGCGCCAAGGCGCGCGAAATGGCGCCGAAGGTGCTCGCCGCCGCCGCCAACGGGATCAGGACAACACTGTCGAACGCACAGATCAAACCCGAGAGGCCCCGCGCCGAATGGCGCCTGGGCGGGATCACGTGCAAGGCCCCCGGCTTGACTAAAACAGTGTACATCAGGATCCACGAGATCACCGCGACGATGAAATGGAACTTCGACCCCAGCTTTTCCGAGCAGACGATCCACCTGCCCCGGCTGGGTCTGGTGGTGACAACCTACCGCATCCCGAACGACGTCTTGCCGCCGGCGCGGGCGGCGATCCGCAAGGCCGTCAACCAGGCCGTTGCGCCGCTGCTGAAGCTCGAAGGCGACACTGCCCGACGCCGCGAGGAAATGCTGCCGCCTCCCGACCGGCTGCAGGTGCGACTGGCGCTTCTCAAACAGATCGAACGTAAAGGTCCGCTCTGGCCCGAGGCGCGGCTATACGTCAGAAATCCGGGCAGCCGGACTATCAACCTGCCGCGCAGCAACCACACCGGGCGCAAGATGAAATCCGTGTTCTGGAACGTGGGGCTGAGCATTGATGTCCGAATGCCCGATGGTGAGATTCGCAGCTATTCCTTCGTCGACGAGAGTGACCCGACGTACTGGTCGACGATTCGGTTTGGGCCCAGGAAGACGATGCACACCAAGCCGATCGAGGCGGGCCAACAGATCAGTCTCGGCATCAGCCTCGGCGACCTGACCGATTCGCAGGGCGCGAAACTGACGTCGCTCAAGGGCATCCACAGCCTGCGTCCGGTGTTGACGACCGCAGGGGCAGCGGGCAAGTGGTGGCTCGGATCGGCGACCGGACCATGGATTGCTGTGAAGATCGGCGAACAGCCCGGCATGGCCGGGAAAAAACCCGTGTTCTTCACGCCCGCCGGCCGGAAGCCCGCGACCGCGACCCAGCCGGCCAAGGCGTTCAAGGCGTCGTTCGAGACGCTCTCGGTAGAGATCACCAGCACGTGGACGTGGAACCGTACGATTACGATCAAGGGCGACGGCTCGTATACGTTTAACCCCCATAACTCCCGGAAATTGAAGAAGGCGCCCGGTATGAAACGCCTTGAGGCGGACCCGAACCGATACGTCGCGACCTATCGGATCGGGCCAGCCCACCTGCGACAGTTGGACAAGCTGCTTGGGGCGACGGACTGGCTGACCCGGGGGGGCAAGGTCGAGCCCCTCCTGAAGGATAGAACGCATTATGCTCTGGCCCTTGCTCGCGGCGGGAAGACGATCACAACCACGTGCTATGGCGACCAGGAGCAGGCCTACACGGATCTGGTCCGGTTCCTGCGACGCATCAGCAACCAGGAATGGCTGCTCTACCAGCTTGACAAGGATGCGGGATATCGATTCAAACCCGAACTTGCCATCGGCTTGCAACTCGACGCCGCCGTCGCCAAGACGGGCACGCGCAAGCCCCACGACCCCGTGCTGGACTTCCATCGCTTCAGACCGCCGTTGGCGGCGTGGCTGGCGGCGCCGGGCGGGCGGAAGAGCAGCGAGTTGATCACGGCGGCGAAGCTCATGGGATATCTGAAGATCCAATCACAGCGCAAGGCCCTGGAGGCCCTGGCTGCCAATCGTACGATCAGGGACCCCCGCGTCCGCCAAGCGGCGCTCCGGGCTCTGGCGCAACTGGGCGAATCAGCATCGACTCCCGCCGCCAAGCCGACGACCCAACCGGCCGATGCGCAAGTGAAGACTGGTTGGTCCGCGGCGCAAGAGGGCGTGGAGATACGCCTGAAGATCGCCCGAAAGATCTGGCGGGCTGACGAAATCCCCGCCCTGCGGTGGGATGTGCGGAACATCGGTAAGCGCCAGTTCCTGCACGTAGCCGCCGGGCAGCGGATGGCGCAGTTGGAGGTCGACGGTGTGTGGCGCCAGTGGCCGGTCTCGCTGCGTGGGGCTCGCCTGGCGGACCTGGGTGCGGGGCAGTCGTTGGAGAATCAGCTTGTCACGGTCTCGCCCATCTGGACGCCGGCTAGACCACTGGAATTACAGTGGAAGAGTGGCGCCGCCGCGATCCCAATTCCGGCGAAGGCCCGCCCGCCACTGCAACTTGCACCGGGCAAGCACACGGTACGGCTGGCCGTTATCGCCGACCCGTCCCGGGTGAACACAGGCAAGGGCTTTCGCGTCGTCAGCCTGCCTCTGGAGATTACCGTTCGGGCTCTTCCCGCCGGACGGACCGCTGTCTGGCCTGCCAATGTCAAGCTCGCCCAGGCGGTGAAAGAGGTCCTGTTCCGGACGAAGATCATCTCGCAGGAGTCCCTGCGCCCGCAGCAGCCCAATATGAAGAAGTGGATCGCCCAAGCCCTGATCCAAACCCGAAAGGCGTCCGTCCAGGCCGAGAAGACACCGTTGCACACCAGCATCAAGCGGTTGGCCGATACGCTGGCGGCGTTGCAGAAAGCTGTCAACAGTGAGGATCCAGCCCAGAGTTTCGACGAATTCGCCGAGGCGGGCAAGGCCCACCGTCACCTGCTGAGCGTGTTTACAGGAGAAATCCCCCTGCCAGCGCCCGCAACCAAGGGGGCAAAGGCGCTCAATGAGTTTCTCGATCGGATACAGCGTGTCAAGCGAGGCAACAAGTGGGTCACCCGCAAGCGCCACACGCGGAACGATGCGGGGCAGATCACAGGCCTCCGGTTGAAGGAGGCGAAACTTGAGAAGAATGACTTCGTTGTCATCGGAGCGCTGCGGCGCCTGGAGACACTGGAACTGACCAGGACGACTGTGACGAATGACGACCTGAAGCATCTTGTCGGCCTCAAGAACCTGCGCGTGTTGAAACTGGACTGGAACCGCAACATAGGCGATGCGGGCGTTACGCACTTGGGAAAACTAACCGGCCTCGAAACGCTCAATCTCAGGCTTACCAAGGTCACGGGCAAGGGGCTGGAGGCCTTGGTGGGAATTAAGAATCTGCGCCATCTTGACACGAGCGACACGCCGGTGGACGACGTCGGCCTCAAGCATATCTCGCAGTTGGGTCGGCTTGAGGTGCTGAACATCGGCGGTACGAAGATCACCGACAAGGGCCTGCATCACCTCAAGGGGCTCAAGCACCTTCGCGGGTTGACGCTGGAAGAAACAGGCATCACCAACGAGGGCCTCAATTACCTCGCGAAATTCCCAAGGTTCACCTGGATATCGTCACCCGTAAGCACGGCCCGGGAGTTCGTCCGTCGCCTGGAGAAGGGCGACTTCACCGCAGTCGCGTACATGTACAGCCCCAGCATCTCCATGCCCAGTCGCGGGATAATGACGAACACCAGGCTCGACCCTCTGCCTCAAAACGCAAAGGACAAGAAGTTCAACCAACTGCGATTCCGCGTGGAGATGCACTGGACGGTTCCGGCCGAGCGGATAGACACCACTCTCTTCGGCACGTTCGCCGTAAACCGCGGAGCAATCAGAATGCACCGTGTGGGCATTGATGAATAGCCGCCAGCCACGTGCACGAGGCGCGGGAGTCGCCTATAATCGCTGTAGAAGCCCCGCGATAATTGTGGGCGGAAATCCACATGGAAGATGGCGGCTGAAATAGCAGACCATGAGGTGTCCTATGCGACAACGACTTCAACTTAGCGTTTGTGTTTTCCTGGCCTTGTGCGCCGCGGCGCCTGCCCAGGCCGAGAAGTCTGATATTATCGTTGGGGCGGCCCTTCAGCAATGGACGTTCGACTCGGGTCTTACCGGATGGGAGGCAATACATCATTGCAAGGTGTCAGCCGCCAACAGGGCGATGAAGATCGTGTCGAGCGGCAAGGACCCGTACTTGAGTGTCGGGATCGAAGCCGCTGGACCACAACTGGTGATCAAACTCCGCGCCAAGTCGAACGCGGGCGGGCCGGGGCAGTTCTTCTGGAGCACCGACAAGCAGCGTGGGTTCGCGGAGGCCCGGTCAAAGCGTTTCGAGATAATCCACGACGGGAAGTGGCACGAGTATTCTGTGCTAATCGACATCGCCGGCACGATGAAAGCGTTGCGATTCGATCCGGGCACGGCCGCTGGTACGATCGAGATCGATTCGCTGGCGGTTCACCACGGGCGAAGTCACCCGCTGAAAATCGAACGCACCGAGACGCGAAAGGACCGCGTGATCCTGCACGTGCGGAACGTGTCGACCACGCCGGTCAGCTTCGTTCACTCTGAAGAAACTCACACCGTCCCCGGCGGTAAGACGGTTACAATCAAACAGAAGCTGCGCAGCAAGGGTCCGTTCGAGCGATGCCACGTAGTGCTTAGATCCAAAGACCTGCCCGCCATCTATCGCAGCGTGCTGGTATTCCGACCGGACGTTGTCAAGGATTCCAACTTCCGTGCGACCGTCGGAACTGGCGATTTGAAGCTTCGCATTCCATCCTACGGACACGGAGCCCGGATCGAATACAAGGGCAAGCTGGTCGGCATCCTCGGCCCGATCGCGCGGCTCGACTGGCGAGTGCATTCGTTCGGATTCCCGGCCGGTACAACCGATACACTTCGCATGACTTGCCAGGGCGTTGTCGTTCATCTGACGGTGAAAGGCAACGAGATAAGCGTTTCGATTGATGTCAGCGAGCGTCGCGACCAATCGGTTGAGGGACCGGCGCTGAGGGCCATCGGATCGCTGCAGCAGGGGCTCTTTGCGGGCCTGGAGTATTTGGGCAAGGGCGAGAAGTCTTCATCGAAACTCGACATTGAAACGTCCGCACACATGCGGATGGCTCCGGATCCGGCGATGGTCACCATGCCGCTGATGGCCTGCGTCACCGATCGGGCTACGCTGGCGATGACGTGGAGCGATATGAAGCTCAAACCGGTATTCGCCAGCCCGAATGTGCCTGACGCCGCCGCCGACCATCGGATGGCCCTTCGCGGACGGAAGATCGACGCCACGATCCTGGTCAGCAACGCGTCGCTGGAAGATGCGATTCTCTGGTCGGTCAAGAAGGCCGGCGGCCTGCCCCCCTTGCCCAAAGCCCCGCGCAGCGACAAGGCCCAATTCGACCTGGACATGCGGGCCATTAACGGACCCATCAGCGGTCCGGGCGGATGGGGCCATTGCGCCGAAGCCAAGTGGAAGCGTCGCTACTTCGCCGACATCGCCTCGACGATCTGGCGTATGACGGGCAAAGCGCCCAAGACCGGTCAACTCGTCGGCGCCGGGGCACACGTCAGAAATGATGCGATCTTCTTCGTCACCGGACAGGCCAATCGCTGGCTGGCGATGCGCCGCGGCGAGGCGCGGAGAATCATCGCCGCCCAGAAGCCCGACGGATCGTTCCGGTACTCAGGCAAGTACCGGAAAGGCCACTTCGAAGACACCTCCAGCGGACACTGCGCCAAACGGGCGACAACCCTGCTGGAGTTCGCCAATCTCACCGGCGACGCAGACGCCAAACGGGCGGGGATAAAAACACTGGAGTACATGAAGCGGTTCCGAACACCGCGGGGGGCTCAAACATGGGAATTGTCGCTCCACACGCCCGACATACTGGCGTCAGCCAACCTGATTCGCGCGTACGTTTACGGATACGAACTGACCGGGCGCAAGGAATATCTCGCCCTGGCGCGGAAGTGGGCGATATCTGGCATACCGTTTGTCTACCTCTGGTCCGACCGCCCCACCATGATGTACGCGACCGTGCCCGTATACGGCGCCACCAACTACCGCGCACCGCTGTGGATCGGGCTGCCCGTGCAATGGTGCGGCGGCGTGTACGCTTACGGACTTACGGAGTTGGCGCGCCACGACAAAACGTTCGACTGGAGCCGCCTGGCTCGCGGAATACTGATCGCCGGCCGACAGATGCAGTATCCCAACGGACCGCTGGCGGGTTGCCTTCCCGATATTTTTGATCTGAAATCTCAGCGCCGGGCCGGACCGTCTATAAACCCGTGCGCGCTGATAAGCCTGCAGTTGGCGCTGGAGGGAAAAACAGACTCGCTATCGGTCGCCGCCGACGCAGCGCATCGCATCGTAGCGCCATTCCCGGTGACCATAACTAAAGGCAAAGCCCGCATCCAGGGAAAGAAGGGGGTGACTTACCAGGTGATAATCGACGGTAAGAGAATCGTGACTATCGAGTCCAAAGGCGTCGACAAAATAGACCTCGCATCGCCGCGCGCAGACGCTAGAATTACCAAAAGACCTGCGATTATCGCGGGCGCGTATTCATCTTGAGAACCGGGTGAAAGGAGCCCTTTCATGAGTATCCGACCGATCAGCAAATTCACAATCGTCATTCTCGTCGCGTTGCTGCTGGCCGGAGCGGCCGGTTGCTCGGCAAGACCCACCGCCAGCATCACCGGAATGAAGCTCCAGGGAGTAAGCCTGACCGACGCGACAATGCTCTTCGATGTAAAAGTCGACAACCCATACATGGCGCCCCTTCCGCTTGGGAATCTGGACTACGCCCTCGCCAGCCGGGGTCAGCAGTTCATGAGCGGAAAGTCTATGATGCAGGGCGTGATACCCGCCAACGACAGCAAGACTCTGGGCGTACCGATCAAGGTCGATTTCCTGAAACTCATAAGCGCCGTCAAAGGCGCTCGCCCGGGAGCTTCCATCCCCTACAAAGCTGATATGGGCCTGTCGGTTGACGTCCCGATCATGGGCTCCCTCCGTGTACCGATGAGCAAGGAGGGAAGCCTGGAGATCCCCTCACAATCGAGCCTGCTTAACAGACTGAAAGACCTAACAAAATAGCCGCCCGCAGCTCCAAAAGAACTCCCGCGCGATCGGGCCTTTGAGTAGATTGCGTCCGCCGCCGGGCTCGCAACAAATCTGTCTTGAGATTCAGCGATCGTCGTCGGGCGGATGATCTCGTCTGTAGGCTTCGATGATCTCGACCATGCGGGCGGCGACGAAGCGGCTGTAGATTGAGTTGGCTTTGTCGCCCATGTGGTATCCGTCGGGGAAATCATCGGGCTCGACACCATCGATCTTTCGAGCGTCAATGTAGGTCATTCCCATGCTTTCGACGATCTGTGCGACCTGGGGATCAGCGTCCCAAATGTGCGGAAGGGGCATGGCGATGAAGACACCGCGGGCTCCGGTGTCCTTCAGCAGTTTCGCCAAGCGCCTCACGCGATCGAATGTGGGTTCCGGAGGCGGAGGGGCGTTGGGCCTTGCGGCGGCTGCGTCCTTGCTGCGGGCCAGAATGCGATTGAGCCTTCTCTCGGAGGCCTGGAATCCGGGCAGGACCCCGTACAACGCCGCTTCGCGATACACCAGTTGATCGCCATAGACCGACGAGAACATTGACAGCAGAACACCGACACGGTCGTCGAAGTTGCGTACGTCGTGCCTGAAGCACTCGGGGATGTCTTTTGCGTCCAGAAAGTGCCCTCCCAGCCTGCGCAATCGCTTGGGCGGTTTGAGATCTCGCATGTGATGCCCGGCGAAACCCACGATCACGATATCAGGGGCCTGGTCCGTGTTGCGGAAGAATTGCTCGTAAATGTAGATCCAGTCGGTCACGTCCGTACCGACGGGAACGAATCGATCAATCGTACACGGACCGGCTTGGCGGCGAGTGAGTTCGGCCCGCACTTCGTCCAGCGAAACACCGTGCATGGTCAGCGAGTTTCCAAAGAACAGCACTCTGGGGCGCTGGGCCTGGTGGAGTTCCCGCGAAATGGCGGGAAACTGCGAAATGTGCGCGCGGTCGTAGTCCAGACGGCTTGCAGCCAGGCGGGCTCCGCACTCGCAGATCGCCAGCACAAACGCGACCGTCGCAAGGACTTTCCATTCGGTCCTAAAACTGGAAGTAGATGAATTCACTGGGCATCATTGGTCGGAACAGGATTATCATGATCGCCGCATAACTATACGCCGCGGCGCGGTATCCCCAATGAACCTTGGTCAGGCGCATCGGGTCGTCTTTGCGGTCCAGCCAAAACTCAAAGAGCATCAGCGGGCCTGCGTAGAACAGGATCGAGGTGAAACAGTAGGTTGTGAAAACGCTCGGGACAAAGTTGGTGAACATCCTGGTCAGCATGCTCCAGGCCTGCATCATGGACTGGGCTCGGAAGAACAACCACCCCAAACACGCCAGGTGGAACATCACCGCAATGGACAATATGCTCTTGAGCCTGGATCCGCCAGCCGGATCGCTGGTGCGCCTCCGGGTCAACATGCGGTAGGCCACCAGGATCAATCCGTGAAACAGTCCCCAGGTCACGAACGTCCAGCCGGCTCCATGCCACAGTCCGCCCAGCAGCATCGTCAGCATGAGATTCCTGCACGTCCGCCACGTCCCTCCGCGGTTTCCGCCCAGCGGAATGTACAGATAGTCCCGCAACCATGTCGATAAACTCACATGCCACCGCCGCCAGAAATCGTTCGGCGTACGCGCCAGATACGGCATGCGGAAGTTGGTCATCAGGTCAAAGCCCATCCACTTGGCTAGTCCTCGTGCGATGGTGGAGTATCCCGAAAAATCCCCATAAATCTGGAACGCAAAAGCATAGACGCCCACCAGGCAGTCCGGCCCGGACAGATCGGCGATATCCTCGGCGAAGATACCGTTAACAATGAGCGCCAGGTTATCGGCGATTACGATCTTCTTGAACAGTCCAATCAGCACCAGGAACAGCCCGTCGGCGAAGTCGTCATAACGGCGATGGCGCGGATTTACGACCTGGGGCAGCAATCGGCTGGAACGCTCGATCGGACCGGCCACCAACTGCGGAAAGAACGCCACATAGAGGGCGAAATCGCGCAGATTGCGGGTTGGTTGGGTGTGGCGTCGATAGACGTCGATAGTGTAGCTCATCGCCTGAAACGTGTAGAACGATATCCCGACAGGCAACACGATCTGAAGAGACGGCAGACTGACGGAGAGCCCTATCGCCCCCAGCAGGTTAACCAGCTCTGCAGCGAAGAAACTGAAGTACTTGAACACACCCAGCATGCCCAGATTCACCGCCACCGACAGCCCCACGAGCAGCTTGCGACGCCGCTTGTCGTCGGTGGACACCACCCCCAACGCCGTACAGTAATTCAGGATCGTCACGATCAGGATCAACGAAAGGAACCGCCAGTTCCACCAACCGTAAAACACATAACTGGCCGCCAGCAGCATGCGATTCTGCCACTGGTGCGGTAAGCAGCGATACAGCAGCATCACCACCGCAAAAAACGCCCAGAATGTATAGCTGTTGAATAGCACTGAATTCACCGCCGCCCGGGGAACGCCGCGAGCACCCCCCTGCCTGAGGAGCATCTAGTATAAGCATCCGCCCGGCCGGGGCAAGCGAGCCTTATTCCCCAATGATTCCATGCGACGCGGAGTTAGGCCCCGCCTCGCACCGGCCCCTGCTGGAATACACGATATCTCGAAAGCGGCTCGACTGTTCAAAAAACCGGGAAGACCGCCATGGACCCGCCAGAACGCACCAGATGTCCGCCGAATCCACAAAAGGCGGCCTGGATGCGGTCCGCTTCATCATCGCGGCGTAGCGCGGGGTTGCGATTGCGGGCAATGTCAGGGGCGGTCTAGGTTACTTCTTCTGGTAAACCCGTACGTATTCAATCTCGTAGCGCGTGGGGAATTTCGTTTTCGACGGATCGCCTCCGGCGTGTCCCCCTATCGCCAGATTGATCAACATGTAGTGTTTCTGGCGGAAGGGATTCTTCGGGCCGCGGTCGGTGGGGTTGATGGTCTTCGTAACGTCAATGGTGTTCAGAAGCACATCGTCGACATACAGTCTTATGCTGTTTGCGTCCCAGTCCATCCGCCAGACGTGGAATTTCTCGTCCCACTTCGGGTCGCCGAACGATTTCACCGGTTTCTTGCTGTTGTCCCATTTCGCTTTCCATCTGTTCTTCGTACCCCAGCATGCGTTGGCGAGAATCTTGCCTCCGTAGAACTCCATCAGATCGATCTCGCCATTGCTAGGCCACTCGCCCTCGACGCCCAGGAACCAGATCGCCGGCCAGAGTCCGTTGCGGGTTTTGATGCGAGCCTTGATTTCAAAGCGGCCGTACCGCCAACTGCCAAGCCCTCTGGTGATCAGACACGCCGAAGTATACTCGATGAACTTCCTGGTTTGCTTCCAACCGCTGGAGCCCTTCCTGTAACCCGGATTCGGTTTCCGCTCGCAACGTCCTTCAATAATCAATCGCCCGCCCTTGCAGAAGGCGTTTTCCTTTTGATACCACTGAAGTTCTCGATTGCGAACAAATCCGTGCTCGTAGGTCCATCTTTTCGGGTCAGGCCTTCCATCGGTCTTGAACTCATCGGACCACACCAGACGATACTCGTCGGCAACCGGTTTGCGAGCGGCCCATGCCGCAGACAACAGCAACATAATCGCAGCTAGTGCTAGTGCATGTTTCATCCGTTTCTCCTGGTGTGGAATAATGAGCCGATCGAGGGTTCTCTCACAATCGCACGCTTGAAACAAGACGACGCTTGAATCGCCCCGGGTCAATCATCTCGACAAGCGGCGTGAAGCCTTGGTATCATGATGGTTCTTATGGTAAAAGGAGCGTCGTGATGAACGGACGATCGATGATCGTTATCTGCCTGACGCTGGGCGCGTGCGTCGGTGCGAGTCAAGCGGCGAGCACCGAAGAGAAATTCGATACGCTGTTCGGCGAAAGCGTACAAAAAGTCACCCGCACATCCTCGCCCAAGGACGACGCTGAACTGGCCAATGCATTCCTCAAGGCGTGCGAAATGCTCGCAGACGAACCGGAACTGAAGATCCTGATCTATGAAAGGACCGCCTCCTTCGGAGCCAAGGACCCCGCCGGGCACAAAGCCGCGAGCAAAGCTGTCGACATGCTCGTAAAAACCGTCCCGGACCGCAAAGTCGAATGGGAAACCCTGCGCCTGAGCATCCATAAGGTCCGGTACGCAAAAGCTCGCAGGGCCGATCGATCCCAAGCAGCAAAGGGGTATATCGACCAGTGCATCGTATTGGCCCGAGCCCACACCGCCGCCGGAGACACCTCTAAAGCCTCGATCCTTTACCGACAGGCGCTGCTGCTAGCCAGGACATATGACAAAGACCGCGCCGCTACAATCACCGCCGACCTCAGGGCCGCCGCCGCACGCGTCTCGATCCTGAAACGCCGCAAATCCCTGCATGCAAAACTCAACGCAACGCCGGACGACTCGGAAACAAGACAGCAGCTGGTCATGCTCGAACTGCTGGAACTCGACGATCCGTCAGCCGCCGGGAAACTGCTTAACGAGGAAATGGACAACTATCTACGGACTTGCATACCGCTGGCCGCCCAACCGGTCGACAAGACCCCCGAAACCTCGTGCATGGACCTGGGAAAATGGTACGAGCAACTCCTGGCCAAATCCAAGACCATCGCAGCCAGGACCACCGCGATAAAACGCGCTTCGGCGTACTATCGGCAGTTTCTGGCGGTCCACGAAGAAAAAGACATGAACGCGATGCGCGCCGGGATCGCGCTGAAACGTCTGGAAGCCCAAGCCGCAAAACTGGGCATCAGGACCGGAGGAGTCACGTCCAAACCGCGGTGGACCGACCTGCTGAAACTGATCGACCCAGCCAAACACACTCTCGACGGCCAATGGACAGTCAAGGAAGGCGACCTGGTCTGCGGACGTTCCAGCCGACAACTCATAGACATCCCGATAACCGCCATGGGCGGATACGACATGCAGCTTTCGTTCACCATCCTCGACGACACCGAAATGTCAGTGATACTTCCGGTCGGTTCGGGATACACCTCCGTGATAATCGGCGGATGGGGCGGAAGGTACAGCGGTATCAGCGATATCGACAAAAGGAGTGCGGCCAGCCCCAACACCAGCACGGTAACGAGCGAATACAGGAAACCGCCGATCAAGGAAGGCGAAAAAGCAACCGTGCAAATCAGCGTGCGTCTGGTGGACGACGACGCCAAAATAGATGTTACATTAAACGGAAAGAAGTTCATCGCATGGACGGGCAAACAGTCGTCACTGACCGTGTACAACTCATGGCCGGTGCGGTCCAGGAACTTCGCTCTGGGAACGTACTCTTCCCAGGTGGCGTGGCATTCGGTTCGCCTGCGATTGATCGACCCAATCGATCTGAACACCAAGCTGGTCTCGAAAGATGCGTCATACAAACTGTCAACGACATCAACCCGCTATCCGCCCCTTCCATCGTTTCTGACAGGCGAGGGCAAGTTCCACGGATACCGCAGGTCCCACGCTTTCTGCACCAACAGGGAAGCCGCGCCGTACGTAACCATAACGCTTCAGAAACACGAACTGCTCAAGCGCATCGTCATCGAAAACAGACGAGACAGCTACACCCGATACACGGTCGGCCTGACCGCAATGATTTCATCAGACGGTAAGACGTGGAGGAAAATACTGCAGGCCGATCCTTCAAAGCCCCCGCAACCGACGTGGACAATCAATCTCAAGACCCCCGCCAAGGCCCGTTATCTCCGCATCGCGCTTACACCAGGCAGAAGAGAAACGACTCTCGCTCTCCGCGGCGTGAGAATATACGCAAAGAAGTAAGCAAGCGATTGGCGGTTTGACAGCGGTAAGATCCTGATACCCCCCGCCGTTGTATGGGATATCGCCGTCATCCAAACCCAACGCCGTTCTTTCAGCTTCCGGGTCTTCGTGTTGAATTGCGGTCAGCTTTGGTCCATATCCGAAAACACGTCAGCAGGCGTGAAACCATTTCCGCGCGGCGTCTGGTCAGGGCGTCGGTATGCCCTCCGCCGTGCAGGGTCCATAGTTCGCGTGGGGCTTTGGCTTTGGCGTACAGGCGTTCGGCGTGGTGGTAAGGAACCACCTGGTCAGCCGTCCCGTGTATAACGACCAGAGGCGTCGGACTGATGTTCGCAACCACGTCGATCGGGCTGTAACCATCCCCGACGAGCGAACCGGCCAGAGGCTTCAGAGACGCCGCAACATGGTCCTTGCTCACATCCTTGTATGATGAAAACGCCGAATCGCTCACCACACCTACAATACCCCTGAACCGATTTCCACCGACAGCCGCAATAGCATTGGCTCCGCCCAGACTCTGCCCGAACACGATGATCTTGCCCGGGTCAACATCCTCTCGCCCCTGGACGTACTTAATCGCGGCGATCGAATCCTGATAAACTCCGCCCCTGCTGGGCTTGCCCTCTGAGGTCCCATAACCGCGATAGTCGAACACAAACAAGTTGAATCCGTTTTGCGGCGCCCATGATACGAAAGAATAGTGCGACGTCATATTCTGGGCGTTTCCGTGAAAATGGACAACCGTCCCGAGCGCCCGCGAGGCCGAGGGTATAAACCACCCCGACAGCATAGTACCGTCGGCGCTGGGGAAACGGACCTCCTCATACTGCAACCCGTCGTTCGCAGGCGTTCGGTACACCTTACTGTTGGGATGATAAAACGCCCAATCGAAACTTCCACATCCGAAGAGAAGCCCTAACGCCAACGAAGCGACAATCACACGATTCATCCGGACAGTTTCCTATTCAACAATATCCTGCGTGCCTCGCATGATAACACACGGACCGTCATCTTCATGGTAAAAAGCCCTTTAGTATGTTCGCAAGAGATCCCAGCACGTCCCTATCGGACCAATACCTGGTACGTAACGCAGGGCTCCATGAAGTAAGAATGTCGCCAACGTTAATGTGATGGTCCTTGATCTCCGTGAATACTTCACCCAACTGACTCAGCGGCCAGCCCAAAACATCGTCCGGATCGTAGTAATTGTCCCATTGGAAACCGCGGCTTGCGGGGCTTCCCACGTCAAGACATATGCCTTGAAAGATCCGGCTCACGCCGTACCGTCCGTTGATGTTCTGCGATATCATAACCGTCCGCCCACGCGTAAACTACGTGTTGTCGCTGGGGCTCGTTGGTGATTCTCACCAACACACGACCGCTGGCGATGCTGGAGGATCGTTGTTAAACTCACACTACCCTCGTGCAGGACTGGAGCACAACAATGATAGTTGCCTTCGACATCGACGACACAATCACCCGCCATCCCGAGTTCTTCGCATTCCTTTCAAAGAACCTGAAGAACAACGGCCATACTGTAGTGATTATCACGTTCCGAGAGAATCGCACGGAAACCGAGTCTCTACTTGAGAAACTCGGTATCGCCTACGACAAGCTGATCACATCCAGCCTCCAAGCCCATATGGAACATGGAGTTGATGAATGGAAAGCCGCCATCTGCCGCGAACGCAACGTGGACGTGTTCTTTGAAGACGATCCGCGCGTAATCACCCACGTGGACAATTCGACAATCTGTATGATGCCCATCGACAAGGACCGCCACGACCTGGACAGCATGACCGAACCGCTGTTCGGATGAAGACCCGGAGACCTGCGAACGCAAAGAGTCCGCTGCATCCCACAATACGCATCCCGTCCTCCCGGGTCTATGTGTCGAATTGTCTCCCTTGTTCCCTCTTCCCCACGCCCGCGTCAGGATGTATCATGCGGTTTTGATCGTTAGATTCGGAGTTAAGCGATTTGACTGGCGATATTGCACAGACTGACGAGCGGGGTTTCCTGGAGTTCTTCGCAGGTATCGGTCTGGTTCGACTGGGCCTGGAAGCTGCAGGCTGGCGACCGGTTTGGGCTAACGATATCGATCAGCAGAAACGGGATATGTACAACACCCATTTCGGGGACGCCGCCAATCATTTTGAACTTGGCGATATTCATTGGCTCGACGCGGGAGAGATTCCCGACGCTGATCTGGCGACGGCTTCCTTTCCATGTACGGATCTGTCGCTGGCCGGGGGAAGGCGAGGGCTTGACGGTGAGCATTCTTCAGCGTTCTTCGGGTTCGTAAACGTACTTGACGACATGGGCGATCGCCGACCGCCGGTGATTATGCTCGAAAACGTCTGCGGGTTCCTTAACTCGCGCGGCGGAGCAGATTTCAGGGAGGCGATGCTGCGGTTGAACGAGTTGGGGTACAGTGTCGACCCGTTCATACTCGACGCCAAGTGGTTTGTTCCGCAGAGTCGTCCGCGGTTGTTCGTGGTGGGGTCGAATATGGCGTCGAACGACTCCGACAGCTGGTCGCTCGTGGGAGAATCGTCGCGTATCCGCCCGGCCGCCGTCAGCGAGTTCATCGCTGCGCATCCCGACATCAGATGGTCAGTTCGCGATCTGCCCGACCCACCCCATTACTCTCGCAAGCAACTGGACGACATACTGGAAGACCTGCCCGAAGACAACCCGCAATGGTGGACCTCCGAGCGGGCCGACTATCTGTACAACCAGATGAGCGACAAGCACAAGGAGATCGCAAACAGCTGGATAGCAAGGAAGGAATGGTCGTACGGGACCGTTTTCCGACGCGTGCGAACCCAAAGCGACGGGACGAAGCGGTCAATGGCTGAGTTGCGGGGCGACGGTCTGGCCGGTTGCCTGCGAACGCCAAAGGGCGGCAGCGCACGCCAGATCCTGTTCAAAGCCGGACACGGTCGATACGCCGCACGCCTGATAACACCCCGTGAATGCGCGCGACTCATGGGAGCCCGTAACTTCAGAATGGACGCGCCGACCACCCAGGCCCTGTTCGGATTCGGCGATGCGGTGTGCGTACCGGCAATTGCGTGGATCGCCCGGAATTACCTGAACCCCCTTCTGGATGAGATGGATGAATCGACGCCGACACCCGACGGCGACGAGTAGACCGATGGACATATTCTCTCCCGAAAAGCGCAGCCGGATCATGCGGCGGGTGCGGTCTGAGAACACCAAACCGGAAATGGTCGTCCGCAGGCTCGCACATGGACTGGGATACCGCTTTCGACTGCACCGTAAGGATCTTCCCGGTCGCCCGGACCTGGTGTTCGCGGGGCGTAGGAAGATCATCTTCGTTCATGGGTGCTTTTGGCACCAGCACAGTTGCAGACGGGGAAGCCGGACACCTTCAACGAGGCGGGAGTATTGGCTGGCGAAACTGCAGGGGAACGTCGCCCGCGACAAGACGGTTGTGAGGCGGTTGCGCACACTAGGCTGGGGCGTTATGGTTGTCTGGGAATGTCAGACCACACCCGGAAAGCTCGATCGCCTCGCCGGTCGGATCGCGCGATTCCTCGAGAAATCTTGACGACTCTGCGCTATAAGCAACCGCCGCACAGGACGGTGCGATCTGTCCAATGCGGCGGCGACAAGGTTTACGATAAGCTACACGATCATTTCCTCTTCCGTCCACCGGGGACAATCTGACTTCGGACGGATGTTCCCCTCGTCGATCCGCTCGTGCGCCGCGAGGAGCTCGTTGTACGACTCGGCGTGGTGCTCCTGGTGCGGCTGGGGGTTCGGATTGGCGTGGAGGTCACGGTGCGACTGGGAGTTCGACTTGGCGAGCGACTCACAGTGCGACGGGGAGTTACGATCGTATTGCGACTCGGAGCTCGAATTGGGATTCGGCTCGCGGTGCGGCTTGGCGTACGGACCGTACTGCGGGTTGGGATTGTAGTACGGGTGGGAGTTCGACTCGGTGTACCGACCGTGCTGCGGGTTGGGGTTGTCGCACGAGTGGGGATTCGACTCGGTGTCCGAACCGTGCTGCGGGTCGAGGGCGTCGTACGAGTGTAAGTTCGACTTGGCGAACGACTCACAGTGCGGTTTGGAGTCACGATAGTGTTGCGACTTGGGATTCGGATTGGGATTCGGCTCGGCGTGCGGCTCGGCGTACCGATCGTGCTGCGGGTCGGAGTGGTTGTACGGGCAGGAGTCCGGCTCGGTGTACTGACCGTACTGCGGGTTGGAGTTATCGTACGAGTAGGAGTTCGGCTCGGTGTACGAAACGTACTGCGGGTTGGGGTTGTCGTACGAGTAGGAGTTCGGCTTGGCGTACCGATTGTGCTGCGGGTTGGAGTTATCGTACGAGTAGGAGTTCGACTCGGTGTACCGACCGTGCTACGGGTTGGCGTTATCGTACGAGTGGGAGTTCGGCTTGGCGAACGACTCACAGTGCGGTTTGGAGTCACGATAGTGTTGCGACTTGGGATTCGGATTGGGATTCGGCTCGGCGTGCGGCTCGGCGTACCGATGGTGCTGCGGGTCGGAGTGGCTGTACGAGCGGGAGTCCGGCTCGGTGTACTGACCGTACTGCGGGTTGGCGTTGTCGTACGAGTAGGAATTCGGCTCGGCGTACCGACCGTGCTGCGGGTTGGCGTTGTCGTACGAGTAGGAATTCGGCTTGGCGTACCGACCGTACTGCGGGTTGGCGTTGTCGTACGAGTAGGAATTCGACTCGGTGTACGAAACGTGCTGCGGGTTGGCGTTGTCGTACGGGTAGGAGTTCGGCTCGGCGTACGAAACGTACTGCGGGTTGGCGTTATCGTACGGGTAGGAGTTCGGCTCGGTGTACGAAACGTGCTGCGGGTTGGCGTTGTCGTACGGGTGTGGGTTCGACTTGGCGTACTGACCGTGCTGCGGGTTGGGGGCGTCGTCCTGAATCTACTGTATCCGTGCGAACCCGTTCCCCTTGACCGGCTGGACGTGGGGGTGATCCTGGTCGACCTTACGACTCCCAGACTCCGTCCGGAGTGTCGCCCGTGGCTGCTTCGTCCGTGATGATTGATTCGTCCGTAGTGATTGCAGTATCTGTAGTTGCCCGGGCGTCTGTAGATGATCCTGGGAGTTATCAACGTCGAACGGACCACGGTGGTCCCGAACACTGTCGTTGCGGTGGTGATCGGGCGGGGAAGCACATCTAAACGATAATCACCTGTATCGTCATTATCGTCGGCTTCAACACGAATTCTGAAGTGCCTGACTCTGTGGTCGGCATGCAGGGTTATGGTCCGTCCCCAGCGGGAGACGCCGAACTTATCGATCCGTCGCTCCTTGTCGTCGCCGCGCTGGACCCACAGCTCGACTTTCAGGTCCGTGGTGACATTACTGAATTTCAGCAGGTATTCACCAGGGCGAGTCGGGGCGAAGACGAGCCAATCTTCATCATCACGCGGGTAGATCGTGTGAAGTTGGGGTTCTTCACTCAGGATTCCGATAGCGACCTCGGGTTTATTGTCTGACTCAAAAACATCCGGGCGCCGAACACCGACCTTATGATTTGCCGACACGCTAACCTGTTTCACGTCCAGGCGGTAGGAGCCTACATCGTCATTGTCATCGGCTTCGATTCTGAGTTTGAAGTATCCGATTCTCGAATCAACCTCCAGAAGGAGTTCGCTGTCTCGACCGCGAGAAACCTTGAATTTCTCGACACGTTTTTCCTTGTCACGCCCGGACTGGACCCAGAGTTCACCCTCAAGATCGATAGTAACGTTTGTGAGTCGCAAGGCATATCGCCCCGACAGGCGTGGTACGAACATGATCCAATCTTCGTCCCCATCAGGGTTTATAGTGTGAAGCTGCGTGTGTCCGGCGAAGATCTGCAGCGCCAGTTCGCGTTTTGAGTTAGGTTCGAATTCGTCAACTCCACTGGTTTGCAGCACTTGAGCTTGTTTGGGCAGGAACTGCAACTGTTGCGGCTGGGGCTGCGGTTGGGCTTGCCGCCGGGGGTCGTCGAATTGGGCATGGAGCGTCAGCCCGGTGTAATTACCCACGCTGATCAGGCCCACCTGCCACCATCCCTCGGCAGGCATCGCCAGGGCGATCCGTTCATCATTACTGTTCGATTCGCTCCGGAATTCCCAGGAACTCTGGTTGACCTGCTCTCGCCGCAGATACAGATCGCAATCACCAGATCCACCGGAAGTGCTTACTATAAATTGTCTTGCGCCGGCAGGGACATATATCCGTCCGACCCATATGCTTTGAAGCGACCCGCTGAAACCGCTGATCGTCTCACCGTTGTTAATCACTGTTTCCCCCGTCCCGGCCGGTGCGACACCGACCAAAACGCCGACCAAAACAGCGGCTAGAACTGATGTTTTCTGTAGTGTCTTCATTTGTGCCACCTTGCCTTTACTTTTTCGTGGTCGGCCTCTGAAGGCCGATCCATCATCTCAACACAAGCAATGTGCCCAACCAGTAGAAAAGGTTACAGGCATTTGAGGCATTGGCAGGCCGACTCTGACTACCGCCCGTTTGCCCCAATCCGCATATCACGCCAATATGATAATCGCAGGAGTTTACGAGGTAATCGATTACTGAAAGGCAACTTACGGCAGATACGCAACCGCCGCACGGGCCGATGCGATCTTTGCCCGTGCGGCGGAGACAAGGTTTACGACAAATATAGCTTGAACGCAGCGGTCATCTATTCCCATACCGCTTCAATCCGGTAAGGCGGGACAGTAGGATCTCGCCCAGGCTACTGTGGCGGCTGTAGGTGGTCGTCCGATTCGGATTCCAGCCTGGTGTGAAAATCGTAGGTTTCGATCGTCTCAGGATCGGGGGACCTCGCCGCGTCGGCGCCGTACGAACGCTCCTGGTTACGACATCCACACGGTAATCGGCTGTGTCGTCATTGTCATCGGCTTCGATCTTGATCTTGAAGTACCGTACCTTGTGATCGGCGTGCAGATGAAGGGTTTGGCCCCGGCGTGAGACCTCGAACTTATCGACACGCCGCTCCTTGTCGTCACCGCGCCGGACCCACACTTCACCTTTCAGATCCTCGGTGACATTGCTGATCTTCAGCAGGTACTCACCGGGGCGAGTCGGAGCGAACAGCATCCAATCTTCGTCGTCACGCGGGTAGACCGTGTGAAGCTGTGTGGAATTCTCCCGAATTCCGATCGCGGCCTCGCGTTTGTTGTTGGATTCGTATACATCGGGACGTCGACGGTGGATTTCGCGATGCGACGACCTGCTGACCTGCCTGACGCTCAGGCGATAGCTGCCCCTGTCGTCATTGTCGTCGCCCTCGATCTTGATCTTGAAGTATCCGATTTTCGGGAAGACATCCAAGTGTATCTGACCAGTGCGACCTCGACGGACCTTGAATTTCTCGACGCGTTTCTCGTCATCTCGCCCGGCCTGGACCCAGAGTTCGCCCTCAAGATCAATCGTGACATTCGTCAGATCCACGACATATCTGCCCGAACTGCGGGGCACGAACATGATCCAATCTTCGTCTCCGTCGGGGTTGATGGTGTGAACCTGGGATTTTCCGGTGAAAATCTGCATCGCAAGTTCACGTTTTGAATTCGGCTCGAATTCGTCGGTCCCGCCCAGACGTCGCGCCGATTCCCGATGCCGATGCCTGCGCTCGTGATCGTTCTTGTCGCCCTTGCATCCGCAATCGCAAGTGCTGTGACGTTTCGGGTCCGGTTGCGGACGATATCGCGGTACGAGTCGAGGTTGCGGGCGACGCAAAAGTCGCGGATTGTCAAATCTGACCAGAAGCGTTACTCCTGAGTAGGCCCCCGGCGCCAGCAGGCCTACCTGCCACCACCCTTCTTTGGGCCGGAGTATCGCGACCCGCTCGTTGGTGCTGTTGGATTGACTTCTGAAGTCCCAATGCTGGTTGAAGCCTCTTTCGCGGCGGACATACAGATCGCAATCTCCCTGCCCGCCGGAAGCAGTTATCACCAATTGGGTCACGCCTGCGGGTATATACAGACGCCGCAACGACATGCTTCGGACCGATCCGCTGCAATTGTTGATCGGCACACCGTTGCTAAGTACTCTGAGTTCAGCCTGGACGGGTGCGGCGCTGACCAGGACAACAGCACTAATCGCCGCCAAAACTAATGTTTTCTGTAGTGCCTTCATCATATCACCTTGCCTTTCTGCTGTCGGCGGGGGCCGGTATTGGCCTGCCCACCATCTTAACATTAGCATTGTACGCCTAACGAACAGAAGGTTACAGTTCTCCAGAGCTCGGAAGGTCAATTTGCACTATTGCCCAATTGGCCCGTCCCGCGTATCATGCCGATACGATATTTACAGGAGTTTGTGATGAAAGTCTGGCTTGCCGGTAAACTAGTTGATCAGGATGACGCCCGATTAAGCGTTTTCGACCATGCTACGCTCTACGGAGATGGTGTTTTCGAGGGAATTCGCATATACAACGGACGGATATTTCAACGACAAACGCACGTTGACCGCCTGTTTGAGTCCGCACGCAAAATCCGCCTTCCGATAGAGCAGACCAAGCAGGAAATCGTCGACGCGATGTACGAAACGATCGCAGCCAACGGTATATCAGACGGTTACATACGCCTGGTGGTTACTCGCGGGATCGGGACACTGGGCCTGAGCCCCTTCAAATGCACCAAGCCCAGCACCTTCATCATCGCCGACAGCATCGTGATGTACCCGCAGGAAATGTACGATAACGGGATGGCGGTTATCATCGCCAAGACCGTTCGCGTTTCAGCCGATATGCTCGATCCGTGCATCAAGAGCCTGAACTACCTGAACAACATCTGCGCCAAGATCGAGGCGATCGATGCTGGTGTGGCTGAAGCGATCATGCTGAATGTCAAAGGCAATGTCGCGGAGTGCACTGGCGATAATATTTTCATCGTCAAGAGTGGTCAGATCATCACACCGGACACCGATTCGGGCATCCTGGTGGGAGTCACGCGCGGTGTGGTGATGTCTCTGGCGCGAGAGTTGGGTTTAACGGTTATTGAGCAGCAGGTAACCCCCGACGATCTTCGGTCTGCGGATGAATGCTTCCTGACCGGAACGGCCGCCGAAGTGATCGCCGTAACGAAAATCGACGAGTCGATCATAGGCGACGGCGCGGTCGGAGAGATCACTACAAAACTGTTGACGGCGTTCAGGGAATTCACCACTTCCGACCAGGCCGAAGGTTAACCTTACGGGCGCGATCTAGCGACCCTTGCGTTGGGTCAGGGCGAAGAGAACTGCATTGGCGGCTAGGCGTCTCGCATCATCAGCCGACGGAGCGACGCATCCGTAGGTGTATCCCCCGTCCAGAGGAACGGTTACTGCGCACCGACTTATGAGAGCAACAACGCGCCCTTCGTATCTGATCACCGATAGCATTTCCGCCAGAGGCGCTTGGCGGGCTCCGATGCGAACGGTCGCCTTTGTCAGGTCGCTGCCGACGCCCCCTGCGAACTTACCGGTGATCAACGGATCGGTCAGGGTTACTTTCTCCGGTGCGACAACACCGACGGTGCGACCGATAACCGCGGCGGCCTGCTGGGCGAACTCGGGTTTCCCAAGGGCTGAATCAACGAAGATCATCCCACCCTTCTTGAGATAAGCCCCCAGCATCTCCTGTTGAATCGTGCTAAGTTTGGGCGGTTTCGTACCGGTCATCCACAGCAATGGAGGGGCTGGAGACGTTATGGGATCTTCAAGATCGACCACTGTCTGGCTTACTCCGAGACTTAGCGCCCCAGCCAACGTGTTATGGAGGTATCGTATGGCGGCCGGTCCGGTATACCAGTCTCCGGCGTGTCTGATCCGGGCGATGGTGACTATCCGGTTCTTCGACGCCGGTAAAGCCTTTGGCAGGTGCGCGGGCCTGCGGGGCGCCTCCCGTGTGAAACCGATCCCCGAATAAGCAGCCAGATTCGCAGCCAGCTGGAATCCCGCGGGCGAACCGCCTGCTGAGCCCTTTTGCAGCGCCTCGCTGAAACCGCCGGAAATCAGGAACACGCGACTACGACAGTAATCGCCTATCGACGTAACAGTCATGGTCCCGAGACTGGTTATTTTGTGACGGATACTAAACGCCGGATGGCTGCCCGTAAGCAGCGCAGCGTGATGGTAGTATTGTTCGAATACCGACAGGAACGCCTCTTTGGTCTTTCCGGTGTCTCCCTGGGGCACGGCCACCAGCACCATCCCGCCTCGCAACACATACAGTCGAATTCTGGCGGCCAGCGAATCTGATATCGTCATGTCCGCCGGAGGCGCGATGTAAAGCACGGGCGCCGCGTCGAGCACGCTCTGCGATGCGGTGTGGGGCACGAACTGCCATCTCGCGTCGCGTTTGGCGGACTGCCCCAACCATCCGGCCAGTGCGGCTACGTCGGCCCCGTCGGGCTCGGCGGCGGCTGGTATGAGCTTGTTGACCAGTACGGGCTTCTGAGCGTTTGACAGCGCCATGAGCGCAAAACACGTATAGACGATGTCCTTGGGTCCGGCTTCCTCTCCGGTGCGTCTCCAGGCTCCGTCGGCGCTCTGGCGGGCAATGAGGTGCCCCAGAAGTTCGCCCTGCCAACTGTGCTGACCGATCTGCGCACTTCCCGATTCGACGGCTACGCGGGACAGCATGTACAAGTAGAAATACGGGAAGTATGTGATGTCGCCCCACCCCCACTTGGGAATCTTGGCCAGAGCGTAGTTATCCCCCAGCCATTTCCTACCCTTTGCGAGGGTCTCAGCGTATTTGGCCAGGTCGGGATTATCGGAAGGTAGTTTCGCCTTCACCGCCGACATCGCGGTGACTCCCGCAGCGGTCATCGAACCGTGACTCGTACCCCGCAATCGCAGTCCGGACCCGCCAGCCGGTTCGTATCCCCACCCGCCGTCGGGGTTCTGGACCTTGGACAGGTAGACCGCGGCCTTCTTCCAGACATCGGGCTTTATCGTCGCTCCGGAGCTCGCAGCATCGGAAAGCGCCAACAACGCGAAGGTGGTATTGCACATGTCGGTCCATTTTGGACGTCGGTGCATTGTTGGATGCCCCAATCCGTACCCCCACCCGCCGGTCGTGCTCTGTCTGGCCTGAAGGAATTCGGCGTCTTCGGCGATCTGGGCTCCAAACTTATCCGAACCGAGACGAACGTACGCCATCAACCGCATCGCACGCGCATAAACAGTTGTGGGTTTGGCGGCGGTTGCAGCCGCTATCGCCGCGGCCAATTGAGCGTCATCGCCTTTTACGCCCAACGACAGACTCGTAGCAATCACCAGGCTGTCCACGCCGCCGGGAAACCGCTTGTCGTACGTGCTGGTCCATCGTCCCGTTTCGTCGCGGGAGGCCTGGAGGAACTTCAGACCGGCCGCTACCGCCCGCATCGCCGCCCTGCTTCCGGGCTGAACGGTTTTCGCAGCAGACGCGCCGGCCGCCCGCGGGGCCTGGCCGCACGCCGGTGCAGACGGCAGGGTCGTCAGCAAAGCAACCGCACACACCGTCGTGATGGTGAACATCCGCGTGAGCCTGAGCCCGATCGTTTTGGTGTTTGGATTATGCATCGTAAATTTGCGCGTAATCTTCGGATCACGCACCCTGATATCGCGCAGTTTAACTGATTATCGCCCCTGCGTCGAGACGGCACTTCACATTACGGATAATCGGGCGTATCATCTTGCGTGGAATCACGCCCATAAATACCTGGAAAAAACTATGAATAATTCTCCCCTGGCCCTGGTAACCGGAGCCGCCCGAGGGATCGGGGCGGCTATCGCGGTCAAACTCGCACAAAACGGCATGGATATCGCGATTTTCGACGTCATTGAGGCCGGCGAGGTCGCGAAAACCATCGAAAATGCGGGGCAAGACGCTCTTGCTATCGTCGGGGACGTAACGATCGCCGAAGATCGTTTGAAGGCCCTGGATGCAATCGCTGAACAATTCGGACGCCTCGACGTTCTGGTGAACAACGCGGGAGTCGCGCCGAACGTGCGGGCCGATATCCTTGAAGCCTCCGAGGAAAGCTACGACCGCGTCATGAACATTAACCTTAAAGGACCGTATTTCCTGACCCAAGCCGCCGCAGAATGGATGATACGCCAGCGAGAAACGCGCCCCGATGACTGGATGTGTATCGTAAATGTATCCTCGTGCAGCGCCTACACCGCCAGTCCGTCACGCGGTGAATACTGCCTCTCAAAGGCAGCCGTCTCAATGGCTACTAAACTCTACGCCGCACGCCTTGCCGAGCACAACATCGGCGTGTACGAAATCCGACCGGGCATCATCGACACCGACATGACCTCCGCAGTGAAGGACAAGTACGACAAACTCATCGCCGAAGGCCTCACTCCCATCAAACGCTGGGGCATGCCCGACGACGTAGCCGCAGCAGCCGCAACATGTGCAAGAGGCGAACTGAGATTCTCAACCGGCGAAGTGATAAACGTTGACGGCGGATTCCACCTGAAAACATTGTGATCAAGAATCGAAAGTAGCACAATCGAGAACCAAGAAGACACCCCTGTTTCGATAACGCGGACAAACACGGTTATTGTCGGCGCCGGCGCCGCGGGCATGAACGCGGCGGCGAAGTTGCTGGAGTTCCACCGCACAGAAGGAGTGGAAAACGCCCAGAACGAATTGCTGGTGGTCACCGGCGGTTTAACGCTGGGCGCTTCGCGAATGAGCGGATCCGACAAGCAAACGTACTACAAAATGGGCACTAGCCCAAACGTAGCCGACACAGCTGAGGATTTCGCCGCAACGCTTACCGCGTTTGGGTGCTGCCACGGCGATACGGCGATGGCTGAGGGTGTCGGGTCTTTGAGGGGATTCTATCACCTCGTTGACGCCGGAGTGCCCTTCCCGCATGATCCGTCAGGCGCGTTCATCGGTTACAAGACAGACCACGACCCCGCCCAGCGAGCAACATCTGCAGGCCCGAAAACATCGAAGTTCATGAGCCAGCGCCTCCAGGCGATCGTCGAGCGGGCTGGCGTGAGAATAATCGACAAACACCCCGTACTGCGGTTCGTCACCACAGGCGAAGGCGAAAACAAGCGAATCGTTGCGATGATCTGCCTGGATCTGACCAACCCGAGCGACCGGACGTCGCTGTCGCTGTTCATCGCCGACAACTGGATACTCGCCGGAGGCGGACCGGGCGAGATATACCAGACCACCGTCTACCCTCGCGGGCAGATAGGAATTCACGGGCCGGCGCTGCAGGCGGGTCTTACCGCATGCAATCTCACCGAAAGCCAATACGGTCTGGCGTCGATCAAGTTCCGCTGGAACGTATCGGGCACGTACATGCAGGTGATCCCGCGGATATTCTCAACTGACGCCGACGGCGGCGATCAGAGGGAGTTTCTTACCGAATACTTCGATGATATGCGCTCGATGGCCACGAATATCTTCCTCAAAGGCTACCAGTGGCCTTTTGACGCACAGCGCATAACCGACCGTCAATCGTCGCTGATAGACATGGCCGTTCACCAGGAAACTGTCGTCCGTGGGCGGCGCGTATGGATGGATTTTCTCCGGAATCCGATTGGCGCCGAGGGTTGGGACGAATTCGACTTAGGCTCTCTTGAGCCCGAAGCAAGCGAATACCTGACTAAAACCGGAGCCTCCCAACCCCTGCCGATCGATCGCCTGGCCCACATGAACAGCCCCGCAATCGAACTTTACGCCGAACATGATATTGATCTCCGCTCCGAACCGCTCGAAATCGCCGTTTGCGCCCAGCACATGAACGGAGGATTCGCCGTCGACAAGTGGTGGCGGAGCAGTATTCCCCACACGTTCGTAATCGGCGAGATGGCCGGCACGCACGGCGTGAAGCGCCCGGGAGGATCAGCGTTGAACGCCGGACAAGTCGGAGCCCTGCGAGCAGCACAGTATGTCGCCTGCGCATACCCCCGCAAGGCCGGCGGTGATGACATTACCGATGATGCGGTGACCGGCGCGCTGGACGATACGATCGCCGAGATCAACAACATGCTTGAAGCGTCCGAATCGGCGAGTCAAACGCCCCGGGATGTAATGGACGAGATTCGCCTGAGAATGACACAGTGCGGGGCGCACCTTCGAAGCCGCCCCGCCGCCCGAGACGCACTGGACGCAGCCGTCAGACAATACAAACACCTGTTGTTGGAAGGAATCAAGCTCACCGATCCGGACCAACTGCCTCGGGCGATCGCAGCAATGCAGCAATGCCTGACCCACATCGCGATGCTGAAAACGATATGCACAATGTTCGAACGAGGCGCGGGCAGTCGGGGAAGCCACTGCATACTCGATGACAATGGAGTTGAAATGCACCCACGGTTGATCGATCCGGAAACCGATCGCCCGTACCGTTTCAAACTCGAAAACGAAGCGCTCCGCAACGAGATCGTCGAGATAACCTTCGACGCCCAAGCCGACGACCTGTTCGAAACGAGCATAGCGTCTCCTCGCCCCATACCCGTAGACGACACGGCGTTTGAACCGGCTTGGGCGCAGTTCCGCAAAGGTGAGATATATGGTGAAGGAGGTCCGGATGGTGTCTGACAACAAGGGCGCGGCGCCTAGCGATCCCGAGACCTCCGGCTCCCGCCACCATTACGCCTTCGGGCACATCGCCCTGCGACAAATCTGCAAGACCAATCCGCTGGGTTTCTTCGGGGCGATGGCTTCGGAAGACAGAGACCGATTCAGTCGGGAGATATGGGACTCCGTCTGCAAGCACTGCGACGAAACCGGGAGCCCTGCATTCACCATCAGCGACGTGAAGATATCGACCCTGCGCGTTGCGGACTACCCCGCCATCCTGATCCGCATGCCTCCTCCTGCAAACACCGCCGAGGCGCACCTTATCGCGATCGTACTGAAACTGAAGCGAGAGACCACCACACCGCCGGACAACGTGGAGTTCGCCTACTTCACGCTCGAGAAGGGAGTCGACACGGACGGAACCGAACGAACAGTACTGTGCTCCTGGTCCATGGACGATGTGCATTCCAATTACGGATACGGCCCGCCTGTCGACGAGAGGGAATTTCTAGCCGCTGTCGAGAAACTGCTCTGAAAACCGATGGTCGGACTACGGGGTCCGGGCGGATCGCTTCTGATGGGCCAGCGTCCGGATATCGTCGGCAATTCTCTTGGCCAGGAGATCATCACCGGGCGAACGTTTGCCCGCAGATTTGCGGGAATCATCGGAACTTCCGACACCTATGACCAAGTGCTCCTGCTTCTTGGAGGCAGTCATCACGTGCTCGTAGGACGTCCAGACGTATTCGGGCTGCCCGGGCTCCGACAGGAGACGCGATACGGTGACAGTAACCACCGGGTGATACGAACCGCCCGCCTCCTTGAGGATACGAACCGACACCGTCCGGTATATCGGCTGAACGGTGTTCTCCAGAGCTCCCGAGGCGGTGACCTTGTCGCGCCGCCACAACTCAAAGAAATGCCTGCTTGCCAACGGATGGGAGGTTATCAATCCGGCTCGGCGGTTGCGCTGGTCGACAGTGAAGCGGTAGTCGACGAGGACTTCCGACGTTGCGTCCCAGACGGATTGGAAGTTCTTCTCAACCGGCGTCATCGCGGACGGAGGAACTATCGGGCGGGTGTGCATTGCGCATCCGCATGCGGTCAGTAGAAACACAACAGGTATTATCCGGGAAGATGCCATAGTAGCCTTTCAAGCTGTCTGTTCGATTGATCTTGCGGTTTCATTGTATCTTCTCGGCGCTTGGCGGCAAGAGCGATGCGGTTAAGTTTATTCCACTGATGGCAAGTGGTGGTCGAAATGCGTTAGAATACTCGCGCCGGGCCGCAGGGATACATCTTCACGACTCGGGCGTTGCGCCCGCCCCTCGGCGACGTTGTACATTACCTACAGGACAATCGCATGCGGATACTGGCGGGAAAATACAAAGGACGTGTCTTGCTGCCGCCCCCGCAGAAGGCCCAGACACGCCCGATTACCGGGCGAGCGAAGAAATCGCTTTTCGACACGCTTGGTCCGTATCTGGACGGAGCAGTCGTGCTGGACCTCTACAGCGGTACGGGCACCATGGGCATTGAAGCCTTGTCGCGCGGCGCAGCATGCTGTATTTTCGCCGAGAAGGATCGCAACGTTGTCGCACGCCTGAGAAGGAATATCGAGGATTGCGGCGTCGGAGACGTGAGTACTGTTTGGTGCGGTGATATCCCGCTGACGCTCAGACCGCGATTGGCCGGGCTCGATCGCGGGCCCGATGTTGCATTTGTCGATCCGCCATACGTCGACACGCGTCACTGGAATTGGAGCAAAGCCGAAGCGAACATCTTCGCCCCTCTGGCCAACAAACTCGCCGACGACGGGCTGGTGGTGCTGCGAACGCCCAAGGGCGTGGAGTTGCCCGAATCCCTGGCGGGCCTAACGGAGTTCCGCACGAAGACGTACGGCGGGATGATCGTAACGCTGCTGGGCAAAGACGACGACTGAACCGAGCCTTGACGAGACAACTGTATGGACGCGGATAAGAAAACCCCATATCAGTACTTCGAGCCTTCCAAGATGGCTCGTCTTACGAACCTCAGCCTCACAGTCCGCCATGCGGTCGAGGGCTTCATCTCCGGTTTACACCGTAGCCCCCACAAGGGTTTCTCGGTCGAATTCGCAGAACATCGCGAATACACGCCCGGAGACGATCTCCGCCACCTCGACTGGGTCGCATGGGCCAGATCGGACCGCTACTACATCAAACAGTACGAACAGGAAACCAACCTGCGCGCCCATATCCTCCTGGATGTCAGCGCGTCGATGAACTACAAGCACGATGCGAAAATCACCAAATTCACCTATTCGTGCTTCCTGGCCGCATGCCTGAGCTATCTGATGTGCCGCCAGCAGGACTCGGTGGGCATGATCGCATTCGACAAGGATGTTCGTTTCCACATCCCGCCGGCCAGCTCGCCCGCGCACATGGACCGCATCTTCACGGAGTTGGAGGCGATCAGGCCAAGGGGACACACCGCAGTGGCCGACACCTTCCACAATCTCGCAAACCGAATAGCCAAACGCGGACTGGTGATCGTAATATCAGACCTCTACGACGACCAGTCGGAAATACTCAGGGCGTTGCAGCATTTCGTATTCAAGAAACACCAGATCATCGTGTTCCACATACTGGACCAGGCCGAACTGGAGTTCCCGTTCACGAAGGTCTCGTCATTCGTAGACATGGAGACCAAGCAGAAGCTGCAGGTGGACCCGCGATATATAAAACAGGCCTACATTGACGAGATGAACGCATTTATCGATCGCTACCGGCGAGAATGCTCCGGCCGCAAAATCGAGTACGTCCTGTCGCCAACGTCAACACCATACGATCGAATGCTTCTCGATTATCTAGCCAGAAGGAAGGCGTTGCGATGATCCTGGCGTTTGGATTTCTGACACCGTGGCTTTTGGTGGGGGCGGCGGCTATGGCTATACCGTTTGTACTGCACCTGCTGTCGAGCGTGCAGGCCAAAGACATGCCCTTTCCCACGCTGCGGTTCCTGAAGATGAGTATGGAGAAGACCGCACGAAGGCGGCGCGTGCAGCATTGGTTGCTGCTGTTAATACGCGCCGGACTGCTCCTGCTGCTCGCGATAGCTGTAGCCGAACCGATCACCCAGGCCTTCGGCGGATGGATGGGCAAGAACAAACAGGCAATCGCGGTTGTTCTGGACAACAGCTACTCGATGGGAGCCAAAGCCGGTAACGACACGCGCCTGGACCAGGCAAAACTGCACGCCCAGAACCTGCTTACAGGTGAAACACCGCCCGAAAGCGGTGTGGTGCTCACCACCAATGGGATCTCACCGATAAGTGAAATGACCAGCGACTGGGCTGCGCTCGGACGAGCGGTCAGGGACACGCCTCTCAGCGGCGGACGCGCGCCACTGCTCCAGAAGATCAGGCAGGCCGCACAATTGCTCGCCGACCACGATACAGTATCCCAAAAATCGATCTACGTATTTTCAGATCTGCAGCGAGTGAGCTTCGAGGAAATCGCCGCCGCCGAAGCTCTGATGGCGAAGAAGGACATCCACGTGATGATCGTAAACACCGCCCCCCAGACCGGGCAGAACATCGGGATAAGCAATCTCGAAGTGGGCGGAAGACGCATAGTCAACTCCGTGGTGGAAACAACCGCCACAGTCGTAAACTCCTGCCCCGGAGATCGTGAAGTAATGGTCGGCCTGAGACTCCAGGGCAAGATCACCGGAACCCCGCGCAGGATCACGTTGGCGGGAGCGGGTAAGGACGGCAGCGTAGCGACCGTGCGATTCCTGACATCGGCGGGCTCCATCGCGGGCGGGAGAACCGGAGATGTGTTTCTTTGCGACGAGCAGAGCGAGCCGTTTAAGGACGACCTGGAGTTGGACAATGTGCGGCGATTCTGTATGACCGTCGGTGGGCGGGCCAAGGCGCTTATCCTGCGGGGACGAGTCGCGGATGGAGCAACCGTCGCCTCCGACGCATCAACACTGCTGAGAATTGCAACCGATCCATGGGAAGGACGCGCCGACGCACCGTGGTCCATCTCGCCTAAACTGATGGATGCAACCGACTTCAAACCGCAGGATCTGGTCGGCGTTGACGCGCTGTTTGCAACAAATGTACCGGCGTTCACCACCGTCCAGGCCGCAGCCGTCAGCGAATTCGTATCCAGGGGCGGAACTGTGATGCTGTTCCTCGGGCCCGACGTCGACGCCGGGGCCTACAACAAGGCGTTCGGGTCGATCCTCCCGGGCAAGATACTCCAACCGGTTGGCCAGGTCGGACCCGACGCCGAAGCAGTGGGAGTATCCGCGGTCGACATCGCAGACCCCTACCTCAAGGGACTCTTCAAGGAACGCAGCGACTACCTGAGCCCACTGGTCAGGCGATACTTCCGCATGGATCGGACCGGACGCGGATCGACCGTGCTGATGGGTCTGGCCAATCGGGATCCTCTCATGCTGACCAAGAGGATAGGGCGCGGGCGATTTACCGTCTGCGCTACGGCCGCCTCGGGGCAGTGGTCCAACTTCCTGGGCTCAGGAGCCAACGTGATAGTATCGATGGTCATCCGCGCCTGCCTGCTGGCCCCGCAGAACGCCGAAGCGATGGACAGCTATCTATGGGGCGCTCAAGTGTCTATACAACCGAAGGACCCCAAACAAGGCAAGGTTAGAGTAACGCTTCCGATGAAGCAGGGCTCAAAGCAGGAAACCGTGACGCTGGACCTCAACGCCCGGGGTCGGGCGACATTCACGGGCACGAGACGAATTGGCGTATATCACTGGCGGGTCACCGGCCCGGACGCCGACGATCCGGGAAACAGAGGCTCGTTCGCCGTGAACCCCAGCGGCGATGAAGCTGATCTTAAGGGTTACAGCACCCCCGGATTCCGCCGAGTGCTGGAGAAAGCGGGGTTGGAAAAAGTATACGTCGGGTCAACGCTAAAGGAAGTGATGGAATCGGCGGTCGCAGACGCCCAACCCGCCGAGTGGTGGGATGTGGTCTGCATCGTAGTGATACTGCTGCTGATCGTTGAAGCCCTCGTAGCCAACCGCAGCGAAAAGACCACCGCGCCAAGTCGCGGTGAATCCCACATTCATGCGACCTGAACCGACAAATCCGTGTAACGGGTCGGTAGTGTTGTTAGAATCTCGATAATGGCTGCTAAAGGTACAAAATCTACGGCCCTATGGGTGCTCAGACGCCTTCGTCAAGCCGGGCACGAAGCCCTGTTGGCTGGAGGATGCGTACGGGATATGCTTCTGGGACGCAAATGCTCGGACTACGATCTTGCGACTTCCGCCGAGCCGGATGAAGTTCGCAAGCTCTTCAAACGCGTGTTGATGATCGGGGCCAAATTCGGAGTGGTGATGGTCATCCACAATCACCGCCAGGTCGAGGTGACCACGTTTCGCAGCGACACGAGCTACAGCGACGGACGACGCCCCGACGGAGTCTCCTTCACAACCGCAGAGGAAGACGCACAGAGACGCGATTTCACCATCAACGGGATGTTTTACGATCCAGCGGACGACAAGGTGATAGACTACGTCGACGGCGGGAAGGATCTCGATCGGAAGATCATTCGGACCATCGGCTCACCCGACCGCAGATTCGCTGAGGATTACCTGCGAATGATCCGGGCCGTCAGGTTCGCTGTCAGGCTGGGTTTCGCCATCGACAGCGCCACCGCCCGGGCGATCGAGAAGTACGCTCCGAAAATATCGACGATAAGCGGCGAGCGAATTTGCGATGAACTGTCCAAAATGCTCTCTGAGCGATCGGCGGGATTGGCGATGGAAACACTTGATCGGGTTGGCCTGGCGCCTTCGGTGCTCGGCGAGCTGTTCGAGCCCGAAGACCTCTGGGCCCGCGCCGTTCTGCGCGTCCAGGCCGTAAGCTCCCACGGCGATATGGTGCTCACGATGGCCGCATTGCTGGGAGAATTGACCCCAAATGTGATTTCTCGAATCATCCGACGATGGGGAGCATCAAACGAACTGAAAAACGCCCTGCGGTGGCTGGTGGGAAATCTGGGGCGATGGCGTGAGGCGGCCGATATGCAGCTTTGCGACTTCAAGCGGCTGATGGCGAGCGAACATTTCGCCCGCCTGCTGATCCTGTGGCGATTTGAGGAGCAAACCGCCTCGGGCGGGCGCAAACTCTGCAAACGTATCTCCGCAAGAGCGAAAACCATACCGCCCGAACAGATCGCGCCGAAACCAATGGTCAGCGGGGCCGATCTGATGACAATGGGCCTGAGTGAAAGCCCCCTCCTCGGACGGATCGCCTCGGACCTCTACGACGCTCAACTCAACGAAGAATTCAGTTCGCGAAGACAGGCCCTCGCCGCAGCCGGAAAACTCATCGCGCAAAGCGAATAAGAAAGCCCGGGCTCCTCGAAAGGGAAACCCGGGCTGAATCTCTCTGTCGGTTGCGTACAGGTCAGTCCTGCATTTTCCTGATCAGGAGGCAGGCGTTGTGTCCGCCAAAACCGAAGCTGTTGGAAAGTGCGATCTTGATGTCCATTTCACGCGGTGTCAGCGGGCAGTAGTCCAGGTCGCAACCTTCATCAGGGTTTTCGAGGTTCAGCGTGGGCGGTATCACGCCGTTCTTGATCGCCATCGCCGAAGCGATGATTTCCACTCCGCCTGAAGCTCCCAGCAGGTGGCCTGTAGCGCTCTTGGTCGATGAGACCACCAGCCCCTCGGCGGCATGCTGCCCGAATACTTGTTTTACGGCGCCCGTCTCCGCCAGGTCGCCAAGTTGCGTGCTGGTTCCATGTGCGTTTATGTAGTCCACATCGTCCGCGTTTACCTGTCCGTCCTCAAGGCAACGTTTCATCGCCAGCGTGGCTCCGCCTCCCTCGGGATCCGGTGCGGTAATATGGTGCGCATCGCCGCTGGCTCCGTATCCCACGAGTTCCGCATAGATATCGGAGCCCCGGGCTCTTGCGTGTTCGAGTTCCTCCAGAACGATCACACCAGCGCCTTCAGCCAACAGGAACCCGTCTCGATCCTTGTCAAACGGTCTGGAAGCCCGCTCGGGCTCATCATTCCGGGTGGACAGACCTCTCAGTGAACAGAAGCTCGCCAATCCCACTCGGGTAAGAGCGGCTTCGGCGCCTCCGGTGATTGCAATATCCGCCTCGTTGCGCATGACCAACTTGCACGCCTCGCCAATGGAATTCGCCGCCGATGCGCAAGCGGTGACCACCGAGAAGTTGGGGCCTTGCAATCCCCAGATAATCGAGATCGTACCGCTGGCGGCGTTTGCCATCAGCTTTGGAACGGTAAACGGGCTTACGCGGCTCGGTCCGCCCTTGAGCATTCTCTCGGTCTGCGTTTCGAGTTCCTGCAACCCCCCAATACCGCTCCCGACGATAACCGCGCATCGCCGCGGGTCCTCGTCGTCGAAGTTCAGTCCGCTGTCCTCGACGGCTTCAATAGACGCCTGTACGGCGAACTGCGCAAAGCGATCGAGCCGTTTGGACTCTCGGGGAGAGTAGGATTCGGACTCCACGCGCGTCCAGTCCTTCACCTCTCCGCCTATCTTGGAGGTAAATGGAGTTGGATCGAAACGCTCAATCCGGCTGATCCCGCTCTTGCAGGCCATCAGTGCGTCCCAATAGGCCTTGACCGAGCGCGCCAGCGGATTAACCGTACCCATACCCGTTATAACAACGCGGCGTCTGGCCATCCGGAAAGCTCCTTCCTGGAGTGGATCAGGCTTATGCGCTGTGTTCGGCAATGTAATCGATGGCCTGTCCAACGGTCTGAATCTTCTCGGCGTCTTCGTCGGGAATACTCAGTTCGAACTGGTCTTCGAATTCCATCACCAATTCAACGGTGTCGAGGCTGTCGGCGTTCAGATCGTTGACAAATGATGTCTCGCGAGTGATCTCGCTGGCGTCTTTGCCCATCTGCTCTGAAACTATCTCGATTACCTTGGCTTCAATATCGTCTGCCACTTTTGCGACCTCCATATCTGGAAGTTCAAGAACTTACTGTTAATACTTAACGTTATCGATTTTGTCGCGGTACTATATCGCGACCCGCCGGACCTTGCAAGCGAATCCTCGGTCCAATCCTACAGTTTCTTGTTCGTAGAGTCCAAATGCCCTTGGCGCAACGCCCTAAGTATGCATTCCGCCATCAACGCTTATGACCTGTCCGGTAATATAGGTCGACTCATCACCAGCCAGGAACGCCACAGCACAGGCGATATCGGCCGGCTGCCCGAACCTCTTAAGGGGAATCTGCGCCAAAGCCATATCTTTCGCCTGCTGGGGCAGCACGTCGGTCATCTCAGTCTGGATGAATCCGGGCGCCACAGCATTGCAGCGTATGTTCTTGCCCGCCAGTTCCTTGGCGGTGGTCTTGGTCAGCCCGATCATGCCGGCTTTGCTGGCGGCGTAGTTCGCCTGCCCGCGATTGCCTTCGATGCCCGAATAGCTGGCCATGTTTATGATTGAACCGGACTTCTGGCGAACCATGTACCTGCAAACCGCACGCGTACCGACAAAAGCACTGGTCAGATTCACGTTCAGCACGAGATTCCAATCTTCATCGCTCATCCGCATCAGCAGCCCGTCGCGCGTGATGCCCGCGTTGTTTACCAGCACGTCGATACGTTCGTGTTTGTCAGCCACTTCTTCGACCATCGCAGCAAAACCGTCCCCGTCGGTGACATCCAACGCCCTGGTTTCGAGCTTGCCGGGATCGCCCAACGTCTGGGGCAACGCGTCCAGGAGTTCGGCGTTCAGATCCACCGCCACCACCGTCATATCGACCGCAAGCAACTGCTTGACAATCTCAAGCCCGATCCCGCGAGCGGCGCCGGTTACTATCGCAATCTTATTATTATCAGCCATTAGTATCCTCTGATTATCTCGTATTAGTGACTTTCCGCGAGTTTTTCCACTGCCTTTTCGGAATTAAGGCTGGTGAAATTCGCTCGGCGATGAATTCTACGCATCAAACCGGCCAGTACGCGCCCCGGTCCGATCTCGAAGAATCTCTCAACACCGTCGGCAATCAACGCCTCCATCGATTGCCGCCAGCGGACCGGAGAGACCAATTGCGCAAGGAGCTTATCGCCGATCTGGTCGACCGCAGTGTGCGGTTTGCCGTCCACATTCGAAACCACGGGCACCGACGGATCGGCGAAACTCACGTCCTGGAGCGCTTCGGACAGTTTTTCCGCCGCCGGCGCCATGTAATCGCTGTGGAAGGCCCCAGCAACGTTCAGGGGCACTGTGCCCGAGGCGCCAAACTGCTCGGCCAGTTCCGCGGCCCGCAGACACGCCTCAACGCCTCCGGACAGAACAACCTGCCCGGGACAATTGAAATTCGCACAGGTCAGGGGTTGTCCGTTCGCGGCGGCTTGGCAGAGTTCGGCGGCTTGGTTTTCGTCAACGCCCAGTACGCACAGCATGCTCGACGGTTGCTGTTCGGCGGCGTCCTGCATAGCCCGCCCTCGCTTTGTCACAAGTTCAAGCGCCGTTTCAAGATCGACAGCTTGAGCAGCGTAAAGCGCGGTGTATTCCCCCAGCGATAGTCCGGCCATAACTGCTGGCGCGATATCCTGCTTCTGCTCGGGAGTCAAAATCGAATCCATAACCGCCAGAGTAGCCGCCGAAACAGTGAATATGCACGGCTGTGCGTGATCGGTGCGGTCAAGAACATCCTGGGGACCATCGAAGCAGAGCTTGCGAATCGGCAAGGCGGTAACGGCTTCGGCGCGGTCGAATATCTCAGCGGCCGGTGTGAACGCCTCGCAGAGTTCGCGCCCCATACCGACCTTCTGCGCGCCTTGTCCGGGGAATAGATAAGCTGTCTTCATGGTAGTTGCGATTCTCAAATTCCAGGTATATCAGAGTTTAATGACCGCACCGGCCCAGGTAAGCCCAGCCCCGAACGCCACGAGAATAATCGTGGATCCGGGCCCGATGCATCCCTGGCGCCATGCTTCAGACATAGCGAGCGGAACTGAACCGGCGGAAGTATTTCCGTACTTATCTATATTGACGAAGACCTTGTCCATCGGGAAATTGAACTTCTTGGCCGCCGAGCTGATAACGCGGAGGTTAACTTGGTGCGGAATAACCATGTCAACGTCATCGGGGCTCAAATTGCATTTTTCCAGGCAGTCGCCCAGAAGCCACTGCATCTTCTCGACGGCGAACTTGTAGACGTCCCGCCCGCGCATCTTTATGAAATGGTCGCGATTGGCGATAGTCTCAGCCGTACCACGCACTCTCGTACCGCCGGCGGGTATGTGAATATAGTCCCATCCGCTTCCTTCAGCGTGCAGAACGGTATGTATAACGCCTTTTTCATCATCGTCGGACGCCGTGAGCACGGCGGCGCCGGCCCCGTCGCCGAACAGAATGCAGCTTCCGCGATCTTCGTAATCGGTTATGGAGCTTAGTATGTCGACGCCGATGACCAACACGCGTTTGTACGTGCCCGTGTTTATAAACTGGCTGCCAACGGTAAGAGCGTAAATGTATCCGCTGCAGGCGGCGGCGACGTCGAACGCAGGTATACCCTTCACTCCGAGTTCGGATTGAATCACGCAGGCGGTGGTGGGAAGGGGCATTTCCGGCGTGATTGTCGCACAGATGATCAGGTCCAGTTCGTCAGCGGACATTCCGGCCTGGTTCAGCGCTTCTGTGGCTGCTTCCACGGCGAGGGTGACGGTGCTTTGCCCGTCAGAGACGATGCGGCGTTCCTTAATCCCCGTACGTTGAGTTATCCACTCGTCGTTGGTGTCAAGCATCTGCTCCAGATCGGCGTTGGACAACACCTTCTCCGGAACGGCCGAACCGAGGCCTGCGATTGCTGCACGTGGGGAATTGCCCATTAACTGTCCTCTGGTCCCTGCGACAGGACTTCCACGATGCGTTCATTCATCTGGCGGTTAGCAAGTTCCCTGACTACGGTGACGGCATTCATTATGCCTCGGTTGTCGCTGGCTCCGTGGCATATGATGCAGAGTCCATTGACGCCCAACAGCGGGGCTCCACCGTATTCGTTGAAGTCGTATTTGGCGAAGGTCGAAAGCCCAACCTGCTTCAATGCGGAAATCTGGTCGGGAAGAACTATACCCAACTCCTTGATCATCGCCGACATCAGGCCCTCGACTATCCCTTCCAGCACTTTGAGCATGACATTGCCCACAAACCCCTCGCATATCATCACATCGCAGACGCCGCTGAACAGGTCGCGTCCTTCGACGTTGCCTACAAACGGGATGCGCGAGTCATTCTGGAAGAGTTCTCTGGTCTTCTTTACCAGATCGTTACCCTTGGCCTCTTCAGTACCGATGCTCAGGAGGCCCACTCTGGGCTCGGGAATGTCGCACATGGCGCTGAGGTAGACTGAGGCCATCAGACCGTATTGGTACAGGTGCAGCGGGCGACAACTTACGTTGGCCCCGACGTCACAGACGGCCACCGGACCGCGGGGAGTCGGAGTTACTATGGCGATTCCGGGGCGATGAACGCCTTTGAGGCGTCTGAGCAGCATCTGCCCTGCCGCGGCGAACGCGCCGGTGTTGCCCGCGGAAATGCACGCATCAATCTCGCGTTCCTTGTGCAACCGAACCAGCACCGCGATAGATGAATCAGGCTTGGAACGCAAAGCTTCCACAGGCGATTCGTTCATCCCGACCACCTGCGAAGCATGACGGATTTCGATATGCTTTTCCCACCCATCGTTTCCGGACAGATGCTTGAGGATAATGTCCTTATCGCCCACCAGAACGATCTTGTCATCCTCGTTCAGCGACGCGCAGGCATCGAGCGCTCCCTGGACCTCGGCCCTGGGCGCACCGTCCCCCCCCATGGCATCGATGCCAATTCGCATCGATTAACTCCCTTTTTCAATCTTCAAACTTAATCCGGGACGAACGTAACCACAGTTCTCACACGCAGCATGCGGCAATTTCGGCGAGTTGCACTGGGGGCAATCGGCGATATTGGGAGCGGCCTTGGCGTGGTGGCTGCGACGCTTTCGCGTCCGGGCTCGAGATATCTTCTGTTTCGGAAGCATCGGTAAACTCCATACTAACTACTTATCTGTTCTAAAGTACGACACCGGCAGGTGCGCATATGCAGCCAACGCTCACTGCCGGTGGTCTGGAGAAAGATAGAAACCTGCGGCAACTTTGTCAAGGAAAAATCTTTACCGGGATGACGCGGATGTGAGAAGTTCTTCCGGTATTATACCGCCAAGGCGTTTTGTAGGACCCAGTAGACGTTCGACTGCACAGTTTGGTCAAGAGCGACCAAGGCCATCATCCCTTCGGCGTTGGGCTGTTCAAGAGACCGTTAGACAGTTCGCGGGAACTTTCTCGTTGCGGCGGGGTCAAATAGAATGAAGCAACCGCACATAATCCGGACCTCCTGAAGGGAATGTGATGATGAAGGCGATTTTGGCGACTTGCGCACTACTGACAGTTGGGCTCGTCGGTGCGTGCACCAGCGGAGTCGGAACCGGAAGTGTCGGGAAAGTGAACCCCCAGAGCGACTTGGCGCCAGGGACCCACCAGCAGATTGTCGCGTACCAGCGGGGCCGAAGTCCTTGGCTGCAAAATGTATCGCCGGACGTCTTCTTGCTGCGACGGCGGATCTTCGAACTTCGCCACCGACTTATTGCCTCGGGACAAGTCGTCCCAACCGATACGACAGGCCATCGTAACGCGATCGAAGACCTGGCGGTGGAAGTAAGCCTGCCGAAGACGCACGTTTGCGGGCAGGTGTTGACGCTCGACGTTACTTTCCATAACCGCAGCCGAGAGCCGATGTGCCTGCTGGTGTGGGACCGGGCGTTCAACGTGCATTTGCTCCACGAGAGCGGTCGGATTCCGCGCCCGCCGCCAGCGCTGGCGGTCGCGAAGTCGGCCATGGTCCCTGTCCCGCGTCCGGCTGATTACCGCACTCTGGCTGCCGATGAGCGTTTCACTCGCAAACTCACGCTTCGACACCTGCCGCCCAACCTGCCGCCAGGCTTGTACCAGGCGGCGGTCGACTATTCCTCATGGTCGAGTGTGAGCAAGCCTGAGGTGACCCTTGGCACGGCCGGGAGCCTGGTTCAGGAAGTGCGTTTCACGCTCGGCAGCGATGTCGGCGGCCTGCGGGGGACGCTCCAACTGGCTGAGCCGTCCCCGGCCCGGTCGGGCAAGGCCCCTGCTTTTCTAGCTACGTTGAAGAACACGACCGGCCGCGGTATCCAGATTCAACTCTGGCCGGGGATGCTGATCTTCGGTGATGTTCGCACCGGCAAGGAGATCGTGTTTAGTCAGACGGCGATTGAACCGGCCAACATGATGTCCAGGCATCCGCAAGGCTACCCTATACGGTCCTCGTACCGAACCTTGCGACCTGGTGAGGAGTTGACGCTGCAGATTCGTCCCCTTACCACCTTTGACGGGCAGAGGACGCGATCCTGGCGGGAGGTGCTTGCCTCAGGCCGAAACTACGAGGTCCGCTGGCATTACTACAATGACTCGGGCTGGTTCATCGAGGACGGTCGGTTCCTGCAATTCGGCAATGTATGGATGGGGCGCCTGGGCTCCAAGCCCCTGCCATTGACGTTGGGCAGTGACCCCGCGCCTGACAAGCGCCGGCTGGGCGATAATAGCCAAGCTCAACTCAACTTTTCACCAACCCACTGACCTGCGGCCTCCAGGGCATCGGGCAGCTTGTCGGGGTCCTTGCCTCCGGCCTGGGCGAGCGTCGCCTTGCCCCCCCCTCCGCCGCCTACCACCGGGGCGACAGCTTTTACCCAATCGCCTGCTTTTACGCCCGAAGCGTCAACCATTTCCTGGCTAACCATTGCTATCAGAATGACTTTCGAGCCAGCGGCGCCGCCGATGAACACAGCGGCGGCGCCCTTTTGACGCTCTTTATCGCAGAAACCGCGCATCTGACCCGGATCGGCGCCGTCAGACAGCGCCACCAACACCTTGCCCTGGGCGCTGTCTGTCTCCGAGACAATCGAAGTCGCCCCGCCGCCACCGCCCCCGCCGCCCTTGCGCAACTTCTTGATTTCCTTCTGCATCGCAGCCACACGGTCGATCAGGCCGTCGGCGGGCAGTTTGAGTGCGCCCGAGAGCCCTTTGACCACCGCATCAATACGCTGGATGTGCTCGACGGCCTTGTGGCCCGTCAGCGCCGTGATCCGCCGCACGCCTTTGGCCACCGATTCTTCCGAAACAATCTTGAACAGTCCGATCCCGCCGGTGCGCCCCATGTGCGTCCCGCCGCATAACTCGATGGCGTAATCCTCGTCGGCGTCTTCCATTTCACTGGCCGCTCCGATCGAAACCACGCGAACTTCCTGCCCGTATTTCTCGCCGAACACCGCGCGAACGCCGGGTATCTTCTTGGCGTCATCCAGCGACATGTTGTTAATCGCAACATCCTCATCGGCCATGATCCTGTCATTTACAAGGCGCTCGACCTCGCCGAGTTCTTCGGCGCTTACAGCCTTGCCGTGCGAAAAGTCAAACCGCAGGTGATCGGGCCCCACTTCGCTGCCGGCCTGGTTGACCTGGTCGCCGACCACCCTTCTCAGCGCCCAGTTCAGCAAGTGCGTGGCCGTGTGGTTCCGCATCGTCGCCAGGCGCTCCGTGTTTACTTCGCATCGCACTGCCTGGCCGACCTGCAGCGTTCCTTCTTCAACCTTGCCCACGTGCAGAACGCAATCGCCGGCGACCTGCGTATCACTGACGGCAAAGCTTCCGCCTTCCCACACCAACTGTCCCGAGTCGCCCAACTGACCGCCGGACTGCCCGTAGAAATTCGTTTTATCCAACACCACCACCGCCTCGGAGCCGCTGGTGAGCTCTCCTTCGGTGATAAAACTCTCGCCGTCAACCCAGCCGACAACAGCGGCCCCAACGGGCTGGTCGGAATATTTGCTGCTGTCGTCGCAGGCGGGCAGCCCTGAAACCGCGTCAACCTTGAACGTAGACCCGTCGCCCTTGCTGGCGTCGCGGTGGGCGTCCATCTCGGCGCGGAAAGAGTCCATGTCGACTTCCAGGTCGATCTCGGCGGCCATTAGTTGCGTCAGATCCACCGGAAATCCGTAAGTTGCATACAGATCGAACGCTACATCGCCGCCCAGAACGCTCTGCCCGGCGGATTTGAGCTTCTCGGCCTGGCGGTTGAATAGTTGGATCCCGCGGTCGAGCGTGCGACCGAACGATTCCTCCTCCTCAGTGATCGTCGCGATGACGTAGTCTTTTCGCTCGACCAGTTCTTCGAAAACGTCGCCCATAACTTCGACAACAGTTTCGACAAGCCCGGCCAGGAACGAGCCTTGGATGTTCAGATACTGCCTGCCATAGCGAGCGGCCCGCCTCAGGATGCGGCGCACAACGTATCCGCGCCCTTCGTTGGAGGGGATTATTCCGTCTGAGATTGCGAAGGTTAGAGCACGTGCGTGGTCGGCGATGACCCTGCACGCCACGTTGCCTATGTCGTCGGCGTCGGCTACGTCGAATCGATCTTCGATGCCCGCCGACGCGCCGTAGCGGTGGTCGGTAAGCGTTTCGATCTTTTCGATAATCGGGACGAACAGGTCGGTGGCGTAGTTGCTCTTCTTGCCCTGCATCGCCATGCCCACGCGCTCTAGCCCCATGCCCGTATCAACGTGCCTGGCCGGAAGCGGCGTCAACTTACCGTCGGTGCCGCGGTTGAACTGTATAAACACCAGGTTCCATATCTCGATGACGCGGGCGTCGTCGGCGTTTACCAGCGAGGCGCCCGAACCGTCTTTGGTCATGTCTATGTGCACTTCGCTGCACGGGCCGCACGGACCGGTGTCGCCCATCTCCCAGAAGTTATCCTTCTTGTTGCCCAGCAGGATGTGCGACGGGTCGATATCGGTAAGTTCGGCCCAGAGCGCCTTCGCATCGTCGTCGGCCTCCAGACCTTCGGACTCGTCGCCTTCGAACACCGTGGCGTACAGGCGGTCCTTCGGAAGGCCCCATACTTCGGTAAGAAGCTCCCAGGCCCACTTGATCGCATCTTCCTTGAAATAGTCGCCGAAACTCCAGTTGCCCAGCATTTCGAAGAACGTGTGGTGGTAGGTGTCTCGTCCGACGTCTTCAAGGTCGTTGTGCTTACCGCCCGCTCGGATGCATTTCTGGGTGTTCGCGGCGCGCACGTAATCGCGAGTGGCGGTGCCCAGGAACAGTTCCTTGTACTGGTTCATTCCCGCGTTGGTGAACAGCAGCGTGGGATCGTCGCCAGGCAGGAGCGAGCTGGACCGGACGAACGTATGTCCGCGGTCTTCGAAGAACTTGATGAAGTCGGCTCGGATTTCTTTGCATGTGCGGCTCATCGTTACATCCTTACAAGTGCAGATGGATTTTCAGATTCTCACGTCGTTTGGAATCGGGCGATTTTATCGCCCCCAAAGAACAGCTGCAAAGGTTTTCCCGCCCCGATTTGCCGAAAGCAACTAGTTCCCCGTGATCTTTCGCGCCTCAGCGACAACCGCTGCGACTATTTCGTCCGCCGACACGGTTCGTACTCGCTGACCGCTTCTGTAGAGAACGGCTTTGTCTTTGCCCGCGCAGATCGCCACATCGGCGTTCTGCGCTTCGCCCGGACCGTTGACCACACAACCCATGATCGCGACGGTTATCGGCTCGGTCTCTTCGCTCAACGCCGCGCGGACCTCCTCCACAATATCGGTGATGTCGGTCTCGAGACGTCCGCACGTGGGGCATGCGATAAGTTCGATGCCCTTTCTCTCCCGCAGGCGCAAGCTGGCCAGCAGTTCTCGCGCCGCCTCGACTTCCGCCACCGGGTCGCCCGCGTACGATATCCTGATCGTATCGCCTATCCCCTCGCACAGCAGCGCGCCCAGAGCAGCCGCCGAGCGTATCGCACCGGTCTGGGCGGTGCCCGAATGCGTCACGCCCAGGTGCAACGGCCAGTTCCAGCGAGTTGACAACAGACGGTTGGCCGCAACGGTGGTGACGACATCATGGCTCTTGGCTGACAGGACGAGGCGGTCGAATCCGGACGCCTCAAAAACCTCCAGATACTCAGCCATCTTCGCGATCATGAGGTCGACCAGCGGAGACACAAGATCACTGTCGCGCTGCTCGCCTTCGCTCCGCTCGACAACTGAACCTTCGTTTACGCCCACGCGAATCGCTGTGCCTGCGGCGCCGGCGGCGTCGATAATCCGCAGAACCTGGTCGCGATCGGCGATATTGCCCGGATTCAGGCGGATCTTGGCCACGCCGGCTGCGATCGCCTCCAACGCACGATCGAAATGAAAGTGAACGTCGGCGATTATCGGCACGGGTGATTCGGCTACGATTCTCTTAAGCGCGGCGGTGTCGTCGGCCTGCGGAACAGCCACCCGCACCAACTCGGCGCCCGCGCCGGCCAACTCGCGGATCTGGTTCAGCGTAGCCGCCGCGTCGCGCGTGGGCGTGTTGGTCATGCTCTGTATGCGAACCGGCGCCGCGCCGCCGACAACAACACCGCCGACGTCAACCGCCCTGGTCTCGCGTCGAGTTATCTCCGGAACGTTCACGTTGAATATTGTACCGAAACATCGCTATCGGGCAACAGCATTGACTTTCGCCGACAACGAAGCGACAATCTGCGGCGATCAACCGCGCCCGTAGCTCAATGGATAGAGTGCCTGCCTCCGGAGCAG
>JASLNT010000090.1 GCA_030745875.1 Phycisphaerae bacterium
CAACGCCTATGGTCCGATGCCCATACCCCATATTCTGCTTGCTCAAGCCGACGCATCGGATACAATCATTGCGAAAGCCCCGCGATGGTCGCGGGCGCAATGACATCTGGGAAATCCCGGTCCAGCGATTGTGTTTGAGGGGAATACTTCGATTCGGGTGTTGATGTCCCGGACATTTGCGTTGTAGAAGCGTCGTGCGGCCTGGATGCGATCTTCCGTGTTCGCCAGTTCGCTCTGAAGCTTCAGGAAGTTTTCGCTGGCCTGCAGGTCGGGGTAGTTTTCGGATACGGCGAATAGCTGTTTTATTCCATCGACCAGTACGTTCTCGTCGCGGGCCTGCGATTCCGGCGATCCGCCGGAGGCCTGGGCTCGCGTGCGGGCTTCGGTGACGGTTTGAAACACGTCGCGTTCGTGGGCTGCATATCCCTTGACGGTCGCCACAAGATTAGGGATCAGGTCGTAACGCCTGCGAAGTTCGGTGTCGATTCCCGACCATGATTCGGCGCACTGCTGACGAAGTCGGACGAGTATGTTATAGGTGGCGATGACCCATATGGCGATCAGCAGCACAAGGATTCCGACTATCAGCAACGGTGTTTGTGGTCCCATAATTACCGCCTCATTGTCCTGTCTGCTGGCGGACGAGATATTCAGGCAGGCGATCGATCATGCCTTCGATCAGGTCAAACGCGGATTGGAAATCAGTCGGCGTGAAGGTCTGCTTCCGCCACGCGATTATCGAGTTGGCGGAGAACTGGATTGCGAATTTAGGAGCGCTCAGGAGGTACTCCATCATTCTCTGATGAATCACATCGTAGGCCCACTTCTTGTCCGGTGATTTGACGAAGAATTTGCGGCTGAATTCAGCCGATTCGAAATCTATGTCGTCGGCTCCAAAGAATTCAGTCACTTTGTCGAAGAATCCCTCCCTGCGGATGAAAAGCGGTTTCAGGGGCATGGGCGCGGTTACGATTACGGCTGAGAAGTTGTGAGTTTGACGATTCTTGCCCGACCCGGTGGTGTATCGATAATCGAACGCGATGATTTCTCGCTCATTGAGTTGCCCGGTGATAATGTTGAAGGCGTGGCGGCTCCGGCCTCGATGGAGACACTTGAAGTCCGGGAAACGAGAGTCCATTTCGTAAACCTTGCCCGGGCTGAAGTTCAGGGAATTGCGCTGGGCCCACTGGCCCAACAGTTTTCGCCTTTTGGCCGCCGCGTAAATTGCGTATGCGATCCCCGCGCCGATCAGCAGTACGACCAGGATTACGAACACGGGCTCCATTGGATGTCCTTGAGACTGTTGCGGTTAACGAATCTGCGTTGAGAGAAGTCTAACTCAGCACGGGGGTCAATGGAATGCAGAAATGCGCATGAAAAACCCAAACGGGCGAACTCGAATTGCAGGTTCGCCCGTTTGGGTTGTGCTGTTTGCTATTTGTTCTTGACGGATTTCGGGGGGATCTTGACCTTACCGTTGTTGGCCAGGATCTCCTTCAACGCGGCTTCGGCTTCTTTCGGCTTGAAGCCCCATGGACCGCGTTTGCTGTGGTATGCGATCTTACCGTCTATGTCCACCACGCAGAGGCGGTCCGGCTTGCCGCCGTACGCCGTGTCGACTTTGTTGTCCATGCCGTCGACCAGGCAGGGGATGGTCATCTTGAGTCCGTCGTGACACGCCTTGGCGACTTTGGCTCGCTCGTGGAATGTCTTGGGCTGTTTGAAAATAACCCCGTCCTTAACGTTCTGCTTGGTCTGCCAACCATCGCTGGGATGTGCTTCGCGAATGTAGACCAGGAGGAAGGCTGCTTCTTTCCCGTACGCCTTGTACAGGGATTCCAAGGCCCCAACTACGGGCCTGAAAGGGTGTCACGTATAACTCGCGAAAATGAGATACACCGGGCGTTTACCGCGGAACGACGAAAGCCTGATCTTGCCTTCGGCCGGTTGTGTCGCGGGTTGACTGGTCGCCTTGGTTGCAGGCTTTGCAGTTGTGTTCTTCATCGCCAGAGCGCGCTTGAGCGTGTAGAGCTCGAAGTCCGGAGCCATCTGTCCGATCTTCAGAGTCACGTCCACGCGCTTTGGTCGTTTCCTGCGAGCGACTGGTTTGGGGCGGTCTTTGGCGGGGCGCGGGGCCGCGTCGACTGCTACGAGGCAGAGCGACACCACTGCTAATATGCAACCGACCCCCGCGACCAGAATCTTCTTCGTACTTACCATGTTTCATCTCCGGTGGGATTGGCGGGTTTTTTACCGTCTACGCCTCGATGGGCAGATGCATCTGTTGAGTGAACTGAAGCGCCAGACCGACTTGATTTGCATCGTCAACCGGTTCCTGGCGAACCACTTTCGCATTGGCGGCGAATCCTTCTATCTGGTGGTTGGCTTCAGTGTTGGGGATCGAAAAAGCTATGTTTATGTTTGTCGCATCATCGATGCTGTTCTGTGCGACGGTCACGTACGTTCCGCCGTGGGACAGATCGGTGGTGCTGGCCTTGACGAGCATTTGCCCGCCTCGTCCGAACAAAGTGATCGGGCACGCTAACTTGTGCCGCTTATGGCGCCTGCGTTCGTCTGAACTGCTGTCCATTGCGACTCCTCGTTTGTGTTTAGATATCCAAAATGCTTGCGATACTCAGAGAAATCCAATTTCACATATACAATTGTAGCGAATCAGAGGGGATCTTTCCAGTCGGGGACGGGATATATTCCATTATGCATATGCGTAAAGCGTGTTACAATTCGAATTTAACTTCACCGCCAACGATGGTTGCGACGGCTCGGGTTTTGAGTCTCCAGCCGTGATACGGACAGTTTCTCGCCTGCGAAGCGAATTTGTTGACGTTTACCGTCCAGCGCTTGTCCGGATCGATTATCGTGATGTCCGCCGGCGAGCCTTCCTGCAGCAGGCCGAGTGTTGGGGCGATGATTTGCCCGGGGTTTACCGTGAGCCTGGCCAGAAAGTCCGGCCAGTCCATCAAGCCGCTGTGCACTAGTGCTTTTGCGTAGAGCGCCAATGCGCAGTCAAGAGAGATTATGCCGAACGGTGCAAGTGCGAACTCCATCTCCTTCTCTTCTTTGGAGTGCGGTGCATGGTCGGTCGCCAGGCAGTCGATTGTCCCGTCGGCCACGCCTTGGCGCAACGCCTCCACATCTGCAGCCGACCGCAGGGGGGGATTCATCTTGTAGTTCGGATCGTATCCAATGCACGCTGCGTCGGTCAGCAGCAGGTGGTGTGGGGCGGCTTCGGCGGTGACGGGAAGACCTTGTGCTTTCGCCTGGCGGATGATTTCCACGGACCCGGCCGAGGAGATGTGCATCGCGTGGTACCTGGCGCCCGTACGCTTGACCAATTCAAGGTCGCGTCTGAGCATTATCTCTTCACCGGATGCGGCGATTCCGGGCAGGCCCAGCCTGACGGCCACCGCCCCTGAATTCATGGCTCCGCCGAACAGATCGGGGTCCTGGCAGTGCTGCATGATTATGACGCCGATCATCTTGGCGTACTGCAGGGCTCGCTGCATTACGGTGGAACTGGCGATTCCTGTTCCGTCGTCGGTGAAGGCGACGGCCCCTGCGTTGCGCATCATGCCCATTTCGGCGAGTTCTTTTCCCTCGCGTCCCTTGGTTATGCATCCCGCCGGCAGGACACGCGCCTTGCCCGCCCGCGCCATTCGCTGGAGCACGTACAGGATCGCAGTCTCGTCGTCTTGCGCTGGATGGGTGTTTGGCATGGCGCAGATGGTGGTGAATCCGCCGGCGACGGCCGATGCGGCGGCCGTTGCGATGGTCTCCTCCTCCTCGTGTCCGGGTTCTCGACAGTGTACATGCAGGTCGATCAAGCCCGGTGAGACGATCTTGCCTGATGCGTCAATAGTCTTGCGGGCCTTCGGGGCGGCCCGGCCGATCTTGCTAACGAATCCATTTGCGATTGCAACGTTTGCCGTCTCGTCGCGCCCGGAGGCCGGGTCAATCACACGCCCGTTTGTTATGAGGATATCGATCATTTGTAAATCCGGTTTGCGTTGGCGTTTAGTCCCTTCCACGGCTTACCAGGTACAGCACAGCCATTCGCACCGCCAGCCCGTTTGTCACCTGCTGAAGGATGCAGCTATTGGGCCCGTCGGCTACTTCGCTGGTTAACTCCACGCCGCGGTTTATCGGTCCGGGGTGCATTATCAGGACGTTCTTATTGCATTTGGCCAGGCGTTTGGCGTTCATTCCGAACAGGCTGCTGTACTCTCGCAGGGATGGGAACAGGTTGCTTTCGAATCGTTCGAACTGGATTCGCAGCATGTTAATCACGTCGACTTCGTCGAGTATGTCGTCAAGGCTGTGCGAGATTTCGCAGCCCATAGCGGTGATCGTTGACGGTACGAGCGTCGGCGGTCCGACGACTACGACCTCGGCGCCGAGTTTTCGCAGACCTATTATATTGCTGCGGGCTACTCGAGAGTGTGCTATGTCGCCCACTATGGCGACCTTGACGCCCTCGAGGCTTCCGAGTCGCTGGCGGATGGTGAATATGTCCAGCAGCCCCTGGGTGGGGTGCTCGTGCTGACCGTCGCCGGCGTTGATAATGGGAACCTTGACTTTCTCGGTCAACTGATGCGGCGCGCCGCTCTGGGAGTGGCGGATTACGAATGCGTCGACGCCCATGGCTTCGACATTTCTGACCGTATCCAGCGTGGTTTCGCCTTTGGATGTCGACGACCCTTTTCCGGACAGGAACACCGTGTCGGCGCTGAGTCGGCTGGCGGCCAGTTCAAAACTCATTCGCGTACGGGTCGAATCCTCAAAGAACAGCAGCGCCACGACCTTGCCCCTTAATGCAGGCACCTTCTTGATCGAGCGGGTGGATACTTCCTGGAAGGTCTGGGCTGTGTCGAGGATATGAACGATTTCATCAGCCGACAGTTCATCCAAGCCGACGAGGTCCTTCCGAGTCCAGACGAACTTGGGGCCCGCTGACTTCCGGTCAGTCTCTTTTGACGAGGAAGACGCCTTCTTTGTCATCATGTTCCCTCAGCCTGACCTGGATTCGCGTATCGGGTCCGGCGGTGAGTTTTTTTCCGATGAAGTCCGCGCTGATGGGCAGTTCTCTGCCCCCGCGGTCGATAAGTACGCCCAGACGAACGACCTGTGGGCGTCCGAAGTCGTGAATGGCGCCAAGGGCGGCCCGGATGGATCTGCCCGTAGCCAGAACGTCGTCAACCAGCAACATCCAGGTGTCGTCGATGTCGAAATCGATTTCGGTGGCCCGAACCAGCGGCGCCCCGCGTTGTCTGGACAGATCGTCGCGATAGAAGGTTATGTCGAGCACTCCGTGGTTGATGCTTAATTCGGGATGCTCCCGCGTCATGCGTTCGACCAGCCTGCTTGCGAGGATTTCACCGCGGGTTCTTATACCGATAATTGCAATAGGTCGGTCGGTGGGCAATTGCTGTTCGATCGCCCCGTAGAGCGTGTCGATGGCGGTTTGGACTTGTTCGGCGGTGAGTTTCTTTCTCATCTGCCCGGAATCCGTTCGTGTTGGCGGTTATCATACGCCCGGTCGCGTCAAAGAGCAAGTGGGAATTCCAGATGTATTGGCGCCTGGGATTACGCGGAGTTTACAAATGGTTCACAGGTTTCCAGACCGTCGCCTTGGGCCTGTGCGGATGCGAGAACAGAGATATGAAGATCGAGGGATGTGTTAAGGCTGGAAGGCACAGTGGTTATGGTGTTGTGGGTGGCGGTTGTTCAGTGTGGTGTTTTGCGGTTGGTGTGTGGTTCGTGTGAGAAGTGTGAACCTGTCGACTGGTTAGGTTCGCTCTTTAGAATTGCGTATTAGGCATGTGTAACATGCTATAGAAGAGCATGTTACATCGATAATAGCGGTCGCTGAGTTCGCCGCGGAATCCGTTTGGTGTTGATTGATGGTTCACACCTGTGACATGTCCGCAACGCTGACTGTAAAGCTCGATGCAATAAGGTATTATCGCCCGCCGATTCGCCGAGGAGCCCCTGTCGGCGCCCTAGAGAGCCGTTTCGCCCGCGAGTATCGCCGCTCCCAGAGCGCCGGTCATCTGTGGTTTTTCGGCGATCTGCACTTCGGTGTCGAGCGAGCCGACCAGCGCTCGGGCCATTCCAGGAGCCAGCGCGACCCCTCCGGTGAATATCACCGGTTGCCGAGCGCCCGGTCCCACCATAGCCGCCACGCGCGACGTAATGGCCCGCTGGACGCCCGCGACGATGTTGGCGCTTTGCTCGCCGGCGGCTAGAAGTCCGATGATTTCCGTTTCGGCGAATACCACGCACATGCTCGATATGGCGGACGGTGACGTGCTGCCGGCGGCCAGTTCGCCCAGCGAGTCAAGCGGTACTTCGAGTTTGTCGGCGACCACTTCCAGGAATCGCCCCGTGCCAGCCGCACAACGGTCGTTCATGGCGAAATCGCGCACGTGTCCGCTGTTGTCCAGTAGGATGACCTTGCTGTCCTGCCCGCCGATTTCGACTATCGTGCGCGCCTGGGGGGTCTGTCGGAGCACCCCGGCGGCGTGACAGGTTATTTCGGTGATCGTAGTGTCCGCCGACTCGATTACATTGCGCGCGTATCCGGTAGCCACCGCCCGCGTCAGATCGCCTCGCTTCAGTCCCGCCCCGTCCAGCAGTTCGTCGAGAAGTTCTTCGGTCAGGTTAACTACGTCAACGCCCTGATCGCGCAGTCCGGACGCCCGCACGCGCCCGTCGGAGTCCATCAGTACGATCTTGATCGTTCGCGATCCGGCGTCTATTCCTGCGTATATCTGCAAAGCGGTTATCCTCTTCGTTGTTTTACGATTTCCACCAGTGCTTCCAGGCGGGTCTTCAGTGTCGAGCGCATCGAATCGCTCAGCGGGGGGATCTCGATCTCCAGCACCGCCGCTCCGATCTCCCGGCGTATTGTATCAGCTATCACCGTCCCTTCCATAGCGCAATGACTGGCTCCGCTGATTCGCGATATCACCGCGGCTTCAGCGCCCGACTTGCGAATGTCGTCGCATATCCTTGCGGCCCGATCCGACGACGGGCCTGTCATCGGGTCCGCCAGCGCCATCTGCGCGAGGGCCTCCATGGGTTCGATGTCCGTCGGTATCTCGTCGAGAGCGTGTGCGAACAGGTATTCCGTACCGCATATCCTGCCCCCGCATTCCTCCAGCAGGTTCATCACGCGCAGATCGGCTACGGGGTTAATCCAGAACACCCGAGCCGCTCCCGGCTGGGAGACTCCCAGCCCCGCGTCAACACGCCTCCGGACTTCGGTCAGCAACTCCTTCAGCACCAATTCGCATTCCGCCCGATCCGAGCAGAAGTGAATCGCCAGCATCTCTGCGATCAGCATTTCCAGAGCGCCCATGGGGCACGGATCCGCCGTGTAAGCCAACTGTCTCAGCTCTCGCAGGACCGACCGAATGCGATTGGCCGCCTCGATTCCCCCCGCCAGTGCGGATGAATCGAGCGTCTCGCCGGTTAGTTGACTTAATGCGTCGGCGATCATCTGCAGTTGGCTTCGGACGAAGCTGACCTGGCGTTGGGGGGCGATGAATCCGCCCGGAAGTTTCACGGGCGTTTCGTCGCCTTCGGGCCGGCGCCTGTGGGGAGCCTCCCACCAGAGTATTTCAGCGCCCATCGCTTCGATTCGCTGTGCGATCGCCGACAAGTCGTCGCACGTCGCCCCCACGCTGCACGTAAGCAGGTCGGGGCGCGGGAAGTGCTCTCCGGTCACGAACGCCCCGAGCATCGCCCGCACGGGGCAGAACGATTCATCGATGCCCATAGAGTCGGCGATGTCGAGCAGCCCGGCGCTCAGCTCCATCATGCACGGTATCCACCAGGCCCCGTCGGGATAGAAGCTCGCCACGTTGTCCAGCGAATACGCCATCACCGGAACTGTGCCCAGGTCCTTCATCGCTCCCACGATTTTCGCTCCGTCGGCGCGGGCGGCGCGCAGGCGGTCTTCCTCGGTAAGCAGGAAGTTCCACAGTCGCAAAGCCGCCGGCGAGTTGTCGTAACGCAGATGCGCCAGCCGCGTATCTCCATCAGTCAAATGGCGCCGCAGCGGACCGCCGTACGACGGTTCATCCAGCCCGGCGGCGCCGAGCAGGGCGTATCGCCGGTCCCACTGGTCAAATGTAATCTGTGCGGGGGTGTCGTTCATTTCAGCATTTCCACGAACGCCTGAATGCGGGTGAGCACGTAGGCGCCGTCCGATTCGTCGTCTCCAGCGGCCAGGTCCAGCACGGGCCTCGATAGCGATTCTTTGAGTCGCCCAGTCTCTCCGTGCCACGTGTCGCACCATTGGTATCGCCTGTAAATCAGGCCTTTGGCGCCCCGGGCGACGATCTGGCGATTCAGATATTCATACAGTTGATTGTTCGGGCGGCGCATGGCGTGGGGAATCCGCCCGAAGTACGCGTCCGCCAGCTCGCCAACCGGATCGTTTTTCAGGTGTTCCCGGTCGAAGGGCGACGCCATTGTCATTTCACCTCCCGCGGTCGCGTCGAGGACTATCGTCCCGCCGGCCTGTTCGACCAGATCAAATATCTCGAAGTCCGTCGACCGCAACGGCCCGCCCGCCAGCGCCAGCGGCGCGCCGGAGGGCTCCTGCGCCGTCAGGTCGTCGGGGATCGTCCCGTTGCGGTACAACTGCGCGATTGCCCGGGACAGATCTCCGGATTTCACTTTCCCGGCCGCGGCGCGGAGCGTGGCTCGCATCGTATCGTAATGCAACATGGTCTCAACAAGGTGCGATTGCGTCGGTTCGCTCCCGCCGATTGTCTCCAGAAACCGCCCCAGGCGGGCCAGCTCGTCGCGATACAGGTTCCGCGACGACGCCGTGCGCCACGTGGCCGGCACGTTCATCAGGAATACAGGCCTGTCGCATCGCGATTCGATAATCTCCGGTGAACGGCGCATCTGGTCGCAGACGGTTGTCGCGACCACCGCGCGGGCGGGGGTATTGCAGGCGGCGTGGATGAACGCGGCGGCAAACGGGCAGAGACCGGCGGTTATCCCTTCACGGGTTGGGTTCGGCGCGATGCGCATGGGCTTAAGACCGTAAGCCGCCATCCACTCAGCCGGTGCGAACGGGCATGTGTACAGGACGTTTTTCACGCGTTCGATCCGCCTTTTCTGCTCCGGACGGTTTCAAACAACGCTTCGACGCGTACGGCGATGCGGGCCGAATCGGATGGTGAGTAGTCAGTTTCGATCCGCAGGTAGGGGATGCCCAGCGCGACGGCCAGATTCCGAACGCGCGCCGACTCCACGTCGTAGGTCAGGCACGCCTGCCAGATCAACTCGATAATGCAGTCCGGACGATAATCGCCAGCCAATTCAGCAAGCAACTCCATCCGCGAATCGTTTGGCGTCATGACCGAGCAGGGCAAGTGGAAGTACTTCTCGGCGATTGCCGAAAGAGGGTCGTCTCCCTGGTCGTCGACGTCTTCGTAGATCGGTTTGATTCCGCTGCAGTTTTCCATCGCGACGACCAGACCGCCTGAGTTCTCGATGATATCCAGCACGCGATGAGCCCCGTGCGGGACCGGTACTCCGGTCATCATTACTCTCACGCGGTCGGCGTATTCAGCGGGTCCGGGTTTTCCGGTCAGTTGCTGCAGCGCCTCGGCGTAATGGTCCAGGGCGCCCGGTATGCAGGCGATTATGCTCTGGAAGTCAAGCAGGAGCCTGCCCGTAAGCGGCGGGGCGTCGGACTGCATTAACTCGGCCAGGCGACGCTTCAAGGAACGCTGGCGATTCATCAGGGTAATGGCTTCGCGGAGTTTGGCGTCGGTGATCTCTACGGAGAAAAGCTCTTCCAACGCCTCCTTGAGCTTTCGCATTTCGGCTTTCCAGTGTTCCATCGCTTCCCGCGCGTATGGTTTCTGCGGGAGTTCCAGCACGTGCATCCGGCACGTTCGCCCCATAAGCTCGTACATCTTTTTCTTCCCGTCGCACGTGGTCTCGGCGACGATCAGGTCGGCCATTTCGAGGAACGGATTGGCTTTCTGCGTGTGGTACCCGTACGTCGACTTGATCAACGGGCAGAGGTTGGCGGGCAGGTCATCCTCCGCCGGGCCCACCATTTCCGCCGATCCTCCGCACAAACACGCGGTAATCCCTCCGGCGGCAAGGACAAGTTCTCGGGGGGTGTACTCGCACATAATTCCCACAATCGGGCGCCCGGCGGCCTTGGCGGCGCCGGCGTATTCGATGCAGTGGGAGACCATATCTTCAAACCATTCAAACGCTTTGCACGGCGCATCGCCGCGCGGCGCCTCCGAGTCCGAATTTTCACAGCATTTACTCATATTGAACTCTCCGCCCCCATGGTTATCATCGGCGTAACGTCCTAGAACTCCCAGCGGAGCTGCATGCCCAGCGTATTGTCTTCGCGGGCGTTTCCCACATTGCCCAGCATACCGTAGACCGCTGAAACTGTCAGGTGAGAGTTAACGATCCAACTGGCCGAGAAGGCGCGCCAGTTGTCTTCCTTACCGACGAGTCCGGGGATCTTCCCATACGGATCGGGCTTGGTTCGAATCTCGTAACCCAGGGTCAACCAGTTGGTCGGCATGTACACGGCGCTGCCTTCGAACGTTGCGTGGTATGTGTCTCCAAATCCGAACAGACCGATCTGGGCGGCTTGCGAGAATCGAACGCCTCCCGTCAGTATCAAAGGTCGTCCGAAGGCGAGCTTCGGGAACATCTTTGACGCTGTCAGTGTGAAGTCCACTCCGCTGCTGCGGTCGAGCCCTATCGCCTTGAACGGACCGCCGAGATTCCGATCGATCCGCTGGACGCCGTCGTTGTACTTGAAGTGCACTCCGGCGGTGACTGCGGGCAGGGGCAGGCCGAAGGAGTTCTCCTCGATCAGCAATCCGCGCAAATTGAAGTGATGCAACTGCACGTTGTCTCGACCGGGGTCCATGCCCAGGTCGCGGATGTCGTCGGTTAACGAACCGAGGTTCAGTAAGTTGTAGGCGTATCCGATCTCCAAGCGGTTGAACAGCGGCTGGGTCACTGCAAATACGTGCATCTCCCTCGTGCCGATGTTCAGGAAACTGTAGGAGACGACGGCGTTTCCGCAGCATTCCGTTGTGCATGATGCGTTGCAGATATACGCCAGAGGCGTGATCGCGCCTCCGGAATAGCCTTCTATTGAGTGAAACGGCAGGGGGGGGCAGCAGTCATGGTGATGCGCCTCGGGGGCGGTCGCCTCGGCGGGCGGTGAGTTTTCTTCGGCCGCCAACGCCAACGCTTCACCTGCATCCAGCCACTTGTCTGCTCCCATTATCGGCGTAACTGTTATCGCCATGACGGCAACCATGGCGCAGAAAACGATCTTTGTCATCGTAATCTCCTTTCAAGCTTCTTCCACGGTTATGCTTTGGTTGCGACGAACAGGCCTTGCGTGATTTTGCCTTCGTCGGCGAGTGTTTTCATGAACTCCATCTCGACGCCCATCGCTCCCATCAACTCCATGTTGAACCCGATGATCTTCAGGGCGTCGTACGTAAGTTGCATGTTCAGCATGTTCAGGTAGAGGCCCGCGTAGCGTGCGAACCGTTCGGTGTCTGCGGCGATCTTCACTTCGCAGCCGTTGCCCGCCAGGAGTTTGGAATAACCCTCGATGTCCTGGATGTTCGGGAACTTCATGAACGTCAGGAAACGCTCGGCTTCCTCGTTGCTCAGTCCCGCCGGGCCTTCGACCCAGTCGGTGAATGCGATTGTTCCGCCTGGTTTCACCAGCCGGGCGGCTTCGGCGATCAGCGCCGCCTTGTCACAGACGTAGCACCACGCGTCCTCGCCCCAGACGAAATCCGCTTCGGCGTCCGGGAGGGTGGTTTCGCATGCGTCGGCGAGAACGAAGTTGATTCGATCGTCCAGACCTTCGCTCTGGCATCGTTGTCGGCCTTGATCGATAACCGTTTGGGTGGCGTCCACGCCCGTCATTTTCGCCACATTTGCAAAACGGAGCAGGAACCGCATTCCCGCTCCGTTGCAGCAGCACAGGTCGACCCCTGACGAGCTTCCTGCGATTTGCGCCTTTTCGGCGAGGTCCAGCGACGAAGCAAACCCGCCGATGTGGATCTGTTCGCCCATAACGAGTTCCCAGAGCAAGCCCTCGGCGCCGCTGTAAACGGCTTGTACGTCCGCCAGTCCGATACCGTCGATAGTCTTCATACCATTATCCTCGTGACATGGTCGATGCGTGTGAGAAGGGGGGGTGAGGTCGCGGATTCACCGTCTGCGATGGCGGGCGCTCACCACGAGCGCGAAATGGGAACCACTCAGCCGTACTCCATGGAGTACATTTCAACAATTACCTGTTCGTGATGCTTCATTGTCCCGATACCGAAGGTATGCCTGATATGGACATTATCCCCGCAAGACGGGTAATGCAAGAGTAATCATCGGGGCGATCGAACGGATCTGAGCCTGTCGCCGGTGAGCGGCATGTGTTATAGTTTCAGGGTGCGAATGTCGGGAGAAACAAATGACTTCATCAATCAAACAGGAACTGCTCCGGGCGCTTCCGTCGATAACGGATCTGCTGGCTGGAGAGACTGTCGTCGGTTGGCTTGCTGAACACCCTCGCAGTCTGGTCACCGTATGCCTTAGAGACGCCGTGGAGGAGATTCGCGGGCACATCCTGAACGATACCGGCGGACGGTGCGGCGCGGCGCACGCGAGCGTTGATTATGTTGTTGCGCTGGCGGGCGAAAAACTCGCCGATAGAACCTCGCCGCACGTTCGAGGCGCCGTCAACGCTACGGGAATAATACTGCACACGGCGCTTGGGCGGGCTGTCTGGCCGGAGGACGTTGTCGATTCAATTGCGGACGAACTCAAGGGATACGTTACGCTGGCGATTGACCGGGAATCCGGAAAGCGCAGTGACCGCGACCTGCGGATAGAGTATTTGCTTACCGAACTGACCGGAGCCGAAGCCGGGCTCGTGGTCAACAACAACGCAGCGGCTACGATGCTGGTTCTGGCGGCGCTGGCGTCCGGTAAGGAAGTCGTCGTATCGCGAGGGCAACTTGTCGAGATCGGCGGATCGTTCCGCCTTCCGGACGTTATGGCTCAAAGCGGCGCCAAACTCGTTGAAGTAGGCGCCACCAATCGGACTCACCCGAAGGATTACGCCGACGTGATAAACATGAAGACGGCGGCTTTGCTGCGAGTTCACCCGAGCAACTATCGCGTGATCGGCTTTACGAGGGAAGTTTCGCTGGTCGAGATGTCCGAAGTAGCCGAAGCCCAGGGCGTGATACTGATAGACGATCTCGGAGCCGGAGCCATAGTCGGGCTCGAGCAGTTCGGCCTGCCGCACGAACCAACAGTTCGCGAATCGATAGAGGCCGGAGCCCACATTGTCCTGTTCAGCGCCGACAAGCTTATAGGAGCTGCGCAGGGAGGCGTAATCGTCGGCCGCAAGGACCTGATCGCACGTATTCGCAAGCATCCGCTCGCGCGGGCGATGCGAGCCGACAAGTCGTGCCTGATGGTGCTGGAACGGACGCTCCAGATGTTCCGTGATCCGGAGAAGCTGTCTGAATGTCATCCGACGTATCGGATGGCGGCGGAGCCCGACGAAACGCTCAAAGCTCGCGCCGAGGCGCTGTCCAAGGCGCTGGATGTCGAGGCGACGGTGTGTCAGGGGGTGGGGTATCTCGGCAGCGGATCGCTTCCGACTCACGAGCTGCCCACCTGGGTGGTGAAAGTCTCCCCGCCTGATATCCCGCCGGCCGAGCTCGCACGCCGCTTGAGAATGGATGATGCGTGCGTCTTCACCCGCATCGAAGACGAGCAGGTCGTTATGGACGTTCGCACAATCACAGACGATCAGATTGACCTGATCGCCCAGGCGTTTGCTCGCCAGTTGAGCCAGTGACCTCCATGGGCTCCGATCGCAAGAACATCATGCTGGGCACCGCCGGCCACGTTGACCACGGAAAGACCGCGCTTGTGAAGGTGCTGACCGGTTGCAACACCGATACGCTGGCGGTCGAGCAGCAGCGGGGGCTGACTATCGAACTCGGTTTCGCGCCGTGCCAAATGTACGACGATCGGATCGTGGGGATTGTAGACGTGCCCGGGCACGTGGGCTTCATCCGCAACATGGTCGCCGGCGCGCAGGGTATCGACGTGGTCGTGCTGGTGGTGGCCGCCGACGACGGGGTGATGCCCCAGACTCGCGAGCATCTTGATATTCTGACGTTGATGGGCGTCCGCCACGGACTTACCGCTCTTACCAAAACGGATATCGTCGACGACGAACTGTGCGAGATGGCCCGCGACGATGTGCGTACGTTTGTCGCGGGCACGTTCCTTGAGAATGCTCCGATCTGCCCGGTGTCGAACGTCACCGGTGAGGGCTTTGGCGAATTCATGTCGGCGATGAACGAAGCGGTCGACGCGTGCGAGCCCCGCCGGATCGACGGGCTGTTCCGCCTGTGGGTGGAGCGGTCGTTTACGATTCGCGGGTTCGGAACTGTGGTTTCGGGCATTCCGTCCAGCGGACAGATCAGCGTTGGAGATGAATTGCGCGTTCCTCACAGCGGGCGCAAAGCGCGCGTTCGCGGAGTGGAGGTGTACGGGCGGGAGTCCGAAACGGGGATGGCGGGCGAGTGCGTGGCGATAAATCTGGTCGATGTCGATTCCGACGATGTCCCGCGCGGATCCCTGGTTTGCGACAGCGATGTCTACGAACCGGCGAGCATGGTCGAAGCCGACCTTACACTGCTGGCCTCGGCGCACAAGGCGATGAAAGATTATTCGGAAGTTCACGTGCACGTGGGCACCGCGGAGGTGATGGCCAATGTGGCGATGCTTCAGGGCGGTCCGATATCGCCCGGTGAGAAGCAGATCGTTCAACTGCGAATGAAGTCGCCGCTGGCGGTGGCTCCTGGGGAGCGGTTTGTTGTTCGGGCTCCTGGTCCGGCTGGTATCAACACCACGCTTGGCGGCGGGCGGATTCTCGACACCAGCGACAAACGCCTTCGCAGGAACCGACCCTGGACGCTCGAAAAGCTCACCGCCATGCGCGACGCGCTCGATTCGGCGCCCCAGTGGACCGCCATTCATCTAAAACAAGCCGGACAAGCCGTGTCCGCGGAAACGCTGGCCAGGCTCGCCCGAATGCCGCTTGCCCAGGCGCTTGAGGCGCTGAAGACCCTCACCGCCGAGCGAACCGCACGTAAAACGCCCGACGGCAAGTTCATCTGCTGCGAACTGATCGACCGGACGGCCGATGCGATCGTCGAAGCACTGGACAAATTCCACCAGGAAAACCCAACCAGAGGCGGTATGTCGCAAGGCGATCTGGCGGAGGCGGTGGAGGCGGGGGCGGGGCTGTTCGAACCGGCGCTGGAGGGGTTGCTGGACGCAGGGCGAGTTGAACAGGCCGAAACCGTGCTCGGTCTGCCCGGAAAAGGCACGCGATTGTCGGACGGGGATCGCGACCTGTGCGAGCGAATCGAGGAACTGTTGCGTCAGTCAGGCCTGGCGCCTCCGCTGCCAGCTGATATGGCTGGGCAACTGGGCGTCACCGATGCGAAATTTGCTGAAATGACAGCACTTCTGTCCGATCGCGGAAAGGCGGTGCAGTTGGACCGTAAAGTCATTCTGCATAACGACACTGTCGATGCAGCCAAGACCGTAGTCCTCGACCTGTTCGCAAAAGCTCCGATATTCACAACGATGGAGTTCCGCGATGCGCTCGGAGCCAGCCGCAAAGTCGCCGTCCCGCTGCTGGACCACCTCGACGCACTGAAATTCACCGTTCGCACCGCCAATCGCCGCAAACCCGGCGCAGAGGCGCGCAAACGCCTGGCCGATAGTCAATAAAACCGGGCCGTGGGGCAATTTAGTTTATTTCCTTTTCTTTTGCTTCTGCGGTGAGAATGGTATAATCCACGCAGCATGTTCGTCTTTGCGTTTTTCAACACGAAAGGATCGGGCAAATGACTAGAGTAACGATAAGCAGCGTGCTGGTGATGATGTGTGCGTCGGCGGTTCTGGGCGCAGGCGACCTGACATTCATGAAGAAACCGTCTGCGACAGCATCCTATTCTCGCGTGTACGTGTCTCGCTTTGCACACGGAGGCGCCGACAAGGCCCGCGGACTGGTTAACGAGCACTCCGTCGTAGGCGTTGTCCAGGGGATGCCGGGCGGTGTTCAAATTGCGATAGACTCCGCAAAGCCCGACGCCACCCAACCCGACCTCGTCCGTCTGGATTTTTCCGGAAAGGGCAAATTCACAGGCGCCCCGACGGCTTCGATCAAGATGAGGCCGTCCGGAAGCCGCGGAGCGACTATGGGTACGGTCGGTCCGGTGATTGTCGCTGTCAAGCGCGATGGTCAATCGATTCCCGTATTCATTCGGGGAACTTACTGGAAACAGAACACATCCAGGGGCCTTTCGCTGATGTTGACTTCCGCCGTTGAGGGCAGTTGCAAGTTCGGAGCCAAGACCTATCCGGTCAGAGTTATTGACGGCAATTCGAATCTGAAATTCACCGACGCCCTTAAACCGCCGTATCGCCCGTCGACGACGATGGCGTTTGACCGCATCACGGTCGGCGACAGTAATGGCGCGTTTTCGCGCAACTCGGCTGGTTCTTACGTCGGTCAGCCTATCTCTGTCGACGGGAAGCTGTACAGCGTTGACATCTCAGGCATGAAGATCAAGGCGACCCCGATGAAAATCGCGGGAGGCAGCGTCAAAGTTAACGCCCCGCGATGGAGTTGCACGCTGGTCGGGAAGAAGTACTATCTCTCGCTGACCGGAGGAAAGGCCCCGGTCTCCGTACCCGCCGATGAGTACGTCACCGCGAACTACACCGTCTTCACCGGAAGCGATCCTCGCAAGCGATGCGCCACGATAAGAGGATACGGGAGCTATCGCGGAGGCAAGGCTTTCACGGTGGGGTCCGGACAAACGGTTGATCTGGCGTTGGGGGCACCGATTGAGGCGACGGTGCTGGCTTCGAAGCGAGCAGGAAAAGTCAGCATTAACCTCATGATGAAAGACCCTCTTGGCGGGCGCATCAGCAGCATAACCACCGAAGAGGGCAAAAGACCGCCCGCACCGAGCATCGATGTCGTCGACAAGAGCGGAAAGACAGTGTACACCGCCAAATTGGAGTATGGATGAGGCAGCACATGTTCGCACACGTGGAGTGTGCCCAGCACCGCCAAAGGTGAATTTGACCTCCGTATCAAGTACGACACGAAACCGTTTGCGTCCAAAATTGTCGACTCGAAGCTGACATTGAATTAGATCGGCCCCGCGGCCTAGAGAATCGCCGGGTCGTGGGAAAGCCGAAGCATGAAAATCGATCTCGCCAAACGCCGTCGCATAATGCAGCGTTCCATCGAACTCGGGCACTGCGTCTGCGACCCGAAGAGGCCCTGTCCGTGTGATGTGTTCAAAGATCAGGGGATATGTCTGTGCGCAGGCGAACGGCCCGAACCGGGCGACATCGCCGACGTCAAACTCACCGAGATGGTCCACAACGCGGGATGCGCGTCGAAAATTGCGGCCGTCGATCTCGAAGCTGTTTTGGCCCGGCTGCCGGAGGTTAGCAGTCCGGCGGTGATTTCGGGGATACCGGCCGGTGACGATGCGGGCGTCTACGATCTGGGCGACGGAGTTGTGCTGGTTCAAACGGTGGATGTATTTACGCCCTGTGTGGACGATCCGGAGCTGTTCGGGCGGATATGCGCCGCCAACTGCCTGTCGGACATCTACGCGATGGGAGCCCAACCGCACACCGCCCTGAGCATATTGGGCTTTCCCGCAGAGACGCAGAATCCGGAGATCATGTACCGGATGCTCAAGGGCGCGATGGACACGCTCGAGGAGGCGTCTGTCGCCTTGCTGGGCGGACACAGCATCAAAGATGAAGAGATCAAGCTTGGGTTTGCGATCACCGGAACCGCCCAGCGCGATGCGATCGAGCGGGGCAACGCGAAAGTCGGCGATAAACTTGTCCTGACCAAATCGCTGGGCGTAGGCGCGCTGAATTTCGCCCGGCAGATCGGGCGTATCGATGCTTCTGCGATGAGGCAGGCTGAAGCGTCGATGGCTACTTTGAACAAATCGGCCGCCGAAGCAATGGTCGCCGCCGACGCCTCGGCGTGCACCGACGTTACGGGCTTCGGGCTGTTCGGGCATCTTATCGGAATGGCCAGGCACTCCGGACTCACCGCCTGCATCCAGGCCGACACGCTGCCCGCATTTGACGGAGCGCTGGAAGTGCTGGGCGACGGCGTTGTGCCCGGAGCGGTTGAGCGAAATCGCGAGTACGTCGGCGAGGATATTTCGATCGCAGACAATATCGACGATGCGGTCGTATGTCTGGGTTTCGACGCCCAGACGTCCGGGGGCCTGCTGATCGCCATTTGTCCCGAGCGGTGCGATACGCTCCTTTCCGAACTCGACTGCCGCGGTGTCGGGCATGTAACGATCGGAGAGTTTACCGCTGAGTCGACCGGGCGGATTGTTCTGGCGGGCGAATTCAAGGGCGATGGCGAAATCCACCCCAAGGCCGCCCAACGCGACAGCCGCGGTCAATCCGCAGACGATTCCGCTCAGGAAGACGCCCCGTGCTGCGGCCCGGATTCGCCCGAACCATGCTGCCCGGAGGCGACATCCGAACCGTGCTGTCCGGACATGGCGTCCGAACCGTGCTGCCCCGATCCGACCGCCGATTCGTGTTGTCCCGATCAATCCGCGGCGCCCGCCGATCTGGGCGAAGGAATGGGGACCAGCGCCCACGCCGCACAGGCGTTTGGCATGCTGATGCGGGTGACGGCTTCGGGCGGAGCGATAGATGCTCACAGCAAGGAACTCATCAACTTTGCACTGGCTGTCGCATCGAGGTGCGCCCCGTGCGTGAGAGCTCATTACACCAAGGCGATTAACATGGGAATCTCCCGGGAGCAGCTCGACGAAGCCGCCTGGTGCGCCGTGGCGATGGGGGGCGGTCCGGTCAAGATGTTCTACCAGGACATGCTTTGCGACCTGTCGGGGGGCAATGGCGGTTGCTGTTCATAGCCGACACGATCGAGAGATTCGGGATTTGGGCTTTGGCCTGGCCGGTGGGGTTCGCTATAATACACATGTTATTCCGGCAGCATCGGCTGTTGGACATTCCTGGATTGATATCTCATGCGAAGAACAATATTGACAACATGTGTGATCGGTTTGACCGCCCTGATGCTGACGTGCGGCTGCCGGCGTCCCGCGGATGATCCGAATTCCTCGGGGCGGTCGAACGATCCTGAACCGCAGAATGCGATTTCATTTCTCCAGACCAACAAACTGCTGGGCAAGCCCGTGCTGATTGAATTTGGGATGGTGGGGTGCGAACTCAGCGACAAGGGCTTCAAGACGATGATCGCCCTGCATAAAGACGGGCTTGTGGCCGGTCTGGAGTATGCGAGGGTCGAAACCTCCGACGACGCCGAGGCGGTTGACGCATACTACAAATCCAACCCCGCCGGATTCCTCGTCGCCAAAGATCCCAAAGGTGAACTGGCCGACGTGTTCGGCGCGACGATTTACCCGGTGTTTCTTCTGATCGACAAGTTCGGCAATACTCGGTACATGGGCGGTTTTCCCGAAGACGACCTTGGCGATTGGTCCGAGATGCTGGCCGCCGAGGAATCCAATCCGGGCTCGAACACGCCTCGCCTGGGAGTGAAGGAACTCAACGGTCCGGAGCTTCTTGCCGCCACAAAACTGCCCGCCCTGGACGGGGCGGAACAGGCGTTGTCCGAGTACATGGGCCCCGGCGGGATGATGCTTGTTTTTGCGGATGCAAATTGCCCCTACAGCGGACATGCCATTCGGGACCTGCCCAGTGTCAGCCTGACGTTGAAGAAGGCCGCCCTGATCAGGACCGTTGTCGTTAACATCACCGACTCTGAAGATAAGGTCAAAGAGTACTACGCCAAACAGAAGCTAAGCGTTCCCGTTGTCTACGACGTCGGCTCGAACGTTCGGATCAACTGGGACGTGCAGTCCGTTCCCACGATAATCCTCTGCGACGCTCAGGGGCGGATCGCCTATAACGGTCCGGCCGTCTGGGCCGATGTAGGCCGTGCAGGCGAGATGGCGTTGGGTTTGCGCCCGGGATCACTCAAATTCCAAGCCCGCGGAACGAAGTTTGGGTGAGGCAAGTAACCCCCCCGCGTCACTTGGTGGTGACGCAATAACGATGAATACAACAGCGGCGCCCCATCTTCTTTTGGGGCGCCGCTTTCGCATACCGGAGGTGAATGGGAATCGAACCCACCCAGGACTTTGTTGAGCCCCACACTGGTTTTGAAGACCAGGGGCGCCACCAGGCCGCCGATCACCTCCATGTACGTTCCGGACGCAAATCCGCCTGAGCAAACCATTATCCACCGGTCGACAGCGAACGTCAAGCCGCGTTCCGAGCCCGCCGGCTTGCACGCGACGGAGATATCGTCATAATCGCACGTCAGGCCATCGTCGCCGCAACGCAAACAACTCGGGAGAAGCCATGCTGGATAAGGTGTTTGAACTCAAGGCGCGGGGCACGACCGTCAGACGCGAGATCATCGCAGGGGCTGTAACCTTCCTGACGATGAGCTACATCATATTCGTTAATCCCGACATGCTGAGCAAGACCGGGATGGACACCGACGCCCTCATAGGCGTGACGATACTCGCTGCGGCGTTCGGTACGCTGCTGGTGGGCTTGTGGGCAAACGTTCCGTTTGCGATGGCTCCGGGGATGGGGCTCAACGCGTTTTTCACCTATACGCTTGTCATGGGGCAGAAAGTCACCTGGCCGGAGGCGCTAGGCGTGGTGTTCCTGTCGGGCGTGGTGTTCCTGCTGCTTACGCTGGTTGGCGCGCGGGAGAAGATAGTCGCCGCCATCCCGCTGTCGCTTCGTCTGGCTGCGGCGGCGGGGATTGGGTTGTTCATCACGTTCATCGGTTTGAAGGGCATCGGTGTGATTGTCGACCATCCGGAGACGCTGGTGACGCTGGCCAAACCGTTCGACGCGAAAGTAGGCCTGGGCGCCGCGGGCCTGGCGATTATGTGCGCACTGACGGTTCGCAAGGTGAGGGGAGCGATCCTGATAGGCATTATACTCACAACCGTAATCGGAGCCCTGGCCGGACAAGTTGACGTTTCGTCCCTGAGCAGGGGCGAGGTCCTTTCGGCGCCTCCGTCCATTGCGCCGATCGCTATGAAACTCGATATCCTCGGCGCCATGCGTATTTCGCTGATCGGTTCGATATTCTCGTTTATGTTTGTAGACCTGTTCGACTCTGTGGGAACGATAGTAGCCTGCAGCCACGAAGCCGGACTCATCGACCAGTCCGGTCGTATCGGGAAGATCAATCGGATGCTGGAGGCCGACGCGGTTGCGACCGTGTTCGGGGCGATTCTCGGTACGAGCACCACCACTACCTATATCGAATCCGGAGCCGGAATCGCCGAAGGCGGTCGGACGGGTCTTGCGTCGGTGGTTACGGGATTGCTGTTTCTGGCGGCGCTTTTCTTCACGCCGCTGATCCGCGTGGTGCCTTTGTTTGCGACGGCTCCGGCGCTGATTATGGTGGGCGTCTTCATGTTCCGGAGCATTCGCAAGATCGATCTGTCAAATTTCTGTGAGGCGATGCCCGCGTTCCTTACGATCGTTCTCATGCCTCTGACCTACTCGATAAGCACGGGGTTGGCGTTTGGGTTTACGGCGCATATTGTTCTGACGATCGCGGCCGGGCGTGTCAGGAGCGTTGGGCTGGTGATGTGGATTATCGGGGCCCTGTCGCTGGCGGACATTACGATTCGCTCCGGTCTGTTTGACGCCGTCTGAAAATGAGGTCCCAGACCCAAAAAGTTGGTGATTATCGAGCCTGACCTGTTTTCTGCTCTGGCAAACACCCGCCGAAGGGCAAGTATCGCAGACTGATGCGGGAAGAGTTTGACCTCGAACGCTACGGCCAGCGTTGGCAGGTCGAGACGGTATTCTCGATGATCAAGCGTAACCTGGGCAGCGCGTTGAACGGCCGGAGCTACTGGTCACAGTGCAGAGAGATGATGCTTCTGGCGATCACACACAATATAATGATCGTCATGCCTGCAGAGCTTTTCTACACAGCAGCTCAGAACCCAACCAAAGTCACAACCCACCGAGGCGCGGCCAACTTCTCCGGCCTGGAAGTATGGAAAGTCGATAGCCCCGACACTTAGTCCAGTCATAGGCGCTTCGAGTTTTTCACTTGCTCGAAAAACATCTAACCGTACCGTCCTGCATTGTCAGGTACAGTCTGCCTCGGGCCGCGATAAGAGCGTCCCACGCGGGCAGGCCGGGCAGTTTGTATTCGGCGAGTTTCTTTCCGTTTTCCGCCGAAACAGCCCACAGGAGCGACCCTCTCTTTCCGTCCAAAGCTTCACGCTGCGCATCAAGCCCCTCCTCGGGGGCAAGCGTGTAGGGATACGGAGCACCATTTGAGGCCTGGCCAAACAGATCGGGCGGGCCGACAACAAAAAGATTCTTGCCGCTCAGCACCATGCCCCGGGCCAGGAGCCCAATCCCGTTCTTCCACAACGAAGGTTGATCCGGCTTCTTCGCCGTCCAAGACAAGCGTTTTGCCCTCGCACGGGGAGCTTTCTTCTTCGCTTTCGCCGGATCGGGCAGGGCGGCGGCGTAGAGAAGGTACTTTGTCTTGCCCAGCCCCAAATGGCTGCCCATATAATCGTACTGATCCCGGCGGCCAAAACCGTAGACCTTGTTCTTGTCCTTCACCATCAGGCGTCCCGCAGGACGTCGCTCGCCCGCGGAGAACCAACGCGTATAGCCCCCCGGCATCCCCGTGCCATACTGCCAATACGTCCTGTGCCACCACGAATCGTCCAGAAAGCCGGCGGGGCTGAACAGGTGAGGCACATTGCCCAGTTGGACCACGCCGCGGGTGTCGAGACGCATCTGCCGCATGAAGATGTTCGCTCCGTCACTTGCCAGAATGTCAGGAAAACTGCTTTTCGCAATTCGCTGCTCAACGAGCTTTCGTCCCGTCGCAGCGTCCAGCGCGTAGAAATACAATCCGTCCATGGCCGTCGTCCTGCCGGCTACAGCGTAAACTTTGCCGCCGGAGACCAGAACCCCGCCGTGAACCGGCCAGACCGATTCGACATTCCCGTAAGCCACGATCCGCCGATCGACCGGAGCGGCCCGGAATCGCCATGCCAACTGGCCGTCGGTCATCCGCAGGCTGTAGATCCAACCGTCAGCGCAGCCGAATATCGCCGCGCCTTTGTAAATGGTCGGCGGTGAGTCCACGGCCCCGCCGGTGGTGAAAGTCCATATCAACTTGCCGGTTTCGGCGCTGAGGGCGTGGACCTGGCAACTGTCGGGAGCGGCCGTTATCAGCATGCCGCCGGCGACCACAGGCGCCGTCAGACGCCCTTTCAAGCTGGTCGTCCACACTTCATCAAGGGACGCCCTGACCTTCGTTCCCGCCACGCCGCCACGCGCCGCACCACCCCGGTAAGTAGGCCAGTCGGAATCGGAAACCTTACTCTTCCCATCGCTAACTTGCGACCAGGCCGGGCCCTTCTCAAACCGAACAGCTTCGGGCGAATCTTCGGCCGGATTAGAATTTGGCGCCAGAGCATTGAAACTCTTGAGATACGTTTCGATGCGGCATGCACACGGATGATGCGGAACGTACAGCAGTCCATTGGCGGGCATCAAGCCGTATTGACATGCCGCCCGCAGGAAACTGTCGGTGCTCATCGTCCCGGCCGCCAGGCTGTAAAATTCCGTGGAACGCTGACACAATATCAGATAGTTCTCCGTAGCCTTGTTGCGATAACAACGCCAATGCGTCGCCGGATTGCGTATTGGCGATTTTCGGGGAGCATTCTTGATCTCGCCGGTTTTCAAGTCAAGCCCGGCCGCCAACCCCGGCTTCATGGACCTGACGAACGCCTTGTCGTCGATCACGAACACATCGGCCGGGCCCCTGAAATTCTCCACCGAATTCACGGACCACAGCTTTTTGCCCGTCGCGGCGTCATAGGCGACCGCCTGCCCTTTGCTTGAATGCTCCGTGTGCGGATACATGTACCAACTCAACGATCGGCCGTCCTTGTCTTTCTTGCGGTTCGCATCGTCGACTTCGCGATCCGCACAAATCACTACATCCTTACCCGCGACCAGCGTAGGCGCCGAAGAGCCGGGGCTGTCAACACTCACTAGTCTTTTAGCGCGCCAAAGCTCCTTCCCGCTCTTGGCGTCCAGTGCGATAATCGCCTTTTCGTTCTGAAAGAACACCCGCCCGTTGGCGACCGCCATGGCCGTCGGCATGATCTGTTGCGTATCGGCGTCATCCTTCCTCCAGAGCAACTTCCCGGTTTGGGCCTCAACCGCCATCAAGTGCTTCAGCGGAGCTTTCTCCCGCCAGATTTTCCAATGCTTCTCGGGGTTCCCCGATGTCTTGCCCGTTCCTTTCATCTCGGTGGACATTCGGCCCGTGTCTTCCAGTTCATACGGCGCGCGATCGCCGACCACGGTGAATATTACATCTCCGCTAACGGCAATTTCCATCGCATTGTCGGTGTTCCTGCATTCCCTAATCGTCTCGCCTGTCGCCGCGTCCAAAATGCTTATGGGCTTTCCGTATCCGAGCGTCACATAGACACGATCGCCATCGGCGACCAATCGCCTGGCCAGTGCTGTCGGCCCGGTCCTGAACGGACGAAAATGCCCTTCCCACGGCCCGACTGCACGCTTCCACAGCAAGACGCCGCTGAAGGCGTCCCGGGCGACCAGGCGCCACTGCGGCTTGAAAGCAATTGACGCAAGCGGCGCTTCGTCCAGGATGGAGAAGATGCGTCCCCTGGCCGAAACCAGGGCGCTAAGACTGTTCAGATGGTCATGGCTGCGAGCGTATTTCGGGCCGGAGATCCATTGGTAGCGTTTGGCCGGGCCGACAACCTTATCCCTTGCGACCGCATTGTTGTCGGCGCCATGCAGGAAGTGCGTCCACTCGTCGATCTCCTTGGGCCAGGGCTTGACGGTCTTCTTCCCGCCGATCTGCGCCACCCCCAGCGGCGCCACGACGCGCATGACCTCTTTCATTGTCACGCCGCCAAGATCGTCGGCCACCAGCAGGTTTACCAGATTATCGACGTAAGGCAGGCGTTTACCGTCGAACGTGTCTACCGACACCGGGCCGTAAAGCCCCTTGGCACGGATATGCTCACGGGCCTTTGCGATGTTAGTTGCGTCGGTGTCGAGGCCGTGAACCAAATAGCGATCATTGGCTCGCAATGTTGCAGTAAGTTTCCCCTCTCCGCAGCCGACATGCACAACCAGACCGCCTTTCACGCCCGAAACAGCGAGAGTGTCTTTGGCATTCGGTGTATCTGCATTAGCCGTAAACACCGCCAGGCTCAGAAATGCACTCAAAACGAACCATATCTTGCACATTACGATATACTCCCTTTTCAGCATCGCCGAGTCCTGCAAGGCGCCAAACATCGGATGTTACTTGCCCGCCGACGGGGGCCAGAACATTTTGAACCGGGATTTCCCAGATAGGATTGCGCCCGCGACCATCGCGGGGTTTTCACGGTGATTGTATCCGATACAGCGCGTTGAGCAAACTGAATATGGCCGCTGGGCATCGGACCATAGGCATTGAACCGCGCCACCGGTGAGGTCGGAGGTCGAAAACGAGCCTTTTTTCTGTGGCCACGACGTACTTTCCCCGTCGGTATCGCTTGATCGCCATGCTTTCTACGGGCATTGGGGTCAGCCCTTAGAACATAGAATAAGGGCGGATCGCGCAGGCAAAAACACAGGCCCGCAGCGTTGTGCTGCGGGCCCGTTCGTTGCGTCTTGCTGTCGCCTGTGTTCAGGCGTTGGTTATTTAATGGAGACCGTTGTTTTCGATTTAGCGATGGTGCGCATCGGGGTGGTGGTAACGGCCGGTTTGCTTTTGTTCGGATCAACCGATATTCGCGAGCTTATCTGCTTCAGTGTCTTAACACCGATCAACTTCCCGAAAATCGGGGCGGTTATCATCACCGCTACTCTCGTGGTGTCCGCTGATCCGCCTTTTGGTACACTCCCTGTGTACGAGCATACGCCGCCTCAGCCATACTTCATGCTGGTCGACGAGGCTACTCGCCTCCCGCTCAGCATGGTTACTGTCGGTGGTCTGGCGTCGCCTCCGCGCGTGAAGTCCAGCGGTCCGTAGATCTCCGAGCCCGAGCCCACCACCGACACCGCATTGGCCGACAGTCCGACCTTGCCCGCTCTGTAGCTGGCTGCGAAGTCCAGGCGAACCGGGGCTCCGATTCGAAGCGTGTTTATCATTCCGTCCTGAATTTCGTACTTGGGTGTCGACATTCCGGGCCTGAACTTCAATGTCGTCGCGCTGCGCGACACCAGCCCGTAAGCCAGTTTGTAAGTTCCCGCCGGTATCCCCAAATCACCGTCGGTCTTCACGTCGAAGGCGCAATCGGATCCGATCAGGACCAGAGATTTCAGTGAATTGGCGGGGAATTTCGCTTTGACCTGCCCGACGGCGGTGTCGGAAAGCCGCTCGTAGTCGATACTCGTTCCGTCCGAGGCCACCTTGAGTCGGTAGAGATCCTTTCCGATTCTGTGGACGCCTCTCAGCGGAATCGCCGACCTGCTCGATCCTATCAGTATCGCGTCACCGCCGAATCCGGAGGGTTTCTGGCTGAACGCGCCGTCCATGTTATCGTCCAGGATACGCACCGGGGTGCGCCCCAGCATTCCAGCCATGCTTGACAGGATCGTCGCCTGGCCCCAGCAGCTTACGGTCTTCTTGTTGTAGCTGACTCTCATGCCCACCAGGCGAATAGCGTACGACTGGTCGCCGGACTTACCGGAGATCAGCATCGTGCCCGACGAGGGGATCGTGGCCCATTCGGTCTTTGAGATGGTTCCGTCTCCGTTGCGGTCGAAGCCCAGGAGGAACTTCTTACCGACCACGCGGGCTGAAGTCTTGACCGACTTTCCGGCGACTTTGATGCCCATGGACGATGAACTTCCGACGCTGAAGCGATTATAGCCCGACACCAACGCCGGAGTCTGAGCCCTGGAGGCGCCTCTGGCGTCATACTTCAGCGCGATCGTTCCGGTCGGTTCGGTTGCGGTTTTCGCCCCCACGCCGGAAACGGTTAGAAGCATCGTTGAGACCAGAACTGCGATAGTGAGATATCTCATGATTGCGTTCCTTCGATTATGCAGATATACGCAAAGACGGTCTGCGGCTACAATGTTGTAATTATATCGGCTGTAACGGCCTGCGACAACGGCAAACATTAATTCCATTTCGATCTCATGGATCGTTTCGGTTGCATATCACCGTAAAATCGTTGGGCAGGTAATCGTCTATTAGACGTACTTTACAGGGCATTGGTTCCAGAATTCTCAGAACTTCGTCCGGATCGTAGTACGCGCAGTGCGGATATCGCATTCTGCAACGGGTGTGCAGGAGGTTAACAACCATGTGCTCGGTCGAGAGTTCCAGCATTCTATTCAACGCTTCGGGCAGGAACTCGGTGTTGTTGCCCAACTCCAGGTTCAGCGTTCCCGAACAGAACACCACGTTGAAACGCTCCGGCGGGTCCATTACCTGTTCGTTCGGGTCGAATATGTCGCCTGAGACGAATCGGGCGTCGGGGCTTTGTTGGGCGGCTGACGCTGTCATCTCCTCCAGCAGATCAACGCCGCAGTAATCGGCGGATATTCCGCGTTCTTTGAGATATATCCAGAGATCGCCCAGCCCGCATCCCACGTCAAGCACTGTCCGTCCGTCGAGCGATACGTTGTCGGTCAGTACGGTGAACCGGATATGCTGTGCTTCGGCGCTGGCCCAATCGACCACATCGTAGTTTTCCTTCCGGGTTGCGATCCGCGGTTGGTAATGATGTCGTATCTGCCTGGATTTGGCCATTGACGGTTCTTTCGCCTCTACGTCTCTGTATAGATTCGGGCGTTTGCGATTAGATTATTATAGAAATTGTCTCCGCCCAGTGCGACCGCCCAAGGCCAGATCGCCCCGCGCGAGTCCCAATAGCCCAGTTCCGCGGTGTGCATGTCGCCTGCGATTTGCTCCACCATCGCGTCGGTCGTGCGGGTCTCGAGTTGCCTGGCTCGTTTTGAAAGGCTGCGGATCTCCTGACCTTTGGGGTCGGTTTTCGCCAGTTCGCGTCTGGTCTGGTCGAGGCGGTCCATCTCCTCCAGCAGGGGGCGTTGCGTCTGTTCCCGCCATTCCTGACGTCCGTTGGGCGTGCGGAAGGCCTCCAGACGCCGGCGGGCGTCGTCGGCTAATTGACTCCACTCGGAGCCCAGGCGATGTGCGGGGATTATGTCGGCGTTCATGGCGGATTGCAGATACTTCGGCGGGCGGATTGGCGTTTCGATGGTCCGCAGGGCGTCGAGAAAGCCCAGACGCACGCGCACAATCGGCTGAAGGCGGTCTGGAAGGAGCCCGGATGTCTGGAGTTTCTCCTCCAGGCGGATCGCCGCGGGCATGTACAGCGAACCGCGGTGGGGCAGCGCGAGCGCTCGCCCGCGGGGTCCGATGCGAGCCTGCATCACCATCACCATCGCCTTGCCAGCCAGCGCAATAACTCCCGCATCTCTCAGGGCGTCGACGGGAATTCGTCCGCCCTCAAGCAGATCGAAGCGCATGTCGGTTATCTGGAGCCCGCCTTGGCGCAGCGATACTCCGCTGCGAACCATACGCCCGTGTCGAGCGAAGGTGGCGAAGAAGGGCAATTCGCCTGCGTCGACATCAAGCGGGCGAAGGGGCTGGTTCGTTTCGGTGATCGCTGAGTTGTACAGATCGGCCGCCGTTTCGTATTTTCCGGTGAACACCTCCAGCAACGCGGTTTGTGCGGCATCGCGTCCGCACGCCAGAAGCTCCGACGTGAGCCCCAGCGATATTTGCGGACCCATGCATCGATTCATCCACAGGCGGTAGAGCTCCACCAGCGTTTCGGCGCCCGCGGTGTCGATGAATTCCGCCAGCATGCCCCGTTGCCCGTCGATCCAGTTTTCGATGCGCTCGCGAGAGTCGTCTCCCGGGAACACATTGAGCATATCGTCGCGGGCGATGTCGATAATCTCGTTGAGAAACACCTTCGTTTGTGCTGCGCCCAGATCGCCGACCACCCGGTGCAGATCGCGACTTTGAACGTAGCTTGGCCCGATAAGCTGCCAGTTGTCGCTTGGCGAGAAGCGGTCGTACAGGTCGTCAACCGAGCATCCGAGCTTACCGGCCAGTACGTTGGTCTTCATCCCTGTGAACTGTTCGAACCGGCGGATTTCGAGCGGTTGTCGCCCGAGGAAGCTGAAGTAGAATATTGCGGCGCCCCAATCTGCGGCTCCGCTGCGGTAAAATCGCTCCCTGGCGATGCGCATCTGCGTTTCGCAGTCGTCGGCGACAGTCGCTCCGATGGACGTAAACGCGACATCGACATCTTCGATACAATGACACGTCGAATGCCCGCGATGGGCCAGGGCCTGCAGTTTGGGCGGAACATCCCAGAGGGTGTGGCAGTTCTGGTCGATGCTGATCAGTTCCATTGCGCGGGCTCCTGCTAATCCACCGGCCGCAACGCCAGCTTCGCCAGGTCCGGACACAGCGTCGCCGAGTAGCTGCACCGCACGAGCGTTTCGAGGCAGAGGTCGGTGACCGTGTCGTTTTCGTCTATGCCCACGTATACCCGCAGCACGTCTCCGCTGCGTGTGCGAAGCCGCACCGGTCGGTCGTTGCTCGTGTATTCAGCGCCCCAGTCGAACCGTCCGGCCGCCAGAATCGCCGCCGACGCAGACCCCGTACCGCACGCCAGCGTCTCGGCCTCCACGCCGTATTCGTATGTGCGAATTGCAAGCTCGCCTTCGCCCAGCACCTGTACGAAATTCACGTTTACGCCTCGCGGCTGGGGGAAGCATTCATGATGTCGCAGCAGGGGGCCCAGGCGCCCGACCGGAGCGGTATCCGCATCGTCAACGTACACCACCAGATGTTCGCATCCGGTGACGATATAGTCGCACTCCACCAACTCACCGTCGACCTGGATATTCATGTGGGTCTGTTTCTCTTCAGGCAGGGGGATGCAGACGCGCGTGTATCCGTCGTCCAGGTTCTGTCCCAGCACTACGCCCGCTGCGGTCAGGACGCTGACTTCTCCATCGCTTACGATTCCCTGACCGACCGCCCAGCGAACGAAGCACGCCGTACCATTTCCGCACAGCGTCGATTCAGTACCGTCCATCTCGAGGAACTTGGCGGCGATGTCGGCGACGCCTTCGATCTCCGGTTCAACAGCGAAGACAATACCGTCGGCTCCGACGCCCAATCCGCGGCGGCAGAGCGTACGCGTGAAATGCGCCAACCGCTCCTGCGACACGAGAATCTCATCGAACCGTCCGTCACGATTGTCCATGCAAAGAAAATCGTTACCGCTGCCCGACCATTTGCTGAATCTAACTTCATTGTCCATTGTCGCGAATTCCTGAATCCCTGATCAGGCGTCATTGTAGCCGTCCGGTGATGGAATTTACAGCTTACGGGCGTCTTTCAATGCTCCAGTGGGCGATAACTTGCCGTTTTATGTGATATTTTCCGATGCTTCGGGTTGACTTCTGCGCGAGAGTTTCTAAGCTACTGAATCCCGGAGCGGTTGTATCGCGCTCCGCTGCCCGCGGCCGTGGCGGAATTGGCAGACGCGCAGGCTTCAGGTGCCTGTGTCCTTAGGGACGTGGAGGTTCGACTCCTCTCGGCCGCATTTCTTATTCGACGGGGGTTCGTCTCACCGAGTTTATCCCATGCACCATCCGCCGTCGACCCTTAGCGTTTGTGCGGTGATGTATTCGTTTCGGCAGAGGAAGATCACCGCCGCCGCGATGTCTTCCGGCCGACCGGTTCGCTTCATGGGCACTTGTGCGAGCACTCGCTGCTTCTGGGCGTCGGAAATATCGTCCTCCCACATGATCGCTCCGGGGGCGATAGCGTTTACGCGGACGTTGGGGGCGAGCGCTTTGGCGGCGGATTTGGTTAGTGCGAGCAGGGCGGCTTTCGAAGCGCAGTAGGCGGGCAGTGCGGCGCGAGGATCTTCAGCCGACACGTCGGTAATGTTGACAATCACCGCCCCGGGGCTCAACAGGTCGATCGCCCGGGCGATGCACAGCGCCGGGGCTCGCGCGTTTACGGCCATTTCGCGGTCCCACTGGTCGGCGGTCAGAGCGGCCAGCGGTGTTTGGTGGTATACCGAGGCGTTGTTGACCAGCACGTTGAGCGGTTGGGGCGAATCGGAGAACATCTCCGCTGCGCGTGCGAACATTGCTTCGATCTGATCCGGGCTCGCCAGATCCGCGCAGATCAGTTCGGCGCGCCGTCCGAGGCTCCGGATTGTTGCGGCGGTGGCGTGGGCGTCTTCTTCGGAGCGGTTATAGTGAACGATCACGTCGGCTCCGGCTTGGGCGAGCGCCAAAGCGATACATCTTCCCACGCGCTTGGCTGCGCCGGTGACCAGGGCTGTCTTTCCGTTCAGGACCATGGCAAGACCCGCGTGCGGATGTCAGACTTTGACTTTGAACATCTCGCCTTTCTTCAGATCGAGGCAGAAGGCGGCCAGCAGTTCAGCGGTTTTTTGCAGGTCGCGAAGATCGAGCATTTCGACCGTCGTGTGCATGTAACGGTTGGGGATACCTATGACCGATGACGGAACACCGCCGATCTTATTGTGGATCGCCATTGCGTCAGTGCCTCCCGTGAGGCTGAAGGCTTCGATCTGGAGATTGATTTTCTTCTTCTTGGCGATGTCTCTTATGCGTTTGACAAGCACCGGATGGTGTTCCCGCCCGATGGTTATGCTGGGTCCGTTGCTCATCTTGACTTCACCGTGCTGCTTTGCGTCGATTCCCGGCGTGTCAGTGGCGTGCGTTACGTCTATCGCGATCGCCGCGTCGGGCGTCAGGTTCACCACGTTCATCTGCGCACCTGCGCCTCCCACCTCCTCCTGGACGCTGCTGCAGGCGATTATTGCGCAATTGAGTTTCTTCTTTGCCGCTCCGGCCAGGCGGAGAGCCTCAATCGCCGACCACGTTCCCACGCGATTGTCGAAGGCCCGGGCCACGCCGATATTCTTATCGAGCAGCTCGAAGCTGTCGACGAAAGTGATCGGGTCGCCGACGGCTACTCGTTTTCGGGCGGCTTTTCCGTCTTTGGCTCCGATGTCAATGAAACACTCGTGCATCTTGGGCGCTTTGCTGTCTTTGGTCCGGTCCTGCAGATGTATCGCCGTGGCGCCGATAACTCCGCGCACGACGCCTTTTGCGGTGTATATGTCGACGCGTTTGGTGCGCACCACCGCCGGGTCCACGCCGCCGATACGTTGGAAGTAGACGAAGCCCTTGTCGTCTATGTGCTTGACCATCAGCCCGAGTTCGTCGGCGTGTCCGTCGAGCATGATGCGCGGCGAGCCTTCGGGGTTGAGGACGGCTATGGCGTTTCCGTAGCTGTCGGTGTGCACGTCGTCGGCGTACTTGCGGGCGTAGTCGGCCCATACTTTCTGCCCGGGCGATTCGAATCCGCTGGGAGACGGAGTTGTCAGGAGCTGTCGGAGGAATTCCAATGACTCTTTACGCATGTTATTGTCCTTTGCGATTTGCGTTTGAAGTATCGTTTCAGGCGGTCAGCATAGTGCTCCGGCGCGTCTACAGCAAGCAATACTCGCGACATAAAGCATTTAGATTGTAACTCGACACTGAGATCGACCGAACAATACAATAGCGCCGCGCCGCAGGAACAGTGCGGGTCCACGAGCCCGATTCCCGCCGATCCGTACGTGAGTCGGGGCTCGCAGGGATCCGGTCGCGGACGAAGGGTTGTATGCATGAGAATCGGAATTCGCACCAAATTGCTCGCATTACTGGTGGCTGTTGCGCTCCTGCCCCTGATTGCAGCCCTGGTGACGATTACTGTCGGCAGCCGGCAACTTCGCACGGAGCTGTACGGGCAGGCGATATCGTCCGCCGCTTCCGTGCAGGCTATGGCGCTGGGCGTTTCGCTCAGCAAGGATATCGAGAAGTTCTATGTCGAAATCCAGTACGAGCCTGAGATCATTAAGGAGCTTTCCGCTCGGACCGAACCGCTGGACCTCCAGGCCGTTGAGGCTGTTGAAGCGGGCTGGGGAGGCGATTCGGCGGTGTTTCATAGCATCCGGGACAGCAGCATTTCGCGGCGTCTTCGACGTATTCAGAAAGAAGATCCGCTGATAGCGGAGATACTCATAACCGATCGCGCCGGTCGTTTGGCGGCGGCTACTCAACAGACCAGCGATTACTACCAAGCCGACGAGGATTGGTGGCAGGGGGCGTGGTGTGAAGGGCAGGGGTGCATTTTTACGCCCCCGGTCAGTTTCGATCAGAGCGCCGGCGTCTGGTCGATAGACGTGTGCATTCCGATTCGCGACGGTAAGCACGTTGTCGGAATCGCCAAGTTGGTTCTAGACATCTCCGCGTGGGTCAAGATTCACACCGGTGGTAAAGCCGCCATGATAGGCAACCCCCCGATTTCCGGATCGGTAATGCTTGTCCGCCGCTCCGGGCAGATATTCTATCTCGACGACCATTCCGACAACGGTCACAGCGCCTCGCCTGAACCTCTTTCGAGCGTCGTGAGGCAATGGCACGGTCAGATTGCGTCCGGGCGGAATCCGGGGTGGCGATTCAACGACGTCGGAATGTTGCAGGGATTCGCACCGCTTGAGATGCCCGAGCGTATCGGACCGAACAAGGTCACCATGCCGTCCTGGTCGCTCGTGTTGAGCGTCCCGGCTTCGGAGGTCCTGGCGCCGGTGCGCGATCTGGGCGTCAATCTTCTGTGGATAGGTTTGTTGATTATCGGCGCTATCTTCGTATGCGGGCTGTTCCTGGCCGAACGGGGGCTGGTCAGGCGTCTTCGTTGGCTTGGCGCCGCTGCAAAAAGCGTGACCGAGGATAACCTGTCCCATCGCATCCGGACCGGAGGCGGTTTTAAGCACTTCCACAGCAGAGACGAGATAGACCAACTGACCGACGATTTCAACGCCATGCTCGGCCGCGTCGAGAAAACCCATCGGATGCTGATCGAGGCCAATGAGCTCAAGACAAACTTCATCCGCGTCGCGGGGCACGAACTTCGCACGCCGGTTGCGTATATCCTGGCTATGACGAAGATGCTTGCCGGGAGCACAGACACCGCCCGCCTGCAGAAAGCCATTGAGACCATGGGCGCCAAGTCGCGCCGTCTGTCGGAGATAATCGATTCGATCTTCAAGCTGCTGCCCGGGCAGGCCGATGGAGGCAACCTTCGCTACGATGATGTGGACCTGCCAAAGCTCTTGGAGGAGGTCTACCTGGACTGCCGCCCGTTCATCGAACGTCGCGGTCAGAAGTTCATAATAGAGTCCGGCGACGACATTCCCCGGCTGTGCGTTGACCGCGCCAAGTTGTGCGATGTTCTGGAGAATCTGGTCATCAACTCCGTGAAGTTCAGCCCTGACGGCGGTACGATCAGACTGCGGGCCGGTAAGCAGCTTGGCGGATACGTCACCATTACAATCGAAGACCAGGGCCCGGGGATCGCCCCCGAGGATTTGCCTCACGTGTTCGATCCGTTCTACTCGACAAGGGACGTAATGAAACATTCCTCCGGGGATATCGGGTACCAGAAACGCGGGATGGGTCTGGGGTTGGCGATTGTGAGACATTTCGTGGAAATGCACGGTGGGACAGTACACGTGACGACTTCCGACGAGGGCAGCATATTCACTGTGACCATTCCGACCGAACCGCTTCCGGGCAATATCGAAGACAAGTGAGATCCGCCCCGATCGACGAGCTCTAGTTACCGTTGGTTCCGATGAGTACGGTGAGCGTTGAGATGACCTGATCGGGATCGAACGGTTTGGTGAAGTATGCGTCAGCCCCGGCTTCTAATCCTTTCTGGCGACAGTCATCACCGTCCATCGCAGTAATCATGACGATGGGCAACTTATCTGCGGCCGCCTGGGATTTCAGGCGTCGACAGGTTTCAAATCCATCGATTTCCGGCAGCATCAGATCGAGCAGGACCGCGTCGGCGTGGCACTCGTCGCACAGTTCGATCGCCTGTGCTCCGGTGTAGGCGGCTCGCGAGTCGAAACCATGCACGTCGAGCAACTCGCACTGAAGTTGGTTCATTTCGTGATCGTCTTCTACAACCAGTACAACAGGTCTTTCAGGCATGTGCTCGCACCAAAATAACGAATGACTGACTCAGCTCAGAGAAAATCGGCCAAATCAGCAGTTTCTCCTTGAGTATAATATAGCAGTATATGATGCTTTGGGATGACTAATTTGGTATTTTTTTCGCCAGGCCGATTTTTGTGGTGTTTTTGTGAGTTTTTATGACTGCTGAAGGTCAATCCGGATTGCCAGGCGCACAGGCTCTCGCCGATGCGATCGGTATGTACCTCTCCAGGGCGTATCCCGACGGTCCGAGCGAGCAGATCACCGAGAAATTCACCATGCCCGACGATGTCGACCTAGCCGACTGGCTGATCGGATCAGTTGGCGAACCGGAGCCCTCTGACGCGGATATCAGTTCGGTGCGGTCCATTGCGCTGCGGTTGGGAAATGCGATCTACCCGAACATGAAGCTGCGCCTGACTCGCCCTCCGGGTAATGATCTGTTTCTGCTGATGGTCGATTCTCACGATGTAATGCTGGCCGCCCCGCCCGGTTCTCCGGATCACCAGGCACTGGAGGAACTCAAATCCGCAAACGCTGCAATTCTGAGCGATATCACCAGCGCGTGGGATGCGGCGGATCTGCCCACCGAACGCAACTTTCTCAGAGACAAGATCCGCCAAGCCAGAGGTCGCAGCGACTAGGGAGTTTTTTTGCATGCCAATCACACCGTGTCGCGAACCGTGGAAATCCGAGATGACCGGCCGCCGACGGTTCATCAACCAGATGCACAGCGGAGCGTTCGATCGCAGCTTCAACATGGAGTTCGGGTACTGGGCTGAGAACTTCCAGCAGTGGGACATTTTCGTCGATAACGGGATAACCAATAACGATCAGGCGGACATCTTCTTCAATTTCGATCGAATTGACGAACTTAGAGGGCCCGTCTGGATGCTTCCGCAGTTTGACGAGGAAGTGATCGAAGAGATCGATTCGCACAAGATAATCCGCAACGCCGATGGTTTGCTGGCCGAGGTGTTCGCAGACGGACGCAGCAGTATCCCGCATTTTCTCAAATCGTCGATAACCTGCCCCGACGATTGGAGGCGGGTCAAGGCCGAGCGTTTCAGCCTCGACCACCCCGCGCGCCGGATCGACGTCGAAGATGTGAAGCTGGCCCACCCGACCGATCGCGACTACCCGCTGGGTGTTCGGTGCGGATCGATGATCGGCAAGGTGCGGGACGCCTTGACGTTCGAGGGGCTTACCTGTGCGTGGTACGACTATCCGGAGATGGTCGAGGACATGGTTGAGACCGCATGCCTGCTGGTCGAGCAGTTCCTGGACCAGGTGCTCGGCGAGATCGACTTCGACTACGCCACCGGATGGGAGGATATCTGCTGCATCTCCGGTCCGCTGGTCACGATGGACATGTTCAGGAACGTAGTCGCCCCGCGATACAAACGCATCGGCGACAAGCTGCACGCCCACGGAATCGACATCTGGTACACCGACTGCGACGGCGACGTGCGCCCGCTGCTGCCGTACTTCCTGGAAGCGGGAATAAACTGCCTGTTCCCGTTCGAGGTGAACAGTTGCTGCACGCCGGGCGAACTGCTGGACCAGTACGACGGTGAGCTAATGATCATGGGCGGGGTCGACAAGATGCAGTTGGGGAAGGGACCTGAAGCGATCAGGAAATGCCTTGAAGCGCTTGACCCGTACGTGCGGCGGGGCGGGTTCATACCGTTCTGCGATCACCGCTGCCCGCCGAATGTTACGCCCGAAGACTACATCTACTACCTGGATCTCAAAGAGAAGATGTGGGGTATGGGTTAGTCATTCTCCGCTTCCCCGCGTCGAAACACTCACGCCTGCTGCTTCCAGGGCGGAAGTTCGGGCAGGTGCGCCAGGAACTCGTCGATGACCTTCTGTTCGTAGTCGCCGGCGTATTGTCCTGCGAAGAACTTGTCCAACGCTTCGTCGTGGAATCGCCGCCAGCTTTCTTCCTCGTGTCCCGGATTGATCGCGTAGAACAGCACTCCGTTGGCCTTGGCCGCCTTCATGTCGCCGGGGGCGTCGCCGATCATCAGGATCTTGTCCTGGTCGTACTTCCCGCACGCGGCGTATTTGAGGTGCTCTGTTTTGCTGCCCATCTCCTGCCCGCAGATCATTTCGACGTATTGCTCCAGATCGTGCTCCCGCCATTCCCTGTCCAACGCTTCAAAAGGCGTAGCCGACACCACCACCGCGTCGGCCCGATCGCCAATCTTCTCAATGCTCTCTCGAACGAATGCGAACGGGGGAACGTTCTTGCAGATGCGCTCGACGGTTGCATTTACCGATTGCGACCAGGTGAGCGCTCGTGTGAGCAGGGGGTCTCCGGTCTCAGCCACCGCTTTTTCGAGCGTCGGATTGCCCAGCCGCGTTTCTTCGGCGATCCACTTTCGCAACGGGTCAATGTTGGGGGGCGTGAAGTTGCGTCGATGAACTTCAGGTCGTTCGGCTATCAAGTCCAGGTCGCTTACCAGGGCGATGAATCTGTTCACGCCGCGCTGGCGACTGTACAGGTTTACGAATTCACAAGCCTCGCGGGCGTATCGGGCGACCGGTTGGAGGCCCCAATGTTCGATCACGTTGGGTGTGAAGCATTCCTTCTGTTTGATTTCCATCGAGTCGAACGCACAACCGTCGGAATCAATCCCGATAAAGAAATCCGCATTCTTGGGCAGCGCTTTCAACTGTTCAACATGGTCGCTCATTGCTCGTGTTCCAATCTCTTGTGGGGCGTTAAACTCCGGAAAAGGCGCTGAATCCCCCGTCCACGGGCACGACAATTCCAGTTACGAACTTCGCTGCGTCCGAGATCAGCCAGATCAGCGTTCCGACGAGTTCGTCGGCTTGTCCGTAACGGGCCATCGGAGTGTGGTCGATTATCTGTTGGCCGCGCTCGGTGGCCGATCCGTCTTCGTTGGTCAGGAGGAAGCGGTTCTGCTCGGTCAGGAAGAATCCCGGCGCGATGGCGTTCACGCGGATATCGGTCGAATGATTCTGTGCGAGATTAACCGCGAGCCATTGGGTGAAGTTGCTGACGGCGGCCTTGGCGGCGGAGTATGCGGCTATTCGCGTGAGGGGGGTAAACGCGCTCATCGATGAGACGTTGATTATCACGCCCTGCCCGCGGTCCGCCAGGTGCTTGCCGACGGCCTGCGAAGGCAGGATTGTGCCCAGACAGTTCAACTCGAAGACCCATTTGACGGCTTGGGGGTCGAGGTCGAAGAACGTTTCGGGCGGGACGCACGTAGCCTCGCGTTTGTTTCCGCCTGCGCCGTTTATCAGCACGTCGATTCGCCCGAGTTGTTCGATTGTCTGTGCGACGGCGCCTGCGACGCTGTCTTTATCGAGCACGTTGCATTCTATTGCGATTGCTTTTCCGCCAGCGGCTGTGATCTGGTCGCAAACTTCGCGGGCTCCGGCGAGATTGTAGTCGAGTATTGCAATGTCGGCTCCGGTTTGGGCCAGCGATCTAGCCATCTGACCGCATAGAACGCCCGCTCCGCCGGTTATCGCTACGCATTTGCCCGTAATGTCAAAAAGATTGTCCATGTGCGCCTCAGGCGTCGTAGGTGCTGGCGGTTATGTCTCCGCCTGTTCCAGTCCAGTTAGTGTGGAAGAACTCTCCACGGGGCTTGTCCAGGCGTTCGTATGTGTGTGCGCCGAAGTAGTCTCGCTGGGCCTGCAGCAGGTTCGCCGGCAGGCGCGCCGAGCGGTATCCGTCGTAGTACGCCAACGCCGAACTGAACGCCGGCACCGGCACGCCGAGCTTGACCGCCTTAATAACCGTTCTCCGCCAGGCCGACTGGGCCTTGCGAATTGCGCTCTTGAAATACGTGTCCAGCAGCAGGTTCTTCGCCGGTTTGCGTTTCTTGAACGCGTCGCGGATCTTGCCCAGGAACTGGCTGCGGATGATGCACCCGCCTCTCCACATCAGTGCGATCCCGCCGTAGTTCAGGTTCCACCCGTATTCTGCGGCCGCTGCTTCAAGCAATTGGTAACCCTGTGCGTACGAGACGATCTTACTTGCGTAGAGAGCCTGGCGGATGTCGTCTACAAACTTCTTCTTGTCGCCTTTGAAGGTCATTCTCGGGCCGCGCAGCTTCTCAGACGCCGCCACGCGCTCATCCTTCATCGCCGACAAGCACCTGGCGAACACCGCCTCTCCGATAAGCGTAAGGGGTTGTCCGAGGTCCAGGGCGGTGATCCCCGTCCACTTGCCCGTGCCTTTCTGCCCGGCGGTGTCGAGTATCATGTCGATCATCGGGGCGCCGGTCTCATCGTCGGTTTTTCCGAGAATATCGCGAGTGATCTCAATCAGGTAGCTGTCGAGTTCGCCTTCGTTCCATTCGGCGAACACTTCGTGCATTTCAGCCGGAGTCATGCCTATTCGGCTCATCATGGCGTAGGCTTCGCAGATGAGCTGCATATCGCCGTATTCGATGCCGTTGTGGACCATTTTTACGAAATGTCCGGCTCCGTTTTGCCCGACCCAGTCGCAGCACGGTTCGCCCGTGTCTGCTTTTGCGGACGTCGCCTGGAATATCTCTTTCACATGAGGCCAGGCCGCATCGCTCCCGCCGGGCATCATGCTGGGCCCGAATCTGGCGCCTTCCTCTCCGCCCGATACCCCCGTGCCGATGTAGAGCAGCCCTTTGGATTCGACGTATTCCGTGCGGCGGATGGTGTCGTTGAAGTTGCTGTTCCCTCCGTCGATGATGATGTCGCCCGGTTCGAGATGTTCGATGAGCATATCGATGAAGGCGTCCACCGCTGCGCCCGCTTTGACCAGCAGCATACAGCGACGGGGACGTTTCAACGCCGCTGCGAATTCTTCAATCGAGTGCGTGCCTATTATGTCGTCTCGATCTTTGGCCTGGCCGGCCTTGAAGGCGTCGACCTTGCTGACGGTCCGATTGAAGACCGCCACCGAGTAGCCCTTGTCGTTCATGTTCAGCACGAGATTCTGGCCCATGACGGCCAGACCGATCAATCCAATATCCGCATCAGACATAGTTATTTTCCTTTTAGGATCGCCAAAACGGCCATAATAGCGACCGTTTCGGGCAATGCAAGGCCTACTGAGGCTCCAGAGCGTTCTACAGTCCGGCGATGGGATGCTGTATAATGCCCGCGGGAGTATTATGACCAACAACAGTACAGACGCCGCTACAGGCTGGATATTCGATATCAAGAAGTTCGCCCTGCACGACGGACCGGGCATTCGTACGACCGTGTTCTTCAAAGGCTGCCCGCTTCGCTGCATCTGGTGTCACAATCCCGAATCGATCTCGTCGGGGGCGGAACTCAGCTTCTCGGTCGACAAATGCATCGGTTGCGGGGCCTGTATCGACAACTGTCCGAACGATGCGATGCGTATCGACGCCGGAGCCCGCACGTGCGATCGCGATTTATGCGTACGGTGCGGTAAGTGCGTTGACGGTTGTTTCTCCGGTGCGCTGGAGATGATCGGGCGTGAGGTCAGCGTTGAAGACGTAATGGTCGACGTGCGAAAAGACGCTCCGTTTTACCGAACGTCCGGCGGGGGGGTTACGATCTCGGGAGGCGAACCGCTCGTGCAGAGCGAGTTTGCCACCGCTCTTCTGCGACAGTGTCAGGCCGAAGGTTTTCACACTGCACTCGATACCAGCGGGCAGGGGGCGTGGGAGTCGCTGGAATCGACCGCCAGGCACGCCGATCTGGTGCTGTATGATCTGAAAGTAATCGATCCAGCCGCTCACGAAAAGCACACCGGCGTATCAAACGATCTTATTCTTGATAACCTTCGTCGCCTGTGCGCCCTTGACGTGCCCGTCGAAATCCGCATGCCGATTGTCCCGGGCCTGAACGACTCGGCGCAGGACATAGACGCCGCCGGCGAGTTCATAAGTTCTCTGGGCAACATTGCCTGTGTCAGGCTGCTTGCCTACCATCGTCTTGCAGCCGCGAAATACGAGCGACTTGGGCGCACAAGTCCCGCAGGCGATCTGGACTCGCCAAACGCCCGGCACATGGCGAATATCGCCAGGCAATTGGCGGGCTTCTCCCTTACGGTATTGGCCGAGTAGGGAGGAACCCGCCCCGCGCAGGTTCCGCCCTCTCGGGCAATTCAGCGGCCTTCTCTTCCCTCTTCTATACTCTGCGCCGTTTGCGCCTCAGCAGCGCCAATCCTCCCAACGCCAGGAAACTTATCGTCGCCGGTTCCGGTGTGCTTTCCTTGACCGTCATGATAAGTTGGGCGTTGGGAATCGTTCCATAACTGACCAGGAGTTGTTGATCCAGACCATTCTGGCGGATTGACGAAGTTCCCGCCAGGCCGGTAGCCGGATCAATGTAGTGAATGACCGCGCCTTCAGCCGCGTCAACCACTCCGTCGCCGTTGGCGTCGTTCCACACAAAACCCGTGACTGTCAGATAGTGGCCCCAGCCTTCGTCGACGATGAGGATTTCGACATCTTCGCAGGCGACCAGTTCGTCGTACAGGAATCGCCAACTTGGATGGAACAGCGGATCAACGCCGTCCTGGACCCAGCTGGGCTTGGGAATCCCCGGAGTCTCGGTCGCCGGTCGTCCCGGCCAGGCCCAGACTGCATCCATTTCGGCGCCGTAGACGGTCACTCCGGGCAACACGTTTTCCATGTACACCCATTTTCCGAATATTAACATATCATCCCACGTACCGGCTGCGGTCGTGCTGCTGCCGCCGCCTATCGTTGGTTGGGTGTTCATGTGCTGTGGGTCGCCCAGTATCTGTGCTATGGCGATCATGTCGTCGTACGAGTCGCCGAAGATTCCGTCACCGTCCAGGTCCTGTCCGTTTGAGGCTCCCGGGGGCACGAGATCTGTGCCAAACGTACCGGGATATTTGTTCTGGAGGTAGATGAAGGAATTCACCACTGCGGTCGGACCGCACATGTACTTTCCGCCGTTGGGTATGTCGTCCTGGTCCAGATTACCGTACAGCGCCTGATCCTTCTGTATGTCGTAGATCGTGCCGGTAGGGTTGTTGGGCACAAGTATCGTATGGGCTGCCGGAGTTCCCGCCGAGAACGTCCCGCCGTCAACGCTCAATTCCGTAGAGATATCGAAGAAACTGTCGATTGAATAGTCACCGCCGCCCAGGTCGGTTATCTTCGTCAGGCCGGTCGATGCCTGGCTCAAACTTTCCTGAATCGTAAAGGACGCCCCTCCGACATTGCCCGACAGGGACAGCGCGACCATCTCGGTGTCAAAATCCTGAACGGCTTCGCCTGGGTCGCGAGGCCCGGTCTCTACATGGGTAAGGACATTGAAAGCCGACCCAACGTGTGGAGCGCTCCCTCCCGGGATCTCTATTTCGTAAGTGATGTCGAAGAAGGAGTCGATCGCGAAGGTCGTGTCTGTCTGCGCAGTGACTCTTGTATCAAAGAAGACGTCGAAGAAAGAATCTACAACAAAAGGGATTCCCGGAGCTGCAGGAGGAGCGGCGTCCGGGAGGATAGGCGTTACCGACGCGTCGGTTCCGGGGCTGGGCCTCATCGTGAACTTCGTCAGTATCCCTCCAGCATACGTGACGTCGCCCTGGAGCTGATAGGAAGAGCCCCCGCCGACCTGGTCGGCGATACCCTGCGTGGCGGTTATGCAGCAGGCGATCATTACCAATGTCATTGTCAGTGTCGTTTTCTTCATGTGTTTCTCCAATTGGTTCTCGTTGGGCGGTCATACCGCCGGGACTTGTGCTGTTGACCTGTTCCGGCCGAAATACGGACTGTCTCTATGTGCAGTGGTTGACGTTTCCGGTCGCGGGTGATTGGCCGGTGGCGACGGTGCATTCTCTCATATACCCATCCTTGTATTGCACGTTGCGGATTGTCGGGTCGGGACGCTGTCGCAAGGGATGGTTGAAACCATCTGAAAGCGCAGCAGTCACGTTACCGACGGGAACTTGGCCAGGGCGGCCTGGGCAGAAGGTGACCGAGCGAGTGTTCGCTCCTGCCCTCATCTCCTAATCGATGAATCTGCACCGAATATGACTCCGCCGCTCCCGAATGTAGCAGGTCAGAGCTAACGTAATTATAACGGCGGGAGGGCTGATGACCAAGTAAAATGATCGGATAATGCATAAGACAGGGCGAAATTGTGTAACTAGGGTAAGTTACGGTCCGTTGGCGATATCGCCGATCAGCGAATCCCCGACGATACGAACAGCGGGCGGGCTCCTGCAATAACAGGGCCCGCCCGCCAGTACGTCCCAGAGCAATGTCGATTGCTCCGTTATGCTTAACAGCTTCCTAGGCTTTACGACGTTTGCGTTTCAGCAGCGCCAAACCGCCCAACGCCAGGAGGCTCATTGTCGCCGGTTCGGGCACCGCCTCCAAGCCGCCGATGTTCTCTTCGGCCTGCACGTTCGGGAAGATGCCAATTACGCTGTTGGCGGTGTCCCAGACGAATCCGCCGTGATTCAGGAACTGCGCTCCGTTGGGTCCGTCGTCGAATTTCCAGACCCAAATCTCTCCACCGTCCAGGAGGATCGCGCCGGTGGCGTCTTTCAGCGTGTGAATGGTGAACAGGATGCTGTCGCCCGGACCGAATTCGTCGTCCTGCAGTTCGTCGTAGATCATCATTCCGTCGAGGTCCACGCGATGGTCATCTTCGGCGAGTTTAAGCAGGGGAGTGTCAATGGCGTCGCGAATCTGGTTAGCCATGATGTAGGGGAACACCAGATTGTTCACCGGATCGAATTTCCAGACGGCCGGCCGAGCGTTTCCTGTTGAATCCCACTCGTCGTTCGTCGAGAACATGATCGCATCGTCGCCTGTTCCCGGTCCTCCGCCTACGGGACCCGGCCTGACTTCAGGTCCCCAGACCTCGATGCCCGTCGGGCTCAGCCAGCGGTTCAAGTGGTCCGGAGATCCGCCTGCGAAAGTCTGCACCGCCACCGTGTGGATGTCGGAACCGAGGGGAGAACTGGGGATCACGCCTCTTGCCCATATTCCAGCCCCCGGTCCGCCTGCGGTCTGGTAATGAATGTTCTCGTAATCGGTCGGGACGGGAAGTACAGCGGCGCCGTCATCGATAGTCACCAGCAGCGCGACCTGATCGTTTACGACCTCGTGGAAGAAACGGTCCTTTATGTTTGCGATTGCGTCGACGTTCGTTCCCTGCTCCCAATCTACGTTGGTTGCGCTGCTGTAGTCGAAGGTGTCCCATGCGTTGCCCGTACCGTCCCATGCGATGTTCTGCATTGGGTCCATGGCCACCGGGGGAACCGGAGGAGCGTCGATGTCGAGATGGTGGGAGTACTCCTTGCCGTGGACCTGTCTCGGAGACGGGACTCCGGTGGGGTAGACGCGCATCGGTGTTGGGCCGGAGCCTGGAATAGGTCCGCCCGTCCCGCCGCTTCCGGTAAAATCTATCGTGTAGGTGATGTCAAAAAAGCTGTCGACGTGGAACTGATCCTCGCCAAGATCGGTGGCCTTTGCGCCTCCGGGGGAAGGCAGGACGCCGATCACAACGGGCGTTCCGTTGACATTCCCACTCAATGACATCGAGACTATCTCAGTTTCAAATGTGCGTGTCTGCTCAAGCCTGGGGCCGGGCGTAACGTTCAGTTCCACGAATACATCGAAGAACGAGTCGACCTGCCATTGCCCGCCGCCGTCGACGCTGAGTTCCGTGAAGACGTCAAAGAAGGAATCGACCTGGTATGTTTCTCCGATATCCAGGCTTAGTTCCGTGAACACGTCGAAGAACGAGTCTACGGCTCCGATCGAATTCCCGGCGAGTTTGACCCCCGTCGCGTTGCCCCCGCTGCTCGGGGTCATGCCTGCGTCCCGCAGAATGGCTTGGGTGCCGTCGAATGTGACATTCGGACCGGTCAGCAAGAAGCTCCCGTCGGCGTGGGTATATTGCGGGGCCGCCAGGCAGCAGATGATTGTGATTAGGATCAGTATTTGTGTTGCGTTTCTCATAGCTTTTCTCCATTTCTTTTCGTCGGGCGGACCATCCGCCCTGGGTGGTGTCTTCGAGCGATTCGGAGCGTAACATAACGTTCCGGCGCATGGCGTCTGGTGGGGGTGGGGGTCGGCGCCTTGACCTGTGCTCACGGCGGGTTCATCCATAGGCTCGTCCTTTCGTTGAGAGCCGCAACCCGTCGATAGATGAGACCTTTACCGCCAACGGTTGCGACTACCCGAATGCGCAACAAACAGGAGGCTATGGGAACTCGGCCGATGCGGCCTGGGCAGGAAGGAAACGTGCGAGCGAGAAAACGCACCTGCCCGTCATTTGAGATAGCACTTGCCGCTCCCGAAGCGGGCTAGAGCTACTTCATTTCTACCACGTGTTAGGTGATTCACCAAGCAAAAAACGAAGTATTTCTGCGTTGAAATCAACACTGGAGTATGCGGATTTCGCAGAGCGTCTAGCGGGTGATTTTCGTTCGGCGGAGAGTTTTACGCAGTTCGTTGACGCCGGCGGGGGTTACCTGCGTTCCGCCCAGCATAAGTGCTTTTAGACCGGTAAGTTGTTTGAGTTGCTCCAGGCCCGTATCTGTTACTCCCGTGCGGGAAAGCTCCAGGCGTTTGAGTCCTGTCAGTCCGCTCAGGTGTTTCAGGCCCGCATCCGTCACCTGCGTGTTGTACAGGTAAAGATACTCCAATTTCTTGAGACCAACCAGTTGCACCAGGCCCTTATCGGTGACGTGCGTGTCGTAGAGGCTTAGCGATCTGAGGTTTTTCTGTTTGGCGATATGGGCCAGCCCCGCGTCGCTTATCGGCGTGCCGGCGATGTTAAGCGACTTCAGATCGGTGACTTTTGCGATATTGGCCAGGCCTGCGTCTGTGATTTTCGTACCGGCGATGTCCAGCGTCTTGAGCCTGCCGAGACCCTTGAGTACGAGCAGGCCCTCGTCGGTGATCTTGGTGCGGAACAGAAAAAGCGATTCGATCGAGCCGATCTTCGCCACGAGACTCAGCCCCTTGTCGGTGATCGGAGTACCGTAGAGGCTCAACCACCGCAGCTTCGTCAGTTCGGTCACGTGCTCCAGTCCGGAGTCGGTGATCTTCGTGTTGGCCAGATTGAGCGATTCGAGCCCGTTGTGTATCTTGAGATGAATCAGGCCCGCGTCAGTCACCTGCGTCGCATTGATCGCCAGGAACCGCAACCGCTTGAGATTACTCAACCGCCGCAGGTCGTCGTCCGTCACGCGCCAGGCGCCCAACTGCAAAGACGGGACCTGGATCGGATCGGGGAATATTTTCGTTCGGGGTAGTGAGGCCCGCAGCTTGTTTACGCCTCCGGCGGTGACCGCCGAGCCCAAAAGGTACAATTGCTTGAGATTCTTGAGCCCCGCGATATGCGACAGGTCGTCGTCGCCGATGTTAATGAACTCAAGCCGGAGCACCTCAAGACTGGACAGCTTCTTCAGGTGCGCCAGTCCCTTGCCCGTAATCTCCGTGCTGCTCAGAATCAACTGCTGCAGACCCGTAAGTCCGGAAATGTGAGCGAGGCCCGCATCTGTAACGTTCGAGTGGTTGAGGCTGAGTTCCTTCAACGCTGACATTGACGCCAGGTGCGGCATGGACGCGTCGGTGATCTTCAGGTATACCGCTTCGAGTTTGGTCAACGATTTCAGGTGGCCTAATCCGACATCGTTAACATCCAGCCCGTACAAGCCGATGCTCTTGAGCTTTGCGAGTCCGGTTAGATGCGCCAGTCCGTCATTGGTGATCCGCGTGTGGGCGAGATCCAGGGTTTCCAGTGACTTCAACGCCTTGAGATGCGCCAGACCGCGATCGCTTATCTTCGTGCGACTCAAACGCAGCCAGCGGAGCGAGGCGAGATCCTTCAACCCCGCCAGATCGTCATCGCTCACCGATTTGGAGTTGTTGAGATACACCCCGACGATCTTGCCGTCTGCGCCATGTTCGATTCCAGCCTTGATCGCTTCGAGTTGGGGCGGAGTTTTCTCGTTGGCGGCGCCGGCCGGTGAGACAATCGCGATAAGCAACCCAACGATCAGATATAGACGATTCATAACCGAAAGGTTAACCGCCCGCTCGAAGGAAACGCAAGCGGAAAGCACTCTGTGGTGAGGCGTATGTTTCGGGTTCGGCTATCTGCGCCTGCGCAACGCCAACAGTCCGCCGATCGCGAGGATCGTCATTGTCGACGGTTCGGGTGTTGAGGTTCCGAACGCGGCGGCCGACGCCGGTGCGACGCCGAAGCCGAAGTTCCCGCGCTGGATGGCGAAATCATCGAGATTAACGACATTGTCGTCGTTGAAATCGGCCGACTCGGCGCCTGGAGGGCCTCCGAACTGAGCGACCAGATTGTTGTAGTCCAGATCGTTTACGATTCGGTCGTCATTGGTGTCGCCCGGGACCGGTGACTGCCCGACGGTTCTGGGATTCCAAGTGGTGTCGATGATGAGATTGGGAGTGGTTTCGTCGGCGACGTCGGCCCAGCTTACGAGTTTGATATTCGAGATGGTGTGGCCGGTGTTGTATCCGTCGTGTACGAAGAACACTCCGCTGCTGAACTGTCCGCCAAGGTTTGAATTTGTCACGTCGATGCCGTCAGTGCTGCGTACTTCGTCAATGCCGGCGCCGACGTTCTCGTTGACCTGGAAGTTGACTATGTGGTTGTTGGGCGAGCCTTCAGTAAATTGGCGGTCGTACAGGGCGAACTGACCGTCGCCCTGGCTGGAGGCGATCAGGTAGCCCGCTCCGTCCGAGCCGTAGTAAAGCGTCAGGCCCTCAATGTCGGCGGTCAGATGCGGGCCTGTGACGCTGTCGACGGTGACTCGCCCGGCGTCCTGGATGACTCCGCCATTGGTCTTGTAGCGGTAGATCGACGTATTCTCGCCGGAGATGTAGATCACTTCATTGACGTCGTCGGCGACCATTCCTTCGACCTCGGTGGTGCTGACCTGGGCCTCCCAGACCTTATTGCCCGTGACAACACCGGCGCTGTAGCCCAGCTCCCATTGGGCGACCATTCCGTTCTTTGAACTGGCCAGTGCGTAATGCTTGTCGAGGCTGGACGAGTGAAACAGTGTCAGTCCGTATGGGTTGTCTCCGCCCAGAACGGATGTGGAGAGGTTCCCCACCGCGGCCAGACCGGTGAAGTCGCCCGCCGGACTGGTCAGTACGCGGAAGAAGTCGATCCGGTCGTCATTGCGATTGGCGGCGGCTACTATGTCCCAGGTTTCGGTTCCGGTATGGAAATTGTAGCTGAGGTCTACTTCATTGATTCTCTTGCTCTGATCAAACCAGTTCGAGGCTCCCCAACTGCTCGTCGAATCCCACCGCCCGCCGTCCAGAGCGAATCCGTATATCCCTCCGTATGGATCTGCGGTTTTGTTGCTTCCGAGTATGATGCTCTTGGAAGGGTCCGTCGGATGCAGCCACAGGGCGGTGTCGTCGGCGGTGTCGCCGCTGCCGAACATGTCGATGGTCTCGACCAGCGGGATAGCGGCTCGAACGCCCGCACCAGCGGACAGCAACACCAGAAACACACACGCAAGTAGGGCGATTCGATCGGCCACAACAGACCTCGCAATCAGACGCCGCGACCACCGCAGCACTCACGGGTAATTGTAGCCTTGTTGACAGCGAAAACCAAAGCTCTTTTGGGTCAACGTCGTCGTCGCCTGACAAGTGCGATCGCTCCGATCGTAAGCATGGTCACTGTCGCCGGTTCCGGGACCTCGGCAAGGCGCATGCCTGAGAAGACGCCCTCGGCGGATGGATCGTACCAACTCCGGTAGTCTGCGTGCAGGCTGCCGTCGGAGTTGCTGTAATCACCGCCTCGCAATCCGCGATACACATCCGTGACACTTCCTCCGCCGAGATCTATAACCGCCTCGTTCCACTCCCATACGTTCCCGGCCTGATCGAATGTCCCGTAGGGACTGGCGGAGTTCTCGTGATCGCCGACCTCGCTTCGATAGAACGGGAATCCGGGAACCCAGGCCCCGTCCAGGAACGTAGCAGTGTTTCCCGGGTCGATAGCGGGCAGGACGTTGGTCGGCGTGGTGTCGCTGCTGGTGGGGTAGTCGAAGTAGTTTCCGGTAGCCCCGTCGTTCTTGTGGAAGGCGGCCTTGTACCACTCGTCTTCGGTCGGTATCACCCAGGTTGCAGTCGGATTGCGCGTGATCGCCAGCAGATCCGCTCTGGTCACCGCTCCGCCGAGTCTGTACGAACCATCCTCGGTAGTGGCCGGGCCTTGAAGTCCGCTCGGTTGTCCGTTGTGCATCCAGTTGGCGAACCGGGCCGCATCGCCCCACGAAATGTAGTTCACCGGGCGGTCCGCCCGATCGGCTGCGACGGAGTAATTGTAGCTGCCCGACGCTCCAATCCGCTCGATCTTGCACCCGTGCAACTCGGTCCACATCTCCGTGTTGTACAGCCCGTAGGTGTCCGTTTGTGCCACCGCGTTGAGGAAATCGCGGTACTGTCCGGAGGTTACTTCGAATTTGGCTATCCTGTAGTCGGTCTTCACCGCCCCGTATCCGCTGGTCCCGTCAGTTGACATGATCTCGGTGTCGGGCAGATTGTTGTTGTCGCCTACAGTCACCGTATCGATAGTCACCGCCGAAGCGGATGACGCCCAGGCCGCGACAACCGCGGCCACGCATACGACTTGAATTGCAGCTTTCATCTTACAATCCTTTCCAATTAAGAAGAGATGGCGATCTTCGGCGGGGGGAATTCGTTCTGGGCTCATCTGTTGAATGAAAAAACCGTGTGAGGTGGATTTCATGTCGCCTCATTCCAGATTCAACCGGCTCAGGTCGAATTCAGCCCGCCAACGGACTGTCTACGAAGAACTCTAGCGCCGGGGTTGAGCATCTTCAAGTGGAGGTGCTGTAATTGTGCGATGTTCGGGATATTGGTCTCTCACGCTGCTGGCGTGAAGCGAGGCAACTTCCCCACATAAGAAGGATTCTCACAGTGTGTTGGGAGCCTTTTGCAGAACTGGTGCTGGAGCCCTGTTTTCTCCGACTGGAGATGCTGAAATGGCGTATCCCGTTCCGCACGGCGCACACCAGAAGGCGGGGCCGGAACTGCTCCAGCCCCGCCGCAGGTGATGTAGCTGTCTGCTGCTGCTACTGTTTCCGGCGCTTGCGGAGTACAGCCAAGCCGCCGATAGCCAGGAACGACAGTGTCGCTGGTTCGGGTGTGCAGATCGTGTCGACCACTATCTGGTCGATGATCGTGCCTGCGGGCACATCGATGACGATGTCCTCGAACTCAGGATTCGGTCTGATGCTGAGCCCGTAGTTGTACGTATACCAGCCGTTCGGATGCTGGATTTGCGGCTTGCCCGTCGGCCATGTGCCTGAGGTGTATCCAGTCCCGCCGGCGGCGCTGTCAAATCCCAGGGCCGTAACGCCTGACGGTCCCTTGCTCGAAGTGATCTGGAGGAAGATCAGCTTCTCTTCGTTCGGGCGCGGACGGTTGGGGATGTGAAGGATGAGCGTTCCGGTTGAACCTGCGGGTCCATTGAACTGCCAACCATCGATCGGGTAACTCTGTGTATCGCCGGGATCAAGGGGCGGCAATTCGGCCACCCATTGCCAAGCGCCCGGTTCCTCAAACTCAAATCCGGGCGTGCCGTATTCGTTTTGGCCCTCGCAGGGCGTGTGCACGACGGGATCGCAGAAATCCCAGTGCTGCCAGGTGCTTCCGGGATCTCCTCGATTCCACGTGTCATTAGGCGGGCCTCCCCAGACGTCCGCGGCAAACGCTGCCGGCGACGCCGCGAAGGCCAGCAGAACGACTGCTGTTAATGTGGGTAGAATTCTTCTCATAGCACAACTCCTTTCATCTCTCTCTCTGTGGTCCTTTCTTCGACAGGACCAACTTGGATGACGTGAGGCTCGAACGCTTGTCAATGCTCTCATCTTCCTTTCTCTTGGTTCTCGTCCGGGCGATTGGCGGCGCGATAGCGTGATTGGGTGTCTGGCTCCAATCTCCGACGCTACTTACACCGGGCGATTACAAACCACATGCTTCTCGATGGGAACTTGGCCGATGGGGCCTTGAGGTGGTGCGAGTGAGCGAGAACGCCCATGCCTCGACAACTGATATAGCTCCGCCGCTCCCTATGCGAACTAGAGCAATACTGCACTTAAACCATACCATAGCACTCGGATATCTCCAAGAGAAATCTCGGATTGTCTTGCATTTAACCGCTTACCTGAAAAGAAGTAAAGCATGCACAAGATATCCGATCATCCCTCCAATCCTCTGCCCCAGCCGCAGTTGCGGCGGGAATCCCAACAGGAGGCGTCACAAGAGCTGGTTTGCGCCCCATCGCCGCTCAGTACAAAAACAGCGCCGGGGCCGGAATTGTGATCCAGCCCCGGCGCATGTGAGTATGTCTGCTGGCGGCTACTGCTTGCGGCGCTTGCGGAGCAGTAACAGACCGCCTATCGTCAGCAGCGTTAGCGTGGCCGGTTCCGGCGTAGTCGCCCCGAACTCAGCAGCCGGAGCCGACACAACACCCAAACCGAAGTTCCCGCGCAGAATGACGAAATCTTCCAGATCCACTGTTCCATTACCGTTGAAGTCTGCGCTCTGGGCGCCAGGACTGCCACCGAATTGGGCGATCAGATTGCTTAAATCAGTGGTGTCAACATCACGGTCTCCGTCTGTGTCCCCCGGTACGGAGACTGACAGGAACACATCGGTTACGCCATTGGTGTCTGCGGGGATGAGATTCGTCGCAGCCGACGTGAAGGCTACGGTTACATAGGCGCCGTCATAAGCTACGTCGGGGGCCGAACCGGCTCCGTCCCCGAGGGCTCCGTCGAACGCCCGGCTCAGGAGCTGCGTCCGTCCGGTGCGGCGGTCGTGGAGGAATGTGTCGGGGTGGTCATTAGTGTCGCCGAAGACCAGGTTGGTTGCATCGGATATGAAAGTTACGAACCGCCCGTCGTAGGTCAACGCGGGGGCGTAACTGTTACCGTCGGCGTCGCCTCCGTCGACGGCGATGCTGACCCGGATGGTCTCCTGTGTTTCAGAATCGAAGGTGAAAATGTCGGTCAACCCGTTCTCGTCGGAATCGACCAGGTTGCCGGCGTTGGATGCGTAGGCCAATATGGGTTCGCCGATGCCGAACAGGTCGCCGGCGATCGCCGGGTCGAAGCTGGCTCCGTTGGGCTCTTGTCCGTCGGCGACGCTGATCCGCGTGGTCTGGCCGGTCAACTGATCGTACATAACCACGTCCGAGACCCCGTTGTTATCGGGACCGACGATGTTGGTTGCATCGGTCTGGTAAGCGACGTAGCGTCCGCTGAGGCTTATCGCCGGGGCGTCGCTGGGTCCGTTGGCCTCGGCGCCGCCCGGTGATCCGCTCAGGCGTCTGGTGACGTTGGTGTGCCTATCTCGGATGTAGATATCGGGCTGGGCGTTGAGTTCGTCGGGGCTGGGGCTCAGGAGATTGCTGGCCTCGGAAACGAACGCGACGAAACGGCCTTCGTAGTCAATTGTCGGGGAATGACTGTGTCCGTTAGCCGGTACGTAGACGGCGCCGCCTGTCGGAAGGCTCACGAGTTCGGTGGTGTGGGCAGGCAGTCCCGAGACCGTCGTGTTGCAAATATTGCGGACGAACACATCCGACACCATGTTGTTGTCGGTACTGACCAGGTCGTCGGCGTAGGAGGAAAAAGCCGCCAGGCAACCGTCCGGAGTTATCCGCGGCTGCCAACTTGCGCCGTTTGCGGCGCCCGTGCCGCTGCCGTTAACGCTGACCAGGATCGTAGTCTGGGCCGTACGGTCCCGAACGTAGATATCCTTGGGTCCTATTATCTCGTAGCTGCCGTCGGGATAGAACAGCACCGTACCGTCGTTGGTGTCTTCGGAGACGAGAGCAGCCTCCGTGGTGAAGGCGACCCGATTGGCTCCGGAAGCCAGGGACGCCTCGTCGGACCAGGCGTCGGCTTGGAGTCCGGTCGGATGGACACTTACGCGCTCGACGACGTCGCCCAAGCCGACCGTCGAGGCGATCAGGACCACCGCCGCCAGCTCCGCAACCATCCCACCGATTCGATCGTGCAGACGTTTCATATTAAGTAAGCCTCCAAAGGCGCCGAAACCCACGCAGAAACAACTGGTATTCCTGTGTCAAAGGTTCAAGCGGCGTGTACTGATTCCTTCCTGCACGTATTGCCCGCGACACTGCGAAGCGCGCTGCCTACAACCTTTGATATCAAGTGCGATCTGCAAACAGCTTCACCCGGCCGTACCGCAGGGCAGCGCACCGTAGATTATACGACCTTCAAGATCGTTGAGACATCACTGTTCATCGCGATTCCTAAGCAGCAGCACCAGGACAATCACCAGAATCACAAGCACCGACGCTCCCAGAATGATCCATATCCACGGGAACGAATCCGAGCCCAGTGTGTCAGCTTCGACCACGAAGGCAACCGGATAGGTCTCGGGATCGTTGCCGCCATTGTCGTCCCACTTCGGTTCGCGCGAGGTATAGCCCCACGCGAAGAAGGTTATCTTATCCTGTTGGCCATAAGTGGGATTATTGTCAGGTTGGCGATTGGCCCACGCCTTAAAATCAAACGGTTCGTCGGTGATCCATCGCCAGCCGACGCCCCGCCCGTTGTCGCCCCGATATCCGCCAAGCCAGGGTCCCATATTGCACGGCCTGACTCTCGGGCCAAGGTGTTTGGTGGAACGCCAGTACTTGCTGTCGTCGACCAGCGAGAAGACAAATGCATTTTCGTTGGCGGATGTTATAGTCGCAAGGTATCCGCCCATCTGCTCGGCCTGGCGTTTCGCGTCCTCCCACGCGATACCCGGGTCCGGTGCGCGCAGCACACGATACCAGTGGCCGTTTCCGTTCTTGGTCTCATCCCACTGGACCCAGTCTTCCGCGATGGCGCTATTGCAGACCAGAAAGCTCACGATGATCGCTGCTGGGATCGTTACGCGGGCAAGAACACGAGAGAATCTCATAATATGAACTCCCAAATCGACAGTCTGCAGTCGACACTTTCTGAATAGTCTCCCGCCGCGCCGCCATCGCGGACCTGACCAGCTATTCTATTTTCTTTCCAATCGGAGTCAACGCAATTCCAGCCGTGGTCAGGTTCATCCCGCATCTGTCCTTGGTGTCGGAATCCGGTCGGGAGTGGGAGGTGGTTTCCCCGTTCCCGCTTCGCTCATCGCAAAATGAAGCGATCGAGGCGGACTTGTCACATCGCCGCCGCTTGTGAGTGTGTCTGTTGGGGTTATTGCCTCCTGCGTCTTCGCAGGACAGCCAGACCGCTCAGAGCCAATAGCGTCATTGTCGCCGGTTCGGGAGTGTACTCCACTATATAACCGACCACCGGATCAGACTCGTTTGGCGTGGATATCGCGTCAGCCCACTGACCCGAAGAGATGCCCGAGAACTCCACGCCCAGGTTCATCATCGTGTAGTCTTCACCGATCTTAAAGTCGTTGGGTTCGATACCGCCCCAGTTGGCGTAGTTGAAAGGCGCCGTAGCCGCGTCGCCCAAAGAGAACTGCACGCCTTGCTCCGGGCCGGAAGCCCATTTCCAGACGCCGTCGTCGGCCGGTTCGTGGCCGCCGATCCATGCAAACTGATTCGAGACTCCGGTGGCGAACTGGCCGATGATAAACTGGTCTTCCGCTGCGGTGGTTATGGTGGCGAGATAGCCCGAGGCCCCGCTCCATGTTCGCCCGGATGCGGCGGTAAACGCGTTTTGCCAGGTAATGTCGCCCGATACGAATTCGTAGTAGTGGCCGTTGCCGACAAACTGCACCGGTGCGGCGTGGGCGCTATTCAGCAGGGTCAACACTAACACCGACACAGTGATTACTGCGATTGTCTTCATGGTCATATTCTCCGTTTTTAACTGCTCTCCGCGGTAAATATTTTAGCACGGAAGCGGATATCTCCAAGTGAAAACCAAAATTGTTCAACCCCCGTCTCCACCCACGGGCCGCCCGCTCCTGAGGTTGGTGCGGGCTTCTGAGTGTGTCCAGTGAGTTTGCTTGCCAGTCGCGGTCCCCGGTCCTGTCGTCTGTCCTGTCGCTGACCACCTACGGTCACCAGCGTAGGGACTAACGCTGGACGACGGCGATACTGCAACGGACAGACCACCCCCATAGGCTACCTCTGGAGTAGGAATCCCAGAATTGTGGAGAGGAGGTAGGGAAGCTTGTCCAGTTCAGGCACGTCGCAGAACAAAGCGATGGAATCGGGCGTAACTACGCGGAGGGCCTACCGATCGCAAGCGGGCGGAGGAGGCGCTGGGGGCTTACGCCTCGTTATCGACTTGACAAGCGCTTGCTCATAGATGTCCCCCGGATCCCCCCCCCCGATCTCAATGGGGCGGGACGAGAAGGTGCTGGCATCCAGGCCGGCTAGCTGCTTCGCGGGGCCGAGAGAAGTGCTCCAACCCCATAATTCATCAAACGGGGATGCGGTCTGCCTTCGGCCCGGGCTCCTCTTCCTTCTCTGGCTCGGGGCCGTCTTCCTCCTTCGGCCCGGGCCCGTCTTTCTTCTCCGGCGGGGGCCCGTCTTTCTTCTCCGGCTCTTTGGGCGGCGCGGGGCCGGATTTGTCAAGAAGGCCCAATTCCTTGAGAGCCCAGTGGTCGCGGCTGCCGAGCCCAATCGCCTTCCTGCCGGCTTCCAGGGCTTCCTCACGTCGATCTTGCCTCAGCAGGGCTCCGGCCAGATTCGCATGGGCCTGGCGATCCGTCGGAACAAGCCGTATGGCTGTCCGGTACTCGGCTTCGGCTTCTTTTGGTTTCTTCTGGTTACTCAGCACGACGCCCAGTCTGCCGTGGAATGATCCGCTATTCGGCTCGAGACTCACGGCCTTGCGGGCCGACACCTCGGCCTCGGCGTGCCGCTTCTGCCTGCTCAGCGCAGCGGCCAGGTTGGAGTGATACCTGCCGATGTTCGGGTCAAGATCGACGGCTAGGCGTAAGGCGGTTTCCGCTTCCCGATACTTCCGTTGGCTGTAAAGGGTCACCCCTCGATCGTTCGCTTGCTTGGCCTTCTTGGCCACTTCGCCCCGCTGCTGCGGCGGTGATACCAACACCGGAGCGGTACTTTCAGGATCGGTCTGGTCGGGCCCGGACGGCTTCTGCTCAGGCCCCTCTACGATCGAGGCGGCCGATGGGCCCGGGCGTGTCAGATAGGACCCGCCCGCAAACAGTGCGGCATAGACACCAAGGGCGCCCGCAGTGAGCAGCACCATCGATTTGCCGCGCGAGGACCCGATGAGCAATCGTGCGGCGAGGTAGAGTCCTGCCAGGGCCGTCAGAACGGCAATCCAGAACAAACCCTTGCCGGACGGCGAAGCCGAACGCCATGGCAAGGTGAAGATGATCAAGGCGACCGTGCCGGCCGGAATCAGGACGGCCCCGGCGGCGATCGATGGACGTGCGGCTGTTTCCTGTGACTTTTGCATCTGCATTGTCCTTGCTCTCTTACGATTCCAACTCTCGGACTACTGGGTCCTGTCCAGGCCTCTGCCACTCAATCACATCCGCCGGACATGCAGGCCGCCTCTCGATCACGCCCTTCGGCTTCCAATCATCGTTCTGAGCGGCTTCATCGCGTGGCCGGCTGTTCTCAATTCACTGTCCAGCAGCTTGCTGCTCTTTTTGGACCATGTCGGCAAGTCGTTTGATCAGCTTGGTTATCTCTTGACTGTCCTGTTGACTGGCCTGCAGGATGGCCTTCCGCCCAAAAGTTGCAGGACTTCGTTTAGGGACAGTGACCATCAAGACTGCTTCGCCAACGGCACAGAAGGACTCCAGATCACCAATTCTGTTGGGATGAACGGTCTTGAACCCGCCATTGTTGAATTCCCGGATCCCCCGCCCGCCCCGTTTGGGGTCCTTTTCATGCTTCTTCAGATCCTCGATTTCCTGGAGGGCCTGCTGGGCGGAATCCGTGACCCAGATTTGCGCTTTATGCCCGTTGACGGACTTTCGCTTCTCGAGACGCGAACTGGCAATTTTGTGCCAAGCAAAGTTGCTGTCTCGACTCCAGGGGGGACCGTACATCGTCATGCCGTGTGACACCACCTTCCAGCGATGCTCTTTGGCGAATTCGCGAAGCACCTTCTCGTAGTCGACCTTCTCGTCGACCAATTGAGGCTTGGCCAGTCGGCTCGTGAGCCAGCCGCTCGTGTTCTTTAAGGTCAGTTCCCGTTGGAGTGTCTTGAGGTCTGACTGAATGGCAACCGCTTCGAGGCGGTAGCTGTGCTCTGCCTTATCGCCTGAGCGCAAAGTGTCCACCCACGTTGTGCCTCGCACGATTGTCTTCGGACGATTGTCCTTCCAGACCACGTAGGCGATTGGGCCCAGTCCAGCGCCCTCCTCCGGATTCGGCTTCCACGAGAGCTTCACCTTGTTGCCCGTGCGCGTCTGAGTGACGCCCTGGGGCACGGCAGGCCCTATGGTGAATTTGATAGAGAACTTGTCAATAGGCTCGCCTTGCCCCTCGATTACGAACTGAACATCGAACCGGTGCGGCCCCGGTTTTATCGGATGATTCAGTAAGGAGTAGTACTTGTCATCCTTATCCTTGGGCATGAGGTCGACAGTATACAGGTGCGTGTTTCCGGGGATCACTACGGGCACACTCTTGAAAGGCTTCTCGTCAAGCGTCAGGTGCACGTGGCCATTCACCTGCTGTCTCCACTCTTCCTCGTCATTCGACTTCACCTTGTGCTTCGACATGTTGGCGAGCTGTATCTTGAACGGGGTCAGGAACTCAGTGTTGGACGGCATGTCCGCGCCGAGCCCCGCTGCGACCGGCACCCCAGGCGGGAAGTGGTAGCCAAGGGGTTTCTTCGTGCCGTCCCAGGTGAAGGGGTAATCGTGGGTGATAAAGGGGGCGTCGGTGTCGTCCGGGCGCGGCTTAGTGAACCCCATATTTCCGCTTTCGAGCCACATCGTCACAGGCACGACACCCTTGGGTTTCGGAGAAAGCACCACCCGGGTGTGCATAAAACGGATCATCAATCGAGCTTCTTTCTCGCTCCCAAACGAGCCTTGGAGCGAAGCTCTCCAATCCTTCCATGTCATGGAGGTGGAGCTACTCGTCTTGGGGGGGGGTACCGTCGGTATTCCTGATGTTCCGATCTCGCAATTTTGTAAGTCCCCAGTTGTACCCTGCCGGATCATGGAAGTAGATCCGTCTGCGATCAAACCCAGTCACCACAACGACGTGTTTCCATGCGCCCAGGAACACGTAGACCGGCCTGCCTTCCAAGAGTTGGTAGATGAGATAGCCGCAAAAATTGTTCACAGTGAAGAATCCGTTGTAGGTTCCCTCCACCTTCTTCATTCCACATTCCAAAAGTATCCTCGTGAACTTGTCCGTATTCCACCACGGCGTCAAGTCAAACCCCGTCATGCCTTTGGTGGAAGGGAATCCGGCTTTCTCGCCGATGTCCCATATCTCGACGTTTTCGCCGTAGTGCTTGAGAAGCATCTGTGCGGAGGCGGCCCAACACCAATCGGTGGAACCTTGGCCATAGTACGGGACCGAGAGCATCACTCGATGGGGGGCTGGACGCAAAGCCGAACGCACACGAGACCACTCTGCTGCGATGTAGTTCCACTCTCGTCCGCTGGAGTCCAATGGTCCCGCGCTAGCCTTTAGGGCCCACAAATATCTCTCCCACCAATACAGTTCTAGAAAAAGCCATCTGCTGAAGTGCGTGGTGCGGACCGTTACCACGCCCGCCTTCATGTCGACCTCGCCCGGCGCGTCGATCCAGCCCTTCCCCTGTTTGAAGTAGGCCGCCTTGGGCTTCTGTTTTGCCCCTTTCTCAGCCACAACCTTCGGATCAAAGCGGAACGTCAAGGTCGCCGGACGGGTCAGCGTGATGCCGCCCAAGTCGATGTCATACATACGACGCCCCTTCGCCTCGGGCCCGACGTCCTTCAGCTTCTTGATGGTCAACGTGCGCGCAGCGTCAACGGCCCCGGCGGGAATGTTCACCCGCGTCCCGTCGGGCAGGTCGACCGCGCCGCCTGACGCCGGTGTCACACGTACGCTGCGCGTGATCTCGGCCTCAAGGTCCGGCAGGACCGGTCCGTTTGTCTTTGTCTGGTTGTTAACGACAGGGCCGCCTGTTGGCCTGGTCCATAGCAAATCTACAATCGCGATCCCGACAATCACCACGGCAGCGGCCGCGAAAGAGATATTGAGAATGCGGTAATGTCGCGGTGCTGCCGGAACTGTCTGGGAAGTGGCGCGATCAGAAGGTTCTTTGTCTGACGTTTCGGAAACGGCTGTAGCCGCAGCATCCTCTCGCTCGTTTGCCGTCTCCGCAATCGCTCCTGTTGGTGCTGCTTGCTGGGGCGACTCGTTCACTGTAGCGCCACACTGATTGCAGAAGGCCATGCCAACAGACACGTTGGCGCCACACTGGCCACAGCAAACTGGTGCAGGTGTCAACGGCTCACCACAGCCACTGCAGAAGAGGCTTCCGGATTCATTCGTCCTTTGGCAATTGTCACAGAGAACGTGGCCTTGGTTGCTTCCCGTTTCATCTTTCATAGTGGCATTCTCAAGCTAATGTTCTCTTATCAGCTGTCCTGACATCACTGATGGGAAATTTGATTCCGCGTGACCGTGCGTCGGAGGCTCAGGGGTGAGGGGTTTGGGGAGAGGGGGGGGCGTTTGGCGTTCGCTTGGCCCCCCGCGTCAGCCCTGTTCAGCGCCTGGAGCATCTGTTTGGCCCGTTTCACGCGTTTGTTGAGGCCCAGGGACCGTCCTCAGGCCGACTCCAGACAGTATGATGCCCGATCCCGGCTCAGTCAAGGGCGAGATTCCTCTGGCGCGGTAGCTTCGTCGGTACGAAATCAGCCCATGCACACGGTCTTGCTGTAGGGGATGAATCGCGGGCTGGATCGTTCCTACTGAATCCGGGGCTGAATCGGGTTTCTAATAGGCACATTACCCACGTAATGCCCCGGCGGATGCGGGCGGGATACTTGCGGTCAGGTTAGAGGATATCGCCATATTAGAGGCCGTTACAGTACGGGGATATATGGGTTCATGTAAGCGCATGAAGCGGGCCTGGTCGGGGAAGCCAAGCCCTTATGGGAGTTTGGTCCAGGCGGGGGGAGACCTGAACCAAGCGTGCGTATAAACTCGCTGAATATCGCTCGTGTGCCAAGTCCATCTTGATGTGCTTTGCAGCGTAATCCATCGCGTTCTTCCCTTGGTGATATCCACAGGCGGTGAATTCCGGCAACTCGCCTGAACCGATAAGATCAGCCGCATTAACAGGCACATATCCGGCAAGGCGCGTGACAATGGGTTGCGATGGCCGGAAGTTGACAGAACTTAACATTTGAAACAGATTATCACGCCAACAGATACGCAAGGGGACCAAAATGCTATGAAAAAGGCTCCCAGCGAGTGCGGGGAGCCTCAATTAGTGGGCCCTGCAGGACTCGAACCTGCGACCAAGGAATTATGAGTTCCCTGCTCTGACCAACTGAGCTAAGGGCCCGTTTCGCCATCATTTCCAATAGCGAGCCGACAGGGTATTGCAAATATCCCTCCGCGTCAAGCGCCAAGTCATGCTGGAAGGCGCGGTGTGGCGGAGTTATGATGTATCATATGTCGCATGAGCGTCGAGAATTCCGGTTCATAAAGCGAGATAGCATCATGATGAAGTACCTTTCGGCGAGTCTTGTGTTGTGGTTATCGGTTGCTGCGGCTTGGGGGGGGGCGGTTGCTCCCGTGCGGAGCTGGTCGTTCGACGACGGAGCCAAAGGCCTCGATGGTTCAGACGCGGGGCTTCCGGTCGGAGCCGGACAGGCCGCATCCGTCAGTCTCTGGTTCAATCTCTCCGGGAAAAGCGATCTCCAGGTGCTGTTCTGCTACGGTGCGACCAGGCGAGGGCAGGCCAGGGGGCTTTGGTTCCCGAAGAGCGATACTATCTCCTTCTTTCACTGGGGAGGACCGGACTTGTCGGTGAAAGTCGGTGCGATCAAGAAGGGAAAATGGCATCACGCAGCGGGCGTATACGACGGCCGCGGGCTGATGCGACTCTACTTCAACGGAAAACTGGTTGGCGGCGGCAAGGGCAAGCCCAACACGCGGCCCGGCGGGCGTTACTACATCGGACGCAGCCTCGACGGATCCAAGCCGTTCGTTGGCAAGATTGATGATATTGCAGTATTTGCGACTGCTCTTAGTGAGGCGGATGTTGCATCCCTATACAACAAGGGCGTCGGTCGATCCGCAGGGGTCCCAAAGAAGACCGCTCCATCGACGTCAAAGAACAAGAGCCTTCTTCTGGGCGATCTTGCTCCGGGGCACATCGGCAAGTACTGCCTGAAGTTGCCCGCAAAATCTCGCCCGATTTCGAAAACAGACCTCGCCGACATCGGCTGTAAGGAGATCATCTTCGCAGTACGCCAATCCGACCCCGACGGGCACTGGTACGCGAATTTCGGTTACAACGTGGTCAATCCCAAAGGGCGTTTGTATTACCACGACGGAGGGCGTCTCTGTCGCCTGAATCTGTCGACCGGCAAGGTTACGTGTTTGATCAACGATCCCAAGGGCGGGGTGCGCGACCCGCAGATGCATTACGACGGTAAGAAGATTCTCTTCTCCTATCGCAAGGGCGGCCAGCCGTACTATCGTCTGTATGAGATCAATATTGACGGGACCGGTCTGAAGGCGATCACGACCGGTCCGTTCGACGATTTCGAACCGGCGTATCTGCCCGACGGAGGTATTGTGTTCTGTTCGAGTCGCTGCAACCGTTGGGTTCCGTGCTACGTTACGCAGGTGGCCGTGCTGTACCGTTGCGACGGAGACGGTAAGAATATCCGCCAACTCTCGCCAAACACCGAGCAGGAGAACACTCCATGGGTCCTGCCTGACGGGCGGATACTCTACCAGCGTTGGGAATACGTCGACCGATCCCAAATCGGGTATCACCATCTATGGACGATGAATCCCGACGGGACCGGGCAGATGGTCTACTACGGGAATATGCATCCGAACACCGTGATGATCGACGCCAAGCCGATTCCCGAGACGAAGAAGGTTGTAGCGTCATTCTCCCCGGGCCACGGGCGGAACGAACACTCCGGTTACGTGACCGTTGTTGATCCGCGAAAGGGGCCCGACGCCAAGGAGATGGCCCGATCGATCAGCGGACGGAAGCAGTATCGCGACCCTTATCCGTTGAGCGAAGACAAGTTCCTGGTCGCCGCAGGCGATAGTGTGCAGCTGTTGGGCGCCAACGGGCGAACGATTACGCTGTTCAAGCTGCCGGCCGAGTGGCGAGTCGGACGCATGGGCGTGCACGAACCCCGCCCGCTGCGGACCAGGAAACGCGAACGCGTAATTCCAAAGCGCGTGGATCTCGCACAGAAAACCGGACTGGTGATGCTTGAGAACGTAAATATTGGGCGCAACATGAAGGGTGTGAAGCCCGGCGAGATCACGGATCTGCTGGTGCTGGAAATACTGTCCAAACCGTACAATATGTTCAGCGGTATGGAGCCTCTGACGTACGGCGGATCGTTCTTGCTGGAGCGGATTGTCGGGACCGTTCCGGTCGAGGCCGACGGGTCGGCGTACATGGAGTTGCCCGCTATGCGACCGCTGTTCTTCGTCGCGCTGGACAAGAACGGTATGGCGGTAAAGCGCATGCAGAGCTTCATGACCCTCCAACCGGGCGAAAAGCTCAGTTGTATCGGGTGTCACGAAGAACGCGGCCGACCGCCGTCGACCGGTAAGATCCCCAGCGCCCGACGCCGACCGCCCAGCCGGGTTAAACTGATCGCAAACGTACCCGACGTATTCGACTTCCCGCGCGACATCCAGCCGATTCTGAACAAGCACTGCGTGGCGTGTCACGATTATGACAAGACCTCCAAAGGCGGACCACGGGCTGGAGGTGTGATACTCACCGGCGATCGCGGACCGATGTATTCGCACAGCTACTACATGCTGACGGTGCTGAAGGAGTTCTCCGACGGGCGAAATCTGCGGAAGAGCAACTACCCCCCGCGATCCCTCGGCTCGCCGGCCAGCCCGATCATGAAACGCTTGGACGGAGCCCACTACAAGGTCAGGTTATCGCCCCACGAAAAGACGATGATACGCCTGTGGATCGATACGGGCGCGGCGTATCCCGGAACGTACGCCGCACTCGGTTCGGGCATGTTGGGGCATTACTCCGGTTCTACAGGCGGTTTGACACGACAGGATATCAAGTGGGACTCGACGATCGCTGCACGCGCGGTGGTCAAACGCAAGTGCGCCTCCTGCCACAAAGGTCCCAGGTCGCTGCCCGACTCGCCTTCGGACAATAAGCGCATGGTTGGATGGGTCGAACGACGCGAGCTGATCACCAAGGGCGACTTCCCGATTCTGCGTTATAACCGACACATACTGTACAATCTGTCGCGCCCGGAAAAATCGATACTGCTGCTGGCGCCGCTGGCGAAAAGTGCGGGCGGATACGCTTCTGACGAAAAGAAGGAAAAGCCCGCCTGTCCGGTGGTGTTCAAGAACACTAACGATGCGGACTACAAGACGCTCCTGACCGCCGTCAAAGACGCCAAGGCGTACATCGACAAGATTACGCGATTCGACAAGCCCGGCTTCAAACCTCGCGTCGAGTACATTCGCGAGATGAAGCGTTACGGCCTGCTCGACAAGGTGTTTGACCTGTCAAAAGACACGATCGACGTGTACAAGATGGACCGCAAGTACTGGGATTCGCTTAACTACCGACCGATGATCAAGTAAGATCGGGAGATTGAACAACCATGCGTGAAACTACTGTCGGCAGGAGAGGATTCCTGCGTGCTGTTGGCGTGGGAGCGATAGGGTTTGTCGGTGCGAGATTCGCATCCGCCGCGCCCAAGGGCAAGTCCAAACCGAACATCATACTGATCATGACTGACGACATGGGCTTCTCAGATCTCGGTTGCTACGGAAGCGAGATCAACACCCCGAATCTCGACGCACTGGCCGCCGGAGGTCTGCGATTCACGCAGTTCTACAATACGGGCAGATGTTGCCCCACCCGCGCGAGCTTGCTTACCGGTTTGTATCCCCACCAAGCCGGAGTGGGGCACATGAACGGGGATCGCGGCCCGCAGCATCCGGGTTATCGCGGAAGACTTACCGGGCGTTGCGTCACCATCGCCGAAGTGCTGAACCCGGCGGGATACTACACGTTTACTACGGGCAAGTGGCACGTCGGGTCGAAGGAGAAGTCGCACTGGCCTGTCGGGCGGGGATTCAAGCGGTCTTACAGTTGCCCACAGGGCGCGGGCTTCTACTTTACGATGAAGACCGCCCAAATGATGCGACAGATCGTGCGTGGCGACAAAGTGCTTTACGATAAGAACAACGACATGCCCGATGGCTGGTACTCAACTGACGCCTGGACCGATGAAGGTCTGAAGTTTGCGGCCGAAGCGGCGGGGCGGGGCAAGCCGTTCTTCTGGTACCTGGCTCATAACGCTCCGCACTGGCCGCTGCAGGCCAAGCCCGAAGATATCGCAAAGTACCGCGGCAAGTACAAGGTCGGCTGGGACGAGATACGCAAACGCCGCTACGCCAAACTGATCGAACTCGGCATGATCGACAAGAACTGGGGCCTTTCGCCCCGCGGGAAGGGGATCCCGGCGTGGGAAAGCCTTACTGAAAAACAGAAGGATAACCAGGACCTTCGGATGGCGACATATGCCGCCATGATCGACAGTGTCGACCAGAATGTCGGTAAGATCGTCAAGAAGCTCAAGGAGTTGGGCCAGTACGAAAACACGCTGATAATGTTCCTGCAGGACAACGGGGGTTGCGCCGAGGGCGGGAATCTGGGACGCGACAACGGGAAGGGCGTTTGCGGAACGGCCGAGTCGTTCTCGAAGTACGGAGCCTGCTGGGCCAATGCGTCGAACACTCCGTTCAGGCGGTACAAGCACTGGGTCCACGAGGGCGGCGCCGGCACGCCGCTTGTCGCACATTGGCCGGCGGGAATCGCCGCAAAGCTGCGAGGCAAGCTGATAACCGAGCCGAGCCACCTGGTCGATCTGATGGCCACTTGCGTCGATATCTCCGGCGCCGAATATCCCAAGACGTTCAAGGGCGCCATGATCATACCCGCAGAGGGCAAGAGTTTGCGCCCGCTGCTGGCCGGCGAGGAATTCGATCGCGGCGGGGCGATCTATTTCGAGCACGAGGGCAATCGCGCCGTGCGTTTGGGCAAGTGGAAGATTGTTTCGATCCATCGCGGACAGTGGGAGTTGTACGACATGTCCGCCGATCGCACGGAGCTAAACGATCTGTCGACCAAAATGCCCGAGAAACGCCGCGAGATGATCGCCCTCTACGACGCATGGGCGAAGCGAGCTCTCGTCGAGCCATGGGGAGCCAGACGCAAGAAGGGCAAGAAGAAGACACCCAAAAAGTAACCCGCGCGAACGGAAGGAATCGCTGTGAATAAGGCCATTGGTTTATCGATTCTCTCCGCGTGTTTGATTGTACTGACCCCGGGATTCGTCCTTTGCGGGATCAAGGGCGATCAGACTGGAATACTGAAAAAGGCGATTCCCGACAAACTGGTGGTGCTGACGTTCGACGACTCCTGCGCCAGCCACGCCACGGTCGTCGCTCCGATTCTGAAGCGTCTGGGATTCGGCGCCACGTTCTACATCTGCAACTTCGATTCTTTCAGTACTCGAAAGGACTGGTACCTGACCTGGAGCCAGATGAAGGCGATGGCTGGCGACGGATTTGAAATCGGCAACCACACGAGCGGCCACGGGGGAAGACCGCGAATCGCCGCTTTTTTGAACATGGAGGATCAATTGCTGGCCAACAACGTGGTCAAGCCGACGACGGTGTGCTGGCCGATGTACCAGGTCAACACGAAGACTTACCCTGACCTGGTCGCAAATGGATACATATTCGGTCGGGGCGGGTACTTCCGTCCGTACAGGCCCACTGTCGACAATCCGTTTGATGTTCCCTCCTTCGGGGTCCAGGGCAATGTCAGCATCGAGAAATTCATCAGCTACGTTCAGCAGGCCGCAGGCGGGAGGATCGTTGTGCTTACCTTCCACGGCGTGCCCGACATGGAGCATCCGCAGGTGAGTTTGGCTCCGGATATCTTCAAAGAGATGATGCAGTACCTCAAGAACAACAACTACAAAGCCGTCGCCATGCGCGATCTGGAGGAGTATATCGATCCCGCCAAGGCCGCAAAACTCCCGCCTACGGTGAGAAACCTCAGGAAGCCTATCGCCGGCATAGTGGTAAATGACGACAAGTCGTATCTGACTAAAGAGATACGGACATTTCGTTTCCCGGGCCTGGCTCCGGCGAGGCTCTTCGACTCGACGATCACAGTGAAAGTCCCTCATGCGACGGATATTACGGCGCTGGCGCCGACGTATACGCTGACAGACTCTGTGACGTGCGTCCCGGCGTCGGGCCGGACAGGTGACTTCAGCAGGCCGCGGAAATACACCGTGAAGGCCCCTGACGGATCGACGCGAGTCTACACCGTGATCGTCAAGAGATTGCCCCGCCCCGCAGCCGCTGAAATACGCTCGGATAAGACATACAAGGACGACAAGATCACCACACCGATCGAGCTTGCATCTGATCTTTCGATCTGTGTGCTTCCCCGCGGGCGTGCGACGCTGGACGGCCTGATTTCCGGTAGGGGCTCCCTGGTCAAGAACGGGCCGGGCACGCTGACGGTCAGTAATAAGATCAATACATACAGTGGGGGGACCGTAATCAACGGCGGAAGGCTCTATCTGTTCCTTGCGAACAAGGGATTGGGGACCGGTCCGGTGACAGTTAATGAAGGGGGGAATCTCGTTCTCGAACGCGGCGATATCACAGGCAATCGCTTGGTCATGAACGGAGGCTGCATCGACGCCAATAACGGGTTCGGCGGTAGTTGGAATGGCGACATCATTCTAAAGCGGGACGCTGGGATGGCCGCCTACGCCGCTTTCCATCTTAACAAGATTCGCGGCGGGATCAGCGGCTCGGGCGGATTGACGCAGATCGGCGCTCGCGGCGCGTTTTCGAGGGTCAACAGGGGACGCGTAGTGCTCTGGGGCGTCAACACCTACAAAGGCCCGACAACCGTACTCCGCGGCATGTTGGCGATCAAGAAGGCCGCCTCGCTCTACAACGCCAATGTCGCCAAATGGACCGCGAAGAATATCCGCGTTTCTCCGGCGGCCTCCTTTCAGATCGCTGTCGGAGGAACTGGTGAGTTCACGGGCGGCCAGGTCGGGGCGCTGCTGACGAATCTCACTGCAAGAGTCGACAATAACGGTCTGGCCGCAGGCTCGGTCTTCTGCATGGATACCTCCAACGCCGGGAGCACGGTTACAGTTTCCAGCACAATTACTGATTCGAAAGGGCCCGGCGGCGGGGCGTTTGTACTGAAGAAATGCGGTCCGGGCGTACTGCAACTGACCGGCTCCAACACATATACCGGGCGGACCGTCCTGGAAGGCGGTGCCCTGAGCGTCGCTTCGCTTAACAGCGTAACAGGAGGCAGGCCCTGCAGCAGCCTGGGGGCTCCGACCACCATCGAGAACGGCGAGATATTCATTCGCGACAACCGATGCGCCTTGATTTACACCGGTGAAGGCGAGACCACCGACCGTGTGCTGAATCTCGCAGGAAAGAAGGCCGCCTTTACGTTGGATCATTCGGGCCGAGGCCTTTTGAAGTTCACCGGCGACCTGGTGATTTCCGGATATGGTCACGACAAGACCATTGTTCTTGCGGGCTCAACGACTGGCGCAGGCCAGTTGGCTTGCGATATCAAGAATCCCTACGATCGCGCGGGCGTTGCGAAAACGTCTGTCACCAAAACCGGAACGGGAACCTGGGCGTTGTCCGGCGCCAATACTTACACCGGCGCCACGATTGTCAAAGAAGGCGTTCTGTCGCTTGCCAACCCGCGTGCTCTGGGCGTGAAAACGGACGTCCACATCTCTAACGGCGCCGTGCTGGACCTGAGCTTTGCGGGCCTGGCGCGTGTGGGCAAACTCTATCTCAACGGCAAGCTCCAACCGCGCGGGACGTATAGCGCCAAGAACGCTCCCAAATACATCAAGGGGATAGGAGTTTGCTCCACGCAAGAGCACTCCGGCCGCCGCGAAAGTCGTTGACAACCAACCTACATGAACAGATACTTACGGCCTGCGCCCAGATGTGTCTGGGAGGCCGTGGATGAACGTACGGGCGTTCGTTCGGATAGAATCGGACCTTAGAGAAGGAGAGCCTCATGAATCGTACTACTCTTGTAACGGTTGCGTTGCTGTTGGGCCTGACGCTGGGAATGTGCACTGCGGTTGAGGCTGCCGATAAGGATATCGTCATCGCCGATTTCGAAGGCAAGACCTATCCCGAAGGCTGGAAGGTCGAAGGCGAGGCGTTCGGCAAGGCGCCCGCCAAAGGCAGACTCGGCGGACAGATGCCCGTCACGGGTTTTGAAGGCAAGGGCCTGATCAACACGTTCCTGGGCGGAGATAAGCCCAAGGGCAAGCTGACTTCGACCGAATTCACTATCGAGCGAGACTACATCAAGTTCCTTATCGGCGGAGGCGCTCACAAGGGCAAAACCTGCATGAACCTGCTGATCGACGGGAAGGTCGTCCTCAGCGCCACAGGCGGAAACAACGCCCCCGGGGGAACCGAATTCCTCAACTGGGAAAACTGGGACGTCAAGAAGTTCAAGGGCAAGAAGGCCTCGCTACAGATCGTAGACGACGCCTCGGGCGGATGGGGACACGTCAACGTTGACCAGATCGTTCAGTCCAACACGCAGGCCAAGAAGAAGAAGGCCCCCGCCCCGGCTCGACGCGGCCGCGGAGCACCTCCCGTTCCCGCAAACACCCGGGAGATCAAGATCACCGGCAAGTACATTATCTTCCCCGTAGCCAACAAAGGCGCCAGACGCGGCAGGATGAAGATCATGGTGGGCGATCAACTCGTACACCATCTTAACTGTGACTTTCCCGCCGACAAAGACGGCGTTTCGTGGTGGTCCTACCTGGATATGGGCGAGTACAAGGGCAAGACCGCCACGGTTACCGCCAACGCGACTCCCGAAATCTGCGAGATGTTCGAGTCCAGCGAGAAGATCCGCAACCTCATGCCTCTGTACGACGAAGCTTTGCGTCCTCAGTTCCACATCTCGCAAAAACGCGGTTGGAACAACGATCCCAACGGAATGTTCTATCACGAAGGCAAGTACTACTTCTTCTGGCAGTGCAATCCCGGCGGACGGGGATGGGCCAACATGTACTGGGGATACGCAACGAGCACCGACATGGTCCACTGGACAGAACACGACCGGGCGCTGCGGAGCTATGGGGGCAATGTCAAGAACCGTCACCCGAAGATGGCCGACGGGAGATGCTTCTCCGGTAGCGGAAACGTCGACAAGAACAACTCCGGCGGATGGCAAAAGGGCGACGCCAAAACGCTCGTCCTGGCGTTCACCGACAACATAGGCCGCGGTGAATCGATCGCCTATTCGACCGACACGGGCAAAACCTGGAAGTACTACGAGAACAATCCTATTATCAAACACTCCGGTCGCGACCCGAAGCTCATGTGGTACGAACCGGGCAAGCACTGGGTTATCGCCGTATTCGACCAGGACAAAGAGCACGGTAAGAATATCGCACTGTACACCAGTACAGATCTCAAGAACTGGACGCGACAGAGCAACATCCCCGGTTACTACGAATGCGCCGAGATCTTCGAACTGCCCATAGACGGCGACAAATCCAAGACCAAGTGGGTCATCTACGCAGCCGACGCCCGCTACGCCCTGGGAACTTTCGACGGTAAGAAATTTGTCCCGGAACACGAAGGCAAACATCGGGTGCACTACGGCGCCTACTACGCCTCACAGTGCTTTAGCAACTCGCCCGACGGACGCGTAGTCCAGGTCGGATGGGCAAGGATCAATATCCCGGACATGCCGTTCAACCAGACGTTCACCGTGCCGACGACCCTTACGCTGCACACGACCAAGAAAGGCGTGCGCATGTTCGCCACGCCGATCAAGGAGCTCGAAAAGCTCCGCAAGCCCAATCCCAAGGGCGCCGACAACAAGGAGCTCGCCGACGGCGAGAGCATCACGGTTGACGCCAAGGGCAAGCAGCTCTACGACATTGTCGTGACAGTCAAGAAGGGAACCGCAAAGAAGGCGGTCCTCAAGTACGGCGCCGGTGTGACGACCTACGATTTCGGAGCTCAGAAGGTTGACGAAATGCCCGTGGAGGCGAAAGACGGAACAGTGACGTTCCGCGTACTGGTCGACCGTCCGATAGTTGAAGTCATCGCCGCCGGCGGAGCCGGCTTCAAAACCTCAGGCCGCCGCGACCCGGGCAAGGATCTCGGTGAGATATCGCTGACTGCTGACGGCGGTTCCATGACAGTTGTGTCGTTCAAGGCTTACGAGATGAAGTCGACCTGGAAGAAGAAGTAAACACAACCGGGAATCCGACTGCAGATATCTACAGGCCTTCGATTACGAAGGCCTGTAGTATTTCCGGAACTTCCCACCCCGCGGTCGACGTGTTTCCGTGCGCCCCGCGCCGAACCGGTCGATATGTGCTTGATCCGGCTTCCTCCCCGGGCGTATACTCTTGACATGCGGTTCCCATAAGAAACGCCCGTTTCCTGTCAGGAGATACGCCCATGTCAAAACAGATGAATCCATCGCGACGGAACTTCTTGAAATCTGCAGCGGTCGCCGGCGTGGGTGTCGGGCTTCCAACGATTGTTCCTTCCTCGGTATTCGGAGCCGACGCGCCCAGCGAGCGAATCACGATGGGTTGGATTGGGGTCGGCGGACGGGGTTCGACTCTCTTGCGGGCCTTCATGGGACTGAAAGATGCAAAGGTCCTGGCGGTCTGTGACGTTAAGAAACAGCAGCGCGACCGGGCCAAGGTTAGCGTCGACAAACGGTACAAGAGCAATTCGTGCGCGGCAATCAACGACTTTCGTGAAATCTGCGCCCGCGACGATATAGATGCTGTCGTGGTCGCGACGACGGACCACTGGCATGTTCCCGCCGCCCTGGCGGCTGTGCGATCCGGTAAGGACGTATACGTGGAGAAACCTCTGGGGATGAGCGTTGAGCAGGGGCAAGTGCTGCGAGAAGCCGTGCGGAGATACGGTCGCGTATTCCAGTTTGGAACGCAGGAGCGTTCCAACCGAAACACTCGCTTCGCCTGCGAAATGGCGCTTAGCGGGCGAGTGGGCAAGATACACACGATCACAGTGGCTTCGCGATTCAGCAAAGCCTCGCCGAACTATCCGACCCAGCCCGTGCCCGAATGGTTGGACTATGACCTCTGGCTCGGTTCGGCGCCGTGGGCTCCGTACACTGACAACCGAGTTCGCAACCACGGCGGATGGTTCCATATCAGCGATTACGCCCTTGGTTTCATCGCCGGATGTGGAATTCACACTGTCGACATGGCCCAGTGGGGCAATGGCACGACGCTTACCGGTCCGGTTGAGATCGAGGGCGTTGGCGAGTTTCCCGCAGACGGTCTATGCGACTGTGCGACCGGCTGGGATATGAAGCTCAAGTACGCTAACGGTGTTAGCATGCGATTCACCGATGGTAAACGGAACCCGCTTGGCGTTCGGTTCGAAGGCCCGGACGGATGGGTGTTCGTGAAAGAAGGGCACCTGGGCGGTAATGTGGACGCGAATCCCAAATCGCTGCTTCGCGAGCCGACCGAGCCCGGCGAGGTTAATCTTCCGGTTAGCACGCATCACCAGCGGAACTTCCTGGACTGCGTCAAGACACGCGCCCGGACCATAGCGCCTGTCGAAGAGGCTGTCCGCTCCGACACGCTCGTGCAACTCAGCGACATCGCCATGCGCCTCGGTCGCAAACTCAAGTGGAATCCGGAAGAAGAGTTGTTTGTCGACGACGAAAACGCCAATCGCATGCTGAAACGCCCAATGCGCCCTCCATGGAGGTTATAACAGCTCGGTCGGCGGGGGATTGGACCGGTCTTGGCGCAGTTCCGATGGTCTTGGTGTGGATTCAGTTCGAGTTTTCCTCTAGAATGCCGCCTAGGATGGGGGTGAGGTTTGGGCTTTCCTGGTTGCCAATCAGGTTTGATATATAGGAAGTTGATCGATGTCCAAAGACAAACTGCCTCTTCGCTTTGACCGCAATGAATTTGCCGGCGCGTTCGGTGATGTGGGCACTGACATTCCGCTGATACTATTGTTGATTCCGGCGTGCAATCTTGATGCTCGCAGCGTTCTCATACTGTTTGGAGTGTGTCAGATTTTCTCGGGATTGGCCTACCGGCTGCCGATACCGGTCCAGCCGATGAAGGCGATGGCCACCTTCGCCATCGCCGCATACGGCATGGGCTCCCCGATCAGCGCCGAGGTTCTGGCGACTGCTGCGTTGCTGGCGGGCGCTGCAATGATGTTGTTGAGCATTAGCGGGGGAATCAACTTGATCGGGCGGGCCGTACCGAAAGTTGTCATACGCGGTTTGCAATTTGGTCTGGGCATAAAGCTTGCGATGGCGGCGATGCAGAATTACCTGCCTAAGGAAGGGGCGACAGGTTATGTGCTTGCGGCGGTCGGTTGCGTGTTTGTTCTCGTTCTACGCAAGAACAGGAAATTCCCTGCGGCGATTGCGGTTTTGACGCTCGGTGTGGCTTATGTGGTGTTCATGGTGGTTGGATACCCTGACCAGGTCGCGTCAATAATCGAAAGCAAAGGCAACGGCGCCGGTCTGGAGTTCATTAACGGACCGCACCTCTCGCCGGGCTTGCCGATATTCACGTCGCCGAACTTCAGTCTTCTGGCGAACATAATGGTGCTTCAACTTGTGGTGACGCAGCTTCCGCTTTCGCTGGGCAACGCCGTGCTGGCGACCAGCCAGACGGTAAGCGATCTGTTTCCCCGTCGAGAAGTCAAGTCCAGGAAACTCGGGATCACGTACGGCATCGCCAACATGATCGCTCCGCTTTTCGGCGGGATTCCGGTTTGTCACGGTTCGGGCGGGCTGGTCGGTCATTATACGTTCGGAGGGCGGACCGGGGGCTCCGTGCTCATATACGGATTGTTCTTCCTGGTCCTGGGCTGTCTGTTTGGGAATAGTTTCTACGGGTTTATCATGATATTCCCGGTGTCCCTGCTTGCAGTGCTTCTGGTGTTTGAGGGGATCGGGCTGATGCGTCTGTCGGCCGATTCCGCCAATGATCCCACGAGTTTCTTTATCGTACTTCTGGTTGGTCTGGTCGGTGCGGGCGTGTATCTTGGCTTTTTCATCGGCCTGGTGGGCGGTACAATCCTGTACTATTGCCTGCAACGGGCTCAAGGCTCGGACCCCGCCTGCGATGACAGCGACGCCGGGCCGGAGAAGTCACAAGAGTAAGAAAAGGATCTGCGACTATGCTTGCACAGCTATCTAATCCGTGGTGGACGTTTGTGCTTCTGGGCCTGGCCGGCGGAGTGCTCAGCGGTGCCCTGGGCGTGGGCAGCGGGATCGTGTTTGTTCCGATTCTCGTGTCGGTGTTTATGCTCCCGCAGAAGTCGGCTCAGGGGACGACTTTGGCGGTAATGGTCCCGATGGCGTTATTGGGAGCCATTCGGTACTGGCACAATCCGTCGATTGAGATTAATATGGTGATGGTCGCCTTCATTGTGTTCGGGGCGCTGGGAGGCGTGCTGGTCGGTACGGCCGTTGCCGAGCACGTACCGGGACACTGGCTTAGGAAGGCGTTTGCGGTGTTTATGGTCATTGTGGCTGTCCGCATGTTCATGATGCCGCCCAAGCGAGGGCCCTCGCGGGCCGAGCAGTCTGACAACAACCCCGCCGATGTGTTGAAACTGAAAGGATCATCCGATGGCTGACGAATCTGTGAAGATATTCTCTGCAAGAGCGTGCGCTGCTCCTCTCGAAGAGGCCGCCGCTCTGTTTACCGCCAATACGGGCATAGCTGTTGACATCAGCGTCTGCGCCAGACACTGCGCCACGCAGAACGCCGAAGAAGCCGACGCCGAAGCCGGAATGCACGACTTCCTGGTCGAGATAGACGAATACGGGATCCACGATCTGGCGATCGGAGGGGCTGAGTATCTTCTGGACGATGGGGAGGTCAGACAGATTATCCTCAAGGGAAGGCGGCGTTTGATCGCTTATCGCGAATCGGCGATCGTAGTGCCCAAGGGCAATCCGGCGGGGATTACGTCTATTGCGGATCTTACGCGAGACGGTGTGAAAGTAGGCATATCTGTAATCGACTGTCTCAAGGGTCTGTGGGAGGATGTCACAGGTCGCGTCGGACTTACCGCAGAGGTTCGCGATAATATCACTTTCTACGCCAGCGGCTGCGTAGCCATCGTCGAAGCGGTCGCCGAAGGCATAGTTGACGCTGCGATTGGCTGGACCTCGTTCGGGCATCTCGACGACGAACGCCTGGAAGTAATCTCGCTGCCCGCCGAACAGCGAATCTATCGCGGTACGGGCGTGGGCATGTTGAAGTTCTGTAAACAACCCGAGGTCGCCGAGGGCTTCATGGACTTTCTGGTTACGCCCGAAGCCAGGGCGTGCTACGAGAAGTTTGGCTGGGTCTTGCCCGAGACGCTTCGAAACTGAACATGGTTGGAACCGCTCTACGCAGGAAATGATCGGACGTTCGTCAGATCAACAGGGCAAACGCGCCCTGCGGGTTTCTAACCATTCTTTACACATGGAAAGAGGACCGAGAAATGATCGACAACAGATCCAGCTGTAAACTCGCGACGTTTTCGAAAATCGCCGTCCTGCTGACGCTTTTTGCTCTGTGTGCCCCGGCTGTCGGTAAGGGACCTGCGTCCGGGCCGGTGCTTAAGGGGGCTGATCTGTTGACTCTGGCAAAGAGCCTAGCGAAGTTCTCTGATGACCTGCCGCCCGCTGCGTCTCTGGGCATGGAAAAGATCACCGCCTACGAAGAACACCAGTATTTCACATACATTGGCGGGAAGATCCCCACCGGCGAGCGTCGCGTTGTCTTCTGTAAACCGTCAACGTTCATTATCGACGACCACGCACGCCCGGGCGACACATGGCGCTTGATCGGCTCGGGCCAGGCCAAGGTCGCCGAGCGGAGCTTCTCAATTCCCGCCGGGGACAACGCAGCCCACGGTATGAGCCTCCAGCAGTCCACGGGATTGAAGGGCGGCTCGATCAAGATCGATGGTGAGTCCAGGCACACAGTCGACGTGATCCACACAGCCGCGCGGGTAAGCGGACGTTTTCTGCATCTTATCCACGTCGGCGACATAGTTCCCAAACCGAAAGTCACGCCGAATCACAAGGACGATTCGGTCACGGTCGAATTCACCGCCGCAAAACGGATCTTCAAGCTTCACCTGCCCGAGTACAAGGAGTCCGGACGGATTGGCGTTTCGCAGGCGGATGGCAAGAAACTGTTGGCCAGTCGACTTCTGCCCGCAGGCATTATGCCCCACGGATCCAAGGGCGTAAAACTGCTCGACCGGTGGGATTCTTCATACCGCCGCACCCGCCTGCCCGGATGGGATGTAGGTCGTCCGGCGGGCGAACTGAAGCGATTGGTCGAGAGTGGGGCGGTCAAGCCCGGACGCGCCCTGGTGCTCGGTTGCGGTACGGGCACCAACGCAGTTTACCTGGCGTCCAAGGGCTTCAAGGTCGTCGGAGTGGACGTGGCGCCTTCGGCGCTTACGTTCGCCGAAAAGCAGGCCGCCAAAGCGAAGGTCAAGGTCCAGTGGATGGTCGCCGACGCGGTGGCCGTGCCCGACATCGGCCCGTTCGACTTCATATTCGATCGAGGCTGTTATCACCACGTACAGAAATACAATGCAGCCGGTTTCGCCAACACTGTAAGCCGCCTGACCGGCGACGGAGCCCTGTTCCTGCTGCTTGCGGGCAACGCCAACGAATCCCGCCACTACGGGCCGCCGCGCGTCAAGCAGACCAAAATAGTCGCCGATTTCTCAGAGACCTTTGCAATTCAGGCGATGCGTGAGATACGTTTCGAAGGGCGCGACCCTGAGCGCAAGAACGGTCCGCTGGCGTGGTCCGTACTGTTGCGGCGCAGGGCGGATAAAAAACCGCCCATTCGCGATTAACCCTGCGAAGCGTTCAGGGCCTGGTCGAGGTCAGCCTGGATGTCTGCCACGTCTTCGATGCCTATGCTCAGGCGGACGTACTCAGGGGTCACGCCGGTGGTCTGCTGCTCTTCTTCGGTGAGCTGCTGGTGCGTTGTCGACGACGGATGAATTATCAGCGTCTTGGCGTCGCCGATGTTCGCAAGGTGGCTGAGCAGCTTGACATTGTTGATTAGCTTGATGCCTGCTTCGCGTCCGCCCTTTATCCCGAATCCAATGATCGCGCCGCCCTTACCGCCAAGGTACTTGTTGGCGGCTTCATGGTGCGGATGGCTGGCCAGGCCGGGGTAGTTAACCCATTCTACAGCGGGGTGGGCCTCAAGGAATTCAGCCACCGTCTGGGCGTTCTCGCAATGGCGGGGCATGCGCAGGTGCAGCGTTTCGATGCCCTGAAGGAACAGGAACGCCGCAAACGGACTCATGCATCCGCCCATGTCGCGAAGGTGATGTGTGCGAATGTGTATGATGTAGGCGATATTCCCGATCGGGCGGAGGGCCTCCTCGAACACCACGCCGTGATACGAATCGGACGGGGCGCAGAACTCAGGCCACTTCTCGGGATTGTCGGCCCAGGGGAAAATTCCACCGTCTACTATCGCTCCGCCGATGTGCAGGCCGTGCCCGCCGATGAACTTCGTGCACGAATAAACCACGATATCGATGCCGTGCTCGATCGGGCGCAGCAGGATCGGCGTGGTGACGGTGTTGTCGCAGATGACCGGCACGCCGATATCGTGTGCGGCGTCGGCGATTGCGCGGAAGTCGGGCACGTCGTTTTTCGGATTGCCCAGAGACTCCATGTAGACGCAACGAGTCTTCCCGTCGGCCAGTTCGGCGATCTGCTCGGGATGATCCGGGTCGAAGAATCTGACCTCGATCCCGAGGTTCTTGAGCGTCTGGGTGAACAGCGTCCACGTGCCGCCGTACAGACTCGTCGATGCGATGAAGTTCTGCCCGGCGTGCGTGATAGTCAGAACCGATGCGGTTATCGCAGCCTGCCCGCTGGCGAAAGCCAAACCCGCCAGCCCTCCGTCCATCGCAGCAAGACGCTTTTCCAGTACGTCGCACGTGGGATTCATGAGCCTCGAATAGATATTCCCGAACTCTTTCAACGCGAACAGATTGGCCGCGTGATCGGTGTCGTTGAACACGTAGCTGCTGGTGGCGTATATGGGCACGGCCCGCGCGTTGGTCGCCGAATCCGGTTCCTGTCCCGCGTGGAGGGCTAGCGTTCCCATGCTGTATCCATCGGTATTGCTCATTGTCTGCTTCCTTGATCTGTGAATGCTGGTGTTGTTCTATTCTGTAATGTTATCGAAGAGGGGAGACGTAAGATAGCGTTCTCCGAAATCAGGCAGAACTACTACGATGGTCTTCGACGCGCTTTCAGGCCTTGCCGCAACATCGCTCGCCGCTCGCAGCGCCGCGCCGGACGAAATCCCCACGAACAGTCCCTCGTGAATGGCCGCCCGTCTGGCAAACTCTATGGCCTGGGCCTGGTCGACGGTGATTACTTCATCTACGAGATCGACATCCAGGACCTCGGGTGTGAACCCCGCGCCGATTCCCTGGATTATGTGCGGTCCGGGAACCTGGTCCTCGCCGTCTCGCTGCTGGGTGAGAACCGGGCTTTGAAGCGGTTCCACTGCAATGGCCTTCAGGTCCGGGTTCTTCTGCTTGAGACCACTGGCAAGTCCCGTGATGGTTCCGCCCGTGCCCACGCCGGAGACGACAATGTCCACCTGTCCGTCCGTATCGGCCCATATTTCCTCGGCCGTAGTCGTGCGGTGAATCTCCGGATTGGCGGGATTCTTGAACTGCTGAGGCATGAAGCTGTTGGGATATTCAGACAGCAGTTCTTCGGCCTTGCTGATAGCTCCGGGCATTCCCCTGTTGGCTGGTGTGAGGACCAACTCGGCTCCGAGGGCCTTGAGCACCTTTCTGCGCTCGATGCTCATTGACTCGGGCATGGTCAACACGCACTTGTACCCGCGCGCCGCGCAAACAAACGCCAAGGCAATCCCGGTGTTTCCGCTTGTTGGCTCGACAATCGTAGCGTTTGCCGAAATCTTGCCATTACGTTCGGCCGCGTCAATCATCGCCACGCCAATGCGGTCCTTAACCGACGCCAGCGGGTTGAAGCACTCAAGTTTCGCCAGGATCGTCGCCTCAGAATCTATCATGCGATTGATTCTGACAAGGGGAGTCCCGCCAACGGTCTGTGTGATATCGTCGTATACTCTCGCCATAGCAAACTCCTTAGAGGAAAAAACAGACTTTTGTGTTCATCGGACAACCACTGTATTTTCTGTGAGTTACGTTAGTGTTATTGTCGGTGATATAGGTAATATTATACCACCAATTGCGGAATAACTTGACCGTCCGCGATTTTAGGGATAAAATCATACGAAGTCAATAGAGTTAATAGGGAATTTTAATAATGAGTGTATCCCAGAAATGTCAGTATGCCTTGCGTGCTTTGTTTGAACTGGCCAAACGCGATACGGAAATACCCACCGCGATGTCGCAAATAGCTGAGGCGCAAGTAATTCCGCCGAAGTTTCTTGAGTTGATCCTGTCGGAATTGCGACAAGGCGGGTTTGTTGAATCGCGTCGCGGCCGAGGCGGAGGGTATGTGCTGCGAGACAGGCCTGAGGAACTGACTGTGGGCATGATAATCCGTTTTGTTGACGGTCCGGTGGCGCCGGTAAAATGCGTCGCCGGCGATTCGCCATCGGATACCATGTGCGTGCTTTACGCTAACTGCGCGTTTGTGGACATGTGGTCGCGTGCTCGCGATGCGGTCGCTTCGGTTTATGACAACACGACATTTCAGGACCTGGTTGACAGGGAACGGATGGGAGCAGAAGCGAAAGCGAATATGTACTGCATCTGACTTTCGGGGAGGTTGGATTGGTTCTGTAGTCCAGCGGGACAGGAAGAGAATATGAAACCTGAGACATTGGCTGTGCATAGCGGTTTTGCGGGCGATTCCGGCAGCGGCGCGACGGCAGTACCGATCTGTCAGAGCGTATCTTACGCTTATAAGACCGCTCAAGACCTCGCCAACGTATTTGCCGGCCGGGCGCCGGGATACATTTACACTCGGATTGCTAATCCGACAACCACCGCGCTTGAAGCCAGGCTCAGCCGTCTGGAAGATGGTATCGGGGCGATCGCCACCTCCAGCGGAATGGCCGCGATAGCTTCGGTTGTGACCGGACTTGTTCGCTCGGGCGACAGGATTTTGACGGCCGCGGGAATCTTCGGCGGAACGGTGTCGCTGTTTGAGAACACTCTCAGCAGGTTCGGCGTGGAGACCGTCACGATCGATGGGACGGACACAGACGCCTTCGCCGCTGCGATCAACGATAAGACCAGGCTGATCTTCGTCGAGACGATCGGGAATCCGCGAATGGACGTGCCCGACCTTCCCGCTCTGGGGCGAGTCGCCCGAGAGGCTGGGATTCCGCTGGTTGTCGACAATACGGTGACCACTCCGTATTTAATCAGGCCCGGCGAGCATGGGGCGGACATAGTTGTTCACTCGACCTCCAAGTTCATTAATGGGCACGGTACAGCCATCGGCGGGGCGATTGTCGACACCGGGAATTACGATTGGCGCAATGGAGCTTTCGAGGACATCAGGGAGCTTGCCAAACGGACGGGCAATTTCGCATTCCTGGCCCACCAGCGCAACGTGATCTACCGCGACCTGGGCGGGTGCCCGGCTCCGATGAATTCCTTCCTGATGCTACAGGGGCTCGAAACCCTTGCTGCAAGGATGGACAGACATTGCGACAACGCGTTGAAGCTGGCTCGTTTCCTGAACCAACATCCGGACGTGAGTTGGGTGAACTATCCGGGTCTTGAAGACAGTGAATACAACGGCCGGGTCAACGAACTGTTCGGCGGGCGGGGCGGCGGGTTGCTTACTGTGGGCCTGGGCGATAAAGACACAGCATACAAGTTCATCGATTCGCTGAAGCTCGCGACGAATCTGGCGAATCTGGGCGACGCCAAGACGTTGGTGATCCATCCGGCCTCCACGATATTCCACGAGTTCAACAGCGATGAATTAGGCCCGATGGGCGTTTCCGGGGATATGGTTAGAGTTTCGGTGGGGATAGAAGCATATGAGGACATTGAAGCTGATTTCCAGCAAGCGATAGCCGCAGCAGTTGAGGAGCAGAAATGAACGTTACGGTAAACGGTGAACAAACTGAGCTTTCCGGCGCGATGACTGTCAGTGAGTTGCTGACGGATCAGGATGTCAAGATGCCCGATATGGTCTCGGTTGAACTTAACGGGGAGATCCTGAAGCGGTCCGAATTTGACAGCAGCACCCTGACGGACGGAGACAGCATAGAGTTTCTCTACTTCATGGGAGGTGGGCAGTGGCTCTGAACGAACAACAGATCGAGCGGTACTCCAGACACATAATACTGGAGCAGGTCGGCGGCACCGGCCAGGAGAAACTCCTGGAGTCTAAAGTGCTCATAGTCGGCGCCGGCGGGCTGGGTTCTCCGGCGGCCCTTTACCTTGCGGCTGCGGGTGTCGGGACCATCGGAATCATCGACGCCGACAACGTTGACCTGACCAATCTCCAGCGACAGATAATCCACCACACCCCGGACGTCGGGACGCCCAAGGTTCAGTCCGCTTCCGACAAGATGAAGGAATTGAACTCCGATGTGACCGTCAGGACCTATCACGAATGGGCTCTGGCGGCCAATATTCGCGATATCGTCCGCGACTACGATTTTGTGATCGACGGGACCGACAACTTTCCCGCCAAGTTCCTCATCAACGACGCCTGCTACTTTGAGAAGAAGGCGTTCTCGCATGCGGGGATACTTCGATTCGACGGGCAGTTGATAACCGTTATTCCGGGGCAGACGACGTGCTATCGGTGCATTTTCGAAGGTCCTCCGCCCGTTGGCGCCGTGCCTTCGTGCTCCCAGGCGGGAGTTCTTGGAGTACTTGCCGGCGTGATCGGATCGCTGCAGGCCACCGAGGCGATCAAGTACGTCCTGGGCCTGGGCGACCTGGTGACCAACAGGTTGCTTACGTACGATGCACTGAAGATGAAGTTCCGCAGTATCGAACTGAAACGCAATCCGGACTGCCCGCTATGCGGTGAGAATCCGGAGATAACCGAACTTACGGACGCAGAGCAGGCCGTCTGCGATCTAAAGGATTAAGGACCAACAGCAGATATGTCGACACTGGAAATTCCAAACGAGATTTACGCCCAGATGCTTGAGCAGGCTCGCCAAGAGGCGCCTGTCGAGGCTTGCGGAATGCTCGCCGGCGTCGAAGGCAGGGTCAGCAAACTGTACCGCATGACCAACGCCGACGCCGCACACGATCACTTCATGATGACGCCTGAAGAACAGTTCGCCGTCGTGAAGGACATCCGCGCTGAAGGCCTGGTGATGCTGGCGATATACCACAGTCATCCGGCGTCTCCGGCCCGTCTGTCCCAGGAGGATATCCGCCTGGCGCTTACCCCGGGGGTGATGTACGTGATTGTTTCACTGGTCGAAGAACCGCCGGTGGTTAAAGGTTTTCTAATTGATAACGACAGTGTGACGGAAGTTCCCGTCACCGTTGAGGAAGGGTCACAATGAGTCCGTCTGCAGAACCGATTTTACGCATTTGCGAAACCGTTCGGGAAGATACCGCCGCATTCAGAGGCAAGGTCGCCAAGTTTCTGGCTGGCGATACAACGCCCGTAGCGTTCCGGGCGTATCGTGTGCCTATGGGCATATACGAGCAGCGAGAGACAGGTAGGTTTATGGTGCGTGTACGAATAGGAGCGGCGCTGGCGAACAAACCGCAGTTGGAGCGATTGGCCGAGTTGAGCAAGCAATATGGCAACGGGATTCTCCACGTTACGACCCGGCAGGATATTCAGCTTCACGAGATAGACATCGAAGACACTCCCGATGTGTTGGAGAAGTTGTTGGAAGCGGGCCTGTCGTCACGCGGCGGGGGAGGCAATACGGTCCGGAACGTCACCGCATGCTCGCGGGCGGGCGTATGTCCTAAAGAAGTGTTCGACGTAGCCCCGCATGCAATAGCGGCCGCCGAGTATCTGATCGCCGACAGAAGTTCGTTCAACCTGCCTCGAAAGTTCAAGCTGGTCTTCTCCGGCTGCTCGGAAGATTGCGCATTCGCCTCCATAGCCGACCTCGGGTTCTTTGCCCACCGGAAAGACGGTGTCGATGGTTTTGCGGTCTATTGCGGAGGCGGGCTTGGCTCGAATCCTTCAGTGGCCGTCAAGATCGAAGAGTTTGTCGAGGCGGGCGACATCTTCAAAGTCGCAGAGGCCGCCAAGCAGCTCTTCGATAAGCATGGCGACCGGGCTCACAAGCACAAAGCCCGATTACGCTACGTCGTGGGTCGGGTCGGCGAGGATGAATTCGTGAAACTCTACCGCGCCGAGCGGGACCGGATCGAATCGGACGGCCTGCCTTACGAGGCCCCGGAGATTCGCGATATCGACTCGCAATATGTTTCGACCGAGGCGCCCGAACTGGACATCGCTTCGCTTCCGAACGTGTCGCTCGACAAAACTCCCGGGCGAGCTACGCTGCGCTTGTGGTTGACCAATGGCGACATAACCGCCGACGATCTGGTCAAGGTCGCTCAAATCGCCGAGAAATACGGCCAGGGCCTTATAAGGACGACACAGCAGCAGGATATCCTCATCACAGGCATAGCCCATGAAGATGTCGCCAAAACGACTGAAGAGTTGAAAGGCCTCAGTGCGGATGTTTCCGGGCAAGTCGCCCCGAAGGTCGTCGCGTGTGCTGGAGCTTCCACTTGCAAACTCGGTTTGTGTCTGTCTCGTGCGCTTTCGGAGGCCATTACGCGGAAGCTTTCGATCAGCGATCTGTCCGCAGAGGCCCTTTCCACCGTTATAAGGATCAGCGGTTGCCCCAATTCATGCGGGCATCACTGCATATCCGAACTGGGCCTGCAGGGACGCGCCAAGCGCGTGGGCGGGCGTCTCGTCCCGTGCTACGACGTGCTGGTCGGCGGGCGAACTGTTGAAGGCGATGCTCGCCTGGCGGAGATCATCGGCTGCGCGCCGGCCGCTCGAATACCGGACATGCTCGCCGAAGCGATGAACGGCGGAGTCGACAATGACCAGTTGAAAACGCTCGTCGAGAAATACGGCGACTTCAGCGAAGAGTCGCTGACTGAAGACTGCTACCGCGACGCCGGATGCGACCAGCCGTTTACGCTGGCCGGACGCGGGCCCGGTGAATGCGGAGCCGGCGTGATGGACATGATCAAGTTCGACATTGACGAAGCCAAGGGCGCCCTCGACGCCGCGCCGCCGACGGACGACAATGTCTATAAAGCAGTGATCGCCGCCGCTCGAGCCCTCCTGGTGACGTTTGGTCAGGAGCCCGGAAGCGACAGAGAGATATTCGCCGCCTTCAGCAAGTATCTCATCGAGCCCGGTTGGGTCGATCCCACGGCACAGAAGCTGCTGGATGCGGTAGTTGACTGGCGGATGGGAGATGTCGATTCTCTCGTCAACTTGCTGGATGACGCTCGCGGGCTGGCCCGGCGTGTGGACGAACTGTTCAAGTCGCTCGATGCGAGTCTGAACTTCACAGTCGAACCTGTCTCCAGCGGAACCGCCGCCCCGCCCGAGCAAACGAAAACTAACCATGCGGATCTGCGAGGAGTCGCTTGTCCGATGAACTTTGTGAAAGCCAAACTCGCCCTGGAGCAGATCGAAATCGGCGAGGTTCTGGAGGTGCTGCTGGACGAGGGCGAGCCGGTCAGGAACGCCCCAGCCAGCTTTGCCCAACAGGGCCAGGAAATCCTGGAAACTACGGATATGGGCGGATACTTCAGCGTGAAAATACGCCGGAAAAAATAGCGGTGTGGAAGGTTAGGAAATACCATGCGTATTGCAAAAGACATGACGGAACTGGTCGGGCGCACCCCGATGGTCTGGTTGAACGGAGCGGCTGAGAAGTGCGTCGCGAAGATCGCGGGCAAGCTGGAGTTCTTTAACCCCGCCAGCAGCGTTAAAGACCGTATCGGCGTGAGCATGATCCTCGCCGCCGAGCGCGAGGGCAAACTCAGCCCCGGCGCCACCATTGTCGAGCCAACCAGCGGGAATACGGGTATCGCTCTTGCCTGGGTCGCCGCCGCTCGCGGGTACAAGCTTATACTCACTATGCCCGAATCGATGACGCCCGAGCGAAGGAAGATTCTCGAACTCCTCGGAGCTGAAGTGATCCTGACCCCGGCTGAAGAAGGAATGCTCGGTGCGGTTGATCGGGCGATGGATGTGCTCAATACGATTCCCGGCGCCTTCATGCCTCATCAGTTCCGCAACCAGGCCAACCCGCAGATTCACATGGAGACTACAGCTGTTGAGATTTGGGATGACACCGACGGTCAGGTTGACATCTTCGTCGCCGGCGTGGGAACGGGCGGAACGATTACCGGTGTGGGGCGCGTGCTCAAAGAGAGAAAGCCCGACGTCAAAATCGTCGCCGTCGAGCCGACCGGTTCGCCCGTGCTGTCGGGCGGTCGGGCCGGACCCCACATGATCCAGGGAATCGGAGCGGGTTTTGTGCCCGACGTGCTGGACACCGACCTGATTGACGAGGTCATAGGCGTGGAGAATGCAGAGGCGTTTGAGCAGGCCCGGAAGTTGGCGCGTAAAGACGGTGTTTTCGCCGGAATATCCGCCGGAGCCGCCGTCGCCGGGGCCGTAAAAGTCGCCCGCCGCCCGGAAAATGAGGGCAAACTGGTGGTTGTCATACTGCCCGACACCGCCGAACGCTACATAAGCACGATGCTGTTTCAATAGAATCACTCCGCAGTTGTTGCGGTTGGACGGACAAGTACGATGCTGGAAACTGACGTTGACATTGCGGCCCTTAATTCAATGGGCCCCGAAGATATCCTTCGACACGCCGCGGAGGTCTATGGCGACAGGGCGGCGATAGGTACGAGCCTGCAGAAGACGGGCACGGTGATGATCGATATGGCCCATAAGCTCGGTCTGCAGCTTCGGGTGTTCTTCATCGATACGCTCTTGAACCACGACGAGACCTACGAACTTCTGGAGGAAATTCAGGAGCGGTACGGTATAACGATCGAACGCTTCAGCCCGGACCCCGAAGAGATCGAATCGTTGAACAAATCGGTGGGGCAGTACGCCCATTTTCTTGCTCGTCCCATGTGCTGTCAGGTCCGCAAGGCCGGTCCGCTGCAGAAGGCGCTGGCTACTCTGGATGTCTGGATTTCAGGCTTGCGGGCCGATCAATCCGAGCACCGGCGAAAAGAGGCCTCAAGAGCTTCCTGGACGCATATCCAGGAGGACCGCGCTATCCTCAAACTCAACCCGCTGCTGGACTGGACCGCCGAAGAAGTCGACCGCTACATCACCGAAAACGAGGTGCCCTACAACAAGCTGTACGACTACGTTTCCCCGTACGGTGAGAAGTACAGCGTTATCGGCTGCCGCATGTGCCATATCCCCGTCCGCGACGAATTTGATCCGCGGTTGGGAAAGTTCCCATGGGAGCAGAGCAAGAAGGAATGCGGCTTGCACGACCACGGCAGCGGTATCTGATCGTTCGTTCGGCGTGCAAATTGTTGACACTTCAGCCCGATAGAGCGATACTGAAGATTACCGAGTTGGGACAGTCCAGGCGGTCGATCCGCATTGGAGAATAATCTTCAGGAGCAATATCGTCATGATGCATTTCAAGCGAACGTTTTTCAGTTGTATTCTGCTGGTTGCATTCTGCGCTGCGGCTGACGCCCAGGAATGGACGCGGTTCCGCGGGCCCGACGGGAAAGGGATCGGGCAAGCCGACGGAATCCCAGCCAAGATCGACGAATCGTCCTACGCGTGGAAAGTCAAGCTTCCCGGACCTGGGCATTCCTCGCCCGTATTGTGGGGAAAGAAGATATTCCTGACCTGCGAGGGCCCGGGCAAGATCGCCCGCCCGCCGAGAAGGCGCAGAGGCGGACCCGCTGTTCTCGGGACACAAGCCAATCGACAACTAGTTTGCCTGTCTGCTGCGGACGGTAAAGTGCTCTGGACCTGGAAAGATATCTTCACCACGTACAGTCACAACGGTTTAAACAGTTTCGCAGCCAGCACGCCCGCTGTCGATGCCGAACGCGTTTATCTCACCTGGGCGTCGGGCGGTAAGTATTTCGCCGTTGCGATAGACCACGAGGGCAAGAGAGTGTGGCGCCGTGAGTTGGGCGACTTCAGCGCAAAACACGGCGCCGGGGCCTCACCGGTGGTGATCGACGGCGTGGTGCTGGTGGGCAACGACCATGCGGGCAAAACCAGCACGTTGAACGGACTCGACGCCAAGACCGGGAAGACCCTATGGAAGATTGACCGCAAGAGCGGACCGGCCTCGTACATCGTCCCGGCGATATGTCGACCGGCTGGGGGCAAACCGCAGGCGATATTCGTTAGTTGCGCCGAGGGCGTAACCAGCGTGAACCCTTCCGACGGGAAGATAAACTGGCGGGTGCAGTGCAACTTCACCCTCAAAGCCATCGCCTCACCGGTGTCCGCCGGCGGGCTTATATTCGTCTCGACCGGTCGCGGGGGGGGCAGAGAGTCGGCCGTGATTCGTCCGCCCAGCGGGGCAAAGAAGGCGTCAATCGCCTTCAAACTCGACAAGGAAGTTCCCTACGTTCCTACGCCCATCGCCGTTGGCGATTATCTGTTCGTCCTCAACGACAACGGTACGCTCACGTGCATCGAGCCGGCGACAGGAAAAAAGCTCTGGCGTGAGAAACTCAGCGGTGTGCACTATCCCTCTCCGGTATGCATCGACGACAGGATCTACGTCATTAACAACAAGGGCGATATCTCCACCATAGCCGCCGCGGCGAAATACAAACTGTTGGCGACCAGCAAGCTCCCCGAGGCCACGCAATCTACGCCCGCTGTAGCGAACGGATGTATGTACATTCGAACGGTGAATCACCTGATCTGCGTGGGAAGCGGAAAGTAGCTCCTACTTTGGTTTAACAACCTCGATCGTCAGCGGGAGTTTGTGCTTCGCGGGCAACTTGCAGACGGTATTGCTGCACGGTTGTGCGGTGAGCGTTAGTTCAGCCTTTACCTTTCCGGCGGGGATGTCTTTGCCCAGGGCGATGTTCGCGTTGACCAGGACCACGCCATCGTAGATCGACACGGTTTCGTCGGAGAATTCGAACTTGGTTTTGTCGCCCTCGGGCCAGGCAACGTCGGCAAGGCTCAGTTTATCTCCGCTGGTGAGCTTCAGACTGGTGGGGACCACGACCTTGGCCAGCGGCTTGTTTGAGTTTACGTGCCATCCCTTTTCGATTGTTATCAGGATCTTCAGTTTGATGCTCTCGCCCGGTGCGGCGGTGAGTTTCGATGCGAACGCTTCGACCTTTACGGGCCCGGTTTGTGAGGTGGCGGCTGGCTTTCTGGTCATTGTCTTTGCGGTCTGAGGCGGTGCGGTGGCGAGATAGCGACCGGCGGCGTGTAGAAGCGTGCTCATACCGCGAGGCGATCGCTGCATGAACAGCAGGAAGCCCTTGAGCGATTTCTCGGCGGCGGTGCGGTACTTCGCCTGCCCGGTCAGGTGCCCCAGTTCGATCAGCAGTTTGACGGCGACCGCGTTTCCGGATGGGACGGCGCGGTCGAAGGGGTCTTTGGTGCGGCTTAACAGTTCTTCGTGATCGGACGACGTGAAGAAGAATCCGCCTCCGTCCGGATCGGAGTAGTTCTTGAGCATGACGTCCGCCAACGACACAGCTTCGGTCAACCATTTCTTGTCACCGGTGGTGCGGTGCAGTTCGATCATCGCTAGTCCCAGGAAGGCGTAGTCGTCCAGATACGCATTGAGTTTTGCTCCTCCGGCGCGATAGGTTCGCAGCAGTCGCCCGTTTTTTCGCATGTTGGTCAGGACGAACTGGGCGGCTTTTTCGGCTGCTTTGGTCAGGCGCGGGTCCTTCAAAGCGTGCCCCCCGTAAGCCAGCGCCTCGATCATCAGACCGTTCCAACTGGTCAGAATCTTGTCGTCCTTGTAAGGCCATATTCGCTTGACCCGATGCTTGAGAAGTTTCTCGCGGGCGTCGGTCAGTCGTTTGCGGAGTTCATTCTGGTCCACGCCCAATTTCTTTGCGCCCGCGTCGAACCCGGCGGGGAAGTGGGGGATGTTCGTTCCGGGTTTTTCACCTGTGGCCTGGTCGTGGAAGTTGCCTCCCTTGGCGAAACCGTAGATCTTGCAAAACTCGTCGCCCGCCTTGTCTCCGAGTATCTTGACGACTTCCTTGCGAGTCCAGACGTAGAAAAGCCCCTCCTCGCCCTCGCTGTCGGCGTCGAGTGCTGAATAGAACCCGCCGTCCTTATCGGTCATCTCTCGCAGCACCCAGTTGTAGGTGTCCATCGCAACTCGCTTGTAACGGGCCTTGCCCGTCAGTTCGTATGCGGTAACGTACGCTCGGGCGAGTTGGGCGTTGTCGTAGAGCATCTTCTCGAAATGCGGCAGGAGCCAGATGGGATCCGTCGCGTAACGATGGAATCCTCCGCCGATGTGATCGTGTATTCCGCCCGCGGCCATCGCGTCCAGCGTTACCCGGGCCATGTGAAGCAGACGCTCATTCTTCGTCCGCTTGTATTCGCTCAGCAGCAGTTGCAGGCTGCTGTGGGGCGGGAACTTCGGAGCGCGTCCGAATCCGCCCATGCGGGGATCGAACGTCATGCTCATTACCTCGGCGGCGTTTTCGAGAAGGCGATAGGAAATTTCGCCTGACGCCGGGGTGCGGGGCTTCCCGGATGTATAGCGTTTTATGCGGGCCGCTATCTCGTCGGATCGTTTCAGTATCTCGGCGTTCTGAGCTTTCCACGCTCGGGCCAGTTGCGTCAGTATCTTCTTGAATCCGGGGCGTCCGAATTTGTCGTTGGGCGGGTAATACGTGCCCGCGTACCACGGTTTGCCCGCGGGCGTCAGCCACAGCGAGTTAGGCCATCCCCCCTGACCGGCGAGCATTTGAGTGGCGGTCATGTACACCTGGTCCACGTCCGGACGCTCTTCGCGATCGACTTTGATCGCGATGTAGAATTCATTGAGAATCTTCGCCACCGCTTCGGTTTCGAACGACTCTCGCTCCATCACGTGGCACCAGTGGCAGGTTGAATATCCCACCGACAGGAAGATCGGTTTACCTTCCTTTTTGGCTTTGGCGAAGGCCTCCGGACCCCACGGATACCAGTTAACCGGGTTTCGCGCATGCTGGAGCAGGTAGGGGCTTTTTTCGTGGATAAGCCTGTTGAACTCCTTGCCCCCGTCAGCGGGAAGCTTTGCTATCTCTGACGCTGGGGGCAAAGGTTTGCGCGTGTGGGCGGTCTTCTCCGCGGCCGGACACGATCTATCCGAACACGACAGCAACAGAGTCAACAGCATCAATACCAACAGACCATTCAAACCGCTTGCAGGGAGCATTCTCATAATTCCAGAGCCTTCTTTCGTAAGTCAGGTAAGGCGGTTGTAAATCCCGTCGCACCATTCTAGGCATGCGCTTCGGCCGAGCCAACGACAAACTCACCCCCGGGAGTTCGTCCCGAGACATCGCGAGAGTTGCTTGAACCGGGGGATGCAAGTAGTATGGAATTCACAGCACATGCGGTTGACGGGAATATGCACTGATAACTGAATTCGCAGAAGGAGACGAGCAATGAACGCAGGCGGATTATCAAGACGCGGTCTATTCCGTAAGGCGTCCATCGTTGCGGCCGGCACCCTGGCCGCCTCAGCGACGCCCCGAACCGGAGACGCTGAAACCAAACGATCTGTCAAAAAGGGACGCATCAACCAGTCGGCCAGTCGATGGTGCTACCGTAAGCTGACGCTCGATCAGTTGTGCACAGCGGGGGCGAAAATCGGGCTCAAAGGTATCGATCTACTTTCCCCGCGCGATTTCCCGACCCTGAAGAAGCACGGATTGATCTGCACGATGACCTCGGGCTCGGGCAATCTTATTGACAAGAAGAAGCACAAGGAGGCCGTCGCCAGGATCCGCCGTTCCATCGAGGCAAACGCCGAATGCGGATTTCCCAACGTTATCGCATTGGCGGGGTACGGGAAGGGCATGCCCGCCGACGTGGGGCTCGCCAATACGGTTGAGGCTCTCAAGGCCGTTGCGTCCCTGGCGGAAAAGAAGAAGGTCACCGTCTGTATCGAGTATCTGAACAGCAAGGTGGACCACAAGGGCTATATGTTCGACAACATGGCCTGGGGGGTCGAAGTCTGCAAGCGTGTCGATTCGCCCAATGTCAAGATCCTGTACGACATCTATCACGCTCAGATCATGGAAGGCGACATTATCCGCACCATCAAGGACTACGCGAAGTTCATCGGGCACTATCATACGGGGGGCAATCCCGGGCGAAACGAAATAGATGAGACTCAGGAGCTGTATTACCCCGCTGTCATGCGAGCCATCGCCGACAGCGGGTTTACGGGCTATGTCGCTCATGAATTTGTGCCCAAACGGGATCCCAGGGAGTCGCTGGCCCAGGCATTCAAGATATGCGACGTATGAGTGAACCGGTTGGCTGTCAGTCGCTTGCCCGATATAATCCTCGCGCGGTAGACTCCGAAAGGAAAGATCATATGAGACTTGTCGGTAAGACTGTTGGTGTCGTTGTTCTCTACGCCGTGTGCACTTTCAGTTTGGGCGCCGGTGACGCGACAGCGGCCGCACCGAAAAAGGCGGAGAAGAAAAACCTTCGAAGCATGCGGTACAAGCCCGGGTCAAAAGATCAAGCGACCGCCTGGCGGAAGGAACTGCGTTCGAAGATTGTCGCTCTTCTCAAGATGGACGATCTGATTTCGCCCAAGACCGACATCCCGCTTAATCCCAAGACGATCTCCACCGAGAAGAGAGACAAGTACGTGCTGCACATCATGGAGATCAACAGCACCAAGACCCGCCGAATGAGAATTGCAGTGACCCTGCCGACGAATCTGAAAGGCCCGTTCCCCGCAGTGGTCGCCATTGGCGGCCACAGCAGCACGCACCTTTCATGTCTCGAATCCCAGCGCGGTTATTCCCGTTTCGCTCATGTCCTGTCGGAGAAGGGGTACGTCACGATCTCCAGAAGAGTAAGCCAACACAAGGCCTACGAGAAGGGGCGCACGCTGATGGGCGAGCGTTTGTGGGATCTCATGCGTTGCGTGGATTTCCTGGCGTCGCGTCAGGAAGTTGACGCCCGCAGAATCGGTTGCGGGGGGCTGTCGCTTGGCGGGGAGATGGCGATGTGGCTGGGCGCGATGGACCAGCGTGTCGCGGCGACCGTTAGCTCCGGTTTCCTGACTACGATGGATCAGTTGGAGCGTGGGCACTGCATGTGCTGGAAGTTCCCGGGTCTGAGGGATCTTGTTGATTTTGCGGATATCTACGCGATGACCGCGCCGCGGGCGCTGCTATGTCAGAATGGTCTGAAAGAGCGTCCCACATGGTTCTCCGTTTCGATTGCGCGTAAGGCCCTGAAGGAGATCGCCCCGATCTACGCCGACTTCAAAAAGCCCGGAAATCTGGAGTTGGCGGCCCACAAAGGCGGGCACGAAATCGACCTGCCCAGTCTGCTGAGATTCTTCGACAAACATTTGGGCGCCCCGGCCGGCGTCGAACGAGGGCAGTAGCGTGAGTATTAAGAAGGTGTCAAAGGAATCGGTTGTTCCGGCTGGCGTGCCGGACGGAATATGGGCCGATTCGAACCTCGCCGAAGTCTTCCCCGCTGCTGGAGACACGAGAATGTCGTGCGGCGTTCACGAGTTGTTTGAATCGGTAACGGTGGTCGAAAAAGCTCCGGTTGATGACGTCCTGTACATTCTCGAAGGCGAGATTGAGATAGACGCAGACGGTGTCGTCCAGACCTGCCAGGCGGGCGACTTTGCATACCTCCGCGCCGGAGCCAGGCAAACATTCACGGTCCGCGACAGGGTGAAACACATTTACGTGACGTATCCGCGTGATTGGTCAACCTAATAAGCGGCGGACACTGCCAACAAGGCGCGGGTGGAAATAGCTTTGGGTGAGTGAGAATCGCGAAGCGTACATGGGGGCATGTCAGCGTTGCCGTCAGGCCCGAAGGGCCGATCGATCTTAGCCGGAGCCGGAAGGCTCCGGAACTCTCGTTTCCCTGAAATCAAGCCCCAACGGGGCGACAGATCGCAACGCAGACTCTTGGCGGTCACTTCGCCTTGGCGAGTTTGCGGACTCTTGAGTCCACCGAATACTTCCGCCAGTCGTCAAGGTAGGGAACGTTGCAGTCTATCCAGGTCCATAGGATTCGGCGTTCGGCGGGCGTCAGCTTGAGTTCCTTGTGATGCTTCGCTTCGGTCAGGCTCTTTGTCAGCGGGCTTACTCGCGAGCCCCATGAACCGGGAGGGGTGATGTACTTATAGATGTCGGCCCGTTTGACGTACTTCAATAACGACCAGTACGATTGGTATTTGTAGCATTTCTTGTAGCCCTCGGCGTAGATGCAGTAGACGTTCGGGACGAAGGCGTAAGCGTTGGTCTTCTCGGCGCCTGGACGGAGGTCGGGGGCGATTCCGGTGTCCTTATTCTTGGCGTCCCTGGCTCCGTGGCAGGAGGTGCAGTGCTTGTCGAGTATCGGCTGGACGAGTTTCGGGAAGCCGAACGTCCGGACTCCCCAGGGCGGGGGAGTGATCTCCGACGGTTTGCGCCGGGCGGCGAGCGAGGCCCCGGTTTTGGCGGGCGTGGTGTTGGGCGGTTCGTGACATCCCACGCAGCCCATACGCTCGCCGGCCTTTATGTCGGTGGTCATTCGCATTGTGTGGAGCCCCTGGTGATCGGCGTCGAGCACCGAGAAGAACACGGACTTACCCGCCGGTGCGCGGAAGCTGGCCGATCCGTCGGATTCAATCGGGACCGTGCCCAGCACGGTTTTGGTCTCGAACCCCCCGATGCCCGACCAGAGGTTTACCGGAATGGTGCGGATTCGGCGCTCGTGGGCTTCGACGATCTGCAGCCAGCGGGCCTTGCCGTGCATCGATTCAGGCAGGCCGATGTTTACGTTTTGGATTGAGAACACCCCGCTCCGCTCGCCCGGAGCAGGCGCCACGTCGGGTATCACCGGCGGTTTGCGGCGCGGACGGATCGGCATGGGGAACATCGCCGACATCGCCTTGTCGCGGTGAATGAGTTCGAGCGTTCCGTGTATGTCGGCCAGGTATATCGCAACTTCGCCAGCGGCCCGGTTGTCGGAGGCGCCCCGTCCGGCAGGGTCATAGGAGACCAGGAAGTATTTGCCCTCAGCCAGTTTGTCTGACGCCCGACCGAGCGGATACGGGCAATCGGCTGAGCCTTTGACGAGGATCTCGTGTCCTTCCTTGCTGTCGCGTCCGTATTTCAGGTCGACGATCAGAATGTTCCCGCTGCCGTCGTTGTGATGGTGTGCTTCCACGCAAACGACCTTGCTGGTCCCGGGGATCTGGCGGCACATTGCGTAGTTTCGCTCTCCGGTCAGGAACCCTCCGACCACTCGCGGGTTTGTCCCGTCAGGACGGGCGCTCCAGATAAGCTGCGTCGGGCGCCAGAAACGCATCACGTACTCCCATCGCGTGAACATGATCGTCCCGTCGTCCATCACCGACGGGTCCCATTCGCCTTCCTTCGCAAGCGTTATCCGCCTAACGTCCGATCCGTCGGGTTTCATGGTGAACATGCAGTCGGCCCACGCCCAGTCGCCGCACTGGACAAACCCGCCGGCCCGTGGCGACATGAATGCGATTCGTCCGCTGGGCAGGTGGATCGGGTCGGTGCTCTCATCCCGCAGGGCTTTGGCGGTGGTGATTCGTCTGGCCGGGGCGTTGACGCCGGGCGACAGCGACATCTCCCACACATCGAACGCCGTCCCATTGCCAAGCGATTCGTAGTACGCGCGGTTCAGGTAGTCTTTCGGGAGTTTCTTCACCGGTTCGGTGCGTGTGCTTGGGGCGAATGCGAACACCATTCGCTTCCCGTCGTAGGAGATGTCGGGGCGACTGAACACGCCTTCGGGGAACTTGCCCTTCGTCAGCGAAATGATTTTCGGCGGGGCGTCCGGGTCTATGTTCTTCAGGATGCATATTTCCCCGCCCAGGCGGTTATACCGCGACCGGCGTCGGGAACATTGGTGATTTCGCGTAGGATGATACCTCCGCACAAAGAGCATCCCGTCGTTGTCATGCAGCAACGGATTCTTAAACGCCAACCGCCTCGCTATCCGCCGGGACGCGAGATAGACTTTCTTCCAGGCGTCGACTCTAACGTCGGATGCCGCCGACAGGGCCCCGCGCGCCTTGTCGATATGTTCAAACGCCTTGTCGAACGTCGATAAGTTTTTGGCGCCCAGTTGGCGCATGTCGGCCAGTATTTTCCGGCCGCGTTGCAGATGCTTCTTTATGCACAGATCGATTTGCTCCACTGATGTGGGGCGATCCTGGACTATCCAGTCGCGTTCGATCGGGTCGGAGGAGTTCAGAATCGAATTGCGGGGGAGCTTCTGTTTCGCTTTCGGCCGGGCGGGTTTGTACTTTGCCCGTTCGCTTGCAGCAGGTCCGGTCAGGCGTGCCTTGTCGGTGGACCATATCCGCACGTAGCAGACCAGCGCGTTGGCTCCCGCGACCCGGATGAACTTCAAGTCGAGCGCCTTGCCTGATGCGTAGGCGGCCTTTGGGATATCGTATAGAAAGCGCCCCGGCTGCCTGAGCGGAAGCTTCATATCGCCGTGGACTTCGCGCCCGTTGGCTTCCAGTCGCTGGACTCTCCCGCCGTTGTCCAGATAGACGACGTCTGCTTTGTAGGAAGCCTTGGGATTGGCGCCGAGATACCGAAGAACGCATGCGTTGTTGTGGAAGATGATGGTCCGATACTCGTCGGCGGCCTGAACCATGTTCGTTGGGTAGGTCCAGTTGGCTCCGACCAGGACATGCTTCTGGTCGGTCGAACCGCAATTGTCGGACGCGACGAGATGAAAATCTTTCGGTGGTGTGAATTCTCCCACAGGTGCGGCGGCCGCGGTTGACGCCAGCAGAAGAATAACGATCACGCCTATATGACAATTACGCTGCATTTCCATACCTCGAAGATTATATCCGAACTTCGGGAGTCCGAGGGAGAAAATTCAAAAGGCTGATAAACGCAAGAGCGACACGGTATAATGCGGACATAATTACACCGGATCACGAAGCCGCTAACGGAATTGAACTATGAACATGAAGTACGCCTGCACGCCTGTTCTTGTTGTTATGCTATTGTGTTGTTCCCTCGCCGATGGAGCTGATTCGGCGGTGGATATTGTCAAGTCCTCCGGTGTCGCAGGAGGGGTGATCGTTCACGTCGGATGCGGCGATGGGAAGCTTACGGCGGCTTTCAGAGTTAATGACAGCTACCTCGTTCACGGGCTCGACAGCGATCCGGCCAGGGTCAAAGCCGCACGCGAGCATATCTCTGCTGCGGGCGTCTGCGGGAAGGTGTCGATCGCTGCGTTCGACGGGCGCAAACTCCCATACGCTGAAAACTCGGTGAACCTGGTTGTAATTGGAGATGGCTTCAAGATATCCGACGAAGAGATATTGCGCGTTCTGACGCCGGGGGGGACGGCTGTGATTGACGAGCGGAAGCTGAGCAAGCCCGTGCCCGACAATATCGACGACTGGAGCCATTTCCTCCAGGGTCCGGAGAACAATCCGGTCGCTGAGGATACGGTTATCGGCCCGCCGAGGCGCATGCAGTGGGTGGCCGGTCCGCGGTGGCTTCGCAGCCATGAAGTTCCCTCGGGCATTACATCGATAGTGACCGCCGGCGGGCGGATATTCTACACGCTGGACGAAGGTCCGATAGGCATAACCGACTCTCGCCTCCCCGAGAAGTGGTCGCTGGTCGCGCGGGACGCGTTTAACGGCACGCTGCTGTGGAAGATGCCCCTGCCCAAATGGGGGTGGCAGACGTTCCAGGAAGGTTGGCGCGATAAGTTCAAGAGTGAGACCGGCTGGATAAAGGCGTTGAGTTTTCGCACCCGATTTCCGGGCGAATACGTCCAGCGCATGGTCGCCGACGACCAGCGGTTGTACTTTACGCTGGGCAACGATGCGCCGGTGAGCATTATCGACGCTGCCGGCGGGAAAGTCCTCGCTGACTGCCTGGGCAGCGAATCGGCCAAAAAGCTGCTGCTGAGCGATGGTGTTCTGGTTGTGCAAACCGCCAAGGGCGTCGTTGCGTTTGATTCGCGCACGGGAAAGTCGCTCTGGAAGATCGATGGGCGAGTGTCGTCACTGGCGGCCCAGGGGGCGCGAATGGCGTATCATTCCGGCGGCAAGGAGATCCGCTGCGTGGACCTGAAGTCCGGCCGACCGCTGTGGACATCGGAGCTGGCTGTCGCAGGTCCGCTGGTGATATCCAACGGGACGATTCTTTCTGTTTCCATGCCGTCGATGCAGACGTTCTCGCTGGAAACCGGCAAGACGATCTGGACCAACAAGAAGGGCAATCCCAAGAGAAGGCGAGGCGGGCAGCATCCGGGCGTGTATATTGTCGACGATACGATCTGGGTCGGATACAAGGGCCAGCGAGTGGACTTCAAGACCGGCAAGAAGCTGCCCTCGCTGGACGTCAAGGACCTCTGGAGCCCGCAGCACCATCACCGCTGCTACTCCAACAAAGCCACCAGCAAATATGTAATCGGAGCCATGGAGGGGCTGGAGTTCCTGGCGCTGAAAGGCGACGAGCACTCGCGGAACAACTGGGTGCGGGGCAGTTGCAGGCTGGGGATCGTACCGGGCAACGGCATGACATACGTGCCGACCGACCAGTGCTACTGCTCTGCCGGAGTGAAGATTCTCGGATTCAGCGCACTTATCGGCGCCAGGGATCTCGGTCAGGTCGCGCCGCCGGCAAAGCGGCTGGTGAAGGGAGCGGCCTTCGGCAAGAGCGGAAATCTGGATTCGGACGTCGATGAGCGGCAGGCCTGGCCTGCGTTCAGGCACGATTCGCTTCGCAGCGGGGCGACCGGCGCGGAAATGCCCGCCGAGATCAAATCCGCCTGGCAGGTTAAGCTGCCAGGTAGCCTTACCCAGCCGGTGGCGGTTGACGATACGCTCTGGATCGCCTCGCGCGACACGCACACGCTTTACGCCCTGGACGCGGAAACGGGCAAGCAACGCTGGCGTTTCATCGCCGGCGGGCGGATCGATTCGCCCCCGACGATCCACCACGATCTGGTGCTGTTCGGATCGGCTGACGGAAACGTCTACTGCCTGCGGGCCGGCGACGGTGAGTTGGTATGGCGGTTTCGCGCCGCGCCGCACGAGCGGATGATCGGCTCGTTCGACCAGTTGGAGTCGGCCTGGCCGGTGCACGGTTCGGTGCTAATGCTCGATGGGCTTGCGTACGTGTCGGCCGGTCGGTCGACATACCTCGACGGCGGGATATTCCTATACGCCATCGAACCGAAAACGGGCAAGGTGGTCCACCAGCATCAGGAAATCGGGCCGTACGAAGATCACACAAAAGGGCACGGGCATTCGTACTGGTCCGAAGGCGCCCGCAACGACGTGCTCGTCAGCGACGGTGAGTATATCTACATCATGCAACTGCGTTTCGACCGGAAGCTCAAGCCCTCACTGCCGAAAACGATATCGCTGCTGGGCGACCGGAGGGCGGGTCGTCATGTTTTCTCGACGTCCGGCTTCCTCGACGACGAGTGGTATAACCGCACGTTCTGGATGAACAGCAACATCTGGCCCGGTTTCTATCTCGCCAACCAGGCGTCAAAGAGCGGGCAACTGCTGGTGGTCGATAAGAGCACTACCTACGGCGTCAAGACGTTCTGGACACGGAACCGCCACAGCCCGATGTTCTTCCCAGCCACCAAGGGATACCTCCTGGTCGCCGACGATAACGACAACGAGCCTATCCTTATCGGGCGCGACAAGGGCAAGGCGATCGAATGGCTGCCGGAGTTCAATCTCTCCCGCGGCGGTAACGACAAGGGCAGGAAGTTCGGCCCGAACCTCGGCGGCGCCCCGCAACTCAGCGAGGTCAACGCATACACGTACAACAAGGACAAGGGTGTGGGATACTCCCGCGTCAAACCCCCGAAATGGGCCGTCTGGGTCCCGATACGCGTAAAGGCGATGGTAAGCGCAGCGGACAAACTATTCATCGCCGGAGCCCCGGACACATTCGATGACAAAGATCCGCTGGCCGCCCTCGAAGGCCGCGCCGGCGGACTCCTGCGAGCGGTGTCAAAGTCAGACGGTAAGAAACTCGCGCAGTATCCGCTTGACGCACCCCCGGTACTCGACGGCCTGATCACCGCAAACGGAAAACTCTACATAGCAACCCGAGACGGAAAACTAACCTGCTGGCGGAAGAAGTAGACTCTCTCCCCCTGATCCTTGCCTCCCCTTACGGGGGAGTTATGATGTCCTTGTCCCATATTTGTCTCCGGGTCAGGCCCTCGGCGGTGGCGATCAGGACCCCGATATTCGTATTTTCGGGCCTGGAACCGCTCTCGATGATGTATCGTTGGAAGCCGACTAATCCCCGTCTTGCCTGCACCATCGCCAGCGATGTCAGCAGGTATCTCTGATCGTTCTTGCTACGACGACTGATGAGCCCGGCCTTGGACTCGAGCTCATTCCACATTCGAATGAGGTCTTCGGCCGTGCCGGTCCTGGCTAGGAGGCGAAGGGCGTGTGCCGCACAGGCCGGGTCGTCCTGCCTGATATACTCCACGGCGCGGTCGATCTGCCCGCAGAGGGCGAGGATCCATCCGATCCTATGCCACGTCTGTCCGTAGTTGAGGGTGAACATCCGGGCTTTCGACGGTGTGACGCCGACTTTGCTCAGCAGCGATTCGCATTCCTGGATCACCCGATCACTGTTCGTGCCGTCATAGATGGCCGCCAGACATAAGCCAAGCTGTTCTCCCATCACACGGCGGTTGTCGAGTCCATGGTAGGGAAATACGTTGTAGTGCGCTCGTCCGAGCCGGGCGAGGATCGCGTGCAGGACGGCCAGTCGATCGTCCACATCCATGCGCTGTCGGCCATTGGACGGGGAAGGGTCATATCCGTTGCCGGATGCAATGGCGCGCATTGCCTCTCGAATCTTGACTTGTGTGCTGTCGGGCAGCAACTTAAGCGTCTTGTCGGCCTCGTCGGTCAGACCGCACCGATGCTGCTCCATCGCGATGACACCGTAGAGCACTTGCTTGGAGTATGAATGTTCGGCGAATTGCAATGCAGCGTCAAACTTGTGATTCAGCGCGAGGACTTTCGCATAGCAGGCCGTACGCCTCGGGTTATCGAATGGGTTCAGTTCGTCGAACCTCTCGCGGTCCTTTTTCGCCAATAGTCCGTCCACGTTCTTTCGTAGTTTGGCCGCATCCTCCTTCTTCTCGAAGTACCTGGCGATGTCTCGGGCTGCGTCCTGGTCTCCGAGGCGGGCATAGGCTGCGGCAATCGAGCGGTAAAGGTTCCCTCGCGTGATTTTGTCTGAGTTCTCGTTCTGGGTCGATTTGAACCGCTTGGTCCTCCGCAGGGCTTGGCGCAGGTACCACTCGGGTGTCCGGGGGTAGGCGGGGAGAGCCCGATCGTAGAGGACGTATCCCGCCGCGGCGAGGCCCGCGCACACCAGCAGGGCGGCGGTCACTTTCAACGCAGGGCGGCGCAGCTTCTTCGGCTCGGCATGGGGCGGCACGACGGGCGGCGACGGCGGGGGGGGCTGCTGCGGAGGCATACCGCAGTTCGGGCACGAAGGCCCGGACGTTGTCTTTGCTTCGTCGCAGTCCATAACCCGTCCGCACGCGACGCATCTCACAGTGTCCACCTTGTCGAACTCCTTAGTCAAGGTTTTCAGATAATATCGAGTTTCGCGCCCTTGATCTTGAAGAAACCCTTTATCTATGCGGCCGATCGATGCTCTATTGTATGTAGAAGCCAAACCTAAGCCAGAAAATTCGGGCTATCTGGTCTGTTTCCATTTACCTGGACTTACTTGTCGGTCTTTGGTTTCGGGTGTTTCAGGGTTTTCTGGAAGAAGGTTATCGTATCGGCGACGGTTTTTTGGGCTGTGGGGGAGTTTCCGTTCCAGAACGCGTGGTTCCTGCCTTCTATCTTTGTCAGTTGAACCACGACAGAGGCCTTGGTGAGTTTTTCCTGGAGGATGATCGACTGCTTGTAGGGCACCACGCCGTCGCCTTCGGCGTGGATCAGCAGGAACTTTGCGCTGTCTTTGTCCACGTAATTCGCCGGTGAGATCAGCCTCGCCGTTTCTTTGTTCCCGGCGTGACGTGGAAAGGCGGTCATGTCGGCCGGCGTGGCAAGGGCGACCACCGCGTGAACTTTGCTCGATACGCCTTTGTTGCCTCCGTTCCCTTCGAGTTTTTCGACCTTGAAGCTCGTGCCCAGCATGGCGGCCAGATGCGCCCCGGCCGACCCGCCGAACGCGCCGATGCGGTCGGGATCTATGTTGTATTTCTTGGCGTTGGCTCGCACCCAGCGGACCGACGCCTTGGCGTCCTGTACGCACTGGGGAACTTTGACCTCAGGCATGAGACGATAACCGATGCAAGCGGCGGCGAATCCGTTTTCAGCGAACTTTGACGCGAAGCGGGCGAACTTATTCTTGTCGCCGTTTCGCCATCCCCCGCCATGGATCGTCATTATGCAGGGAATCTTGCCCGCAGGCGGGTTCTTGGGCAGGTACATGTCGAGCATGACCTTCCGCTTGCCGTAGGTCGCATAGACGATATCGCGTGCTACGGTCACCGAATCGGGCGTCTTGAAGCTCCCGGTGCGCTGGTTTCCGCTACGGGGGGCGTTGAGTCTCTTCTTCAGTTCGGGGTCCTTCTCGGCGGCGGTCCTGAGAAGTTCGCCGACTTTCGTGCGAAACGCCCGCGGGTCGCTGGTTCTCAGCTTCATCAATTTGGCATGTGCGTCGGGATTATCGGATTTGTGTTTCTTGAGCACTTCACCGATGGCGGCCCACCTGCCGCCTGGAGCCCTTTGGTTTTTCCGCTGGGCGTACGCCAATCCCGAAACGAGTGTCAGGCAAGCAACCGCGAAACAGATGCGTTTCTTCATGTCAATCTCCAATTAGTGTGATCGCATAGAATACTACTTGGTCCCAGCCAACGCTACGACCCGCCCGGTGCGCAGCGTCACAAAGATCCGCCCGGCTGAGTCGACAGCCACACCCCATCGCACCGGGGCCTGGGGCAGGGGCTGGCTCCAGAGTTGCTTCAGTGAGGATTTATCGCGGGCGACCAGCGACCATCCGCCGTCGCCCTGAACGAACGACAGCGTCGCGTTGGGCGCCTTGACCATTGCGTTGCTCCATTGCGTCGAGCGGTCGTATACCGGCGCGGAGGGTTTTGAGTACAACGGTTGTCCGCTGACTTTTATCTGCCCGCCGGCTGTGACCGACAGCTCCCTTCCCCTCGGTCCGCGCGACCCGGGCGGAGGGGCGAATGTCAGGCAATCGCCGGTCGCCGTGTTGTAAACGCCCGGTGAGACTGCATTACCGCCCGCCAGATAAAGCTTGTTTCCCTCCAGCAGCATTCCGCCCTGTACGCCAACGCCCCTGCGGGAGAAGGAGTCGATGTGTCCGGAACTGTTGTTCCGCCACTTTACCTTCCCGCTGGCCGCATCGAGCGCGTAAATGTGCGTACCGTCGAAGTTGTTCATACCGGCTGCGAAATATGCGACGCCCGAACGAACCGCCACCCCAGCCGCCGCCGGCCAGGTCGACTGCAGCTTCCCGTACACCGGGATCATTCGCTCGACCGGAGCCCCCCGGAACCGCCACAGCAATCGTCCGGTGGCGGCCTCGAATGCATAGGCCCATCCGTCCCCCGAACCCACAAACACCCTTCCGCCCGCGATAGTGGGGGGATACCGCACCTGACCTCCGGTGTAAGCGGTCCACCGAGTTTTGCCCGTGTCGGCGTCCAGCGCGCGGACAACGCCCGCGGCGTCGGCGAGGAACACCAGACCGCCCCCAGCCGTCGGGGCTGTCAGTTCCTCGCTCTTGAGCGACAGGCTCCAACTGCGTGAGACTTTCGACGGAATCTTCACCGCTGTCCCGCCCATACGCTTGTTGTCGGCGCGGTAGGTTCGCCAGTCCATGATCGAACTGTTGAACTCCGCGACCTTCTCAATATCGCCCGAGCCCTTTTCAAGACGGTCTGATCCCGCTTTCCGGTCGAACTTGAACTTACCGGCCGGTCCGCATGAAATCACTCCGAACATCTGCAGGTTGCAGTCGCAGGTCCACGGGACCCAGTAGGTCAATCCGTTTGCGATGAGCACGCCTACGTGACAGGAGGGGCGCATCGGTGAAATCCACTGGGGTTTGCCCGCGGCAAGGTCCAAACGCACCGATCCTCCGTGAGCCCGGAAGAAAATACCGTCGGCGCTTCCGGTCGATCGCGTACACGCCCGCCGCGACACGTTGTACCGCGCCAGCACCTTTCCCGTCATCGGGTCCAGGCGAAGCGTGTGTTGGTTCCCGCCTGACGACTGCGGTCCTATCGTGTAAAGCCCGTCATCGCGAATGACCACGTGCAGGTCCTTGGCGCGGTAGGTCCACATTAACTTGCCCTCGTCGGCCGATATCGCCGTAAGGTGATTAACCTGCGGACCAATGAAGTACACGCCCTTGTCGGTGCATTTGAGATATACCGTGGATTTCCACCCGCCGACGTATCCGTGCCCCGGGCGGTACGGACCGATCGCCTTGAACAGGTCCGCATCCGCGTCAGCCGTGCGGCGCCAGAGGGGCTTGCCCGTCGCGACGTTCAGGGCTGCGAGATACTCGCCGAAACGGGCGATGAATATCCGCTTGCCCTTCATGCATATTCCGCGGGAGTCGATGGGCTTGTTCTCGGTGTGGCTCCAGAGAACCTTCTTGGTCACCGGATTCATCGCGACCAGCGTCCTGCCGAACCCCCATGTGTATTTCGGTTGATTGTATCCCTGCGATATTCCACCCCACGGCCAGCCGTGTCTCTGCTTGCGCCATCTTGCCTGCTTGTCCGGTGTTTCCGCCGATCCGACCAGGGCGTACAGCACGCCGTCCTGCAGCGCCATCCATTTCCAGAATGTCCCGCCGGTTAGTTTCTGCGGCGGGACGATCTCGGAGGTCACTTTTCCGTTGGTCGCATCAATGAGTTTGCACGACTTGTCGTCGGCGAGGTAGAGCGTTTTGGGAGTGGCGATCATCGTGCAGCGATCGACCATGATCCCCGCCGGGAGCTTGCGTTTCCAAAGCTGCGTTCCATTGTATCCGTTCAGGGCTATCAGCGTGTCGATGCTCTCCTCCTCCCGCTCATGCCACGCGACGTGCCCAAACGCCATAAACAACCGTCCCCCGGACGACACCGCAACCTGCGGAGCCGGAGCGTAACGCGGAAGCGCGATGAACTGGGTGAGAAATGGAGCCCGCGCCAGACGATCGTTCGACTGGGGGTTGTTGTCCGGACCGTGGTACGGATGGGACCAATCGTCCATTCCTTTGGGCGGTTGTTTGGTAAGCTCGGTTGAGCCTATTGTCCCTTTACCGCCCGGCCGGAGGACGCGAAGGATCTCGGTTCGGGCCTTTTCCATTCCGGCGGGGGCGATTACTACGTCTGCGATATTGTCGGCGAGATGAATCCGCGACAAATCGCCCTGGGCGACAAATATTCTCTTACCCAGCAGACCGGCCTGGCTGGCGGCCTGCCGTGCGGCGGTCGCTGCGTCGGCCTGCTTCAGTTGGACCAGAACCGTCGCCTTGGTTTGATCTGCAAGCTTCAGGGCCTGCTTGCATTCCTTGTCGCCCAGCAGGACGGTTATCCCAGCCGATGCGCGAGTGAATCCGCACGCCAGCAACGTTCCGGCCAGCACAATCATAGACATTCGATTTCCGATGATTTGCATGACAGCACGCCTTTCGTTTGAGTTGTGGTTGCTATTTCAGATTATCGTCCCGTGGCTCCGGTTTTCAAGGGGATTGCCCATCGCAATCGGGCGCTCTATCATAGGCGGTATGGAAATCAAGCCCGCCGACATCCGCGCTGTCTCACGAGTGTCGCCCGTCGTGCTGGCGATATGCGTTTCCGCGATGCTTGTCCCGGGCTGCTTCAGGCGATCGACAGACCCTATGCTGGGAGGCGTCGAAGAGCAGTTAACGTTCGATTATAAGGGCCATTACCTTAATCCAGCGCAATGTTTCTCAGCCGACGACAAGTGGATAGTCTACGACACGCGAATCGATCCCGGGCGGCTGGTCCGCACCAGCGTTATCGAGAAGGTGAACATCAAGACCGGCGAGATGGTCATCATGTACCGAACGCCCAACCAGACGCGACACGGACCGGGCGCGGGCGCCGTCGCATACAATCCCGTCAGCAGACGGATAGTATTCACGCGCGGACTGTTGAACTGCAATTTCCTGAGGCCTTACGGTTTCAGGCGGCGCGGCGGAGTGATAGTGGACGATTCGGAACTGCTGAAGGGGCTCGGCGCCGACGCTCGCGATATTACGTTTCCGTTTACGCCCGGCGCGTTGCGGGGCGGAACGTACGGGCACATCTGGAGCGGCGACGGTAAGTGGATGAGCTTCACCTACCAGGATGCGATTCTGGGCAAGCTGGAGAAGGCCCGACGCAAGAGGCTCGACTTGCGAACGGTGGGGGTGTCGGCCCCGATCGGTCCGGTGAAGGTCGACCGCGACGCCGATGGTGAGAACAACGACGGTGAGATGTTCAGCGTGCTGGTCGCGCGCGTCACGCCGAACCCAAAACCGGATTCCGATGAAATAGAGCGCGCCTACGGTGAGAGTTGGGTGGGCGTCAACGGATATCTCAAACCGGACGGAACTCGCCAAAAACGCGCGATCGCATTCCAGGGAATCGTTATCGACGACGCCGGTCATCCGGTGTCTGAAGCGTTCATAGCGGACTTGCCCGACCGCATCGACGAACCCGGAGCCCACGGTCCCCTGGAAGGCGGACCCGAAACCGGACCGGCGCCTCCCAAGGGTGTCTCACAGCGACGCCTGACGTACACCACCAGACGAAAGTACCCCGGTATCCAGGGACCGCAGCATTGGTTGAGATCGTCGTCCGACGGTAAGTGGATCGCCCATCTCGCCAAGGACGACAAGGGCGCGGCGCAGATACATCTGGTCTCTCCGAACGGTGGAAAGGGCCTCCAGCTCACCCATCACAAACTCTCCGTCGCTTCGTCGTTCAACTGGAGCCCCGACGGAAGATACATCGCCTATGCTATGGACAACTCCATTTTCGTCACCGATACGCGCCAAGGGGAAACGTTCGGCAGGTCGATACGCCTGACCGAGCGATCGACCGACGATCGCAAACCCGAGTTTGGCGGAATAGTCTGGTCAAACCGCGGAGACAAGATCGCCTTCTGCAGGCGTATCAAGTACGCCGGGCTGGCCTTCCCACAGATATTCATCGTCAAGCTGCGGAGTAAATGATGATTTCCAGATTCGCATCATTCGGCCTGCTGGTTTGGGCGATCGCATATGCGCCGCGGGCCCCTGCCGACGGACTCAACGTTCAGGGCGCCGGTTTTGCTGTCGCAAAACTCGATGACGGGGTGAAGGCGTATTCCAATCGCAATTACACGTGGACGGATGTTCCCGCGAAGTTCAAGGGCTGGAGTTTCACCAGGCTCGGCGGGGGTGTCAGGAGCAATCTGACCGTGACCGGTCGGAGCGACGGTGTGGTTTACATTGCAACCGCCCCCGGCCAGAAAGGCCTGGACACGACCGGCTGGACGAAGACCCAATGGACCTTCAGATATTCCGATCGAGGTCGAACGGTTGTCACCGTGTTCACCAGACCGCTCAAGGCCGGTCAGACGCTCAGTATCCCGCAGGGCAACTGGACCGGGGGGATAGTCATCGCTCCGGTAATAAAGGGAAAGTCGTCAGGACCGGCCAGGCCGGATCACTCAAAGACGCCCGGTGTTGTCATCGATTATATTCCCGCGCCTACGCGCACGTACGTTGGAAGTCCGTCGATCGCGGTTTTGCCCGACGGGTCTTATGCAGCGTCGCACGATATCTTTGGCCCGCGCAGCGGTCGGCGCGTTACGCGAGTATTCGGCAGCGACGACAAGGGCAAGACGTGGCGCAGGCGGGCGGAGCTCGACGGGCAGTGGTGGTCCGGGCTCTTCGTTCACAAAGGCGATCTGTATCTTATGGGAACGTCCAAGTCGTACGGCGATGCGGTTATCCGCCGCTCCAAAGACGGCGGGAAGAACTGGACCTCGCCGAAAGACAGCGATGCGGGCCTGCTGCTTACCGGGTCGCGATATCACACGTCGTCCATGCCCGTGCTGGTTTTGAATGGACGGATATGGCGGACCATGGAGGACAATACCGGCCCGTGGGGCGCCGGTTTCCGATCGTTTATGATGTCGGCGCCGGTTGATTCGGACCTTCTCAAAGCCTCCAGTTGGACGGTCTCCAACCGAATCGCCCGGGACGGGAAATGGCTGGGCGGTAAGTTCGGGGGATGGCTGGAGGGCAACGCGGTTGCGACGCGCGACGGTAAGATCGTCAACATTCTTCGCGTGCATTCGCCCGGCGGGGGGAGGGCGGCGGTAGTGTCGATATCCGATGACGGGAAGACCGCGACATTCGACCCCGCTGCGGGATTCATCGATTTTCCCGGCGGGTCCAAGAAGTTCAACATTCGTTTCGATCCGAAAACGAAACTCTACTGGTCGCTGACCAATCCCGTTCTCGAACGCTATCGAGGCAAAAACAAAGCCGACCGCACGCGAAACGTCCTGGCGCTGACGTCCTCACCGGATCTGAAGAACTGGACGATCCGCTCGATAATTCTCGAACACGCCGATACGCATAAAGTAGGTTTCCAGTACGTCGACTGGTTGTTCGAGGGCGATGATTTGATCGCGGCTATTAGGATGGCGTATCCCGACGGCGTGGGCGGAGCCCATAACAGCCACGATGCGAATTATCTGGCGTTCTATCGTGTGAAGAACTTCCGCAAGCTGACAATGAAGGACGGTAAGAAACAATGACACACGCCGAACTGACCAGACCGCTGCGGGGCATCGTCCCGCCGATGGCCACTCCGCTGCTCGACAGCGATACGCTTGACGTTGACGGAACCGAGCGGTTGATCGAGCACATACTCGCAGGCGGTGCGAGCGGTTTGTTCATCATGGGCACCACCGGCGAGGGCCCGTCGCTGGGGCGCGCTCTCAGAGGCGATCTTGTCGAGCACGCGTGTCGAATTGTTGACGGGCGCGTTCCGATTCTTGTGGGCGTAACCGATACTTCGCTGAGCGAATCGGTGTCGCTGGCGAAGAAGAGCGATTCCTGCGGCGCTGCGGCGATAGTTGCGACGCATCCGTGCTACTTCAAAGCCTCCCAAGCCGACATTCTCGATTACGTCGGGCGACTTGCCGACCGATCGCCCCTGCCGTTGTTCCTTTACAACATACCCGGATGCACCAAGCTGTCGTTCGAGCCTGAAACGGTCAGGGCGGCTGCGGATATTCCGGGCGTTGTCGGGATCAAGGACTCTTGCGGCGATATCGAACACTTCCGCCAAATCGCGGAAGCTCTCGCCGACCGACCGGACTTCACCTTGATGATCGGACCGGACAAACTAACCGCCCAGGCGATCTCACTCGGAGCCCACGGAGCCGTAAGCGGAGGGGGGAATCTGTTCCCCGACCATTACGTCGCCCTTTACCGGGCGGCTCGCGATGGAGATCAGGAAACGGTGAACAAGCTGCAGGAGAGGGTGGTTCTGATTTACGACACCATCTATCACGCGGTCGAGGATCCGTCGAGTTACGTAAAGGGCCTGAAGTGCGCGCTCAGATGCATGGGGATATGCGGTGATGCGATGGCGCCTCCGCTCCAGAGCCTCACAGACTCCCAACGACAAATCATCGCCGAAAACCTCAAGCAGATTATCTGATCTTCGTATCGCTACGTTTTCGTAACGTACACGAAGTACGATCCGCCGAGATCCTTGCCTTCGGCGCTGTTGAACCACGATTGCAGGCGGGGCTTGTCGCCTTTGGTCAGGTTGACAGTGAACGTCGCCCACAAGTCAGTCGGAGCCATTTTTTTCGTCAGCTCCTTGTCGCCGAGTTTGAGTTTCGCCCCGGCCACCGGACGCCCCGGGATTCCGCGCAGCTTGTCCTTGGGCAGGACGCCCGAGCCCTTAGGCCAACCGCAAACTTCGATCGTATACTTCCCGGTCTTTTCGACCTGCAGGTCCCAGTAACCGTTTTTCACGCCGCCTCGAATATTGTGCCAACTGTCCGCGTACGATCCAATCCAGTTGGCTGAGCATAGGAACGTCTCGGGCTCGGTCTCAACGCCTATGCTTATCGTGTTGATCTCCTTCTGCAGAGGCGTCATTTCAGTTCTCCAGGCGTTGTGATGGTCTCTCATCGCCTTGAGTACGTCGGGATAATCCTTGATCACGTTGGTCTTCTGCCCGGGATCGTCGGCGATGTTGTACAGCTCCCTGTCGTGTACGAGGCGCCATTTCTTCCAAAGCACCACGCCCGGACGCCGGAAGTCCTTGTACTGGATCACGATCTTGCGGTCGTTGAGCTTGTCGATCTTGCCCTTGATCAGCCCGCCGAGCGTAACTCCGTCGAACCTGGCGTGTGCGGGTTTTTTCAGGCCGCACATGTCCAGCAGCGTGGGCAATACGTCCGTGCTGTGGGTCAGTTCGTCGATATCGCGCGGTTTGTCGAGCCCGGCCGCCGGCCAGCGCAGGAAGAACGGAACGCGATGTCCGCCTTCGTAGTATTGGGTTTTGTGTCCTCGCATTCCCGCGTTGAAGATTCTATGCCCTCCAGCCGTCCCGTTATCGGTCATGAAGATCATGATCGTGTTTTCGCGCAGTCCGGTCTTCTTGAGGAACTGTTCGAGGCGCCCCATGTTCTCGTCGAATTGTGCGATCATGCCCAGGAATCGGTTGCCCTTGCACATGGCGGCGTATTTTTGCTCGACGATGTGAGGCCAGTGGGGCACGTTGGTGGGAATGTAGCAGAGGAACGGTTGTTTGGCCTTCCGCCTGGCGGACATCCATTTCATCGCCTCATCAAACCAGACGTCGGTGCAGTAACCCTTGTATTGCTTTCGCACTCCGTTGTGTTCGTAGATGTCGTCGTTGTAATCGTTGCCCCAGTGGTCGGCCATCGAGGTGATGCCCCAGGCTCCGTGATGCACGGTTTCGTCGAATCCGCGGTCCTGCGGGCGGTAGGGGTTGTTGTCTCCGAGATGCCACTTTCCGAAGTGCCCGGTTGCGTATCCGCCGGATTTGAACATTTCGGCCATCGTGGGAATGCCTCGCCTGGGCATTGACTTGCCCTGGCAGACGAAGACCGCTCCGTTGCGGAAGGCCTGCTGCCCGGTCAGCAGTTCGCCTCGCGTCGGGGTGCACATCGGCGCGACGTGATAGTCGGTGAAACGCACGGATTCGGCGTGAAGTTTGTCGAGATTGGGCGTCTTCAGCAACGGGTTCCCGTGACACGACAGGTCCCCGTAACCCTGGTCGTCGGTCAGGACGAGAATAACGTTCGGTCTCCCCGGTTTGCTTCTCGCTGCTTGCAGGCGGGGCGTCAGACCGGCCAGTCCGAGCGATGCGGCGCCGAGTCCCATTCGCTTAATAAAATCGCGTCTCTTCATTTTCCGATACATACTATATTCCCGTCCAGCGTTACGATAAATAGTTTGCCTTCAGCGGCGCTCATCCCGTCAAACAACGGGACGCTGTCGAGTTTGCATTCGCTGAGTTTCTCACCGGTTTCGCACGAGACGACCCGCAGCAGCCCGCCTCGTTTGCCCATCCAGGCTTCAGCTTGGGCCTGCACCTGTCGGTTGGAATCGTCGTCGGCTCCGGGGAGATGTCCGAGCATTTTCGTTTCGTCGGCCAGGTCGGGCGGTCCGGCGAGGACCAGTTTGCCCTTGCCCAGCACCATTGCGTTGACCAGAAGACCGGGCGTCTCGACCTGCCAGTGATGCTTGATCCCTCCGCGAGGGCGTCTTACGCGGGGCTTTCTGGGTTTCTTGCCTTTTGCCTTGCCTTTTTGTCTGGCCTTCGGGGCGGGCGCCGGTATGGGCTTCGCAATGACCGCCTGAGGCGGTTCCTTGTCGGCGCAGAACAGTTTGTAGCTCGTGCGCGGGTGCAGCATGTTGCCCAGCGGATCGGAGCGGAAACCGTATATGCGTTTGTCGTCGAACGACATTATCCGCCCGCAGGGGGCCCTTCGTCGCGTGCCGGCGTATGCGCCCCATCCTTCTCCGCAATCGTCGCCGTAAATCCAGAACGAGCGATGGAACCACGCGTCGTCCAGTAGCCCGGTCTGGCAGAACAGGTGCTTGCCGGCCGGATTTGCAGCCGCCTTTTTACCCGGTAATGTGGGTCCCACTCCGATCCGCTTGCCTTCAAGATCGAAGTTTTGCTCCTGCATGTAAACTCGCTTCCCGTCGCTGGAGAAGATGTCGGGGTTTGCGATTGGCATGTACTTGGCGATGATTCTCTCGTGGAAGTCCTTGCCCGTTTCCGGGTCGATATTGTCCATCATGTTCTCGGAGATCATCTTGCCCGTTTTCGGATCGAGCACCACCAGACGCATCCCGCCGTCGAAGAACATGTTCCGCCCGGCCAGTGCGTAGAGCTTGCTGTTGACCACCAGCACCGCGCCGTGCACCGGCCAGACCGATTCGACCTGCTGATACGAGACCATCTGCACGTCCGCCGGAGCAACCAGATATCGCCAGGCGACGGCTCCGTCTTCGGCGCGCAGGCAATAGACCCGCCCGTCCCCGCATCCGAAGAGAACCGTGTTGTTGTAGATAGTGGGGGCTGAGTCGATCCTTCCTCCGGCGGTGAACGTCCACGCGATTTTGCCCGTTGCGGTGTTGATCGCGTAGAGAGTCTGCCGGGGTATCGAGGATACGAACGCCAGTCCCTCTGAGATCACCGGCTGGGTGAGTTTCCCGCCGATCTTAAGGCTCCACTTCTCGTTCAGGTCGCTCGTTATCGGCGACAGGGTCGATCCGCTCCGTGACGGATCCCGCCTGTACATCGGCCAATCCGTCAGCTTGGCGGGTTTGGCTTTCCTGTTGATGATGTCCTTATACACCGGACCGGTTTCGAGGCGATCGGCCTCGGGCGTCTTCTTCTTCAACGCCGACTCCGGCGACATCGCACAGAAATACTCCAACTTTGACTGGTAGTAGCACGCGCAGGTGTCCGGGGGCTTGTAGAGCAGACCGTTGGCGGGCATGATCCCGTATATGCAGCTTCCGCGCACCGAGTGGTGCAGCGTCATTTTCGTGTCGCCAAGCTTGTAGAACTCCGTGCCCATCCCGTTGGTAAGGAGGTACTGCGTGGTGGCCCGGCTGGGATAGCATCTCGGGTGCATCGGGAACGCGGGCGGGTTGGTCGCCTTGAAATCCTTCTTGATCTTCCCGGTGTGCAGATCGATCGCCCATATCTGGGTCCCAAGCCTCTGGGCCGTTCCCGTGTGAGCCGACCAGATCAAACCGTCGATCACGAACAGGTCGTTTGGGCAGTGGTGGCTGGAATGAAGAAGCCTTCCGTTCCAGAGCTCTTTTCCATCCTTTGTCGACAGGGCGGTCGTTCTCACCCCGTTGGCGACAACCAGCACTCCGTCTGAATAGACTGCTCGGACGGCCCCGCCCGTTCCGACCTTGCCGATCTTCGGTCCGGTCGACGTCCACAACGGTTTGCCCGTCTTGCGGTTCAGGGCGACTATTCCATTTCCGTTGGAGAAAAACACCTTCCCCTCGCCAAGCGTCAGCGACAGCGGAGCGACCTTGCTCTTGTGCGTCCAGAGCGTTTTGCCCGAGTCGGCGTTGACCGCCATTACGCTTTCCGGCGGGCCGGTCTGAGTCCAGGCCCACTGGCTGGAGGCCCGTCTGATCTCCCCGTATCCGGTCGATTTGACCGTAAACTCAACCGGCTTGCGGTTGGGATTCACCAGCAGATAGAGAATTCCGTTGTCCAGGATGATCTCTTCGGTGGATTTGGTCTGTTTGCACGTGCGGATCGTTTCGCCGGTCGCCGCGTCGATCACGGTCAGCGGTGCGGTCTGCCCGAACGTTACGTATACGCGATCTCCGACCGCCACCAAACGCCTGGGGAATTGCCCCGGTCCGCTCTTCAAAGGCCAGTTCTGCGGATGCCAGTCCTTCAACTCCCTCCGCCACAACACCGTTCCGTTAAACGCGTCACGCGCGATCAGAACCCACTTGGCGGGCAGAAGAATGTGATTCCGCAGACCTTCGTCTATTACGTAGAACACGCGCCCGTTGGATGTGACCATCGCGTGCATGACGGTCATGAAATCGTGATTGCGAAGCCACTTCGGTGCGGCCATCCACTGGATGCCGTGCAGCGGGGCGACGGTCTTGTCCAGACCGACCATCGTTCCCTGCGGATCGTGATGGTAGTGCGTCCAGTCGTCGAGTGCCTCCGGGCGAGGCTTGATGCGTTTCTTTCCGCCCACTATCGCTACGCCCTTCGGCGCCAGGACCCTTGTGATCTCCGCGTCCGACACCGCCCCCGGGGGCGCTACCACAAGGTTAACCGTATTGTTGCGATAGGGCAGCGTTTTACCGTCGAACTTGCGCGCCGTGACCCTGCCTCCGAGCTTCTTGTCGCTCAGGAGTTTCCGCGCCTTGTCTACGTTGTCTGATGAACTGTCCAGGCCCTGGACGATATATCCGTCCCGGGCTCCGAGCGCGGCGGTGAGCTTACCGTCTCGGCAGCCGACGTGTACGATCAGCCCGCCTGTCAGGCCCGATTGCTTGAGAATCTCAGCGGCGGATTCAGCCCGCACATTCTGAGACAAGACCAGGCACATCCCCGTCAGCAACGCTACTTTAATTCTCATGTTATTTGCTCCTGAATCCCGTGTAGTGTCCACCTGCCAAACGCCACAATACCGCCAACCATTGCATCGGAGCAAGCCCCCGCGATATGATTAGCTCACAGGCCCGAACTCACCGGGCCGCAATGAAAGGGCAATACGCATGGTCGTTAAATCAGATTCCACGCATTCACGCAGAGAATTCCTCAGAATCACCGCAATCGGAGCCGCCGGAGCCCTCGCCTTTTCGGGCACAGCTCGCGCCGCAAAAAAACGCCCGCCGAACATCGTGGTCATCTTTCTCGACGATTCCGGTTGGGCTGACTTCAAACCGTTCGGAAAGCCCAAATACGACACCCCAAACGTAAAGAAGCTCGCCTCCGAGGGCACGTGCTTCCATAACTTCCACGTGCCCCAGGCGATCTGCTCGGCGTCGCGGGCGGCGCTGCTTACGGGATGCTGGCCGGGGAGAACAAAAATGTTCGGCGCTCACGGACCCGGAGCCCGCGGGCTCGATCCGAAATTCGCCACCACCGGCGAGATGCTCAAAGCCGCCGGATACGCAACGGCCGTTTTCGGCAAGTGGCACGTAGGCGACCATCCGGATACGCGTCCCCCGGCCCGCGGATACGACGAGTCGTGCGGGCTCATGTACTCAAACGACATGTGGAAGCACCATCCCGGTACCCGGAACTTCGACAAGTATCCCCTGAATTTTTGGGACAACGGGAAGGTGACCATCGCAGACGTGACCCCCGAGCACCAGAAGAATCTCACCACCTGGTACGCCGAGCACGCCGTGAGTTTCATCAAGCGTCACAAGGACAAACCGTTCTATCTCTACGTCCCGCACTCCATGCCCCACGTTCCGATCTACTGCAGCAAGAAGTTCGAGGGCAAGAGCGGGGCGGGGTTGTACGGCGATGTGATGATGGAAATCGACTGGTCGGTAGGACAGATCGCCAAGGCTCTCAAGGACAGCGGAGTCGAAGACAACACGCTGGTGATCTTCACGTCCGACAACGGTCCGTGGGTTTCGTACGGCAACCACGCGGGCACGACCCCGTACCGCCAGGCCAAAGCCACCGGTTTCGACGGCGGGATTCGCAGCGCCTGCGTTATGAAGCTGCCCGGGAAGATCAAAGCAGGTGCGGTATCGCAGAAAATGCTGTGCACGATCGATCTGTTGCCCACTTTCGCCCATCTCAGCGGAGCGAAACTTCCCGGGAACACTATCGACGGGAAGAACGTCTGGGACCTTATCACCGACAAGCCCGGCGCCAAGAACCCCCACGCGTACTATCCGTTCTCCACCGGGCGAACGTTCGAGGGCGTGATATCAGGCGATGGGAAATGGAAGCTGCACCTGCCCCACGGTTACCGAAAACTGAAGACCCCGGGCAAGGACGGTAAGCCCGGGCGGTACGAGGGCAAGCGGATTGAACTGTCGCTGTTCGACATGGAGAACGATCCGTACGAGAGCAAGAACGTGATAAAGGACCACCCCGAAACAGCCGCGAAACTCAAGGCTCTCGCCGACAAACACAAAGAGAAGTTCTTCGCCCGCCGCCCGAAGAAGAAACGAAACTAACGCACCCGGCGTTCAAACACCGCACATCGCCGAACGTTTCGACGCGGCGAACAAGTCGCCCGTGACGCCTGAAATGTTCGTGGTTATCGCCTTGTCGCCGCGAAGCGGACCTAGGACCTCCCCGGTCGACCGTACATTTCCTGTTGCAGGATTGCCAGGTTTTCTTTGATGCCTCGCGACCAGGGATGGTTCGGTCCGTAGGATGCTTCACATATCTTCACCGCGCGTTGATACAGGAGCTCGGCATCTGAGCGACGATTCGTGGACCAAAGCAGGTACGCCAGATTGTTCAAATCCCTGGCTACGTTCGGATGGATTGGCCCGAAGGATGCTTCATCGATCGCAAGGGCGCGGCGATACAGAGGCTCGGCCTGCGAATGGCGGTTCGTGTCCTCCAGTAACATCGCCAGATTGTTCAAGCCCAAGGCTACGTTCGGATGGTTCGGCCCGAAGGACGCCGTGTCGATTTCTAAGGCGCGGTGATACAGCTGTTCGGCCTGTGAGTAACGCTTCGTTACTCTCAGCAATTCCGCCAAACTGTTCAGATCCCTGGCTACGTTGGGATGGTCTGGTCCGAACGAGTTCTCGTCGATTTTCAAGGCGCGGCGAAACAGCGGTTCGGCCTGCGAATGACGGTTTGTGTCCGCCAGCAGTTGCGCCAGATTGTGCAGACGAATGGCCACCTTAGGACTGTTCGGTCCAAACGACTCATGGTCGATCTGCAGGGCTTGGCGCAACAGCGGCTCGGCCTGCGAATGGCGGTTCGTGTCCGCCAACAGCCGCGCCAGGTTGTTCAGACGAATGGCCACGTTCGGATGTTTCGAGTCGAACGACTTGATGTCGATCTGCAGGGCGCGGCGATAAAGCGATTCGGCCTGCGAATGACGATTCGTGGCCATCAGCAGCGCCGCCAGATTATTCAGCCGAATGGCTACGTTCGGATGGTTCGGTCCGTAGGATGCTTCGCATATCTCCAGGGCGCGGCGATACATAGGCTCGGCCTGCGAATACCGGTTTGTGGACTTAAGCAGATACGCCAGGTCGTTCAAATCTCTGGCGACGCTGGGATGGTCTGGTCCGAACGAGTCTTCGTCGATTTTCAAGGCGCGGCGAAACAGCCGTTCGGCCTGCGGGCGACGGTTTGTGTCCGCCAGCAGCCCCGCCAGACTGTTCAGACTCGTTGCTACGCTGGGATGGTTCGGCCCGAGGGATGTTTCAAATATCTTCAGAGCGCGGAGACACAGTGGTTCGGCCTGCGAATGACGGTTCGTAGCTTTCAGCAACTCCGCCAGATTGCTCAAACTCGCGGCTACGTGCGGATGGTTCGGCCCGAACGATGCCTCGCAGATATCCAGGGCTCGGCGATACAGAGGCTCGGCCTGTGAGTGACGGTTGGTGTCCGCCAGCAGCATTGCGAGGTTGTTCAAATTCGTGGCCACCTCCGGATGGTTCGGCCCAAACGACGCCTCATCGATCTTCAGGGCGCGAAGATACAGAGGTTCGGCCTGCGAATGACGGTTGGTGACTCTGAACAGCCCGGCCAGATTGTTCAGAGCCCTGGCGACCTCCGGATGCCTCTGTCCGAAGACTTTTTCCCTTATCGTCAGGGAGCGACGATACAGCGGCTCGGCCTGCGAATACCTGCCCGTGTCATCCAGCAGTGTCGCCAGGTTATTCAAAGCTGCAGCCACCTCTTGATGGTTTGGCCCGAGCAACGCCTCTTTTATCGCCAGCGAGCGGCGGAACAGCGGTTCGGCGCCAGCGTATTCTGCACATTGCTTCAGGAACATGCCCACTTCGTTCAGGCCAAGCGAAAGATCGACATCCGCGCCGGATACGGACTCGCGAGCGTCCAGGGCGCGGGTGTATTCCGCAACCTTGTCGTATGCGTCAAGTTGCAGCCAGTAACCCAACAACTCGCGAATCTTCGTGTCCACTTTGAGTTCCATGAACATGTCCAGGTCTACGATGCAGTCTTTCAGTCGCTCGGGATTGTCCGCCCGGGACAACTGCCAGGGCATTTCATCGACCTTGCGGGCAGTCAGATTACAGGACTCGAAGTAATCGGCAAGGCGGAGATGGGCTCCACAGCGGTCGGCATCCTCGACCAAATAGCGATTCTCGACGGCTTGGCGGAGGTAGTCGTGGGAGAAGTTAATCAGGCCGGATCGCGTCACCAGCGACCGGTCGGCCGCGAAGTGCAGCAGCGACCAGTGGGCGCGGGGCATGGGCTCACCGGCGCTGCCCAGTAGGTCCAGCAACTCAGGTTCGCTCAGACCGCGACGGGCGGCCCATATCAGCGTCATCGCGTTGCGCACCAGATTCGGACGATCGCGATCGTAGTCGGTTTCGTAGCGATTCAGGATCTGCTCGTAGAGCTGCGGGATGTTCTCGGCGGTCAGATACTCGTCTATCTGCTCGCTCAGGCGGTCGTGCGAGCCGACTACGCGGAGCTCGTCCAGAAGCGTCTGGAGGTACAGCGGATTTGACGATTGCGGCGCCGAGGCGATGCGATTTGTGCGGTCTTCGTTCAGGTTTCGCGTGAACGTCTTGAGATACTCGTCAATGAACCGCCGCCGCTCGTGGTCTGTCAGCGGCCGGACGGTCATCGTCGGCCAGTCGCGTCTAGCCAGAGCCTCGTTCGATCGCCCGGGCAGCGTTGAGACGATTAACCGGATGTTGGCGGGGATGGTCGGAGGCAGCCATGTGAGGTCCGGCGCCTGGTCTTTGTCCTCAAGTTGATTCAGTGCGTCGAGTATCAGCACTATCCGCCCACGCATGGCGGCGATGTGAAGCCAGCTTGCGAACTCGTCGCGCAAGTCGGAAGGTCTAGTGGGGATGTCTCCGTCGATGTCGAAGCGCCGCTTCAACTCGCCCATAATTCGTTGGAGCATTACAGCCCAATCGGCGCTGTAAGCCGATGCGCCTATAAAGTGCATCATCAGCGGGGTGTCGCTGTGGTCGCGACGATATTGCAGAGCCCAATTGGCCAGCAGGGCGCTCTTGCCCGAGCCGGAGTCGCCTCCGACCACCAGCGGGGCGCCCTCGCCGGAGGCATGGTCATCAAGGCGGGCGAAGTATTCGTCGCGTCCGAGGTATATCCGCGAACGGCTGACGGCGAAGGCCTCGTGCTCAGACGCTTCGGCGTCCAGTGGGTTCGGCTCGGTGTCAGGCGGGAACTCGTCGTCGATCGCTGCGGTCAGATCAGCCAACACCATATCGGCCAGAGCTTGCGGGCCTGAATAGCCCTCACGCAACGCCAGACCGCTGTGACGGATATTGTCCTTCAGGGCCTCCAACTTGTTGCGTGCAGCCGGGTCGGCCTCTTTGAAGTCGTCCCTCTGCTCGTTCGGTATGGTCTGGATGTACGCCGGATCGCGGAAGTAGAAATACGCACGGTTAGCCATCCCCGGATCGTTCAGCACGCCATGGAGAATCTCCAACTCGGTCACTGAACGCTCAGTTTGCTCGGCCAGCCAGGGTTGGGCGGCGATCAGGTCGTCGGAAATATCTCCTTGCTTAGGCGGCGATCCGTACCGTTCGCCCAGCATACCTATGAAGAACGGGCGACAGTTGTTGACCTCCGCCAGACAGATCGGCAGGAGCTTGCCCTCGTCTATTTGCTCGGCGGTGATCCCCCATCGCAGATCGACGTCGGTCCACGTAATCCCACGATCTTCGCAGAGCTTCCGCAGTTGCGGGAACACTCGTCGCGCCAGTTCGTCGCGTTCAGCGTGCATGTCGCTGAACGTGCTCGATATGAACACACGCACAACACGCTGGCGAATCTCAGGTTGCGGGGCTGCTTCCGTCATCGCTTGTACTCCTTCGGCGGAGGATCTGCTGGCTTATCCCGCTCGGCTGGGTCAAATGCGATGCAGCATTACGTTCATTGGCCGATTATCTGTCTATTCAATCTGCTTGTCCACGCTTCTTTCCGGGGAATTGACGGAGCATGGGCTTAGCGTTTGAAATACTAAACAAGAGTCGGCCCCAATGCCTCCGCATCGCATCAATCTTCGGTTCGTTGCTCCTCGTAACGAATCTAGTTCCCTTTCGGTGCGGGGTCCGTGGTGTGGAGAAAGTGTACTCCGCCCGCGGCATCGCCTACCAGGAGCAGTTGTCCATCAGATGAGACGGCGCAACAGACAAACGGGTGGTCTCCACGAACGGTGACCGCCCCGCACGGAGGGCGGACCCGCCACGCGGTCAGGCTACGGTCATTGTTGATGGTGGCGACGATACTCCCGTCATCGGAGACCACCAACCCATTCTTAAGGGCGATCGGAGCCCCGGACTTATATCCCAATTCTGCGCTGAATTCCGTCAGCTTTACTCCCCGGTGCAGATCCCAGACACAAAGCACGCCGTCTTCGGCTGCGCTGGCGGCGATTGTTCCATCTTGAGTTATTGCGACATGCCTCACCTCGCCGCCATGACGCTCGAGTGTGTGAAGGAGATTACCGCTGTCCAGGTCCAGCACCCGCACAGGCCCGTCAAGCCCGCCCAATACGGCTCGCTTGCCGCTTGCGGTCATATCCGCCGAACAAGAGTGAAACTGAGCGACATCAAATGATCTGACCACACGCAGAGTGCTTAGATCCCAGATGCATAATTCCGAGCAGGCGAAGCATGTGAGGGCGTGGGCGCCATCGGCCGTCACAGAGACAACAGGGTAAGGTCCGGGATCTGAAAGGAAAACACCCAATACGCTCCCATCCCGCGGATTCCATAATCTCAGCGGTCCGCAGTCAGACGCTGAGACCACGCGCGAGCCGTCGTCAGAGACTGCGACGTAATTTACACCGCATATGTGGCCCGACAAATCGCGTTCCACCGCTTCCTGAGCCAGGCTCCATACTTTCACATCAGTATCGAACGAGCCGGTTATGACAAGTCCGGCGGTGTTGGCGATAGCTATGGAGTCGACTCTTTCTTGATGTTCATTCATGTTCTTTTGCTCCACGATTTCCGGGACTTCCATATTCTCAGACTTTTGTCGGCCGAACACGAGGCTGCCAGGGATCCGTCGGGGGACATGCGGATTGCGAGCACCGCGAGGCTGTGCCCGTGAAAAGTTTGGAGACACTCGCCCGTTTCGGTATTCCACACCTTCATGATACCGTGCACAGAGCCCGACAACGCGATGCTGGCGTCGAAGGTGGCGGCTACTGACATGACTTCTTCGTTGTGCCCGGTCAATGCCTTCTCCTTCTTCAAGACGTCCAGGTTCCAGACAGTCAGGGAGCCGTCAAAGGAGCTTGCCACCACACGAGAACACGCAGGCGATCCCACCGACACGCCGCTTATCCCGGCCTTGGGGCCGCTGAGTACTGCTTGCGCATTGTTATGGGCGTTCCACAGTCTAAGCGTTCCATCCCAAGACGCTGAAATCAGGCCGGGACCGCAGACCGCCAGCGCGCATACCGTATTCGAATGTCCAGTCATAACACCCGCATTCCATCCGCCCTGAAGAGCCCAGCGGGTAATGGCGCCATTGGCCGCGCCGCAGTAGCACCAGTGCCCTCCATCCGTGAGTGCGACTGAACTGAGCGGACCCGCCTGGGGCTCGATCATCATTAACTCTGCCGCATGCCGGATATCCCACACCTTGATCACACCGTCCTCAGAGACCGAAACAGCGCGTTTGCCGTCGGGCGTCAGGGCGATTCCGGTGATCGGATCGGTATGCCCGTCAATCCGCCAGTTCAAGCCCCCGGTTTCAAGATCCCAAACGTACAGAACTCCGTCATTTCCGCCTGCGATCGCCAGCTTCCATCTCCTGTCTACGGACAACGAACGTATTCCATCAACTGGAATAACCTGCACTAATTCGAACCCCCCGTCTGGTGAGGCGGCTTCGGGGTGGGGTGATTTGGATACTGGTCGGCGCCTGGAAAACAGCAGCAGGGGTTCCGGTGTTGTCGCATTCTTCTCTTTCCGCCAGACCTCAACAAGCGCCGAAAGCGTATGTGTGCGTGATCTGACAAGCTCCGAATGCTCTTCTTCAATGCCTGACGAGGCGCACAGACGATTCTGCTCCTGTGAGTCGTCGCTCCTGTCGCAGTTGTCCCGCATGTACTGGTGTAGCGCTGTCGGATGCCGGTCGAGGAAGTGGATGTCGCGGCGGACGGTTTCTTCGAGCAACCCCAGCATGCGATGCTTCGCATGTTTGGCTGGTATCACCGCCACTGTTGTCGAAAAATCCTTCAGCAGTTCAAAGATCATGTATCGCCCTCCGCGTTGCATTGCGGGAATTGTCCGCCTCCGGATGAGATGGCGTGCAGGCGTCTGAGGTCGCAACAGAGGCGGCGGGGCAATGGTTCGCAGTTATCGTGGGCGCAGGACAGGACCAGCAATGTCATCTCGGCCTCCCGGGTCGCAAGTTATTGCGGCGGCGGCAAGTGCTTAGTGTCCACATCTGCGATTGCGGCGTTCGTCCGCGCTACAGTCGCAGGGCATTTGGATTGATTATATTCAATACAGCGCGTCGAGCAAGCTCAATCCAGGGTCTGGTTATCCCGCGCACACCACCGGGCCAGGCGGATTAGGATCAGTTGCAGTATGGAGTTATGCACGTTTTAGAAAAGGCGTTAAAGCGGGCGGGGAGGGGTGTGACATACCCGATGGCGTCAAACGGTTTTTTGAGTGCGGTTCGTGGCCGGGCAGGATCGATATAAACAACTGTAGAGTAAAATGTTAGAGTGATTATCCGGGCTGGTTTCGGGCTGTTTGCGGATTGTGTCACAGGTTCACACCTTCCCCGAGGAGATGGGAGTATTCAGCATGCGATCAAGGCGGATCGCCAACTGACCATGCTCTGTAACTTATTGTTGCCCAGCCGGATAGGGTGATTGCTTCTATGGATTTAGCAAGGGTAACCGCCGCCCGGCGCTACCCTGGGCGAGGAAGAATGTGTGAACCAAATGTGAAGTAGCGTCTTTTCGCGGGGACGGCGGTCGGATGTTGACACTCGAGGCGACTCTGCGTACAGTGCGATTCAAGTAAGTCACTGCCTGCGATTCAGGAGAGATTCGATGGACGATCAGGCCTTTGCGATCGCTGACGACGGGGTGGATCCCCGTAGCGTGCCCGGGAGGACTCTTTACGACGGGGCTGAGATGCCCGCGATCGGGCTGGGTACGTTTGGATCGGACCGTTTCACGCCCGAGCAGATCGCCCAGGCCGTAATCGGGGCTGCTTCGGTGGGTTACCGGCATTTCGATTGTGCGTCGGTCTACGGTAATGAAGATATGATCGGCGGGGCGTTTCGTCGGATCATGGAAGGCGGGCTGGGGCGGGATGAACTCTGGATCACCTCGAAGCTGTGGAACGACAAGCATTCTGAGGGCGACGTTATCGCCTCGTGCGAGAAGTCGCTGGCGGATCTGCAGTTGGATTACCTGGACCTCTACCTGACGCACTGGCCGTTCCCAAACTACCACGCTCCCGGATGCGACGTCGATTCGCGCAGTCCGAACGCCCAGCCGTATATTCACGAGAATTTCATGCGAACATGGAGTCGGATGGAGGAGCTGGTTTCCCGCGGAATGGTCAGGCATATCGGCACGTCGAACATGACGGTCCCGAAGCTGAAACTCCTGCTGCGCGACGCCGAGATCAAACCCGCCTGCAACGAAATGGAACTGCACCCGCATTTCCAGCAGGGCGAGCTGTTCAGGTTTGTTGTCGACAACGGAATCGTGCCGATAGGATTCTGTCCAATCGGATCACCGACCCGCCCGGACCGCGACAAAACCGCCGCCGATACCGTGGATATCGAAGATCCGGTAATAGTTCGCATCGCTGAAAGGCTGGGCGTGCATCCGGCCGTCGTGTGCGTAAAGTGGGCGGTCCAGCGGGGGCAGATACCGATACCGTTTTCAGTGCACCGTAACGAGTACCTCGGAAACCTCCGGAGTGTTGTCAGCAATCCGCTCAGTGACGATGAAATGTCCGAAATCGAGTCGATCGACAGGAACTGCCGCCTCATCAAGGGTCAGGTCTTCCTCTGGAAGGACGGACAAACCTGGGAGGACCTCTGGGACCTGAACGGAGAGATCACGCCTGGGTGACCTTTAATCATGGGCCAATCGGACAAATCTTCGACCGTTTACTACTTGGAAATGCTGGACATCGGCCAGTTGCAGCCCAAGGATTCCCCGCCAGGGCTTGATATCACGATGGTCGACCCTCCGGCGTTCGAGACTAATCGCGATTTCTACAGGGAAGTCGGAGCGAAGTGGGGGTGGACGGACAGACTGGTCTGGAGCGATCAGCAATGGGCCGACTACGTCAGTCGCCCGGAGTTGCAGACGTGGATTGCTTGTGTTGATGGTGAGTCGGCCGGTTACTTCGAGTTGGAGGCGCAAGAACCGGGCGACGTGGAGATCATATACTTCGGTCTTCTGGATCAGTACATCAATCGCGGACTGGGCGGGGCGATGCTGACCGAGGCGATCAGGCGAGCCTGGTCGTTTGGCGGGGCTCGACGAGTCTGGTTGCACACGTGCACGGAAGATCACCCCGCGGCGCTGGCGAACTATCGCCGTCGCGGGTTCGAACTCTACGACACCAAGCGCGAATAGAGGCTGTTTGCATGAATCCCTGCAAACGAAGAGAGTTTATCAAGACAATCGCCGCCGGCTCCGTCGCCGCAGGCGCGTGGGGGTCGATGTTCGCAGCCGAGAAGCGTCCGAAGCGCTCGCGTCCGAATATCCTGTACATATTCACTGACGATCAGAGCATCCGAAGCGTCAGTTGCTACGAAGAAGCTCACAAGTGGGTCCGCACGCCCAATATCGATAGTATTGCCGCTCAGGGCGTCCGGTTTGCGTATTGCTACACGGGCGCGTGGTGCATGCCCGCGCGAGCCACCGCGCTTACGGGCAAGCTGCCTCACGGGATTGAGAGTATGCGGATGACGGGCAAGTACCCCGGCAGTACGTATGATCCGAAGAAGTGCCCGTTCTGGCCAGCGACTTTCCGCAAGCACGGATACTATACGGGCATGATCGGCAAGTGGCACACCGGCGGCGACACCGGACACGGGAGGGATTGGGACTACTCTGCTGTCTGGGATCACACCCAACCGGGCGTCTACGGGGGATACTACAAGAACCAGAAGATCAGCTTCAACGGTGCGAAACCCAAAGCGGTGGGCGGGTATTCGACTGACAATTACACCCGGTACGCCGTTGACTTCATCAAGCAGCGAGCTGAGGACCTGAGCAAACCGTGGTATTTGTGGCTCTGTTACGATGCGGTGCACGGTCCGTACAACTCGGCCAGGCGGCATGACAAGGACTACAAGAACGCTCCGGAAGTTGCAGTCCCAAAGGATATTTATCCGCCTCGGCCGACCAAACCGGACTACATGAAGAACTACGGAGTCTGGAAACGCAACGCCGCCGGAAGGCCCGCAAAAAGGGGCGGGACTCTGGATCGAGCCGTGCGGCAGTATAACCGGGCGGTTCGCGCACTGGATGAGGGCGTAGGCAAGGTGCTCGATGCGCTCAAGGCCTCCGGGCAGCTCGACAACACGCTGGTGGTGTTCACCTCGGACCAGGGATTCGCATGGGGCCAGCACGGTTTCGCATGGAAGTACGCGCCGTACGACGCCAATCTGCGCTCCCCGCTGATCGTTCGCATGCCCGGCCGCGCGGCGAGTGGAAAGCTCTGCAAACATGCGGTGGGAGGGCACGACCTGATTCCGACCTTCTTCTCGATAGCCGGTATCGAACCGCCATGGAAGATGCACGGGCGCGATATAAGCGATCTGCTGAAGACCCCGGACATGAAGTGGGACCATCCCGTTCTCATGGAGAACACCAAGTACTACTACGGGAAGGATACCGAGCGTAAGGACCGTCCGGGCTGGAGCGGCGTGCCGTGGTGGATATTCCTTCGGCGGGGGAGGTACAAGTACATTCGCACACTGGTCGAAGGCGAGATTGAAGAGCTTTACGATCTCCAGGCCGACCCGGAAGAGTTAACCAATCTGGCGGTGGATCCGAAACACCAGCGCCTGCTTGTCGACTATCGCAATCAACTAGTCGCCGAACTCAAGCGAACCGACGCCGGAATGGTCAAGAACCTCCCGAAAGTTGGCGCCGCCGCTTACCGAAAAGGCGGTTGAGGACAAAAAAAAGCAACGCTTTCAGCGCTGCTAAATAACCGCGGCGGGAACAGAAAGCGGTGTGGGCGAGTCGACCGGCCGCGATCTGCTAGATTTCGACAACCTCGTGATCCAGATGCTCCGGTACAAAGTTGTTGACCGCCGCGATATAACCGCGAATGGCCTCGTCGAGACGTTCGCACGCCTCCTGTTTGGTCCCACCACGCACAGTGCAGCCTGGGAGAGACGGACACTGAGCAGTGTAACCACCGGCCTCATTCCTAACTACTCGGACGCATAACTTCATTGGGTTTCCTTGCGTTTACTCCAGACACGAGCGGCGCCCGACACGACAATGCGGAATGAGTCCTTTCGCCGTTGGCCGTACTTGCCGAGCGAACGTCCGTGCAACATCTCGTTGGCGACTTGTCCCGACCCTATCGTAACTGACGCCCTTAAAACCGGCACTGAAGCGATCCCGATCCAAGAGCGTCAGAGAATCAACGCTAAAGCTCGCCAGTTGTGCAATTATAGTACTTTCCAAGGCGATTCTCCAGCTGCTATTTCATATTTCGGATGCCATTTCGAGCTCCAGCACCGCCTGAATCGCCACTTCCGGGCGTAGTATCTGTCCGATAAAGACGTTATAATTGTGCTGAAAGTAAGATTATTCCTAGATCGCCTCAAAGAAAATTTAAAGAAAATTTGTTTCTCCGATCCGCCGCGGTTTGGCTTATCAACAGATTCGATTGCCCAGGCACATCCGATAGGTTATATTGCACATTGATTGGCGCCTAAACTGTAAGATCAACGAGAGGTTATAGCCCCCATGCCGATATACGAATATGTTTGCAGCAAGTGCGGACACGCATTTGAGAAACTCGTGCCTTCAAGCAAGACCAAGCCGAAATGCGAGAAATGCGGTTCGGCGAAACTCGACAGGCAGTTTTCGACCTTCGCCGCTCACGGCGGCGGGGCCGGTGCTGGTGCATGTCGTTCGGCCGATCAGTGTCCGGCGGCGATGGTTTCTCAGGGGGCTGCATGCGGTTCGGGCTGCCCCCACGCCCACTGAACTCTCGGTTGGCTATCGCATTTGGCGGTGGTTTGGAAACTACCGCCTGTTCGAGATGACTCTCACGTTCAGGTATCGTCTGCCCCATTTTCGGGCTTGGCTGTGGGATAGGTAGAACACATCAAGTCGATATCCGCGTATCTTCCCGCCTCGGTCCAGCACGGGAACCGCCTGTCCGCCGCGGTAGCCCGGAATAGACAGCATCGTTCCGAATTTCAGCAAGCGTGTGTCGGCGGCCACAAACATCGAACGGTTGGTGTAGATGCTCTTTCCGCTTGCTGTTACGTTGTCGCTGAACTTTCCGCAGCATTTTCTGCACGGACAGTAGGCCGTTACGAGCATCTTGATAGTTCGCGTCGCCTGGCGGGGGGCCTTGGCGGTGACGTTAACAACAGGCTTCATCGCGGCCGGGGGCAGCGGTATGGGCCCGGCCAGCATCTCCGGCGCCGAGACGCGCACCTCGGGAATCCCCGGATTCCGTGCGATCATCGCGGTTAGGAGTTTATCTTTATTTTTCGGGAGCAATTCCGTTGCGTCGCCGGATTCCGTGGATTTAGACGGTTCCAGCAACAGGGCCGCCGAACCGCTCAGAAGCAGCAGCAAGACTACCGTGCGTTGTATCGGATTTACCATGAGGATGTCCTCAGTGATGTCGCCGCGAGGATTGGACTCCTGCGTCGACTGCATATTTATTCTGGCCTGCAGGGCGGTCCATTTTGGCCCGCAGGTCGTTTCTGTATCCGCTCGGCATCCATGCGGCGTGAACTTCATCCGGCTGGGATTAGTGGGGAATTTTCAGCAGGAGAAAACGGAGGAGCGGTGATTCTATGGTGTCACGCGAGCATGTCAAGAGATTTTTAATTAAAAAAACAGCCCTGCTGGTCTGATCCCGCTTAGTGCAGAAGGCTCGGTCCGGGGGAGTCGAGGAAAAGTTAGTAAAATATAGGCTCAGGCTTTTGTTGACACGTTGAGCAGGCTGCTTATAATCACAGGCGATAGTGGAAGCGTTCTGCGCGACTACGTACTGCGTAAGTACGTAATCGCCTGCAGATAATGCGGTCAATCTCTGGCCACATAGGAGATCTCATGCTGCGAGAAACTCGATCCTTTTCAGCTTTGCTGATCGTGCTGTTGGTATTTGTCACAGTCGCCTCGACGGCTTTTGGGCAAGACACTACTGCTGCGGACCCCGCGGCCACTCCGGCTGATGCTGCGGCGCCGGCCACCGGTGTGGTTCCCGCCGCCGACCGCACTGTCGATCAACTGGCCGCTGAGCAGAAACGCGAAACGCAATGGCGCGACATGCTTCACTACATTCAGATGGCGCGCGCCGACCTGGCTAAGAGTTTCGCCGAAGCCATACTCGCCGACGCGAAGCCCGACGAGATATACCGCCATTCGGTTGAGGTTAGCGGTTCTCAAGTGATCCTCACCCGAGCGCTGGGCGTTAAGAAGCTTCAGCCCATCGTTCAGAAGATCCGCCAGGAGATCGACAAGGGCTACCAACTCTTCCGTTCGGACGAGAAGGAAATCCAGCGAATGATCGCCAAGCTCTCGACTGGCAATCTTCGCGCACGCATGCGTGCCTCAACGCGTCTGGGCCAGAGTGAAGAATACGCTCTGCCGCAGTTGCTCGCCATGCTGGCCGATCCGAAGACTTCGGCCGTGTTGAGACAGAACATCTCGAAGGTCTTGCCCAGGGGTAAACGGGGCAACGTTCGGGGATTGAGCGAGGCGCTGATCGGGGCCAAAGATGAACGCGTGATCCAGCACGTGGCGGCTGCTCTGGGCGATATCGAATACTCGCACTCTGTTGCGCATCTTAAAGAGGTTTCTCTTCGTAAGGATATTACCGATGCGACCCGCAAGATCGTAGTGGCCGCCCTCGTGCGTTGCAGCGACGGCGACCGGAGCGTTTTAAAGAAATCGCTGGCGGAACTCTACTACAAGACGGCGTTGAAGTATTACTATCGCCATGATTCAGTCCTGCCCGACGAACGATTCACCACAGCCAACGTATGGTACTTTAAATCCGGAGTGCTGACCTACACCACCGTACCTAGAGAGATATTCTGCGACATCTACGCTATGCGTATGGCCAGAAAAACTCTCCAGGCCGACAAGACATATTCACCCGCCGTTTCGCTCTGGTTGGGAGCCTACCTCAGGCGTGAAGCGCAGTTGCCCCAGGGCGCTGTGGATCCGCTGGTGGCTGAAGGTCAGGCCAAGGCGGGCGACTACACGCGTGCGGCAGGCAGCGATTACGCACAGCAGGTTCTGGCGAGATCTCTTCGAGACGGCGACACAGCCGTTGCGCTGGGAGCTATCGCCGCACTGCGTGATGTCGCAGGAGCCAAGAACCTTCCCAAGATCATCGACGCCGGTTCGGTCCAACCGCTGGTGGCGGCGATGTCGTATCCGGATCGCAGAGTAAGGTTCCTGGCCGCTGAGGTCCTGGCCCATGCTCTTCCAGTGGAATCGTTCCCCGGATACCAGGTTGTGATGCCCGTCCTGTCGGACGCTCTGAGAGAGGGCGGTTCGCAACGCGTACTTCTGGTCGCTGAAGGCAAGGATCTCAACGTCATCACCGATGCGATGAGAGGCGCCAGCTATAGCGTTATATCGTCCGGTAATCCGCTGGTGGCAATCAAAGGCGCACGAGAGGCCGGCGGCGTCGACCTGGTGATTATCTCCCAGAGCAACCTGGTCGACAGGACGTTGTCTTTGATTCGGAGCGATCCAAGCATGGGGCCCACACCTGTGATAGTTCTTGGAGCAGGCAGTAAGCTTGCGGCGCTTGCCAAGGCTGATGGAAAGATGATTCTAGTCACGCCCGGAAAGGATGCGGCTCCGATAATCGCCGCACTGCCCCAGGCTGCGAAGTTGACCGCCGGAACACCCCTGACGCCCGAAGAAGCCTCTGACTGGTCAGTTCGGGCCTCCAAAGCCATTCGCCTGCTGGGCCTGACGGGCAACAAAGTCTACAATATCGCACAGACTGAACCGGTCCTGATCACCGTTCTCGCCGACAAGCGAATTGCAGTAACGGTTGCCGCCGCCAACTCCCTTGCCATTTTGCCCGGTCCCAAAGCACAGCAGGCCATTGCCTCCCTGGCCGACCAGGCTGACGGAGCCATCGAAGTTCGCGTACCGGCGTACGCCGCACTTGCTGAATCAGTGAGACGCTTTGGAAATCTACTGACCAAGACCCAAAGCCAGGCCATCGTCGATGTCGTTAATTCGAAAATCGACGTGTCGGTTCGCAAAGCCGCCGCCGGCGCATTGGGCGCCCTGAACCTGCCCAGCGATCTGGCCAGCCCCTTGATCATGCAGTCAGGCGGAATTGACTGAACACGGGCTACTGTATCAAACATCGCCGACCGTCACGATCTCCCGTGACGGTCGGTTTCTTTTTAGGGGGCGCCTCAAACGCGCACTACTGTGAAAACGATGATGGTTGAAGCGACGGATTTGCCATCTGCGGATTGTATCTTACAGTATCTTTAGAGGCATCGGGTTGGGCAGCAGGGTTTCCTATAGCGTATGTCGGCGAAGACATGCGCTAGCTTATACTTATGCTTCGACATGCAAAGGAGCAATGGGTGGATTGCATGCCTGTCGAGAGAGAGAGCGAACGTGAATAAGATCGCGTTCAAGGAGGAGTTCTTGGCCGATTTATCCCAAAATAATCGAGGCGTCGGTGTCCCCGTAGGCGAATGTTGGAACGAATGGCACAGTTTCAGTGCAGCTTTGCTTGCTGTTGCCGTCTGTGCGACCATTCTTGTCAGTCACGGATGGCAAACAACGTCGCTGGTGATGGGCGGTATCGTCATTGTGGTCGTAGGCCTCATGCTCTTAAGAATTCGCTGGTCGCTGGACACGTTGTCCAGACATTCTGAGGGGCTGTCAGAGTCCGCCGCAATCGCCGAGGAGCACTATATCGACGTGCTGCTGCGGATAGTCCAATCTGTTGAGGCTCGAGACAAGTATTCGATCGGGCACAGCGAGAGGGTCGGGATGCTTGCCAAGAACATGGGCGAATTCATGGGGCTTTCGAATCATGAGGTCCGTCAACTGGAAGTCGCCGGGAAACTGCACGATATCGGAATGGTTGCGATTCCGGAACATATAATAGTCGGCAGGGCGAAAATGGGCACCGAGGGATTTCGCACCGTCAAGACTCACTCGCGGATTGGATTTGATGTGCTCGAACCGCTTCAGAGTATCTCGGCGGCGTTGGATGCGGCGAGATACCATCACGAGCGCATGAACGGAACGGGGTATCCCGAGGGGCTTCGCGACGAGAATATCCCGCTCAGCGCCCGCATAGTGGGCGCGGCGGACGCCTATGACGCGATGACGCACGATCGCCCACATAGGCTGGCGCTGTCGTCATTTGCAGCGGTGCAGGAACTGCGCCGGTGTTCGCCTGCGGGATATGATCCTGACTGCGTTAACGCATTGGCTGAATGCCTGAACTTCCCCGTTCTTGAAGAAGCCGTGGCCGTTACGGCGTAATCTTTGCTGCCGGATCATCGACAGAGGGGCGGACTGACGGGCTTTGGCTAGTCTTGTTTGTCGTCGTTTTGCTCTTTGGGCTCGCCGGGCTTCCTGGCCAGCGACTTTACGGACCCTCCCTGGCCGCTTGTGTCTGACTGTTTTATAGAGTCGTACACTTCTTTGCGATGTACGGGGACGTGCGGGGGCGCGCTTATTCCCAGGCGGACTTTCTCGCCCCGAATGTCGACGACGGTTATTTCGATATCGTCGCCTATGATTATGGTTTGATCACGCTGTCTGGACAACACCAGCATCCGTGGCTCCTTCCGTGGATTCACCAAGGCGCCGTCACTGCAGTTTGCAGGAGGGTATTTCTCTGATCACAGCAATCCGCCACCGGGCGTCGGCCCGTTGTGATGCTATCGGCTGTGACACCATGTAATATCGGACATTTGGCGACGAAAGATGAGCTTCCTTTGGTTCCGCAGGCGGACCGATGAGCTGTCGGACCTTGCTAACCGGGCTTATTTGCGGTAATCTCACCGCCATGAAAGACGACACGAAAAAACTGAAAAACATTGCGGCGCATGAAGATATCAAGCCTCCGGCGCCTGTCGCCGAGTGGGTCGGCGACAGTGAGACTGGCTTTCTGCGACTCCTGGATCAAACGCTGCTTCCGGAAGAAACCGTCTATGTTGATTGCAGGGATTCGACCTCGGTTTGGGAGTCGATCCGACGATTGGCGGTGCGCGGCGCCCCGGCGATAGGCGTGGCGGCCGCATACGGGATGGTGGTTGCCGCACAGGGCGCGCCGGAAAAGGACTTTCTCGCCAGCCTCAACGCAGCGGGGCAGTATCTGATATCGTCGCGACCGACGGCGGTGAATCTTGAATGGGCGGTCAATCGCGTGATGGCGAGGGCGGGTGAATCCGCCGACGCTCTTCCTGCAGAAATCCGCCGAATCCTGCTCGATGAGGCTCGGGCGATCCACGCCGAAGACGAGGCGATGTGTCTGTCAATCGGACTGGCGGCTGCGCCTTTGATTCAGCAGTCCAGCGGGGTGTTGACCCACTGCAACGCCGGAGCCCTCGCCACCGGAGGGATCGGAACTGCGACCGCGGGCATGTATGTCGCGCATGCTTCAGGGCACTCGTTTACTGTCTATTGCGACGAGACCCGCCCGCTTCTTCAGGGCAGCCGTTTGACCGCATGGGAATTGAATCGCGCCGGGATCGACGCGGTGGTCATCACCGACAACATGGCCGCCCAGGTAATGCGCGAAGGGCGTATCGACATGGTTATCACCGGAGCCGATCGGATCGCCGCAAACGGCGACGCGGCAAACAAGATCGGAACCTACGGCGTTGCGATCCTCGCCAGGCATCACGGTATTCCATTTTACGTGGCCGCTCCTTACAGCACGTTTGATCTGGACCTGCCGTCTGGTGATGCGATACCTATCGAACTGCGGGGCTCCGAGGAGATCATCGAAGGATTCGGGCGTCGAACCGCTCCACGCGATATCGAAACGTACAGCCCCGCGTTCGACGTTACTCCAGCCGATTTGATCACGGCGATAATCACCGACCGTGGAGTGATAGAACCGGTGGGCGCCGACAACGTCCGCAGGATTATTGTCGGATGATTCTGTTTTCTGATGGGTTTGCCCCTGCGTCGGGCCTAAGATGAAAAAAACCGTGTTCTTAACGCAAAGGAGTTTCTAAATGGCGACTAACGATAATCTGCAGGCTGCGTTCGCTGGCGAAAGTCAGGCTAACCGCAAGTATCTGGCTTTCGCCAAGAAGGCCGATCAGGATGGTTTCTCCCAAGTGGCCAAACTGTTTCGCGCTGCGGCCGAAGCCGAGACCGTTCACGCGCACATGCACCTTCGCGTTCTGGCGGGTGTCCAGGAGACAACGGCTAACCTTGAAGCGGCCGTCTCCGGTGAGGCACACGAATTCCAGAGCATGTATCCGGAGTTCCTGGCCGAGGCCGAAAGCGAAGGCAACCAGGCTGCGATAGTTGGTTTCAAGAATGCGATGGCGGTTGAAGAGATCCATCACGGTCTTTACCTGCAGGCTCTCGAGTCTGTCAACGCCGGACAGGACCTTGTCACCGATTCGGTCTGGGTCTGCCAAATATGCGGTAACACCGTTGTAGGCGACTGCCCCGATCAGTGCGGTGTCTGCAACGCGTCCAAAGAAAGTTTCGTTGAGATAAACTGATCGTCCGATCGACAGGACCATCGCTATGACTGCAGGTAGTGCGGAATTGTGGCGATGTTCGGTGTGCGGGTACGTTCATCACGGTTCGACCGGTCCGGATTGTTGTCCGGTTTGCGGGGCTGGGCCAGGTGATTTTACGCCGCATACCGAGCAACTCGCCGCTCGGCCGGCGGACGTTGGCAAGTGGCGGTGCTTGAACTGCAACTACATCCACGACGGACCCGAAGCGCCCGAAATATGCCCGGTTTGCGCCGCGGCCAGGGATCGGTTCGAGGCGATCGCTGAGGAGTCTCAAACCGCCGGGGAGGGAAGCTTCGCCGGCAGGCTGGTGGTGATAGGCGCTGGTATAGCGGGAATATCGGCCATTGAGGCGTTCAGGAACAGCACGTCCGGAGGTACGGTGACGCTTGTTTCCAGAGAACCCGATCTTCCATATTACCGCCTCAATCTCACGCGGTATCTGGCGGGGGAGATACCCGAAACGGATCTTCCGATCCACCAGTCCGATTGGTATTCTCGGAGGAATATTGACCTGCAGCTTGGCGCCGATGTCGCTGAAATCCGCCTTGAAGAACAGAGCGTCCGCCTGCGTGACAATACTGTCGTTCCGTACGACAAGTTGATCGTCACGATGGGCGCGCATCCCTTCATGCCCCCAATACCCGGGGCCAGGCGAGAAGGTCTGATCTCCGTGCGTACGGTCCGCGACGCCAAATGGATACTTGAGTTTCTCCAACCGGGAATGCGGTGTGTCGTGATAGGCGGGGGACTGCTTGGTCTGGAGACCGCCGGAGCCCTCGCCGCTCGGAATGCGGACGTGACACTGCTGGAAAGCTACGATTGGCTCATGCCGCGCCAGTTGAATAGGCGGGCCGGTGAGATACTGCAGAGTCATGTGGAGAGACTCGGTGTCGAGGTTCGCAAGAATGCTCGCAGCAAAGATATTCTTGGCGGCGAGCGGGTCGCGGGCGTCGGATTGGAGGATGGCGATACGGTTCCCGCGGATCTGGTTATAGTGGCTACGGGCGTTCGCCCCAACAGTCACCTGGCCCGGCGGGTTGGGCTGGTTGTCAACAAGGGCGTCGTTGTCGACAACCAACTGACCAGTTCGCATCCCGCGGTTTACGCAGCCGGAGACGTCGCCGAGCACCAGGGCGTGCTGTACGGTAATTGGTCAGCTTCACAGTTTCAGGGCGGTATTGCAGGCATGAACGCCGCCGGCGCCTCCGCACAGTTCGGCGGGATACCGCGCGCAAATACCTTGAAGGTACTCGGGCTGGATCTGCTCAGTATCGGCCAGTTCGAGCCCGAAGACGGCAGCTTCCAGGTGTTGGAAACCCAACGGGACGCAGCGTATTACAGATTTGTTTTTCGCGACGAGCATTTGCTTGGAAGTGTGCTTGTGGGAGATACGTCTCTGGCCGGCCCCGTCAAGACCGCAGTCGAGTCTCGTACGGACTTTTCAAGCAGCCTGCTCAAAGGCGTATCCGCTCAAGCGTTCATCGACGAATTGTATCGCTGAGACTAGGGTTTGGTTGCGTACTGGTTGGGCTTCACGTCCGCCGACACTCCGTCGGAGAATCGCACGGTTATTTCCTTCTCGGTCATATTCCATGCGACGTGGGTTCGTTTACCGTTGCGCGAAAAAGCAATCGCCGTCGGACAATCCGCAGTTACCGTGCGGTCGACCTGACCTAACGCCTGGAGATTTCCGATCCAGTGGTACGTGTTGGGTCTCGCGTGGAGAGGGATGCTCTTGACACCGGCCTCGAATCGCGCCATGGCCTTGTCGCCGTCATGCAGGGCTTCGTACATCCACAATGTATCGCGCCAATGCTTCCACTTTTTGCTTTGGCGCACGCTAGCCATGTGCTGCAGATTGCGGCGGACATATTTCGGATAGAGCCCCAGGTAGAGCGATCCTGACTGAATCGGGAGCATTATGATTCCGTGAATGTGTTCCGGTTCGGCGCTGAACCATGTGGCGTAGTCGGCTTTTCCGCCCCAGATAAGCGCCGCGCACGACTGAGTATATTTCTTTGGGAAGAATCGGTCATCTACGTCGAACCAATAGGCGTTTATGGCGGCAAGTTCGTTGGTGTAAAGGTATATGCCCAGGTCCCGGATCTCGCGGTCGCCGGTGGCCTGGCCCCAGAGTATGAGCCCTGTCCAGGCGTTCATCGCTTCGGACGACGACTCCTGGTTGTTCCCATCGCCGAATTTCGCATTGCCTGAGGCCCAGGAGTGTCCGGCGTACGGGTCGAAGCATCTAAGCCACGGAAACAACGGGTCTTTGCGGTTCGGGCTCGCGATATCGCGTATCAGGAGCTTGACCATACCTCCCCAGGCCTTGTCGGCAGCCCAGGCTTTATCCGTTCGGGCGATCTCCGCCGCGGCGCGAATGAAATATCCGTAGTGGAAATGGTGATCGTTGAGGGATCCAGCCGACCCGTAACTCGGACGTTGTCCGATCATTGTTCCCCAGAGCTTGTCATAGTAGAAGTAGCGTTCGGTCTTGTCTCCACCCGTCGGCGCGGTGAACCACTTCTCCAGACGCGACTTCAATTCTTTCTGCAAGGCTGCTGCAGTGTCGGCCTGACCGAGTTGTCGGGCTATTGGAATCATGCTTGATATCACGCCAAGCGTCTTACCGCCCCAGTATGTGTCGGGCGCCTTCTTGAACGGTCTTGCAGCAGCGTCGGTCAGGTAACCGATCAGGCGTTTGCGATCGTAGGAGCCCTTGTCCGGAAGGGCCGGCAGTACGCCCGGGAAACGCATCGAGGTCGTGAAACTGCTCCCGGCTGCGAGTTTCATCGGTCCCCTTACTGATGTGTATCCGATGTCCAGCAGTTTGTGGTTCGTTGCCGTCCACTGGTGCGGATAGAGGGCGAGAAGCGTCCCGTCGGCGCGACCCTGGTGTGCTTTGGTCTTTAACGTGAAAGTGGTTTCGACACTGCTGGTTGACTGTCGGTATCGCCAGTTAACCGTCGTATTTGTCACGTGATTATGCGCGTATCGTTCGAACAGCTTCAATGTCTCGGGCTTGGCGTCCGGCAGGATCGCCAGAGAGAAATAAGATTTGGATCCGTTTTTATTCACGAATTTACGCCCGTCGAGCCCGCTCCAGGTCGACCCGGCCGGTCCGAATAAACCGTAATGACGCCCCCTTGTGGTTACCGCGAGCGTTGGCGTTTTTGCGTCGCCGGACCATATTTTAACATTGCCGTCGAAGCTGATCTTTGCGCCTCCACCGGTGAAAACAGCGTAGACAAAAGGCAGACCGTGTCCGTAGCTGAGTCGCATCGCCCGATCGCCACTTGCCATCAACACGCTCACAGACCAGTCGCCTTCAGAGTCGACGCTGGCGTTTTCAAACTCGTCGGCTTGAGAGTGTCCGAGCACCAGTTCGTTCTGGAGCCCGGCCATGATGTGTTTGGCTACTGTGTTTATGCTCGCCCCGGGATATGAAACGCGCAATCCCTCCTTGACCGCACGCACAGCCAGAGGGTGCGGGAAGTGGTTTGACGAGTACTGCTCCCACAGCAGTGAACTGGACCAGTCGGTCGTCTGGGGTTTCCCTTTCATCGAGTCCGTGCGGTAGATTCGCCTCGGTGGGAGTTTCATGCCCTTGGGGGCGGTTGTAGTGTAACCGCCTTTGCCCACACTGACGTTCTGCGCGCCGCTCGGTGCGGCGGGGGTCAGCGGTATCGATATCAAAATCGCGAGTGAGACGATTGTCTTGTTCATAGTACTCCCTGTTGTCAGATGCACATTATGCTATGCAAATCCCCCCGCGCATAGAAAAGATCCGAAGAATCCCCCCCCGAGGGGTCTTCGGATCTTGACTGGGCGATTTCAGCGACCGATTAGTTCTCGTTGGCTCTGAGTTTTCGGGCTGTATTGACGAGTTTTACGAATTCCTTGCGGTATCCTTCCGGATCGTCGCCAATTGCCGATTCGGCCAGTTCGGCGACCGCGTCCAGCGTGTATCCGCCCTTATACTGCGACTTTCGCAGGAGCATTCCGAACGATGCAACTGATGATGCGAACCGGAAGTCCTTGGAGGTCTTATCGATGCTCTTCCCGTCGTCGCGGACAACGATGTCCATCCGCGTGGACTTATCCCCGTCAGGCTTCTTATAACGCAGCTTCACGGTCATCATCTCTCCGCTGCTGTCGGCGGCGGTTGAGGTTGTCGAACTGGAGTACTTAAGCTTGTCGACGCTGGGGACGTTGACTTTCACGCCAGCGGGCACTATCTGGTAGAGCGCCGTGACGGTGTGTCCTGCTCCGATATCTCCGGCGTCCTTCTTGTCGTCGTTGAAGTCCTCTTTGTTGAGCATGCGGTTTTCGTAACCGATCAGTCGGTACGCAACGACTTGGGCGGGATTGAACTCCACCTGGATCTTCACGTCTTTTGCGATAGTGACCAGCGTTCCGCACATTTCGCGGACAAGCACTTTCCTGGCTTCGGACTCGCTGTCGATGTAAGCGTAATTCCCGTTGCCCTTGTCGGCGAGCTTCTCCATGCGGGAGTCCTTGTAGTTGCCCATGCCGAATCCGAGAACGCTTAGAAACACGCCGCTGGAGGCCTTCTTTTCGATCAGGCGGATCAACTCGCTGTTGTTGGTGGTCCCGATGTTGAAATCACCGTCAGTAGCCAGAATAACCCTGTTCGTTCCGCCCTTGATGAAGTTTGAAACTGCGACGTTGTACGCCAGTTCAATTCCCGCTCCCCCGTTAGTGCTTCCGCCCGACTGCAGTTTGTCCAGTGCGGAGATTATAGCTTCTTTTCTATCGCACGACGTCGAATCGAGCACCAGGCCCGACGCCCCCGCATACACCGCTATCGCCACCCGATCGCCCTCGCCGAGTTGTTCGACGAGCATTTTCATGGCCGCTTTCACTAAGGGCAGTTTGTTGGGCGAGCCCATCGAACCGGACACGTCCAGCAGGAACACCAGGTTGCTGTTTGGACGTTTGGTCGGGTCGAGTTCTCGGCCTTTCAATGCGATTCGTACGAGACGGTGTTTCGGCTCCCACGGGCAGGACGCCGCCTGGGCGTGCACTGCGAACGGATGGGGCGACCTGGAGGTCGGTTGATCGTATGCGTACGTGAAGTAGTTTATCATTTCCTCGATTCGAACCGCCCCGGGCGGGGGGAGTTGGTTGTGGGTGAGGAAACGTCGGATATTGGCGTATGAGGCGGTGTCTACGTCTGTCGAAAAGGTGGAAAGCGGATGGTCGGTGACCAGCCTGAAGGAATTGTCGACGATGCGGTCGTAGGTTTCGGTGTTGTGGTGAATCTCAGGGCGGGGGCTTTCAGACACTACGGCTTTGGTGAGGCCTGGCATTGCGGCAGGTCGTGAAACCTGCATTTCACTCCGGTCCATTCCCGAGTATCTCATCGGAACACCACAGCCGAGAAAGACTATGGTTCCAACGCCCGCCAGCACGATCAACAGCAGTGATGTTTTCGCGATTGTTTTCATTGTTGAGTTCCTTTCGCGGTTTGAGGTTCACTGTTCCATATCCGCAGCGTAGGGATTTGCGCAGAATAAAATTGACTTGCATGGATTCGGCGCTGTTGACGCGGTGTGTGGTTCTCGTTGACAATAGCGTCCGCGTGGAACAAACAGAGCAACAACTTGTATCCCGATCGCTGGCTGGCGAGGAGTCGGCTTGCAGGCAGTTGTACCAGGCCCACGCCGGTCGGGTGGCGGCTTACTTCCGCCGTAGCGGTTTCGACAGTTCGCTCACAGCGGATCTCACGCAGGAGACGTTCGTGCGCGTATTCAGTTCGCTGGGCGGATACGACCCGGAACGGGGCGCGTTCGGCGCGTGGTTGTCGGCTATAGCGCGGAATGTGGCGCGCAAGTGCTGGCGCCGCCGGACGACCGCCAACACTTTCGATCCTGAACTGGCTGATGCGATGTTTGCGATACCGGCGGAGGCGTCCAGCACACCCGAACAGCGCGAAGAAAACTCCGCCGTCGCCGAATGTGTCTCGCACCTCGACCAGCAGTTGGGAGAACTTGTCCGCATGAGATACGTTCGCGGTATGACCACGCGCGGTATCGCCGCCGAAGCGGGCATGCCCGAAGCGACTGTTCGCAGCCGTCTGGGCGAGGCTTTGGACTGTATCGCCAGATGCTTGCGGGGAAAGGGGATAGTGCAATGACGGACGTAAAAACATCCTGTTTCTGCGCAAAACGCCGGTATTGGAATATAGGTGTGTAGCGATGGACGACAAGAATGACACAACCCGATCGCGCGTTGACGGCCTGCTGCAACAGTGGGGCGCTGCTGAAGCGGCGAAACAGGCCGCCGAGGAATTGTCAGCTCCGGTCGCGCCCAAGGCCGCGCCAAGCCCCGGACGCTCTCGCGCCGGTGTCCTGCTGCGATGGGCGCCGGTGGGCATTGCAGCATCGCTCCTGTTGGCTTCGGGAGTGCTGTTCATGTCGTCGAGGCATGGGTCGGAGTATTCCGTGGAGCCCCGGGCGACGCGGGCTCCGGGCGGTGAACATATCGCCAAATCCGTCCCCGAGACCCAGCCCGTAGATTTGTCCGTAGAACTTGCCGCCGCCCGCGCCGAGGCGATCGAGGCCCGCTCCCAGGCTGCGGAAGCCCGCACCGCGATTGCTAAAGTGCTCGAACAGAAGCAGGCTGACGACTTGAGAATCAAAGAGCTTCGCGCGCAGATTACCCGCCAAAGCCGCAAGGTGGTTGGAGATCGAACCGAATGGAAGGTCATGGAGACCAAGCTCACCTCGCTGATCAGCAAGGCCGAGCAATCGACTAAAGACGCAAGGGGCGAATTGCAGAAGGTTCAAAAGGAACTCGCCGACGCCAAAGCCGCCGGAATAAAAACGCCCGCTGACAATGAAGAACTGAAGAGTCTGAAGACTCGATTGGCTGTGGCGGTTAGCGAACTGAAACGCCAGCAAGATACATTCCGCACCGCCAACGCCGAAAGAGACAAAGCCAAACAAGCTCTCGCCGCACTAAAGGCCAATCACCAAGCCTCGCTCGATCAGATACGTCGAGTCTATCTTGCAGCTTCTGCTCCGGGCAAGACGGGTTTGGCTGCGTTGCAGGAGGCGATAAAACGCAGAGGACTGCTGAAGCGGTGTGTTGCACTGCAGCGAAAGGCGCGTACCGCCGCCGACAAGAAGCTGCTGGCCCGGACCGAAGTAGTGCTCACACGTCTGGGTCTGTTGGACCTTTCCGACTCCAGTGCTGTTCGCAGTTACGTTACCCGACTTAACAAGAGCGACCTGCTGGCTTCGCTCGATGCGTCACTGGGCCCGATGTCGGCGGACGCCGACACGCAGGATTGGTTGTTCGAGACGAATCTGATACTTACGGGAGTTCAGCGTGTTGGCTAATCGGAAAACACTACTACTGGCCCTGGCGGTTGTCTCGTTTATCGTTGGGTGCGGGGTTATGCGGTATTCCGGTAAGTTCCCCCAAGTCGACAAGAGCACGGCGCCCGGCCTTGTGGTAAATGAGATGATTGTCTATCGCGAGGCCCTTGCGCTGATAGACAAGCTTGAATACGCCCTTGCCGCTCCAAAACTCCAACAGGTCACCGGGCAGTTCGAATCCGCCGGAGACACCGCCCATGCGGCCGAATCGATGTTCTGGCTGGGTTTCTGCCGTGAGAAACTCCACCGCGACGACCAGGCCAGACAAACGTACGTTACGGTGATTGAGCGATTCTCGGAATCCAAACCCGCCGAATACGCCCAGCAGAGACTCGATGCGATGAATCAACCGTAGCATTCCGGGGGCGACGCCGGTTTAAACACTCGAAAATCTTGACCGGGGAGGTCCTGTTCAATACCATGTGCAATTCGAGTTTCTCCCGCCGTTAGGGCGCCGTTATGAAGATTCGTCCCTACAGACTTTCGCAGCTTGAATACGAGGATTTTTCCATCGCCGGTTACAGTGTGGCCGGTGAGGAAACCGTCATAGTTGCGCCGGAATTCGACTGTGTTTTCGATATCGGAAAATGCCCGCGCGAAGCCCTGACCGTAAACCACGTCCTGCTGACTCACGGCCACGCCGATCACGTAGCCGGAATCACGTACTACTTCGCCCAGCGAGATTTTCAGGGGATGGCCAATGGGATGGCGATTGTTCCAGCCAATCTCGTTCAGCCCCTGGAAGCCCTGATGCAGGCATGGGGCCGTGTTGAAGGGCATGTGCCCCCGTGCAGATTCATCGGCATGCGAGATGGTGACGATTACGAGATAAGGCGAGATCTGATTGTCAGGGCGTTCGCATCCCGCCACATTCCAGGCTCGCTGGGGTACTCGATTATTGAAGTCCGCCGAAAACTCAAACCCGAGTTTCTGGACCTTACCGGCCCGCAGATCGTGGAACTGAAGGAAAAGGGCGTCGAGATCACGACACGCCTTGAAATACCGCACATCGCCTATCTAGGCGATACCGGAGTATCCGACTACGCCTCATTACCGCATGTGGCCAGGGCGAAGGTGCTGCTGGTCGAATGTACGTTCTTTGACGACGAACACGCCTCGCGGGCCAAAGAAGGAAGGCACATACACGTTCGCGACCTTCGGGAGCTCCTCGACGGGATGGAGAACGAACATATTGTTATCGTGCACGTCACCCGTCGGACAAACATGTCGGCGGCAAGGAAATTGCTGAAGAAATCCTTGCCCAAAGATGTCGCCAAACGCGTGACGTTCCTTATGAGTCGTAAGTACATTGAAGATGATTAATCGTCGGCTGGGCGGCGCATCGCAGCATAATCGGGTAAGTTCTGTCAGGCATTGGCTTGGTGTGTGAGACGGTACTGAAGTAAATCTGAAAATAATGTCCAATTTTGCGGCGAGCGGCGGATCTATAGTGTGAAATAACGCCTGAATGCAATTGGGAACAATCACGCCGCCTACCGCACAATAGCGATCAGAATGAACGGAGAATCGGTTCTTGTCGGAGATACGGATGTTACGAAAGACAGGTCTATCGATCGTCGCACTGACGGTGTCAATGACCGTGTTGTCCGGGTGCTCTCCGGCGTGGTTTGCAAGATGGGCCGATCGCGACGCGTACGGGACCATTTCCGAGGGGCAGGCTTCGGCGTTGGGCAAGGGGTACAGGTTCGACATCGCATACAATCCGGTCGATTGTGATAATTACCTCAGAAAAGCCAAGGATGAAACTGAAAGCGAAGTGGATGTGTTGTCCCTCGAAGACGCCCTGAAGGTGGCGTTCAAGAACAGTAGAGCGTTTCAGACAAGGAAAGAGGCCCTCTACAGTTCAGCTCTGTCGCTGGCGAATCTCTCCCGGGGGTGGGAAACCGTCCTGCCGGCTGGCGAGGTCAATTCCACCGGTGAGATGATACGCACCAACAAAGGCGCTCCCGAAGGCGGCGTCGACAGCACAAACAGGTATATCAACGGGGACGGAAGCTACACCCTCACCAGGCAGCTTGTCGGGGGCGGACTCCTGACCCTCGGGGCGTCCATGAACTTCGCGACTAACTTCCTGGGCCTGTCCGATTCGCAAGCCGGTTCGCTCGTCGAGGGCGGATTAACCCAGCCGTTGCTCCGAGGCGCGTGGAGAGGCCTGGCGCATGAACCGCAGCACCGCCGTGAGAGGGATTTCCTCATTGACGTCTACGAGTTCGACCGATTCAGACAGACCTTTGCTGTCGATATTATGCAGAAGTACTACGCAGTTATGACGCTCAAGGACCGGCTCGAAAACAGCCGAACGAACATCGAGCGACTGCGAACGGCGTACCTTGTGACTGAGGCGATGGTCGAGGGAGGTGAGCTAACCAGAGCACAGCAAGACCAGGCCGAACAGGACCTGCTGAACGCACAGATTGCTTTGGAACTGACTATCCTGGCGTACTCCAACGCGCTGGACAACTTCAAAATCACGCTAGGGCTTCCTATCTCAAAGGATCTGAAACTCGACTATCCCGGCGCCCTGATACGGTTGAACGCCAAGGGTCCGCAGGCATTGCCCCTTGCAGAACTGGCGGCGACCAGCACATCCTTCATAACCGACACCGCCCTGCTCAGGGCCAGGGCCACCGCGCGGGATGCTGATAAGGATGTCGAAATTGCAGCAGACAATTTCAACCCTCAACTCGATCTTGAACTCAAAGCGTCGGCTCCGGGAACCGACAGAGCCCAGCCCGGGCGTATCCAGACACACCATCACACCCGCAACGCCAAGCTGATACTGAATTACAATCTCGATCAGATCGCTAATCGGGACGCCTACCGCAATGCGAAGATCACGAAAAGCCAATCACAAAGATCTCTTTCCCAGGCCGAGGACACCGCTACGCTGAATGTTCGAAACTCATTCCGCTCATTGAAGCAGTCCGGCCGGAGTTTCAAACTACAGGAAAAGAGCGTCGAAATAGCCAAGCGAAGGACAACGCTGCTGGCAATCCAGCGGAAGCAGGGGCAGGCGACTACGCGCGACGTCCTGGAGGCCGAAGACGCCCTGAACAATTCGCTCAACGGTCTTACAAGCTCGCTGGTGAACTACACTATCACCAGACTCCAGTTTCTGGCGAGTTTGGGCATGCTCAGCGTGGATTCAAAAGGAAAGCTCTCTGAACTCAAAACTCCGTTTGGATATGATCGGCTTCAGAAAAGGTATCCCTATCTGAAGTCCGGTAAGAATAAGAAGGGCGACGCGGCGGCCGTAGATACGAAAAAAGCGGAGAAAGCAGACCCTAAAGAGAAGAACGATGACTAATAAACTGCTTCTAATTCCAGTTATATGTCTGGTTATGACTCTGGGCGGATGCTGGCCTTTCGGCGGAGATCAGTCGGCTGCCTCCAAGCAGACCGCTGAGGCTATAAGAGAGACGCTGATCATCACTGCCACCGAGGCCGGTACGGTTGAGGCCGAAGAAAAAGTAATTATCGCCAATGAGCTGAAATGGTCCGTGATCATCAAGAAGCTTGTTGAGGAAGGCACAGTCGTCAAAGAGGGCGATCTGATAGTCGAGTTTGAATCCAAGAAGCTTGAAGACGCCATCGACGCAAAGGAACTGGCGATCAACAACGCGGACCTGACGCTGGAGCAGGCCAACAAGCAGTTAATCATGGCTGAGAAACAGCAGGCGATCAATCTGGAACAGGCGAAGAACGCCGTACAGGACGCCGAGGAGAACCAGGCGGTTTACGAGGAACAGTCAAAAAGCCTGATCGCTCAGCAGAAAGACATCCTGAAACGCGCCGAAGAGAGCCTGACGCGATTCAACTCCAAGGGCGGTCAGAGGGAAAACGATCTGAGAAACGCCGACATTACCATTGATATGACCGAGAAACAGCTCAAGATCGCCAAGAAGAAGCTGGATTTCAAGAATAAGGTCAACGCCAACCCCAAGCTGAACAAGCCCTACAGCGAGAGCGAAATAGAATCGGACAAGCTTGCCCTCGAAAACTTGAAGAACACGTTGGAAAAGGCGATTGCCGCCAGAAAGCTGCTGAAAACATATGAAATTCCCCAACTGGTCAGACAGCTTGAGGAGAATATAAAGCAGGCCAAGGAGGATCTGAAGATACTGGAGACTCACACCGTTGTCCAAAAGACGCGTAAGAACACCACTGCGCTCAAGGAAGCCAAGTTAAAACTGGAACAGGCGAAGCTCGGACAGGAAGCCGAACTGAAGTGGAAGAAGCAGGAGATCAAAGGACTGGAAAAAGCGCTTGATGAACACAAAGAGCAGATGACCGAACTCCGGGAAGATGAGGACAAGCTCAAGGTCACCGCAGAGCGGGCGGGTCTTGTGCTCTATGATCCCGGGTGGAAGCGCGAGGGTCAGAGACTGCAGGTCAAGGAGGGAGAAGAGATTTATCCGAGGGGGAAACTGATGCAGATACCCGACATGACCACGCTTCGGGTCCAAACGATGGTTTTCGAGGCCCTGAGGGAATACGTGACGGTGGAGGAAGACGATACTCCTGCGGCGACCAAGATCGAAACGTACGTCGGTAAGGGTGTCAGGAGCATCATGGTCAGGTCCAGGTTGAACAAATGGTCGAAGGAGAAGATAGCGGCCAAGTTCCTCAAACTCAAAGAGGATGAAACCGTACCCAGGATTACCAAGGCTGTCCGAATCGGAAAGATGACCAAGGCCGAGGCCCAAGCCTTCTACGCACGCCTCGAAGAAAAAGAAGCTGAACTGGCCAAGAAGATGGGTCTGGATATCAGCCCCTTCAAGATCGAGTGGGATCAGCTTTCAGAAGCTCCTCCGAAGAAAGCGGCCAGTAGACCCGGAGACAAGGAAGGCACGCGAGCCATATTAGTGCTCGATTCATTTGCGAAGAAGACGCAGATCATCGGGCGGGTCGTGGAGTCGTCCCCCTTGCCCAAGAACACCGGACCGCATTGGCTGAAAACCGGAACCAAGGCGTACGATCTTTATATCGGAGTTGATTGGGAAGCCCATGGATTGACGCCCGGCGAGAACCTGAGGCCCGGGATGGGGGGCAAGGTTACTCTCGTGCTGGACGAAATCGAGAACGCACTGACGATCCCCGTACTTTCGGTGTACAACCAGAGGGATAAGTATTTCTGCATGAAAATCGATGGCGGAAATGCGGTGGAAACTCAGGTCGAGATCGGCAAGATGAATGATTCCCGCGTTCAGATCCTTTCCGGACTCAAGGAAGGCGACAAGGTGCTGCTGGTCGCCCAATCGGATGAAGGAGCAAATGGCGAGGATGAGGACGAAGACAAGACTTCTTCCGACAATGGCGGGGCTAAGGCGAGCGAGTAGATGGAATCGGTTATTCATCTCGATGCAGTCAGCAAGATCTACCACGTAGGCGTCGGCGTGACTGCTCTGGACAATGTCGATCTGGTTGTTCCGGATGGTCAGTATGTGGCTATTATGGGCTCCAGCGGTTCGGGCAAGAGCACCATGCTGAACCTTCTGGGATGTTTGGATCGTCCCACTGCGGGCAAATACTATCTTGGCGGCGACGATGTCTCGACCTTTTCGGACAATCGGCTCTCCGAGATCCGCAACACGAGGCTGGGCTTTGTCTTTCAGTCGTTCAATCTCATATCCTGGATGACTGTCACGCAGAACATTGAAATACCCCTCTTCTACAAAGGCGTTTCGCGATCGCAACGTTACCGGAAAAGCGCTGAGTTGGCCGATATGGTCGGTCTGGGAGACCGTCTGGACCATCGCCCAAGCCAGTTGTCAGGCGGGCAGATGCAGCGAGTTGCGATCGCCAGGGCGCTGTCCAACGATCCGATGGTGCTCCTGGCCGACGAACCCACTGGAAACCTCGACACTCATACCGGCGAGGAGATTATGGAGCTTTTCGCCGAACTCAATGCGCGCGGCAGGACCATCCTTATGGTTACGCACGAACCGCATATAGCCGCCCACGCCGATCGCGTAATCACGCTTAGGGACGGACAAGTTGAGTCGGATGTATTGGACTACAAGGCGGATGAACACCATGGGTAAACTGCTGGACATCATTCTCCTGGCGATGCACAGCCTTAGCGTACACCTGGTTCGTTCGGGGCTGACTATGCTGGGAATAGTCTTTGGCGTATGCAGCGTCAGCGTGATGCTCGCGATACAAACCGGAGCCAGCAAGGAGGCTCAGGAAAAACTCAGTGTTCTGGGCAGCAACAACGTAATCATGAATTCGATAGAGCCCGCCCGGGAGACCAGCAGCGGGGGCGGTCCGAGTCAGGGAGTCAAGCTCAAGCGTTTTGGCATCAAACATAGAGATATCAAGTGCATTGTGGAGAATGTTCCAGGGGTCGAAGATTACGCGACAGTACATAAAGTAAAACTGAGGTACTACTGCGTATCCGACCAGAAACGCTACTCGCTGGTCATGGGAGTTACTCCGAATTACCGAGACATCCTCAATCTGCGAATTTCACAGGGGCGATTCATATCAGACGTAGACATGCTCCACAAGCAGCCGTACTGCGTCATAACCGAAACGCTGGCCAGGAAGGCGTTCAGATGTGAAAACCCAATCGGACAAACGATCCAACTGAAAGGCCAACCGTTCGATGTGATCGGCGTGATAGATTACATCCCGTCCAAACTGGGAATTAGCGAAGAAGACATCCCAATCTTCATCCCAAAAACGACCAAAGTGGGCAAGTTCGGCGAGATCAATGTTAACTGGCACGATCACCAGATGACATCCGAGGACGTTGAGGTCGACCAGCTTATTCTTCGCATGAAGGACGAATCGGCTGTTATTAGGGCCGGTCCCGTAATTAGATCCATCATGGAAAAGAATCACGATAAGCTTGAGTACGCTATCATGATTCCACTGAAGCTGATTCAAGCAAAAGCCGCCCAGCAGCGAATATGGGACATGATTTTCCTGGTGATCGCTTCGATATCGTTGATTGTGGGCGGGATCGGCATCATGAACATCATGCTGGCAAGCGTCACTGAGCGAACCAGGGAGATTGGCGTCCGCCGTGCGCTGGGCGCCAAGAAGAGCGACATTATCATACAGTTCCTTTTCGAGGCGATGGCAATGACGACAATCGGCGGATTGATCGGCGTGATAATCGGTTATTTCCTCCCGCCGATGCTTAAAGATACGTTCGACATCACCCCTATTGTGTCCGTTCCGATGCTGATAGGTCCTTTCTTTATGGCGGTGGCGGTGGGGATTATCAGCGGGCTCTATCCGGCAAAGCGAGCGGCGGCTCTGGATCCGATAGAAGCCCTCCGCCACGAATAGCGCGCCGGTTGTCTATTTGCTCGCGCCAAACGCCTTCCATTCGGCGTCGAGCGCCTTGATCTCGCCCCGTCCGGCATGCACCAGTACGCGGTATTTCACTGTCAGCGTTTTGCCCGCCTGAATTGTGAATGGCTCGTCAAACAGCGGGGCCGATGAGAAGTTGTTCTTCTTCGGTCCCTTCTTGGATACGTACCATTGCGTGGGGTGTCTCAGGTTCGACGGATGGTCGAGTATTGCGATTCCAGCCGGACGTCCGCCCGGGGTCATCGCGCTGAAATCCGCCCAGCGAGCCTTCTGACCGTGTGCGTGGGCGTCCTGCTTCGATTCGCTGTTGAGCACTTTGAAGTCCGTCAGATTCTCCGCCAGACGCGCCGAAAGTCCCGCGTAACCGCCCCAGCTCTTCCCTCCTTTCTGACCGGATGGAGGCGTGCGGTCGAGTACTACGTCCTTATCGCATGCGGTGAAACTGCACAGCCAGTCGATGCGGTAGTCGCCTTTCGTGTCCGGCGCGGTGACGGTGATGAGGCGTTTTTCCGTGAGGACCGCGGGATTCCGGGGGGGATGGTAGCTCAGAGTCATTTCGATCCGCGCCGAATGGTCCTCGGCCGGTGTGACTTTCACCTCCGTCGCCTCGGTCAGGCCCTGACCCAGACCGGTCTTGCGATCCTCCTCCCAGTAGTTCACTTTGTTGATGTACTTCCACGAGAACCACAGCGCGCGATGCCACATGTGATCCGGCGGGCGGAACCACGTGAGTACTGTCCCGTCGAGCAGGCTTACCGGATGGAAGCACGGCTTGACGCCCTTGCCGAGGTCATAGTTGAATCGCCATACGATCTTGTCGCCGTTGAGCAGTGTCAGCGAGTCGTCAGCCTTCTTCCAGGTGAGTTTATCGCTCTTGGGTTTGGCGTTGCTCGGTGTTGCGTCGCATTTCACATCTCCCAGTGCGAACTGGATTCCGTCGAGATAATGCTTCAGAACCGCCGGCGTCCAGAACACCGGGTGATCGTGCCCGAGCGAACAGTAGAACACGCGTCCTTTTCCGTAGTTTCGAATCCAACTTACCGCGTAGTCGTTGTCCTTCCGTCGCATCTTCTTCTTGTGACGGGGCGTCACGTTGGTCTTGTCCAGGTCAAGGCTCAACAGTATCCGCAGTTTCTTCCGCGTATACGGTCCGGTGAACTGGTATATCTCGTCGGTTATCTCGAAACTCTTGCCCTTGAATGCGGCGCACAGCGGGTGGTTCGGGTCGTCCAGCTTCACTGTCACCTTCTCGTGCCACGGGTGCCCGTCGAATATCCCGCCCAGCATCTCGGCGCCCTCAGGCCAGTCGAGCAGCCACTTCTTCGAGAAGTTGGTTGTCGCCGCGTGGACGCCCACCAAACCCTTGCCGCTCTTGACGAAGTCGATAACGTTCTTGCGAAGCACGGGGTCCTTGAAGAAATCCATTCGGTTGGAGTTGTTGAAGCATATGGCGTCGAACTGCTTGAGGTTGTCGGCTTTGAAGACGGCGGGGTCCTTGCTGTGCACTACCGTGAACGCGCCGGTTTTGACGCCCATAAGTTCAATTGCTTTGGCTCCGTACGGTATCGCCGAATGCGAGAGCCCTTTACCGCGGTTGAACACGAGCATTTTTCGCGGTCGGCTGGGTTTGGCGCTTGCTGTTTTGGGAATCGCGGTTTCGATCTTCTTGAGTTCCTCGGGCGATATTCCGTTAGCGATCGAGGCGGTCAGCCCGACAGATGTCAGAACCACCGCCCAAACGATTATTACTCGTGAAATTCGCGGTTTCATCGTGCTTCCTTCTTTCTTACATGCTCCAGGGCTGTCGCATCGCCCGCGACAGCATTGCGTTGGCCTGTCGATCGTTCTCGAATCGCCGCAGCTTGGCGTTCCAGCGCAACTTGCGCCCGAGTTGCACGGTCAGGGCGCTGATCTGGCAGATTGTATCGACCGCAAGCGCCGAATCGATATTGCTGATAGTCTCTTTTCGCGTTCTGGCGCAATCCAGGAAATTCTTCGCGTGGTTGGTGCTCTTGTAGAGTCGCGGTTCGTCAGGCGAGAATGTGGATTGAGGCAGGTCTGCGGGATTGGTGTTTATTCGTCCGCGATTAACATGCACCCAGCCGTCGTCGCCTTCGAAGCCTGTCCCGTGGCCGGAAACGCGTCCGTAACGTCCGGTCCAGCGTTTCGCCCCGGACGGGCCGCAGAAGTTCAGTTTTACGCCTGTATCGTACTTGACGGTCAGTTCCCAGTCGACGGCGGTGTCGCAGACGCCCGAAGTAGGGAACTTGCCGGAGCCTTCGATTTCGAACGATCCGCTCAGCCCGTCCGGTGCGCCCCACAAGGCGATGTCCAGCGGATGTACGCCCCATCCGGATATCCACCCGACGCAGTAATCCGAGATGAAAGGCCATATCTTGAACCCATCGCCTTGTTCGAACCGGTTGGTGCATCGCCCCTTAGTGTGCGGGGACATCGGCGCGGGCCCGACCCACATTTCATAATCCAGCCACTCCGGCGGGGCGGTGAGTTCCGTTGATCCGCCTGAATTGCTGCCGGGGCTCCAGACGTTAATCTCGCGCACAGGCCCGATTCGTCCGCTCCGAACCAACTCGCAGGCCGTTCGGAATCTCGCATCCGATCGCTGCTGCGTACCGAACTGGAAAACGCACTGGTATCTCTTGACCGCCTCGTCGAGCGCCCAGGCCTCAGCCATGCTCACGCCGATGGGTTTCTCCAGGTAGACATCCTTGCCCGCCCTGGCCGCGGCGAGAGCGATCGTTACGTGCCAGTGGTCCGGGGTTGCGATGAGGACCGCGTCGATATCGTTCCGGGAGATCAAATCCCGAAAGTCTTTGAATGTCCTGCAGGCCCTTGTCCCGTTGGAGCGGTCTACTTTTTCTCTAGCCAGCGCAAGTCTATGTTCGTTAACGTCGCAGACGGCCGTTACGCAGCAAGCATCCTGGTTCAGGAATCCCCCCATTACCGCCGAGCCTCGATTCCCGACTCCAACGCAGCCGAGGCTTATCTTGTCGCTCGTCGGTGTCTTGCCTGCTCGTGCGATAACCGAAGGGGAGACAATATACGGGAGGGCGAGGGCCCCGGAGGTCGAGGTCCTTATGAACTGTCGACGGCTTAGCGGTCCTGACGATGGCATTGACGAGTCTCACGCCCGCCAAGTCTTGATGGCGGTCTACTTCTGGAAGATTCCGGTGATTTCGAACGGTATCTTCCGTATCTTTGATTCTGTGACGATAGTGACGACCAGGGAGGTTGGTTCGCTCTTGCCCGACAGGATGAAGGAGGCGGTGACCTTCCCTTTTTGCCCCAGCGGATCTCCGTCGCGTATCCTCGCCTGTCCGATCGTTTTTCCCTCCGCATCTATCGCCTTGATGGCCTCGATGAACGGCCCCTTGGGTCCGGCGACTCGGCGGAGGCAACTTAGCTCGACCGACAATTCCCTTTTGGAGTTTATCCGCATCGACGAAACGCGCGCTTTCAAACCGTCGGCGAGTTCGCGGAGCGTCTGGGAAACCGCCGCCGGCATGGATTTGTCGATGCGGCTGACTGCGACGACCACCGCGAGTTGAGTCTCCAGCCTGTCTATTCTGAATGGATTTGTCCGCAGGGCGAGTTTTCTTATCTCCACCTCAGCTACGCGCAGGTTCTTTGCGAGTCGCAGGATGGGCGTAAACGTGCCATTGCGATACTTCGGGGCCGACTTGCTGGATTTGGATGTGCTCTTGGGAGGGAGTCGTATGTCGCTTCCGCTGGCGGTCAGGGCTTTGAGCACCTTGATTTCCTCGGTTATCAGAACTCCGTCAACGTCTTCGGGTATCTTGCAGGATGCTTCGATGTTGACGTCGAAGGAGGATGGTTTTTTGGCGTTCCTTGCGAGGCTGACGTCGCAGTTCGATTCCAATCGCGTGAGTTTCAGTTTGTATCCCCATTTTTCAAATATAACTCCGCGCGCTGCAACTGCGTTGAGTATTGATTTATTGTCGGCGTTCAGAAGGGCGGCTCCGATAGCCGTCACCAGAACAGCGAGTATCGCAATCCATTTCCTGGTCATGCTTCGACCTCCCAAGCGGCGCGACCGCCGCTGGTTGTCGCGGCCGGCGCCGGCCGCTGATAGTTTTAGGAATCGTCGTGCGTTTCGTGACGGACTTCGATGCGGCGTATTGATTGAGCCCGTCCGGTATCGGGATCTACGGACACCAATACGCCGGATATTCTAGCATCTTCAGAGGCTACTTCAAAGCGAACGGGCATTGAGGTCGTCAGCGCCGACAACACCCGGTCCTTTCGCCTGCCCAGAACGCTGTCGTACGGTCCGGTCATTCCCAGATCGCTTACGTGTGCCGTGCCCATCGGAAGGATGCGGTAGTCTGCGGTCGGGATGTGCGTGTGCGTTCCGAATACGATGCTGGCCCGTCCGTCGAGATGCCATCCCATTGCAATCTTTTCGCTGGAGGCCTCGGCGTGGAAATCGATCACTCGAACTTTGACGTCCGCGGGGATTTCTCCCAGAACACGATCGGCTGCGTCCCAGGGCGAATCGTTGGCGCCCATGTACATTTGGCCCAGAAAGCATGCGACGGCGACCTGTACGTCCCCGGATTTGGTCGGTACGACGGTCCACGTTTTGCCCACCGCTCTGGGCGACAAATTGGCCGGCCGCACTATCCTGTCTGATGTGCGCAGTGTGCTGAGGATGTCGTTCTTGCGGTACACGTGGTCGCCCATCGTCATCACGTCCACGCCGTAGTTGCGGAGCTTACCAAATATCTGGGGCGTCAGCCCGCTGCCGCCGGCGGCGTTTTCGGGATTGCACACCACCAGATCAACCTTGTGTTCAACGATTAGATTGCCCAAATGGTCAGCCAGCACGGATCTTCCCGGCTTGCCGACAACATCACCGATACAGAGTATATTGATTGACATTCAGTGTCCATTCCCAGCCCCCGCATCGGGGCATTATATGATATTGAGGCGACGGCGTGGTAGGCAAAAGATAATCCGGGTTTACGCCGAGTCAATAACGTTGGGCCATTGCATTGCTATGGCGGACATTGGTACTATACCGTCAGGCCGCTGCAGTGTTCCTGTTGCGACGGGAGATCAGTGGCGATTAGAGACCACGGAGTCGACAAAAATGATACAGTGTAGCGAGTGCGAGTTTTTTCAGCGTAGCGAAAGCGGGGAGATATCCTTTCTCTGCGATCCTTTCTCCACCATAAAAGAACCCCAGTGCCTGCAGAAATGGCAATTGATAAAGATCAACCAGATGGTCTCCGGATACCAGGCGACTTTGAAGTACTACCAGAAACTCGCTCCCATGCAGGAGAAGATGTTCGGATACATGGAGAAGGAGATGGACGGTATGAACGAAGCCGACAAGTGGAAAGTCGACGACGAAGATGATGACGATCAGGATTGGGGTCCCGTCGATGACGATACGTTCTGATTTTCCTCGGACCCGCTTTGGTTAGAGTTCTTCCGGGGGATCTTCGGAGGCGTGCGACGAATCGTCGGGATTCGGGCGAGTAGCTTTTTCGACCACGACCGTTCTGGCGACGATATCTCCAACGCGTTGGCGCGTTTGCGTCAGCAGCGGTATGAACACGGAGATGATAATAATAGGCCGGCTCAGTTCGACCGGTCTGATGAGGTTCCGCAGTATCGCCTGGCGCATTGTCGGTTTGGTCCCGTCGGCCGACGTCACCTTCAGACGCATCGCCACCTTGCCCAGGGTGGCGCCGAACACCCCTTCCATTATCGAGCCGTATATGACCCATAAAACGGTTGACCCCAACGTGCACAGGAGCAGTTCGATTGGCGCATCCTGTTGGTCGATCAGAGCCCATAGTCCCTCGTAGATGTCGTCCGCCGTCATGTCCGGGCGAACCAACGTGATTGCCAAGATCGCAAGAATGGAGAAAATCGCACTGTCGATAAGCAGGGCGACAAGCCGTTTAGGAAGGAATCCGGGTATGATCTCGGCCGGCAGGATCATGGGTCCGACCGGATTTTTCTGCCGGCTAAAAAGGATGAAGCCCAGCAGCAGGATCGGTATCGCCCAGAAGAATTGTTCGATTATCGCGCGAATGTCGAACGCGGGTGCTTCTTTGAGCAGCTCCTTTACCTCTCTGTTTTCTGCGACCGTTCCGTTGAGGTCGACCAGGGCGCATCGGTAGTTCTCCTTGCCGCGCCAAAGCAGTACGAGTTGACTTTCGGACGATTCCCCGAGCGAGCAGACCTCCGGTGCGGAATCTCCCGGTACGGTTAGAGGGCGACCTTGATGTTCTATGATCTGAGGTTTGGTTGCGATTTCGCCAGCCTGCAGCTCGTGGATGGCAATGCTGACCCCGACCGCTTCGGGCGGGGACGGCGCAGTTGTAGAGGCGGGGGTCCAATCCGCAGGAGCAATTGTGACCAACACGGGCCTGTCCCGAATCGTGCTGACAGCCAGGGCCTGCTGCGGTTTGTCCGGAAGGGTGACTTTCTTCCAAACGGTCTTCTTTGCTGTTGTGTCCCAAGCCAGAAGTTGGGCGAGCTTGTCCTCGCCGACCAGCAGGATATACACCCAGTTGCCCGCCGCTGCGGCCGAGATGCGGGCTCTGACCGCTCCGGGCACATCGTCGATTTCGTCCAACTGCGTCCACTGTCCCTCGATGGTCTGGAGAATGGTCAGCGTGGAGTGCTTCTGGTCAGGCTGGCTGGCGGTGGTTGCGGTCGACAGCTTGTCCCTTTCGTTAGGAACCACGGCGATGAATCCGGGAGAGTTTGACTTGCCCAACGGCGGGACCTGGCAGAGGGCGGCTGGCGGAGTCCTCAAAGGCCACTTGGCTCCGGGGCTCATTCCGCGGAGGATCATTTTGTCGTCCTGGGAAACCGAGAATACCGTGGTGTTCGGCGTTGTTCCGCCCGAGACAACATGGAGGCGTCGGTCGGCGGACACCACAGCGGTGGGTTTTCCGGAGAATCGCGCCAGCGTCCGCCACTTACCGCCCGGTATCCGGATGACCAGGTCGAACTTGTCGGCGTCCTTGCCCTGCCCGGCGCGGACCACCCACAACACCTCCCTTTCACCGGTCATGAGAATTCGTTCGGCGCTCCGTGAAGGCGATGACTCTGCGCCTGTCGCAACGCTTCCAATCGCGGTCGCCGTCAGAAACGCCGCCGCAAGCAGCCCAACAAACCGCCGGTGTCCGGGCGATGAATTCATTTATCTTCGTCTTTCTTCTTTGGCATGAGGTTCTTGTCGACCTGGATGATTCTGTGGTCGGGGATGTCGTTGGGTACGTTCTTGAAGAACTCACATATCTCAGTGTCCCAAATCTCCTCAGTGGTCATCTGCGACAGACGCAGGCGGACTGAGGCGGTCTTTTGCTTGAGGTCGTTGAACCACGTGATCTTGATATCGGTCGGCATGATCGGGGCGGTCTTGGGCGGATTCTCCATCATCTCGATATCGATCGGCTTGTAATCGCCGACCTCCGCGGACATGATCATTCGCCCGCGAGCGTCGAAGAAGTTGATCTCTTCGAGGCGGCGGGGCTTTTGTTTGCCCCATAGGAATTCGGCGAGCCAGTCGGGACGTTTCTCGTCCCATGCAAAACGAAACTCCCGTCTCAGGACGAAGTTGTTGCTGACGGGTTGGCGGCTTAGGTATCCCAGCACGTAAGCGTAACGCCCGGGCGTGGTGTCCATCTGCAGTGTCACGGCCGGAGTCTTGCTCTGGTCGGAGGGGAGTTGGCATATCCCGAGAACCGCCTGGAGACCGGTGGGGTCTATCGGAAGGTTCTTTATTCCAGGCGCGCCAGCGAACATTATCATTCCCCACATTGCTTTGGCTTCGGGGATCAGAGTCCACATGTAGTAGACGTCGTCTTTGCGGCTGACGCCCACCCGGAGAACCTGCTTGCTTACTTCGCGTCCTATCAGAACCATGTCGTGCGTCTCAAGAGGGTTCGGTCCTTTCTTGATTCGCAGCAGTCCGTTGGGCGAACTCCACAGTGGCAGGCTCGCTCCTGTCGCCTCGTGATAGGCGGTGAACTCAATATCCGCGTAAGCCGCCAACATCGGCACGGATTTGGCGTTCGTGTTGTACTCAGCGACCAGTGTGTTCAGCGTGACCTGCGTTTTGGGCGGCGGCTGGGCGCAACCGCCGACAGCGACGACAAACAACGAACCCAGCACAAGCGCCGTTCGATGCGATCTGGTCATTAGAAGTCGCCTTCCATTATTTCTCCGAGGTTGTCGCTGACTTCGGCGATCTGGTCTTCGGTTAGTTTCGGGTCGATTACCAGGTGCTCGTCGGGCGGGTCGCTTCCCTTGAGATGCATCGACCAGATTTCCTTCCCGTCGTCGTCAGTGGACATGCGGTCGTATATCAACATCTTCTTCCGCATCAGCACCAGCGCCAGTACGTAACGGAAGTTGATTTTGGAGGGGTCCTCGGTTTCGCTGAGGCGTTCGAAGAGATTCACCAGCAAATCATCGCTGACCAGGAGTTTCTTCTTCTCTTGCGGATGAGGCACGACCGTGCGCCACTTGCAGAGCACAGCAGCGTTGGTTTCCTCCGGCAGCGATTCGCCGCACTTGTCGCAATAATCGTTACGAATAAGTTCGTCGGGGCCTTCGGATACCGTGGCGGTGAACTCCATGCCCGGGGCGAGCTGCATTTCGCATAGGGAACACTGCCCGCTGGTCTTGCGAATATTGTAATCTTTAGCCATGTTGCGCGATTCGTAGGGCCCCGCGGCCGGTTAGGGGAGCATATCCCTGGTTGCTTCTTCAGTTTCGGCGTGTATTGCTCTGGCTCGGTCCAGATCGTCCCGGGAGGCGTTTCGAATTTCCTCAGCCTGAGCCTGGTCGGCCAGATTGGGCAGGTTTATCCTGACGTTGTAATCGCTCAATGTAGCGGCCGCCACCGCCAACGCTCCAGCGGCCAGCAAATCGGTTATGAGCCATTTATTACATTTGCCCGCCAGTTCCTTCATGTCGGTCAGCAGGCCCAGAGCGGTTTGGGTTGTTTGGCGCGGTACGTCAATGGCCCGTGCAGTGGCTTCGGTGACGGCGCGGGTTTTGTCGTCTCCGTCGGGAAGACGATTCGCCTGTTGGTAGGCCTGGTATGCGGCGATGTCGTCAGAGACAAGGTTGACCATGGCCGCACAGGCGGTTTCAAGACGTTGCTCCAGTTCGGCGTAATACGCTTCGTGTTGCGCCAGGTTCTTTTTGCCCTTCGAGAAGTTCAACGTCATTCGCCCGAGTGCTACGCCCAGCGCGCCGACCACACCGGCCACGCTGCCTCCACCGGGAGTCGGGGACTTGGCGCCTGTTGCGGATATGAATTCTTCAACCGAGTTCTTCAGGATGTTTGACGTTGAGGTCATTTGCTGTCGGTGTCCTTCTTGAACAGTTCTGGTTTCGGCGTGGTTACGGTAACTACGTATCCGCCGCTGAGGTATTTTCTTGCTACGCGGACTACGTCGCCCGGGGTGACCTTGCGATAGTAAGCTTCCATCTTTCCGCGGAAATCATATCCGAATCCGTACAGTTCATCCAGCGCCGCGGCCAGTGACAGATCCGACATCGACTGGCTGCCCAGCAGTTCGGCCGTCAGTATGCTGTTCACGGCCAGATCGATCTTCTTCTGGGTCGGTACGTGTCTGGCGGCGCGTCTGTAATTCGTTTCTATGATCTTGACGATTTCGACGGCGTTCTCCGGTTGACCGGCCGCGTAGGTCATAAACGCTCCCGGCGCCAGGCCCGCCCAGTTATAGGCGTGAACCACATAGACCAGTTGCTTTCCGCGAAGCTCCGTGTGCAGCCAGCCCGACGGAAGGTGATACCCGCTGATGATCGTGTCGAGTACGGTGATGGCGAAGCGGTCCTCAAGGTTGGTTACCTTCATACCGGGCGTCGCGACGATTACGCCGGCGACTTTGTTGGGGGTCTTCAGGGTGTGCAACTCGCCCTCGGCGGCGACTTTTCTGGGGGCTATCTTCAGGCTCTTGACGCTCCATTTGCTGCGTTTGGGCATGTTGCTGAAGAGCTTGCTGACCTGCTTCTTCGCGGCTGCGGCGTCGAAGTTACCGTAAATCGTAAGCACTCCGCGTTTCTCGCCAGCCGGGGCGATGTGTTTAAGATAGTAGCGGCGGACGTCTTTTGGAGTTGCCTTGGCGATAACGTTGGCGGATCCGACAGACAGCATCGAGTAGGGCGATCCGGTGAAGAACTTCGATCGGAAGAACTTCTGGAGCTGCGGCGACCAGCTTTCGTCAGTCTGTTTGATCGCCGCCAGCAACTTGGGCTTGAGGATATCCAATTCGGACTGCTCGAACTTCGGTTTGATTATGACTTCGGAGAGTATCTCCAGAGCCTTGTCGAAGCTGTCGTCCAGCACCGTAGCCTGCCAGTACAGAGCGTTGTTTCCGCAGTTACCGGACACGCCCCCGCCCGCCTGGGCGAAGAACTCGTCGATCTGTTTGGCGGTGAAGTTGTCCGTGCCCCTGGTCGTCATCGCGGTCATCAACTTGCCCATTCCGTTGGTCTTGGGCGTTTCGGCGAGTACGCCGCCCTCAACAGCGTACGCCATCGACACCAGACCTACTGCGCTGTTGGGCTGAAGAACTACTTTGAGCCCGTCGCCGACAGTGAATGTGACCGCTTTGCTCTCGGTCGCTGATGTTGCAGTTGTTTTCGTGTCGGTGGTCTTGGTTGCAGGGGGAACTAACCGTGTGATGACCATTCGGTCGAACGTGAAATACTTCTTTGCGACCGCCCGGACCTGCGCGGTGGTTACATTCTGGATGCGTTTGGTGTAATTTTTCGAGAACGCCGCATCACCGGTTGACAGGAAATCGGTGGCTATTCCGGCGGCGATATCTTCGGCGGTTTGCTGTCCGTAAACGAGGGCGGCGATCTTCTGGCGTTTTGCACGGGTCAGTTCCTGGTCTGAGAGTCCTTTCTCGGCAACTTTCTTCAATTCGACGATTATTGCCTGCTCGGCTGCGTCCGCCTTATCGGGGGCGGATCTAAACGAGATGCTGAAATATCCTTTTCCCCAAGGCGGCGTCCACGAGCTGGTTGAGATCGACGTGACGAGTTTCTTTTCGCGTTCGACGGCCTGGACAAGCCTGCTGGCTCGCCCGCGAGACAGCGCGAAGCTAAGCACGTCCAGCGCGTAGAGATCGTCGTGGATCAGCGGGATGGTCTGGAAGCCCATCTCCTGCATGGTGTCTTTTAGCGCCTTGTGCACCTGGACGGCGCGGCGGATGTTGGCGGGGGAGTCGACTTTCGGAAGGATTGTGCGTGACTGCCTTTTGCTGTCGAATCCCGCCATAGCCGTGCAAATTCGCTTAAGTGACGCCTCGACATCCACATCTCCGACCACGCAGAAGACCATGTTCTGGGGGATATACATCTTGCGGTGGTAGTCCAGGACGTCTTTATGGGTGACGCCGGCCAGTACGGGCGCGAACCCAATCACCGGTACGGATGCGGGATGTCCGGGGAATGCGTTGGCGGCGTTTGCGTACCACATCTGGCGGTCGGGGCTATCCTTGCCCATCTCCAATTCGCGCTGCACCACACCATGCTCTCGCTCGAAATCCTTCTTCGTAATAGCCGCCTTGCTCATCCAGTCTGAAATCAGGTCGATGCACGCCATGGTTTTCGACGAAGCGGCTGCGATGTAGTAGCACGTGTGATCCAGCGTTGTGTAGGCATTGGACTGCCCGCCGATTTCGGTGATGCGGTTCGTGGTGGGCGTTGCCTTCTTGGTTTGGCCTCCTTCGTGTACTGCTTCTCCGGCCACCAGGTGTTCGAGCAGATGGCTCAGTCCGCACCCGAGCCATTTTCCCTCGTGCATCCCGCCGGCCCGTACGTACGCTCGCACGCAGACCACCGGTGCGGTGCGCGTCGGTTTGATGATGACGGTCATGCCGTTGGCCAGTTCGGCCAGGGTGGCTCCGTCGGTGATGATCCGCCTGACCACCGCTTGCGGCTTGGCGGTTGAGTCGGCGGACGTTTGGGGTTCCGACGACGGAGGCTGCGCCTTTGCTTCGGATTTGTCCTTTGGCGTCTCTTTCAGGTCTGCGCCGGCGGCTATGTGCTCAGCCTGATTTTCAAGTTTAGCTTCGGGCGCCTGGCAGCCTGGACAGGCCCATATTACAACTGCTGCGATGCTGAGAGTTAGTATTGTAAACTTTGACATGAATCGCATTGCGTTGCTCCGATTTTGGGAGTTTGAATTACCGGGCGCAGATTGCGATTCCGGTATCTGTCGGCGGTATTGTCAGGATTCGGGCTGTTCGACCTGGCTGAGATACGCCAGCGTGCGATCGAGTTCGCTCTTGAGATGTCTGACTCTCAGGAGGCTCTTGACTCGGGTGGTTAGTTCGAGGCGATTAACGGGTTTCGTTATGAAATCGTCTGTTCCGCTTTCGACACCCCGTTCAATATCTGTAAGTTCGTTCAGGGCGGTTACCATTATCACCGGTATGTCGCGTGTTGTCGGATCCGACTTGATTTTTCGGCAGACCTCAAATCCGCTCATTCTGGGCATCATTATGTCCAGCAGGATGAGATCGGGTTTTTCGCTGGCGACTTTATCGAGAGCGTCGACGCCGTCCACCGCCGTCACAACAGGACATTCCAGCGTCTCGAGATACGCCACCAGCAGTTCGAGATTCTGCTCATTATCATCGACCACCAGTATCTTGCTTTCGGCTATCCTGGCGTCGCAGTCGACTGCTGTATCATTCATGGTACGGTCTCCTGATTGCCCAGACCGACTTCTCCGGCCCGGCATGGGCTAAGCATACACATCCCGCCGGGACAAGGCAATACGGCATTGAGATAGGCTCGATGTCGACGGAGTATTGGCTCGGGCGGTCTGTGCGGATAGTATGTGCGTATGTCTCGCTTGTTTGAAGAACCTCAGAGCACGCCCGGCGCTGCGACTGGAGCGGTGGTGGGCGTTGCGGTGGCTGCTAATGTGTGGTCGGACTACGATTACATCTGGCCTGAGAGGTTCGGAGCCCCGCAGATCGGTCAGCGAGTCCGGGTCTCATTCGGTCGAGGCGGCCGGATGACCACCGGGGTGGTCGTGCGGACAGAAAGCTCACCGGGCGATAGAAAGCTCAAGGTTGTCGGCGAACTGATTGACGCTGAATCGCAGTTCGATCCGGCCAGGTGGGAGCTGGGACAGTGGATCAGCCGCTACTACCTCAGCCCGCTTGGGATGACGCTGGCGGCGATGATACCGTCAGCCGTCGGAAAACACACCCCGCGAACCGAGACAGTCGTCTATCTGGATTGCGACGCCGGGGATATCTCCCGTGCTCCGGGAGCAAGGCAGAAACGCGTCTTGGACGAATTGCTGGAGGCGCGCAGGCAAGGTGTCCAGCCTCTCCGATTGAAGAACCTCATGAATCACAGCGGTGCGTCTCGAAATACGATAAGCCGCCTGAAAGCGCGCGGATTGATCAGGACCGAATCGAGGCCTGTGGAAATAGACGACCTGGATTCGGACTCCATGGAAGCCGACACCATCGAGCCCAACGAGCAGCAACTGGCTGTGCTGGCGGAGATAGAATCCCGCCTGGGCGAGGGTTTTTCGGCGATGCTGCTGCATGGTGTTACCGGCAGCGGTAAGACCGAAGTGTACATTCGTGCTATACGCAAAGTGGTTTCCGCCGGGGGGCAGGCGATAGTCCTTGTACCGGAGATAGCGCTTGCGACCCAGACTCTCCAACGCCTCGTGCAACGCCTGCCGCGAGTGGCGGTCCTGCACAGCGGTTTGACCGACGCACAGCGGGCGTTTTATTATCAACAGATTCACGACGGACACGCAGCCGTCGTGGTTGGTCCGCGGAGTGCGATTTTCGCCCCAACGGGGAAACTCGGCCTGATCGTGGTCGACGAGGAGCATGAATCGTCATACAAGCAGGATACCGTTCCCCGCTACCACGGTCGCGACGTCGCGGTCATGCGGGCCTCGATCGAGAAGGTTCCTGTCATTCTCGGATCGGCCACTCCGTCGCTGGAATCGCTTCATAACGTCCGACGGAAGCGATACGAGTTGCTGCGTTTGCCTGAGCGTGTGCGATCGCTGCCCATGCCGAGCCTGAAAATCGTGAGTCTGCGGCAGGAGATAAATCCCCGCAAAGTCGAGTTGATCGGGCGGACGCTCACCCAGCAGTTGGCGGTCACCCTTGACGCCGGACAGCAGGCTATTCTGCTGATGAACCGTCGCGGATTCGCCAGTTTCGTATTCTGTCCGCATTGCAAGTGGGAACTGGGCTGCGATAACTGCACGCGTCCGATGGTTTTTCATCAGGCCACCGAGATGGCCGTCTGCCACTATTGTCAGCATTCAGCCGGTCTTCCGGACAAGTGCCCGGCCTGCGGGGGTAAACTGCTGCTGTTCGGTATGGGCATCCAGCGTGTGGAGAACGAATTGGCCCGAAAGTTCCCCGAGGCGAGATTCGCACGCGTCGATTCGGATACGATGACCTCGCCCAAGCAGTTCAGCAGGGTTTTCGAGGAATTCTCCGCTGAGAGGCTTGATATACTCCTGGGCACGCAGATGGTGGGTAAGGGGCTGGATTTTCCGGGCGTTTCGCTGGTTGGCGTGTTGTCGGCCGATACGGCGCTGCGAATGCCCGATTTCCGCGCCGCCGAACGCACGTTTCAGCTCATAGTTCAGGTGGCCGGACGGGCCGGACGATCCGATCTGCCCGGGCGCGTAGTCGTGCAGACGCTGCATCCGGACGAACCGGCGATCATCTTCGCATCTCAGCACGACTATGACGGTTTCGCCGAAATCGAAATGTCGCAGCGATGCGAGGCTCACCTGCCCCCATTCGCCCGAATGATCCGTTTCGTTATCAGGCACGAAAAGGCCAACAAAGCGCAAACCGGCGCCGAAGAACTCGCCAAGTCGCTTCGCGTGATATTGCCTTCCGATCGGATCAGCATGATCGGGCCTTCCCAAGCCGACATCGTCAAGCTCCGCAAAATGTTCCGTTATGAAATCACCATAATACCGTCGTCAGGATCGCCCGGTTGGATCCAGAAGCTGCTTTATCCGCAAATGGCGTCGATATGCCGCAGCAATCCGGCAGAAGTGGTGATCGACGTTGATCCGATGAACCTTATGTAATTAACGCAATCGAGAGTCCGCCCATGCCGCACGAGCAAATGAACGCTGCACAGGTCGCAACCTATCTGGCGATGGATCTGCGCGAAGTGATAAAGCTGGCCTCACGCGGACAGATTCCCTGCAGGAAACTCGGCGGAGACAAATCTCCCAGCGACAGGTTCAGATTCATCAAGAGCGAAGTCGACCATTGGATTGAGACCCAGATGCACACGCTCAACCGTCAGCGTCTGGCCAGTATTGCAAAGAGCGTAAGCGACCACCACGGTTTGGACTCAGAGGGGATGCTTCTTTGCTCGAGCATTCCCGACGGCGGCGTGGATGTTCCGATGCACGCGCGCACCCGCGAAGCGACGATACGCGAACTTGTTGACGTCGCCGATCGCGCAGGAATGGTTTACCTCAAAGCCGAACTGCTTGAGGAAATTCGCGAACGTGAAGATGTGTGTTCCACCGCCCTGATACCGGGGGTGGCGCTTCCGCATCCGCGGCACCCGGTGGAATACGATATTGTCGAGAGTTTTGTGGTTGTCGGTCTGACGCATTCGGGCATACCGTTTGGCGCTCCGGACGGTTCATTGACGCGTCTGTTTTTTCTGGTGTGCTGCAAGGACGAACGTACGCACCTTCACCTGCTAGCGAGATTGGCCCAGATGCTTCACACGCCCGGAGTGCTTGACGAACTGATGGCCGCCGAAGCCCCCGATACCGTGATGAGCGTCCTGCAGCGCTGCGAAAAAGCGATCATTAACGGAGAGATTTGAAACTGCGAGAATCGAGAGCGTGAATACCGAGTCCGATAATCTGTTTGACGTTGATTTTCTGGCCAGGTTGGAGCGTCTGCATCTGATCGCCAAGCGCATGTCGAGCGGTTCGGTGGGCGGAGCCAGGCGTTCCAGGCGCCTGGGGGATGGCCTGGAGTTCGCCGACCATCGCGACTATGCGCCCGGAGACGACACTCGCTTCATCGACTGGCCTTATTACGCCAGGATGGAAAAACTGCTCATTCGCCTGTTCCACGAACACAGCGAATCGACGGTGGTGACGGCGTTGGATTGTTCGGGCTCTATGGCTCCGGGAGGCGATACTGTGAAGTTTGACTACGCCCGCCGCACCGCTGCTGCGCTTACGTATGTGGCGATGGGGGCGCTGGACCGTGTGGTGCTGGCGGCGTTTGGGGGACGGATGGATGCGGGCGATGCGTTTCACGCCGGTAGGAATCGCGGTCGAATCATGGGTGTGTTGGATTATCTGCGCGGATTGTCGGCGGGGGGGCTTACGAACATGGTCCCAAGTATTAAGAGTCTGTCGCAATTGGCTCGAGGGCGTCCGGGCGGAGGCGATTCGGCTGGGACGATCCTGCTGATCTCCGACCTGTTGGACTGCGCTGACGATCTGGACGCCGCGTTGGGGCAGTTGCAGACATCCGATCTTGCCGGACGCAGGGACGTTACCGTAATTCACGTATTCAGCCCTGACGACGCCCGCGCTGAGACGCTTGAGAAGGGGCCAATGATGCTCCAACACGCCGAGAGCGACCGCAGGATGTCGCTATGGCTGACCGATGAAGTTCTGGAGGCGTACCGACGCACGTGGGGTAAATTCCAGAATCGCTGCCGCAGCGCCTGTCTGTCGCGTGGAGCGACGTATGTCTCCGCCTGCACCGACACGCCTTTTGAGCAGTTGATCCTGACGACCCTTAAGCGCGCCGGAGTGTTGGCGCCGTGAGGGGCGATCAGTCCTTTCCCACGAAAGGAAATCTGCGCATGAGGGTCGCAGAGAGTGTATAGTGTGTAGACGCAGGCGCTCATGGGTCGCCCGATGTCTGCGGTTTGGGAGTTTCCCATTATGAACACAACGAAGCTGTGGTTGCCGTTTCTGATTGTCGGTGTTCTGGTCTGGTGCAGTTTGTACTGCTTTGCGCCGAGTCTGGTTGATCGCATTTCGTACGCTCGCCAAGCAGCCCGCCTGCGCGCCATAACGGAGAATATGCCTGATCTCAAGGATGTCGACCGGTTGTCGGCGATGCTCCGAGAAGTTTCCAGGGCGGTGAAACCGGCGGTGGTTGAAGTACGAGTTGCAGGAAGCGGGGAATTCGACCGCTGGAGACGGGTTCCGGGCAACAAGAGCGGATCGGTCGGCAGCGGGGTTATCGTGGATAGCGAAAACGGTTACGTTGTCACCAACGAGCACGTGATATCAGACGCTGACGCAATAACGGTGGTGTTGGCCGACGGGCGGGAGTTTGTCGCCGAGTGGGTGCGATTCGACAGGATGACAGACCTGGCGGTGATCAAGATAGCCCCCGAGAGGCTTATGCAGATATCCATGGGAGACAGCGACAAGGTTGAGGTCGGAGACCAGGTCTTCGCTATTGGTTCGCCGATGGGATTGCCCCAGACCGTGACGTTTGGAAGGATATCGGCCAAAGGGCGTATGACCGCGCGGTCCGACACGTACCAAAATTACATTCAAACGGATGCGGCGATAAACCACGGGAACTCCGGCGGGCCGCTGATCGATATGTCCGGTAAGATTATCGGAATCAACGTTGCGATCGTCTCGAGATCGGGCACGAATGCGGGGCTTGGTCTTGCGATACCTTCGAACAGGGTCAAACGCGTAACCGACCAACTCATAAAAAACGGAAAGGCGATGCGAGGTTTCATAGGACTGGAGATCGATACGCCCAGTCAGGCCGTCGCCAGGCGACTGAACCTTCCCCACACCAAAGGCGCGTTGGTCAGGAGGGTCGCCCCGGGCGGGCCGGGCGATCTGGCCGGTATCGAGACCAATGATTTCATACTCTCTGTTGATTCCAAGACCGTCGTAAACAGCCAGAAATTCCGCCATTTCATCGCCGACATCAAACCCGGAACCGTCGTCCCGATACAGATATATCGGGACGGCGAGACGATGATTGTCTCGGTCAAAATAATCCTCCAGCCGGACGATATGCGCGGCGCGTTTCCTCGCTGACAACCAGTCGGCGCCACGTCAGGCAAATACGACACATTGGCCAGGTCAAAGCTCCAGTCGTGTTTTTTGATGGTATGACTCAACGCCCGCCGATACAATGGAAAGGTAGGTTGAAGTTGATCGTGATACACTTATGTTATGGGAAGTTCATTTACTGTTCGGCCTTGGTCTGGCGCTCGCTTGGCGCTCCAGCGGGTCGAGTGAAGAAGGGATTGTCTTATGATTACGCCACTAATCACGCAAGCATCTCACGATGAGTCCGGACATGTTTTCAAGCCGCCCCACGGACCAGTGAGCAAGTGGGGCGACAAGGTGATGGGGGGCAGTTATCATCACTACAGTTCGGAGCAGAGCTGGTCGCCTGCGATGAACGTATATGAAGGTCCACAGCAGTACACGTTAGTGGTGGATCTTGCAGGCCTGCGAGGCGGGGATATCGAATTGGAGACCGAAGAGGGCATGTTGCGTCTCAGTGGCGAACGGGAAATGCCCGATCCTCACGAAGCGGCCGATCGTGTGAAGATACGTTTGATGGAGATAGATCACGGATGGTTCTGCCGAGAAATCGAACTGCCCGACGATGCCGACGACTGCAACATCAGTGCGACGTACCGCGGCGGTTTTCTGAGAATCGTGATACCAAGGAAACTGTAGGCGTTCCAGACCTCCGGG
>JASLNT010000091.1 GCA_030745875.1 Phycisphaerae bacterium
AGTCTTCAGCTTTCTTTAGCCATCCATCCTTCAGGGACATACTCTTCTTCCTGTCTAGATCTTTATCTGAAAGCAGAGATTCTTCAGTAACCGGTAGTGGTACAGTTCAAACTCTCTCGTTCTAACAGCCACGGTCGAAACGCGGCCCCAGGAATAATGTAGTCGACAACGTGTCTCTGAGGCCCCCGCACTATAACTGATTTGTCAGCCAGGCTCAATCGTGGGCATTAGTCTGGGGGTCGACACGCTCTGTACTCATGCAGTTGTCCTTCGAACTCTGGGCAAAGGCGGCATTATAGGGAACACCTTAAGCAGACTGAGCGTAAGCTTTTCGACCCGTGTGTCGAGGAGTATATTGACTCTCCTAGTGTGCTGTCTTATCACCTGATAAAACTTCACCTTACTCACGAGCTACCCCACTTGACGGCCAGCCGACCGTCGATATGAACCGCTGACACCGTAACAGCGCCGCATCTGGGGCGTTCCGCCAGCTCTCAACGCGATAGAGCGATTCAAGCCTGCGGCTGGGCTCGCTGCAATTTCGCCTCTGCTGGTGAAACCAAGTTCTGCGGGAGATGACGCCGCTTCCGTGCTCCCCTACGTGCAGTCATCGAACACCCCCGATCTTGTATGTTCGCTCGCCAATTTCGACGATGCCCTCGCTTTTGCGGACCTTGATTGCCTTACCGTCGATCCGCAATTGTTCAAGAACATTGAGCAAATTATCTCGCCGAACTTTAACACCGCACACGTCCAGCGTTCGCAAACCATAGTAGGCCGACAAGATGGGCAACAGAGCGCGGAAGGTGCTTGGGGCGAGCGACACCATGGCCGCTGCCTCACCGGGACGGAGCAGTTCGGGCCAGGGGCGCGGGGGGGAGGTCACTGGGGTGGTCATGCTTCGGGCCTCCCGCTGTTCGCAGCGAGCACATCATCAGCATCACGCCGCCGGAGAACCCACGAGGTCCGGTGGACGTCCTTTTCCGTCCAGAGGAACACCCGCCTCGGGCCCTGTTGTTGTGGTGGGTCGAGCCAGCCGTCCCAGATCTCGCGCGATATGCCATTGGGGTTTAAGCCTAACATTCGGGCGACCTGGGATGTTGAGTAGTACGCCATTGCTTTGGTCCTGTACGCAGGCGGTTCTTCGGTCCTGCGTGTATGCATATTAACGAACGGCGCGTTAGTTTCGGCCCTGTGTGCAGGTGTTAGCGTGGGCGGCAATATGTGTGCAGTAGAGGACTTACGAAAATACTAGAAAATGTGAGAGGCTAACGCGTTAGCCTCACGCGTTAGTTTCGACATGGTACAGCCTACGGTGAGATTGTTCAGATGGGGTGCTAACGCCTGGGGGAAAACCCTCGGGAGCCGCCCCTTTGTTGATTCTGAAGTCCACAGTACCGAGCTGATGCTCAGGCGCGTTTGCCCGTGTTCACGCGTTTTCGATCGCGTCGTCATACGTCGGGGCCAAATGGGCATATCTCATGGTGGTCTGAATGGTCGAGTGCCCCATCCACCCCGCGACCGTCCTCAGGGGAACTCCCGCCTGCACGAGCCGACTTGCGAACGTGTGTCTCAACAAGTGCCATGCCGCCCCGGTTCCACTGGACTCGCTGAAGGTCGGGACCTGCTCTTTGATCTTGTCGAGCGTGTGGCACCACCGCCACAGCGTACGGGCCCCGCCCTTGCCGTCATGGAACACTCGACCGCGGGCAGGGCGTTTCTTGCCTGTGGTGGCCAGGGCGTAGTCGGCCAGGACCTTGGCCAAATCATCCTTCATGGGGACCGATCGGGCGCTGTTTGTCTTGCTCTTCAGGATCATGATTTTGCGGCCATCCCAATCGACCTGGCCCCATCGCAGATCTGCGATCTCGCCACGCCTCATACCGGTCCACAGGGCCATGGAGACTTCCGCCTCGATGTCGTGTTCCTTGGCCAACTCGAGTGTCTTGTCGTAGTCGGCTTGGGTCAGGTACTTCGGCGGGGGCAAGGTGATCTTGGGGCCGCGAACGTCACGCGCCGGATTGTGCTTGAGGATGCCGCGGGCGACACAGAACTTGCAGAATGTCGATAGGGCGGTTCGAGACTTCGCCCGGGTCGACGCTGCAACCCCTTGGACCTTGAGGTCGGCCAGGTGGTTCGCTATGCTCGCCGGTGTGATTGTTGCCGCGTCGGTAATGCTCTGGTCGTCCATGAACGCCGCTACCTTACGTGCGTTTCGGTGGGCCTGCTCCGCCGTGGCGTGGTCCATATTGGCCGTCTCGAAAGCATCGAGCAGTTTCTTGAGGCTCGGGGCTAGGTCTATTACTTTGGCTTTGCGTCCGACCTTCGATTTCGGTTTGTGGTTGCCAGTCTTCCGCATGGCTGTGATCTGCGGCGCTGTCAGGCCGGACGCGCGGATATCTGCGGCCAGTTGGTTGGCGATGGTCAAGTCTTTCGTCCCCCGTGTTTCTCCCATCGGTATCAGGGCCAGTTGCTGTGAGCCCTTGCCCGAAAGGTGCCATGAGAAGTAGTACCGTCCGTCCCGCTGATAGATGCCTGGCTCTCGCCGTTTTCGCGCCATGTTTTGGCCCTTTCTGTTACAGTTGTCTGTTACAGTTATACGATAAAGGGCTTGTTGTTAGCAAGTTAGAAATGAACATTTAGGGCTTTTGAATCCCGCGCGTCTGCCAATTCCGCCACTCCGGCGTCTTGTTCTACTAAAGACTTACAACAGTATTCAGTTTTGCCAGAATCCATTTGGGCAGGTTCTGGGTAGCTCGCGGCCTCAAATCAGGCCCGTTTCGCTATCGTCTCCATCGTTCGCCGGTGGGCTTCAGACATATTGCCAGTGTAGTGGCGCTCCAGCACACTAACCTCACTCCAGCCGCCGAGGTCCATCACGATACTACGATCCACACCTGCCCGTTGGGCAATCGTACTGAACGACCGCCGCAAGTCATGGGGCGTACAATACAGGATTCCCGACTTCTTGACAAGGGCGGTCGTTCGTGTGACCCAATCGGGCTTGTAAATCCGGCCGTTGGGCCACGTAAACACGTGCGGGATTCCTCGTGTCCGGTAATAGTGGTTCGATCCACTTGGGGGAAAGATGTCGTTCCTCTCCTTCGACACTCGGAATCTGGCCGCCCCACGCCATCCCCATAAAGAACTCCGGTAGCCTCTCGTTGCAGCGGTCCGTGCTTATCCAAGCCACCAGCCCGGTCTAGTGCTTGATCACGACCGTCACGTATCGATGGGCCCGCTTGACAACTACCGCCAGGTCGTCGTTGTCGTTACCGTCCGTGTAATCCGTCATTGTTCTTATCCGTAGCGAGCATTATGACTGTGATTACGATGCCCAGAATCGCCAGGGGTAGGAACCTCATCTCCTCGCTCATCATTCCGATGGTCCAGCCCAGCAGCGGGGCGGCGAGGGCGGTGAACAGCGTCTTGCTCTGCGACTCGATACTGAGAATGGTCGCGGTCTGCGATTCGTCGGCGTACTGGGCGACGCGCCCGACGATGATCGGACGCCAGAAATTCTGGACCACCGCCATAGCGACCAGCGCGACGATGGCGATCGCCATGAACCCCGCCAGAATCCCGGCGGCGAGCAGGAGGAATGTCGCCAGGTTAATCCACCAAAGCCACCTTCCGGCGCGCCGCACAGACCCCGCTCGCCGCACGACCAGACCGGCGTGGCGCGAGGCGTAACTGCTGAGGAAGTAGAGGACGATGTAGACGCCTCCAACGAGAATCGCCTCTCGCCGCCGGTCGGTGAGAAAAACAAACAGCGGAATCTGCAATGCGACAACGCGCAGCAGCGGGCCCAGCCACTCCTTCGACGATTTGTGCAGCCCATTGAAGGTCATCGCCTCGGCGAGCGCCCGCCTCAGCGGGCGATTGCCCAAAGCCTGGCGCACCGCCCGGACCATGGTTTGCAGCATCCGCCCCGGTTTGACACCGGCAGTCTGCGCACCGTCGAGATCCCTGGGATAGGTCAGGAAGTTGACGATGTTTACGGTGTAAGGCACGGTGCTCAGCAGGAAGACGATATCGTATCGCTGCGTGACGAACACGAGTGTCGCGCCGATGGCGATACTCATCGCCGAGCCGAGTTGACTCCAACTGCGCGTCTGCCCGTATATACTGGTCTTCTCGTCTCCGCGTCCCTCGCCCGCCAGCCACGCGAAGATCATCGCCTTGTGCGTGCCCGTGCGGAACGCCTCGCCGATGCTGAAGAGGAACATCGCGGCGTACAACTGCCATGCCGCCCCGGCAAGGGCGAACGTTACGAACGCGGCGATGTAGCAGGCGTGGCTGATGATCATCGCTCGCCGCCGCCCGAGTACGTCGGCGACCGCTCCGCTGGGCACCTCCATCACGATTACGCACAGTTCGCGAAATCCGATCAGCATTCCGACGCCGGCGAACGAAAGCTTGTCCAGCAGCGCCAGATACAGGAATGGTTCGAAATACTTCTGGTTCTTGACGAATCCGTAGAGGCAGAATCTCCGCAGCATGTCCGATGTGTCCTTACTGTTGTGGGTCTCCTTCATCCTACCGCCCGCCCTCGCCATTTGCACCGATATCTCTATAATGCTCTTATGGCCGATCGTGACGCGCACTTTATGAATATCGCTCTGGACATCGCCGCCGTCGGGCGCGGGGCAGTCGAGCCCAACCCGATGGTCGGAGCGGTGATCGCTCGCGGGGAGATGGAGTTGGCCCGCGGATACCACGAGCGGTTCGGCGGTCCGCACGCCGAGGTCAATGCCATCGCGGCGGCGCGGCGGAGCGGGGTCGATATCGCCGGTGCCACGATGTACGTAACGCTCGAACCGTGCTGCCACCAGGGCAAGACCCCGCCATGTACCGACGCGATTTCCGCCGCCGGGATTGCCCGCGTAGTGTCCGCCATGGGCGATCCCGATCCGCAAGTGGCCGGGGGGGGAGTCGAGGCGCTCCGCGGCGCCGGGGTGCAGGTGGACGTGGGCGTCTGCGGGCCGGAGGCGGAGCAACTGTTGAGGGCCTACTGCAAACTCCGCAAAACCAAACGCCCGTGGGTCATCTGCAAGTGGGCGCAAACTTCCGACGGATACCTCGCACTTCCGCCCGGTAGCGGGCGATGGGTCAGTTGCCCAGAATCACGCCGGCGCGTTCACGAGATACGTTCGTGGTGCGACGGGGTCCTCGTGGGGATATCGACGGTGCTGAGCGACGACCCGCTCCTGACCGACCGGAGCGGCAGGCCAAGGGTGCGGGGAGTTCTGAGGCGTATCGTACTCGATTCGCGCCTGCGATTGCCCACCGATTCCAAACTGATCGCTACTGCCGCCGAGGCGCCCGTTATAGTCGCTACCGTCGCCGGTGCGCGGGTCGCCGAACCGCAAGCCGCACAAGTGCTGTCTGCCGGCGGCGCAGAACTGCTCGAATTGCCCGTCCGCGACACCGGCGTGGATATCGCGGCGCTTCTGGACGAACTTGGGCGCCGGGAATTCACCTATCTCCTCGTCGAAGGTGGCGCAAGGGTGTTGTCGAGATTCATTGAATCGGGTCTGGCCGATGAACTGCTCGTGTTCGTCTCGCCGCAGACCGCCGGTACCGAGGCGGATTGCAAGGGGCTGCCCGCCTTCGATATCGCCGAACTGTCCGGACGCCTCGCGTTGCCCGAGCATACCGAAACTCGCATCGGTTCCGATGTCCTGATGAATTATTGCTTCTAATATCGATCTCGGATTTCCGATCACAGCCATCCCATAGCGGGATGAATCCTGGGATAGCTTTTGCGTAACCGTTCAGGCGGGGCCTCAGACGCTCAGTTGACCTCGCCAGGCTCTGTTGGTCCCGGTGACCAACTTCACCAAGAATCGTACCGCGCCGAGCCGATTTTGGCAAGAGAAAAACCCGGTCCATTCGCGGGTTTCGGG
>JASLNT010000092.1 GCA_030745875.1 Phycisphaerae bacterium
GCTGTGGCTTGGGGGTCATGATTCCATCCAAAATTGCAAGGTTTTGAAGTTCCATCCTCAATACCCTTGCGATTATATCACAACCAAATCGCTATTTCATCCTTTGCTTATAGACTCAAAACACTTTTTCAGGGCCGACTAGTTAGCAGGATTGAGCACTCCGGGCGCAAGTCCGGAAGGCGCCAGCACAAGTGGGTTGCGGGTGCGACGGCTGGAGACGGTCGTCGCATTCGTGACTTTAACTCTTTATCAGGAAGCCACTTTCAGCGTTTGGGGATGTAGCCCTTAAGTTTCAGGGCGTACACTATCTGCTGAGCTATTTGCGCCAGAGAGAATTCCGAACAGTCATATAGAAGGTTGAAGGGCGGTGTTCTGCGGAATTTGGCGCGGTATAGTTTTCTGAGGTACTCGCGTTCGCGTTCTTTGGCTCGGATTCGCATTCGCGCTTGGGTCTCGGACAGACCGTCCCGGAACGCAACCTGCTTGACCCGCCAGTCTTCGGGGGCTTCAAGCCTGACAGACAGCCCGTTTGGAAGGTCCATCGTCGCTCCAGTGCCTCCCTGCCCGATGAGTATCGCCCGTCCGTCAATCGCCAAACTGCGTATGATTGTGGTGATTTCGTTACGGATCTGCATCCCGCTGGGAATGCGTCCCTTGCCCAGTGCCTTGAAAATGCCCGTAAACAGGCGGGGTCTGGCGCGGCGCTGGCGGTCGAGGACGTCCTCAGCCATATCCGTTTCGGTGGCCAGACGCGTGAGAATTTCGCGGTGATAGATCTTCCAGCTTTCGTCGGGATCGGCGCCCTCGTTCAGCAGGTCCAGCAGCAGCAGGCCCACGGAGAATCCATGGCAACCGAATTGTCTGGAGATCGTTATGAACGGTCCGATCTTGCTCGGATCCTCTTCGACCCCGGTGAGACTCTCTTCCATGTGTTTTGAAAGCGACGCCTTGGCCATCAGAAATATCCCTTAACTCGGCTCGGTTGAAACTCCACCGAGGCTGTGCTCTGCTGAGTTTAATGGTAACGGTTCGGTGCGCCAACGCTATTTTTCTTCGTCCGGCGCCGGTGTTTTGTGGTTCTCGCGGCGGGGGGCGAAGGTTTTGTCGGAATCCACCGTACCGAATATCATTCTTCCGGCGGATGTTTGCATGACGCTTGTAACCGAGATCGCGGTTTCTCGTCCAATATGATCGCGACCCTGCTCCACTACAATCATAGTCCCGTCGTCGAGGTATCCCACGCCTTGTCCGGCTTGTTCGCCGGCTTTTATTATTTTGACCCACATCGATTCGCCCGGAAGCGCCACAGGCTTCATTGCGTTAGCCAACTCGTTTACGTTAATAACGTCCACTCCGCGGAGTTGGGCGACTTTGTTGAGATTGAAGTCGTTGGTGACCACTCGTCCGTTGAGGTGCTCAGCCATCGCGACGAGTTTCGCGTCGACATCGTGTGCGGCCTCGACTTCGGGCACGTGCGACTCGTCGATGCGAATTCGAAGGGCCGGGCAGTCCTGAAGGATCTTTAGCATGTCCAGCCCGCGTCGTCCTCGGTTGCGTTTGAGTTTGTCGCTGCTGTCTGCGATTGTCTGCAGTTCGGCCAGGACGAACCGCGGTACTATAACTTCAGATTCCAGGATTCCGGTGTCGGCGATTCCGGCGATGCGCCCGTCGATTATCACCGAGGTGTCCAGCAGAAGCGGTCTGGCGCCGCGAGACTCCTTGGCGAACTCCACGTACGGGACAATGAAGCGGAAATCGTCCCTCGTTTGGAGGACCACGCTGACGCAAACGTACACTGATGCGGCTCCGAGGAGCAGTTTGATCAGTTGTACGGTGCGGATGTGTGCGGCGTAATCGTTGTAGGCTTCCTCGGCGGCGGTGTATTCCTGGATGATGATCTTGGTTGCATGCGGGGGCAGTTCACCCGGGTGTTCGACCTCGTGCGGCACCGGGAACAGCGCCAGCACCAGGTCCACCAGCAGCGCAAGCATGAACGCAATGACCATACCCGCCAGGACCCCGAAGAACAGCCCGCTGAGCTCCCGCAGCCTCTTCTTCCGCCAGAACATGTCCACAAGCACCGCCGCCAACGCTAAAACCGTAGGCGCCAGGATGTAGAGAGTGATGAATTCGGGCCCCGCTGCGTATATGGCTTCCTGGAATGCAAACGAAACAGTAATCGCCAAAACCAACAGCACGAAAATCAATCGAACTACGTGCAATACCATAATTGTCGCCGCCGTTTATGCGTCGAGTATAATAATAAGAAATATATATTTATAACCGTATTATACCTATTCGGTTGGACGAAGGCAATTTCGCCAGCCGGTTATCGCGGTAAAAGCGCCGGTCGAACATCCGGGCGCAGTTTCATGCGGGTGTTTCGGTGTAATCGGTCTTGCCGCACCGGCTTGGCTGGGTTATTTTATGTGGGCTGACCGGCGGGTTAATCTCATGCCTTGTATCCGCAAAAGCCTTTTAGCAAGGAAGCAGTGTTGATGGAGGTCGATTATTACACAGAATGGCTTGGCGCTCCTCCGGGTGACCGCCCGCCGAATCACTACGTTCTCCTGGGGTTGGACGTGTTCTGTCGCGACCTGCAGGCCATTGAAACCGCAACTCGTCGACAACTGGCTTGCCTGGATAAGTTTACATTGCAGCCAGACCGGGAAACGCGGGATCTGGTTCAGAATATGATGAACGAGGTGGCCCGAGCGCGGGTGGATCTGGCGAATCCGGAGCGTCGGGCGGAGTACGATCGGGGGCTCGCCCGGGAACTCGGTGTGGATGAGCCCCCTGAAATCCCGGTTGGCGCACAGTCCGCCGAGCAGACCGCTTCGCCCCTTCAGCCGCGGATGCGTCTTGAGCCCGAGTCGCCCCTGACGATCGATTCGCGGAAATCGCAGGGCAAGGTGCATCGGGAGCCCAAGGGTGTAACCAGTCCGGCGGTGCGGTTCGAAGCCATCGTGTGGGCTCACCTGCGAAAATGGAGACTCAACCCGCACGAGCGGCGCCTGCTCCTGGTGGAAGCTTTTCTCATGGGGATTCCCGCTAAGGAGGCGCTGGCGATAATCCTACGTATGGACGACGAGGCCGAAGTGGTCGCCGACGTGAAATACAAGCGGAATGCCGGAGGCGTTGTCAAAGTCCTGGTCGGGCTGGTGGCTGTGCTGATCCTGGCGGTGGTGATATACCTTGCAGTATCCCCGCAATTGAGCGGTCTTTGGAGTACTGACGACTCGGAGGCCTTGGCGCGCGAGAGGCTCGCCGAAGAGAAACGACAGGCGTCCGTTCGGGCCGCCAAACGCAAAGAACAGGAAGAACTCTTCACCGATATACTCTCACGGGCGCGTTCTCTTAGCGGCGGCGGTTTGCTGGATCAGGCGCGGGGCGAACTGTCCAAGGCCCGGGCGATTTTTCCCGATGACCCCAGGCTCAGGACCGCCCTCAGAAATCTCACCGCCAAACTCAGGTCGAGAGAGAAGAGGCTCACGGGCGTTCTGACGCGGGTGAATCAGTTCATCGATCGGTCCGATCTGAATCGGGCCGAAACGGAACTGGGAAAGGCAAGAGACATCTCACCCGACGATCCGAGACTGAAACAAGCCGCCGGGAGATTAACAACCAGGCGCGCCGCTGAGAAGAAGGCCTTCCTCGACACCTTGGCGCGAGTGCGGACTCTGATCGACCGCGGGGCGTTGGAAAAGGCCCGAGAAGAACTGGCCCGGATCGATCGCGTTTTTCGAGTATCCCCAAAATACGTGCAACTCCGCGATGAAGCCGTCGAAAAACTCGGCAAGCAGGAAGCGAAGTTGATGCAGCTTGCGTCAACCATGAGAGCGTCTCTGACCGCTCGCGATCTTCCGGCTGCGACTAAAGCTCTGTCCCAGGCCGACGCGATCCGTCCGGGCGATTCCAGATTCGCCAGGATGCGAAAGACTCTGGCGACCATGACCGCCGCGGCGGGAAAGGCTCCGAAAGTTGCGACCCTCACCGGGCACGCCAGCCACGTATGCTCGGTGGCGTTCTCGCCGGATGGCAAGCTCCTGGTCTCCGGCGGAAGCGACAATACGGTCAAGATATGGGACGTTGCAACCAGATGTCCGCTCGGGAGTTTGTCCGGACACACCGGTTCGGTGCGCTCGGTCGCCTTTTCGCCCGATGGGAAGCGGATCGCCTCTGCCAGCTACGACAAGACCGTAAGGGTATGGGACGTCGCCACCGGGCGGAAGATATCAATTCTCAGAGGGCACGACGACCAGGTCAACTCCGTGGTTTTTTCGAGCGATGGCAAGCGAATAACGGCCGGAAGCTGGGCCGTTGTGAAAACATGGGAAGCCTCAAGCGGACGCGACCTGGCGTCCTTCAGAGCCCACAAGAGCGCCGTCTGGTCGGTGGCGTTCTCGCCCGACGGTAAGCGGTTCGCATCGGCCAGCCGCGACAAAACCGTCAAGATATGGAGCTCAAACAGCAAGCTCGGGTTCAAGACTCTCACCGGGCATACGAACTGGGTTTACTCGGCTGCATTTTCGCCCGACAGCAGGCGCGTGGTCTCGGGCAGCTACGACAAGACCGTCAAAATCTGGAACGCGGTCTCCGGGCGTGAGATCAGGACACTCAAGGGGCACAAGAGCTACGTGTATTCGGTGGCGTTCTCACCGGACGGAAAACGTATCGCCTCGGGAAGCTGGGACAAGACCGTGAAGATATGGGACGCGGTCTCCGGGCGGGAGATCGTGACGCTCGAAGGACACGCAAGCCCGGTCAATTCTCTGGCGTTCTCGCCTGATGGCGAACTCCTGGCGTCGGCGAGCAACGACAAGACCATCAAACTATGGAACCTGTTCAGTTGGACCAATTCCCTGAAATAGCCCACCGGGACGTGCGAGGGGGTGTGAGAATTTTTTCTGGCGCTTTTAAAATCACTATGTATGCTGGCCTTAGGAACCCTGTGCAGGGTGAAAGTTTTCTACTGGTTTTTTTACGGAGACGAGGCCATGAACAAGGATGTTAAGATTACGGCAGAAC
>JASLNT010000093.1 GCA_030745875.1 Phycisphaerae bacterium
CAACGCCTATGGTCCGATGCCCATACCCCATATTCTGCTTGCTCAAGCCGACGCATCGGATACAATCATTGCGAAAGCCCCGCGATGGTCGCGGGCGCAATGACATCTGGGAAATCCCGGTCCAGCGATTGTGTTTGAGGGCTTATCACCGGAGATCACCGGCGCGGTCAGGTTGTCGCCGAGCTTGACCGCCCATTTGCGGGTGAGTTTGTCGCCGAGTTCGCACTTGGCTGACCCGCTGCGAGAGATATCGCCTCTATAAGTCGGCCAGCCGCTGCTCGAATCGAGAACGTCGGGCGACGGAGAGTCTTTTCGACCCGAGACATCCGTGTACGCCGGACCCTTCTCCAGTGCGGGTTTCATCTCGATCTGATCGGCGCTGCTGGACTCCATGAGTGCAAAGAACCCGTTGATCCGCATGTTGTTGTAGCATTGGCAGGGATCGGGCGGGACGTAGATGTAACCGTTGGCGGGCATGATCCCGTATTGGCAGATACCGCGGACCCACTGGTTCGTCGCGTTCTTCTTGGTCTTCCAGTCGACCAGTTGTATCCCGCTGTGCCCAATCAGGGCGTATTTCTCGGTGGCTTTGTTGCGATAGCACCGATGGTGGTGCTGGTTGCGAACGAAGGGAAGTTCGTCTGTAATCTCGCCGGTCTTGATGTCGACGCCGACACCGGTCTTGGCCTGGTTAAGGAAATCGGTGCTGGGAATGTTCACCCCCGTGGTCACCATTCCCTGCTTGTTGGTCCTGCTCTTGCGCCAGATCGACTTGCGCATCGGGTTGGTCCAGGCTTTCCCCGCCGTCACGAACAGATCGCCCGGCGAACCGAACCCTATCGAGCCCTTGTTCTCCCAGAGCCTCTTTCCATCCTTGACGGCGAATCCGTGCAGGCGATTCCAGGTCAGGACCATGATTATGTCATTGTGGACTACTACAGTCGGGGCGTAGCTGCGAATAAAAAGCCCCTCGGTCTTGAACTCAGAGGCCCATCGCTCCTTACCCCCGTCGGCGGACAGGCAGTGGAGCTTTTCGCCATCGAGATAGAAAACATTATCGCCCTGGGCGCAAAGCGACAACGGCGCCAGGCGCTTGAAGTTCTCACCGTCGACGGACCAGAGCTTCTTGGCGGTCTTGGCGTCGTATGCGACTATCGATTTGTCGACGACCGCCTTTTCGTGCTCCGCCAACTCCCAGTATCCGTGACACTTGTCGGATTTGTCGATCAGTATGCTCGGATCGCCGACGACCGCCAACAGCATTCCGTTGTGATATATGATCTCCTCGGTTTTGTCCGAGCCGGCGTAGGTCGCAAGCGTCTCTCCGGTCGCAGCGTCGAGCTTCAGCACAGGCCCGGTGAAATCGAGCGTTGCGTAGACGCAGTCGCCCACGGAGACTAATCGGCGCGGGAGTTGTTTGGGCCCGGCGCGGAAGTTATACAGGTGCGTCATCCACGTCGGAATGGACCGCTTCCAAAGCAGCTTCCCGTTGAAGGCGTCGCGAGCGATGAGTTTCCAATCCGGCGGGCGGTGGACCACGGAGATCGCACCTTCATCGTAGATGTAGAATATCCGCCCGTTGCTGGAGGTCATGGCGCTAAGGCTGGCCAGTGCGTCGTGATGGCGTGCGTGTCGCGGGCCGGCCCACCATTGCAGGCGGCGGGGATGCCCGACCTTTTTGTCTTTGCTTACCGCATTGCCCGATGCATCGTAGAGGAAGTGCGTCCACTGGTCGATCGTCTCAGGCCGGGGCTTAACGTATTTGGTCAAGGATCCGATCTTCCCATCCGGTTTGAGCCCCGAACCTTTCAGCAGCGCCGAATCAGACTTGATCATCACCACGCCGCGCGGGGTAAGCACGCGGACGATCTCTTTGGCGGCAACGTTCGCAGCCGTATCGATAACGATCAGATTCACGATATTGTCGCCGTAAGGCAGGTTTTTACCATCGTACCGTTCAGCGGTGACTTTCCCGTACAGCCCGAGCGAATCGATATGCTTTCGCGCCTTGACGACGGTCGCAACGTCAGTATCGAGCCCGCAAACCAGCATGCGGTCGCTTGAATGCAGAGCTACGGTGAACTTCCCGTCGCCGCAGCCCAAATGCACCGCCACACCCCCGGACACACCGGCGGCGCTGAGAATCTCGGCGGCAGGCGCCGCAGCGCCGAGGGAACTGACGACTGTCAGGATAATCAGAATCGAAGCCATAGCGGTCTTGCATTTGTTCATCGCATATCTCCAGCAGATGAGGGTGTCTATTTGGTGCGATTCGAAACTCTAGAATACCAGCAACCCCGCAGACAAGACAAGCATCGAAACCAAAGCAGTAATATGGAGTGAATGTGCGAAAGGCCAGGCCGTCGCAAGCGCTGCACATTAGCGAAACGCGAGGATCGCCTCACCACGGCGCCTTCTTGAAAATCGGTGCTTAAAGCGCGCCGGTCATCTATAATCTCGCAGATCGTCAATTGGGCTCGCATTATATCGTTGTTCTGGGCGAAGAAAGGACGTTTATGGGATTCTGGGGTCGTCTGTTTGGTTTCAAGGTGGAAACCGGGCGGTGTCGCGAATGCTGTCGGTCAGACTACTACTGTTGCGATCGCCCTCTGAGCGAAAACGAGGAGGCGCGATTTGAGCGGATTTCGCAGATGTTCTGCGCCAACAAGTCGCCCGAAGACGCAATTGCGATCTTGATCGAAGAGGACTCGTGGCATCCTCGGGCGACCGCCAACTGCGTATCGAGGTGGTACGGCGAACTGACTGAAGGGCAGGGATACGCTCCCCGGAAGCCCGCCAAGAAGCCCAGAAAACGCCAACGGAGCAAACTCGACAAGCTGCTGAACAGACACCCGGACCCGATCAGGGAAAAGCCCTGGGCGATACTCACCACCCGCTTCGGCGATCACAAGAAGTCCCCCACTCCCGGCGATCTGTCGGCCGCCCTGAACGAACTGTATCACGAGATTTTCAGCTACATGACGCCGGAAGATTACGCCAAACATCCCAACGCCTGCCTGCGCTGCGGATTCGACGACGGTACGATGTACGTACTGGATATCGATCGAACCGAACGTCTGATCTTCCAGCAGTGGGCCGATCAGGACTTCGAGAATCAACTGGCTCCGCAGATCGAAATCGAAAAGGCCTCGCAACAGCAGGTCGACAGGCTCTGGGGTCTGCTGATCAACGGATACGTCGATAAGGTCAAGACCAAACTGAAAAGCTCCGACTGACTCATCGGCGAGACCCCTGGTGCTGCGCTTGAAAGCTCCTAAAGCCCACGGACAACTATTGTAGCGTCCGGATACATGGGCTGCGTTGAGTTATTCTTCTGCTTATTCTATGATGATGGTCTCCGGCGAGCGTTTATACATGTCGGTTGTATTCTTAGTTGAACTGTTAGACAAGGAAACCAGCAATGCTTCGAACGGATCAATTCGTCTCTACTGTGAAACTGGCCGCTCTGTGCCTTCTGACCGCGATCGTCTATGCAGGTCCGGCGCGTGCGGAAACTCCGGCTTCCGACATCATCAAGGCTACGGGCGTCAAAGGCGGGCTGGTGGTGCATATCGGTTGCGGCGAGGGGAAACTCACCGCCGCCCTGCGAACTGGCGAGAGCTATCTCGTGCATGGTGTGGACACTGACGCGAAAAATGTAGCCGCAGCTCGAGCGAACATCCTGGCGGCCGGGTTGGCGGGGAAGGTCACGATCAGTCGATTCGACGGAAAACGCCTGCCCTGCATCGACAATATTGCGGCGCTGGTGGTTTCGAGTAAGCCCGGTTCGGCTTCTGACGCCGAGATTCAGCGCATACTCGCTCCAGGCGGAGTTACGTACGTCAAATCCGGCGACAAGTGGACAAAAACCGCAAAACCCGTTCCCGACGACATCGACGAGTGGACGCATTACATGCACGACGCCTCGGGCAATGCTGTAGCCAATGATTCGCAAATCGGTCCGCCTCGTCATCTGCAGTGGCAGGCCGGGCCCCGCTGGAGCCGCCACCACGACCACATGACCAGCATGTCGGCGCTGGTCTCAGGCAAGGGGCGGATATTCTATATCTTTGACGAAGGTTCGCCAGTTTCGCCCCAACTGCCATCGTCATGGAAACTCATCGCGCGCGATGCGTTCAGCGGAGTGCTTCTCTGGAAGCGCAACATCGCAAAATGGCACACTAATCTCTGGCCGCTGAAGAGCGGTCCGGCGTCGCTGCCCCGCAGACTGGTCGTCTCCGGCGACACGGTTTACGTGACGCTGGGGATCGATGCGCCCGTAGCGGCACTTGACGCGGCGACGGGCAAGACGATCGGCGAGTTTCCCAAAACGGCTGGAACTGAAGAGATCATCGTCTCGGGCGGAGTCCTTTTGGCGTTGATCAATCGCACGCCGGTCGACTACAAGGCCGACCTGGCCACCGACACTGAAAAAGGCAGATCACGCGACAGTAGAACGACGCCTTCGGAGCAGATGTCCCGTATCTGGGCGGGCATTCGTTCTGTGCGCTGGTCGCACGGAGACCGAATCGTCCGTGCGTTCGCCATCGCCGACCGTAAGGAAATGTGGTCGCACACCAGCAAAGTAATCCCGCTTACACTGGCCGCCAACAACGGGCAGGCGTACTTCCATGACGGAGACAGCATCGTCGCGGTGAAGATGTCGACGGGCAAAGTCCAGTGGGAATCCAAACCGGTTCCCGTTTGGAAGGGTCTGGACGGACGCGGACTGCAGTCGTGGTTTGCGCCGACGCTGGTGGCGCGAGACGGTAAAGTGTTCTTCGCCGGCGGCGAGAAGACGCACATGTCATACATGGGCTGGGGTTCGAAGGACATCGGCGAGGACACCATGACCGCTCTGTCAGCCAAGACAGGCGCAACGCTCTGGACCGCCGATCATCCCTATAGCGGATACAACTCGCCGGAAGACCTGTTCGTTATCGACGGGAAGGTCTGGGTCGGATCGACCGCAAAGAACCAAGCCTCCGGAGCATATACCGGGCACAACATGACCACCGGAGCGAAAGACAAACAATTCCCTCCAACGCTGAAGACCTCGTGGTTCCACCACCGCTGCTACCGCGCCAAAGCGACGGATAAATACATCCTCTGCTCGCGTAACGGGATTGAATTCATAGACCTCAAGACCGGAAAGTGGACGATCAACCACTGGGTTCGCGGCGGATGCCTCTACGGGATCATGCCCTGCAACGGTTTGATCTACGCCCCGTTCCATCCGTGCGCCTGCTTCCCTGAAGCCAAGTTAAACGGGTTCACCGCACTGGCTCCGATGTCAAAGTCACGGACGGCGCCCAAAGACATCCCCGCGAGCGAACGATTGGAAAAGGGTCCGGCGTTCGGCAAGTCAATAACCGCCAAATCGCAGATCGATCCATGGCCCACCTATCGACATGACGCAGCCCGCAGCGGGGCGTCGTTATCGAAAACACCCGCCAAGCTGCACCAAGCCTGGAAAACCAAACTGTCGGGGAAGTTGAGCCAACCCATCGCAGCCGAGGGAAATCTGTTCCTCGCCGACAAGGACCGTCATCTCATTCACGCAATCGACGCCGCTTCGGGCAAGATCCGGTGGACACACACCGCTGGAGGACGGATCGATTCCCCGCCGACCTGGGACCGCGGGCGGTTGCTGTTCGGATCGGCCGACGGATACGTAACGTGCCTGCGCGCCGGAGACGGTGAGTTGGTATGGCGATTCCGCGCCGCTCCGGTCGATCGCAGGCTGGTCGCGTTCGATCAACTCGAATCGGCCTGGCCGGTGCACGGATCAGTACTCGTACAAAACGGCGTGGCGTCGTTCATGGCCGGTCGGTCCATGTACATCGACGGAGGGCTGCGACTTTGCAGGCTCGATGCGCAGACCGGAAAACTCATAGGCGAGAAGATAATGAACGATCGCGACCCCAAGACGGGCGACGACATGCAGAAACACATCAAGGGTCTGAACATGCCCGTCGCCCTTCCGGACATTCTGTCCAGCGACAGAGAGCGTCTGTTCATGCGGTCCCAGGCGATGGATTTAGAGGGCAATCGCCTGACGCTCGGACCGGGCGGAAGCGGACACAGACACCTGTTCGCCCCTTACGGATTCACCGACGATTCGTGGTTCCATCGCACTTACTGGCTGGTCAACGACGGATTCTCCGGCGGGATCGGCGGATACGGAAACGGAAAGCAGAACCCGTCGGGACGCATACTGGTAAGCAGCGACGACAGCGTGTTCGGATACGGACGCAAGCCCAGCTACTACCGCTGGTCGTCGGTGATAGACTACCAGCTTTTCTCCGCAGCCAGAGCGAACACCCGCGCCGCCAAACGGACGACCGCCCCTCCGGCGCCGAAACCAGTCGCCAAATCCGGTCCGGCCGGAGGCGTGTTCTTCAAGAACTCCAAGACGCTCAATCCCGGCGGCAAACCGATCACAATCGCAGCTTGGGTCAAAACTTCAGCTAAGAACGGGACAGTCCTGGCGCGCGGAGCCCAGGCGATCGGTTTCGCCCTGATAATCACCGACTCAAAACCACGAATGCTCGTCCGCGTGGGCGGTAAGACTCACCAGGCGGTCTCATCCAAGACCATCGGTAAGAACTGGACACACATCGCGGGCATCCTGCGGAAGAACGGCCGGATGGAAGTTTACCTCGACGGAGAGATGACCGGCTCGATCGAAGGCGCCGGACTCCTTACCGGCGATCCGCAGATCGCTATGAAGATCGGCTGCGACGACACGCACCAACTCCTGCCAAAACCGCTAGCGACGCTGGACGGAGCGATTGACGAAGTGGTGCTGTTCCATCGCGATCTGTCGGGTGGCGAGATCCAATCCGTCGCCAAAGGCGCAGCGAAACTCGACGACAAGCAGCGCGCCGGGCTGGTGCTCCATATCGACTTCGCCAAAGGCAAGGCCCGAGATAAATCCGGATGCGGTAATAACGGGCAGCTCGACACGAAGTCAGGAACAACCACGCAAGGCCCGTTCGGCCAGGCAATGGTCTTCAAACCGGGTAAACGCCCCGCCGCCGCTCCTAGACGCGGGCGCAGACGATCGAAATCGTCAGTCGCCTTCCGCTGGACCCGCGATTGCCCGATTATGGTCAGAGCAATGACCCTGGCGGGCAAGACACTGTTCATCGCGGGCCCGCAAGACTTGCTCGACGAAGACGCCGCATTCAAGGCATTCCCGGACCCGAGCGCTCAAAAACAAATCGCGGATCAGCAAGCCGCACTGACCGGTAAGCGTGGTGCGGTTATGCAGGCCGTCAACGCAGACACCGGCGAAGCGATGGAAGAGTACAAGCTCAACTCACCGCCCGTCTTCGATGGCATGATCGCAGCCGGAGGGCGTTTGTACGTAGTGACCATGGACGGACACGTAATCTGCTACGCATCGAAATAGGCGCGACGAACGTTGGCGTTGTCAGGCTTCACAGATCGAAAGGAAGACCATAGTGGCTATTCAAGTATTGGGAATTTCCGGGAGTCCCATAGAAAACAGCAACACTGATCGTGTCATCCGGGCGATGTTGGAGGCAGCCGAACTGGAATCCGAGTTCGTGAAACTAAGCCGGATCCACGTAAGACCGTGCCTTGCCTGCAAGCAGTGCGTCCAGGACAACATCTGCAAAGTCGAGGATGACTTCCCGGAACTCGCCGGAAAGATCAAGAGCGCCGACGCGCTGATTATCGGCGCGTATCTTCCCTACAAACAAATAGACGGATTCACAAAAGCACTTCTTGAGAGGTTCTGGTCGCTGCGTCATTTGACCAACCTGCTTGGCGGCAAGCTGTGTGCAACGGTTATAACCCACCTGACAGAGGATGCAGGCGAAAGTGTCAGGCAATCGCTGGCTATGCAGTTACAGGAAATGGAGAATATGGATATCGTCGGGCAAGTGATGATCAGGGGCAACCTGCCCTGCTTCACGTGCGGTGTGGGAGATGAATGCGAGATGAGCGGAATTAGAAGACGTTACGGGCAGGACGCCCGGGAGTCCGACTACGAGTACTCACGCGCCGAAGATCAGAAAGAAACATGGGAGGAAGCCCTGAAAATCGGCCGCCTGATCGGTCAGCGCGTGCGAACAGCCAATTCGGGCTGAAACTCCGTATGGCTGTCGCATGAACTCAGACGTGTTTTCCGTTAAGCTGCAATCACATTGGTTATGTCGAACGCCAGGTTACAAATGAAATCGATCGAACTGCTTGCGAACAGATTCACACAGGCCTTCTACGAAAGGCGATGGAGCGGAGCCCTCGAACCGGATGTATCTCATATTTCAATAGAGGACGCTTACGCGGTTCAGGATTTGGTCGCGGATATGCGAGTCCAGCGAGGAGAGCAGGTCGTCGGATTCAAAGTCGGATGCACGAGTGAAGCGATACGCCTGCAGTTTGGGCTGAGCGAACCGATTTCGGGACGACTGTTCAACCCTCACGTTCGCAAGGAAGGGGCGGAGGTGGACTGGCGCAACTACGTCAATTGCGCGATCGAACCCGAGATGGTGCTGACAATCGGCGCCGATCTCTGCGGGATGAACCTGTCTGACGATCAGCTAATTGATGCGATCCAGTCCGTAAGCCCCGGAATCGAACTCCACAATTTCCGCTTCTGGTTCACCCCGCCGACCTCACAGGAGTTGATTTGCTCCGGGGGCATTCATGCGGGCCTGATCGTAGGCGAAGCAGAGGTCTCGCCAAAACAGTTGTCGTTCGAACACGAGCTTTTCTCTGTCCGCAAAGACAGTCAACTCGTCACAGAGGCGCCTGCGTCTGAGATAATGGGCGGCCCGATTCATTCCTTGCGATGGTTGGTTAACTCTCTAACCAATAGAGGCTCACGCCTGGAGAAAGGCAGCCTGGTGATTCCGGGGTCGCCTGTCGAACTGGTCTGTATAGATCAGGACACTGAGTTATGCGTGGAGATTGAGGGCGTGGGCGTTGTGGTGTCGCGTTTCGAAGCAGCGTAGACCGACGAATCGTTCAATCGGAGCCGCCGTCGGGCGCGGAATCCGAGTTTGAACGCAACGACCAGTCGCCCGGACACTACTGCAGCGGTTTGAGGACAACTCCCGTGGCGAGTTTGGGGTAGAAATACGTGCTCTTGTGGGGCATTGAGGCTCCGGCGTCTGCGACATCGACCACCGACTGCAAGGGCGTGCCCTGCATAACGATCGCCAACGAGGCCCCGCCCGTGACGCACTGGTCAAACGCCTTGTTGCCGTCGGGCGTGTATTCGACAGTGAGTTTATCGCCGCTGCACCACGGTTTGGCTCCGTTCATCACGAGCGTATGAAGAATCGCCACATCCAGGTCCCGCCACGCGGCGCATTCGTCTGCGGCGGCTTCAACCATCGCCTGACGGTCTTCGAGACGGATAATCCAGATATCCTGACCGCCCGGACCGATAAGCGCCATCGCTCCGTCTCCGTAGGGCTTCAGGAATCCGTCGGCGTCGCTCAGGTCGGGCTTGTCGCCTTCGTATCGCGTCCACTCGAACATTCCCAGCACGTCGCGAAGAAGGTCCAGCGAGAATTCGTCCGTCAGATTGGTGATCACGCGATGCGTGGGCAGCACCAGCAGGCCCGGATCGTCGCCAGCCACCAGCGCGAACATGACAAAATTGGCTTCGTGATCTTCGTCGATCTCGCCTGACTCGCGCAGCGTTTTTGCGTACTTGGCGGCGGTGGAGTATCGGTGATGACCGTCGGCGATGTAGGCGGGCTCGGCGTCCATCAGTTCGACAATCGATGAGATCGCTTCAGGATCGTTGATTATCCAGAGCTTCTGGTCGACCGAATCGAGCGTACCGGCAGCCACTGGTTCCGAGGCGGCGGCGGTTTCGAGGATCTTAGTGATCTGCCGATCGGGATCGTTGTAGAATCCGAAGATCGGGGAAAGTTGCAGATTGGTGTATTTGGTGAGTTTCAGGCGGTCGGCTTTGGGGCCCGCGAACGTATGTTCGTGGGGTATCACGTCAACGCCAAGTTCTGTGGCGCGCACACCGCAGAGCATAGCCCGGCGGGTGAACGACTTGCCCGCCCAGGAGTAGGTCTGTTCGTAGACGTACAGGCAGGGCGCATCGTCCTGAGCGAGAAATCCCGACCCCTGCCACTCTTTGATCTTCTCAGCAGCGGCTGCGTAGACCTCTTCGGGACCGACGCGTTTTGGGGGAACGTACGGCAGGTCAACGCTCACAATGTTCCGATCGCAGTTGTCCAGCAGGGCCTGCTTATCGTCGGCGGTCAATACGTCGTACGGGGGGGCGATGAAACCGCTGATGTCTCGGCCCTGGTCCGGGGTGAACCGCCAACCTCTAAAAGCTCTGATCTCCATCGAGGACTCCAATATTCAAATCTAACGCCCAGGCGCGACCCAAGCGGACCGTATACCATATCCATCGGACTGGAACAAGCAAGCCTGAAATTTCGAGTAAATTTCGATCACGCCGGCTCGACGTGAACGACCGCTTCAACGACTCTCCTATCGGTAGTCATGATGTGGTGTTTCAACGTGGAGGCTATCTCGTGTCCCTGGGCCACCGTCAGGTCCGGATCGACCAGAATATGAACGTCCATCGCGACTTTCCCGCCAATTTGTCTGGCCCGAAGCGCGTGAAAATCGCGCACGCCTTCGGTCCGGCGGAGCACTTCCCGTATACCGTCGAGGGTGGCCTGTCCGGGCGCACGATCGACGAGTTCGCCAGCCGACTGATACATTATCCGCACCGACACCACCACCAGGAACGCCGCAAGCACAATTCCGGTAAGCGAATCGAGAAACGCCCACTGGCGCCCCCCCAGCGCGACACCGGCCAGACCGATCGCCGCAGCCACCGATGTGACCGCGTCGCTTCGATGGTGCCACGCGTTGGCCTGCAAGGCGATATTGTCGTCGCGCTGACCGACGCAACGGGTAATCCTGAAGAGAAGCTCTTTGACTGGGATCGTAATCACCGCCAGCATGAATGGCACGACCGACACAACGGGGCAAGTTCCCTGTCGAAGCGAGCCCAAGGCTCCAAGAACGATGATCGTCGCCGCGGCCAGCAGCGCAGCACCCACAAACATCGCAACCAGCGTGCCGACGCGCCGATGCCCGTAAGGATGACATCCGTCGGCGGCGCGGTTGGAGGCGTTCAGACCGAGCAGCACGACCAGATCGGTGATCATGTCCGATGCGCCGTGCAGCCCGTCGGCGAGAATGGCCTGGCTGGCGAAGACTAATCCTGCTGTGATCTTACCTGCAGCGAGAAGGACATTGCAGACAAGCCCGACCCAAGTCACACCGTTGGCGGTCAGCGCCATATGATATTCCAAACACCAAAGCGCAATGGAACAGTTAAGGAGCTACTTCTTCAACGTCTCCTGCAACGCCAGCGTCGCAAAGCATGTCGCCAGAACCGGATTGCCCTCATTCCATCGCTCCGAGGCCTTGTTCGTCCAGGAACCGTCTTTGGCGACGCGCTTGCCCAGGGCGTCGATAAGTTCGTGACGCCAGTTGTGCTTTACGCCTTTGGTGTCCAGGATTTCGGGCTGACCCCACATGCGGAGCGCCTTGGCGAAAACCTGGTAGTAGTAGAACAGGCCCTGTTGGCTTTGCAGTTTTGGAAGGTTCGGATTGGAATCGAGGCGCCAGTAACGCTGGATCCACTTGAAGGCCGCCTTAACTCGCGGGTCGCTGCGCGCCATGCCCGCATGCAGCATGCTCTTGAATCCGGCGTACGTCAGCGAACCGTAACTGCGGAGCCCACGTCCGTTGCGCCAGGGTCCGGCCTTCGATTCGCCCAGGGCATAGATGTATCCGCCGTCGTTGGGACCGGCCTGGATGTAATCGGCGGGGTTGGACTCCTTGCGGTTCTGAAGGCGAAGCATGAACGCGTTGGCCCGCTGCATATCGGGGTCGTCGGCTTTCACGCCGGCGTCGCTCATCGCCTGTATCCACATCTGCTGGTTGCTTCCGTCAGGCCGACCGTGCTTACCGTAGCTCACACCGCCGTCGACACCTTCGCCCTTCTTGACCTTCTCGCCCTTTGGCGTGGTGTCGCCGGGTCGGATCTGTTGGGTGCGGAGGAATTTGACGGCTTTGTCAATGTCGGGTTTGAACTTCGGATCGCCCGTTGCAACCATCGCCATGATGGCGATCGATGTAGTGTAGTTCGGCAGGCCCATATTCGGTTCGTAGAAACCACCGTCGCTCTTGCGATACGTCATCAGCGCTTCAAAGCCCTTTTTCACCACGGGGCTGGAGCTGTCGTAGTCGGCGTGCTGAACGAGCACCTTCAGCACCATTGCGGTTATCGCGGGCCTGTTTGCGTCCTGCCCCATGCTCCATCCGCCCTTGGCGTCCTTCTGGGTCAGTAGGTACTTCACGCCGGCGTCAGTCAGCTTGACCGCTCGGGCCTTGTGAGCGTCGTCAAGAGGCTTTACCGGGGCCTTGTCCTCGGCGACAACCTGCATGCACCAGGCGGAGATAATCAGCGTCGCGAGAATTCCAATGTAGTATGTGTGTTTGCAGTTCATATCCGGGTCCCTTCGTTTCCGTGCGATCTCTCTATATTATAGGACGTTCGGCGAGATTATTTGTTTCGTTGTATCGTAAAAAACGTCAGCGCCATCGTCTGCAACGCCACTGATATTATCGCCCAGAATGTCGCCGCCGGTATACTGCGTTTGGTCCCGATAACATAGAGCACAGCGATGAGAAGCGTAAGCAGCGCCAGCATTTGCACTATCCCGCCGGCGAGTTTCAGGAAGCTGAATTCTTCAAGTTCGCTGCTTCGTACGAGCCTTCGAACGTGTGAGAGTATCTCCAGGCGGACGCGGCTGTCGTCCATACGTTCGTCATCGCCCTGGGCCGGTGCGCTGGGTTGAGGCTCGGGTTGGGGTTCGGGTTCAGGCTGCGGTTCGGGTTGGGGCGATCGAGCGCGGGACTCAGGCGCCGCTGCCGCTATCGCCGCCGAAGGCTTTGCGGCGTCCCACGTGTCGGTTCGGTCTGTCTCGCGTACGATTATTCTGGCGGCCTCTACGAGATTCCTTACGGTGAAGTCCGCCTGAACGCCCTCGTCATCGCCCTCGTCGGCTTGCGGGGTTTCCCCGGCGATTCGCACGCGAATTGTCCTGCATCCGGCCCGCTGTCCGGCTTCGATATCTCGCGCCGAATCTCCGACCATCCAGCACTGGGCAAGATCCAGATTGAGATCTTCGGAGCCCTTGACCAGCATACCGGGTTTGGGTTTTCTAAGGTCCGACTCGCATGCGTACTTGTCTATCGTGCCCTGCGGATGGAAGGGACAGTAGTAGATCGCATCGAGATGCGCCCCTTTCTCAGCCAGTTGACGCCGCATTTCGGCGTGGATGCCGTCGAGATCGTCCTCGGTGAGCATACCGCGGGCGATACCCGACTGATTGGTGCAGACAACGTTCTTGAACCCCGCCTGTGCAAGCGACTTGATCGCCAACTCCACGCCGGGCAGGAGTTTCACCGCGTCGGGATCGCTAATATAACCCGGGTCATCGATTATCGTATTGTCTCGATCTATGAAAACAGCTTTACTCATTGCCGGTTCTCCTTATCACAACAGGATCACGCATTGCCTTGCCCATTAACTATCCGATCGATGATGTTGGTTGTGCTCATTCCGTCCACCAGTTGCAGCGTCTGAACAACGCCTCCGTATCCCTCGACAATCTCGCGCCCGACCACAACCGGGGTCGACCCGCCCTTAATGAGAATCTCGGGTTTCAGGAGCTTCAATAACGCCTCGGGAGTATCTTCGTCAAAAACAGTTACATAATCCACACATTCCAGCGCCCCGAGCATCTCTGCCCGTTCGTCGGCTCCGATTATCGGGCGGTCCGGACCCTTTAGTCTGCGGACGCTGTTGTCTGAGTTAATCGCCACGACCAGGCACGATCCCTGCTCGCGAGCCTGCTGAAGGTATCGTACGTGCCCCACGTGCAGCAGATCGAAACACCCGTTGGTGAAAACTATGTTCTCTCCGCCCTTCCGCCTGCGGGAAACCTCCGCTGCAAGGACCTTTCGCTCGATGACCTTCCTGGTGCGAAGTCCGATCATCTTCCTGAGTTCGTCTATGACCTGCGCCCTGGTGATCGGGATTATGCCGAATTGTTCGACCTCCAATCCGCCGGCGACGTTCGCCAGACCGACGGCGATGTCCAGATCGCATCCGTCGCCAATAGCAACCGCCAGCATCGCCAGCACCTCGTCTCCGGCTCCGCTTACGTCGTAAACGGACCGAGCCCTGGTTGGAATCACCATGCTCTTGCCGTCGACGGTGTACAGAAACGCCCCTTCCGCATCGAGCGTTATAACCACCGCCTGAGCCCGCGTTATCGCAGCGATGCGCTCGGCGGCTTTCAACATCGACTCGCGATCGGTGATCTCTATTCCGCTGGCCAGAGCGGCTTCAAACCTGTTGGGGGTAAGCAGGTTGGCTCCGGCGTATCGGCGATAGTCGCTTATCAGCGCCGGATCGACAATCACCGGGACGCCGGCTTTGCGTGCTTCGTCGATAATCTGCGGGGTGGTGATATGCCCGAGCACGCCCTTGTTGTAGTCTTCAATCGCGAGTATCTCGCAGGAATGCAGTTCCGATCTGACGGCCGCTCGAAGCATCTCATGCACATCGGGACCGAATTCCTCGACGGATTCCTCATCCAGGCGGAACATCTGCTGTGCGTGGCGGTGCTGGGCAAGACCGATATACCGCGTCTTAACGGTCGTCGGACGGTCGCTGCGCCGTATCAGCCTCGAAGCATCGGCGCCGGCGGACATAAGGAGCGAACTGAGTTCTTCTCCGCCCGGGTCGTCGCCTATCACTCCGACGCAAACCACCTCGCCTCCCAGGGCGGTTATCGCCGGTGCAATGTTGCTCGCTCCGCCGGTCATCGTTTCCTGGCGGACTTTCCTGAGCACCGGAACGGGCGCTTCGGGGCTTAGCCTCTCTGCGTGCCCGTATATCCAGGAATCGAGCATGAAGTCGCCTACGAGCATAACTCGCGGCGAGCCAAGCTCTCCCAACGTTTTAACAAGAGCTTCCATAGCGTGATTGTATCCAGGTCACTTGGTCAACGCAATTGTCTGCGCAGCAGCCGTATTCTGAAGCTTTTCGATCAGTTCGTCGCGCCCGCTGGCAATATCCATTTCCACGACAACCCGCCATACCGGTCGGTCGAGTTCGAATTCAGCTAGTTTAATGTAGTCTTTTTCGGTAGTTACGAGAATTTCGGGATTGCTTGCCTCGGCGTGTTCATAAATGCGCTGGATAATCTCAGGCCGGTATTCCTGATGGTCGCTGAAGATGCAGAAATCAACGGGTTCAGCCCCCAGTCGCTCGACAGTGGTGATGAACGCCTCGGGGTTGCCGATCCCGGCGAACACGAGGACCTTCCGTCCGACGATGTCGCTTAACGGGCGTTCCTTACCGTCCTGATCGACAAGCCCGATCGGTTTATGTACGCCCAGATGCATGGACGCCTGGGGAGCGCGACGGGCCAGTTGGGCTTCCAAAGCCTCGATAAGCTCGGGAACAACAGCATCGCTGCGCGTGATGACAACGGCATGGGCGTCTCTAAGCGCCGACAGCGGTTCGCGAAGGCGGCCTAGCGGCAGGCAGCATCCGTATCCAAACGGGTTCATCGCGTCGATCAGGACGATGTTCATGTCGCGCTTGAGGCGCATATGCTGGAATCCGTCGTCCATGACGAGCACGTCGGAGCCTCCGTCGGCGGCGATTTGGGCTCCGGCGATGCGGTCGGGGTTTACGACCACTTCAACATCGCTGCGCTGCTTGAGGAATTCCGCTTCGTCGCTCTTACCGTCGACAGACTTGTATCCGCGAGTGAGAATCGCCGGTTTTCGTCCGGCCTCTTTGAGTTGACGGACAACCCATGCGACCATGGGCGTTTTACCCGTACCGCCGGTGGTTATATTGCCCACGCAGATAACCGGAACAGATGCTCTGGAACTTGAAAAAACGCCCGAATTGTAAGCCCATCGCCTCAGGCGCATCGCCAGCGAATAAGGCCAAACGACACCACGAGCGATCGCCTGTCCCGCTCGGGCCGCCAGGCCGTCACTACGTCCGGCAATCGCATTTCTTATGGTCGCAGGTTTCATTCCGCGCTGAACAGCGGTCAGTCGCCGTCTTTCTTGACGACGGTGACGCTAGTATACCCGTAACAGATATTACCGTACCGGTCAATAATCCGAAGGGCTATGCGGTGCGCGCCGGGTTTGAGATCCTTGATCTGAATCGCCAATCGCTCGCTCGACGAATCGCAAATACCGTCGCTGGACAGCGTTGTCTTCCACGTATCGCGGCTGTCGATGGTGTAGGCGATCGACAATATTCTGCTGGATGCGTCGGTCACCGTGCCGCGAACCATCGCGGTGGTCCCGTTGGCTTTGGCGGTCAGGCCCTTGATAACCGGAGGCGTGTTGTCGACAAGTATGCGCTCTGATATTCGCGAACCGCTCAATGTTGCGGTGGTGACATTCGTAGGCGAATCCTTGGCCGTTACGCGAAGCTCGTATTCACCATCGCCAACCGACAGCGTATCCCATACGTATATCGGTTTGGGATGCTTGTCGGTGATCATCACCCACGTATCTCCGCCGACCCGACGGTATTCCAACACGTAGATCAGCTTGTCGCCATTGGGATCGACGGCTTTGATACCGATCAGGCGGTACTTCTGCTGTCCCACGGGGGTCGGTTCGTTCGGTCGACTGGACGACTTGAACACCACGCTGGGCACTACCGGGGCGAGATTGCCCATCTGGAAGATCATCGCGGCGCTGGAGATCACAGGTCCGCTGTTCCCCTGCCCGGGCGTGAAGCTCAGACGGTATTGCAGGAACCTCGCTGACGGGCTCATGATCGGTACGAATCCGCCGTTGACCGTCTGCTCCTTGGACCAACTGCTCCAGGTCTTGTCGTCCGGTTTGGCGAGATTTCCGCTGCGCGTGGCGACGGTTACTTTGGCTCCGTTCGACGAGGAAGCCGCCAACCGCATCGTGCCCCACTGCACTATCTGCTTGGCGTCCAGAGCGGTGGAGGTATAACTGCCCTTGGCCGCCAAATCGTTATAGACCACGCCGACCGAGCCTTTGTTGGCGGTGGCGAACACCAGATTCTTACCGCTGAACGCTAACGCCGTTATCTGCTTGGCTTCGGTGTCGATAAGTTGTTCAGTGCGGGCTCCGTCGGTTCTCACCGAGTAGATCGCCCCGCCGTTTCCGGTGGCCAGGATGAGTTTCTTGTCCCTCAAACGCATCGCCAGGATCGTTACGGGCTTGCGGAAGATCGTTTTGACCAGTCCGTTGGGCTGGATGTGGTAAACCGCATTGCCCTTACCGCTCTTCGTCGCAGCAGCAGTCGTTGAAGACGTCGTAGGTCTCTTGGTTGCAGAAGAGCGGGACATGGTCCTGATGATCAGTTTCTTGCTGGGGGTTGAAGCTTTGGAAGGCGCCGCTGGCTTGGGCGTTGACGCTCCGGAAGGGCGCGTTGTCGGACCGGGTTTGGCGGCGGCGGGCTTGCCGGACTTGGCCTTGGGGTCAACTTTGGGTTTCTCAGGCTTCTTGGTCTTGTCGTCGGGTTTGGCGGCGGGTTTGGTCGGTTTGGCGGGAGGCTTCTTGGCGTCGGCTGGTTTCTTTTTGGGCGTTTCTTTTGGTGCGGGCGGTTTTGCCTTGTCGGCGGGTTTGGTCGCGGGGGCCGCAGGCTTACCGGTTTTGCCTCCGGTGCTGGGCGGAGTTTTTCCGTCGGCGCTGGCTTTTGCGACATCGGCGGTCGCGACAAACAGCCCGCCGCCCGGAGCGGGAATAAGCGCCGAAATCTCCGCTTCAGGCGCGTCCAGGACGACGCGGCTGGATTTGTTGCGAGTGTCAATCGCAACAACCAGGCCCTGCACGTCGGTTCCGGCGTAGAGGGTGTGTCCGGCAAGGGCGAGCGACAGGACGTTCTTGGCGAGCTTGCCCGTTTCGTATACAAGTTCGCCCTTTCCCTTGGAATCGATCAGATAGATGCGTCCTTTGGGCCCGGTGGCGGCGTAGAGTTTGTTATCCCGAATCGGATGTATGGCCCAGATGTACTTGACTTCCTTGTCGGACCAGAGTTTCTTGCTCTTGCCCTTTGAGTCGACGCGATATATCCCCGCATCGTCGCCGCCGACCCCGGCCAGCAGATCTCTTCCTCGCACGACAAGCGAAGTTATCATCGTTCCGGGCAGCGTAGCGTACTTCTTGAACTTCTTGCCCTCTACGGAATAGATCACCGGTTCGTTTCCGGCGGCGGCTAGGGTGGTGCGTCCCCGCACTACTATCGCCGATATCACGGGCGGAGCGTCCTTCGAATCGAAGAGGATTTCGCTTTTTCTCGCCAGCGAGATATCTCCGCGCTGGTCGACCACGGTTGATTCGAACTTTCCTTTGGCGAAGTGGGCCTGGGTCGAGTGCGACCAGGTCATCGGAGTTACAGCCCACAACCCGCAGGTCAACAGGCCCAGCAGCACAACAGCAGTTATAAGATTCAGGTGACGATTCATTATTCCGTTTTCCTTGTTCATCTGGTGCTCACAGAGTGTGGAGGTCTTGGGTCGGGCCCGTCGCATCACCGCTTGGCGTCAGCGGTCAGGGGGGTCTGGCGGCGATGTTTGGTCACCGTGAAACGCGCAACGGCCGAACCGTCCAACACGTAGTCGACCTTGGTTTGGCGCAGCAGGGAGCGGGAGAAACTTCCGGTGTCCAGCAGTCTGGCCTGGGTTATCATTGCGGCCTTGCTGGCCGGCAGGTCGGGCAGTTCCTTCTTGTCGAGGGAGATACCGCCCCCTTCTTTCAGCGGTAGGCGCATGTAGAGCACGTTGCCCTGCAGCAGTACGCTGCGCTGCATCGAAGCCAGCAGTTGTTCGGTCGTTTTCGGACTGTACTTGTGGGGCTGTTCACGCCTGTCGGCGGAGGCGGCCGACGACCAGTCGCTGACCTGCAGCACGTGCGTCCCTTCGGGCAGGTCGTCGGGCAGTTTGAACTCCACCGGTATGGTTGTGCGCGTTTTGCGCGGCCGGGCCAGGGTCAGCACGCCGGTAAGCGTGTCTCCCGGGGCGTAGGTGTCGCTGTCCAGGCGGAAATCGATAATACCGGCGGTGATTTCCCCGGGCTCGATTTTCATCGAAACGTCAATCCCTTTGATGTCCGGGCGGGGCCCGTACGGATTCCGCATCATCGAGAAGACCGCACGGTCCAGATCCGAAGTCACCCAGTATACGTCCGATCCGCTGGAAACGTTTGAAGCGCGATACTTGCCCAGCTTCCCAAAATCGACAGAAAGACTGTACGAGACGCGATGTCTTTCGGGCAGTTCTCGCCATCCCCACGCCGCATCCCCCACCATCATGCTGACCAGCATCGGGGTCATCATGCGGTGTTTGGCGATCTTGAAGTTGAACGCCTGTTTGCGTTTATCGGCGGACCATTCGACCTGGACTTTCATCGGTATCATCGCCGGTTTCCGTCCGATCATTCCGGCGATGGCGCTGGTTTCATCACGCGTAACCGTACCGGTGACGTTCAGACTCGATCCCAACTTGAAACTGTTGTTCCTGCCCGAAATAATCGTGTGAATGTACGCCGGTCCCATCGGCATCTCGACCTGGCCGTACGAATAGAAACTGTGCCCGAACGCCATCACCTTGTTCCCGACAACTTCCGTCACGGTGCCTACGGCGGTCATGTCGGCGTCGCCGGAGGCCATGGGAATCGCAATGCCCCCTCCCGGGATGAGTTTGGCGTTTTTGGCGGCGGCGGCTTCTGCGGCGCCCGGACCACCGCCCTGGAGGGCGATCATTCCGAGCGACTTCAGCATGCCTCTGGCCCGGGTCAGGCCCCTGGACGACATGCCCGAAACCATCACCGGCGTGGACAACGGAACAAGCCTCGTCGCTTCGGTCGATTCATTCGTCGGGATCATCTTCGAAAGACTGTGCGATGCGAAGTCGATCTTCTTGACACTGAGGGCGGTCTTGAGGAAGCCCTTCGGCGCCACAGCCGATCGACCGGGCAGGACCGACTTGCTCGCCCCTATCGTATCCTTGCCCTCGACAGAGATGAAACCACCGGCCGCCAGCATCTGCGTGATGGGCTGGATACCGCAAAGGGGCTCGTTCTGCCCGTTCCAACCATAGGCTACGGCGCCTATCATCTTGAACTTGCCGTCTTTCGGGTCCTTCATGAACACCGGAGACCCGCTCATGCCCGAGATAATCATGGTCTTCTCAAGCTTATGCCCCGACAGGGTGGCCAGGATCACGTCGAGGTGCGGACCGAACTTTGAAACCACCGAAACGATCTCGGCGTCGAAGCGGATAGGTTTGATCCCGGCCATTACGGTCAGACCGTATCCCTTCATACCTCGTTTCAAGGCGCTGTGGTGCAGATACCGGTTCGACTTGGCGACAAACTTCTCCGCCGCATCCAGGCGAGTATCGACACGTTTGGTTTGTCCCTGCGCCCCGGACCAACAGGCCGACAACACAAGGACAACGATTCCGATCAAGACAGAAACTTTTCTGGGCATAAGAGTCTCCTCGCGGGCGCCAGGGCCCGTTAGGAATGGTATCTGCACAAGCCTCCGATTGCAAGTAATATGGTCCGGACGAGCCCTGGAGATCATAATCCGAGCCGAAGGGCTGAATCATCTTGACAATCGCAACGTTTCGCGGTGACATATCATACCCACGACCATGTCGCCGACGGACGCGACAGGCCTTGGCCCGAGGCGTACTGGGCATGATTGAAGTAAAGAACCTGACAAAAAAATACGGCGCCGTAACCGCCGTCGACTCTATCTCCTTCAATGTCGACAAGGGCGGCGTGGTGGGATTCCTCGGTCCAAACGGAGCGGGCAAGACCACAACGCTCAAAATACTGACATGCTTTCACCCCGCAACGTCCGGACAGGCTTCCATCGCGGGCTTCGACGTGCTTACCCAGTCGCTGGATGTCAGGCGCAACATCGGTTACATGCCCGAATCGCCGGGCCTGTATCCCGAAATGAAGGTCCGGGAGTTCCTGAAATTCCGCGCCGCTCTTCGCGAGATTCCACGGCGCGAACGGAAGAAAACCGTCGACCGCGCAGCGGAGCTCTGTCGCCTGTCGGCTCCGGAGGACATGATGCGCCGCAATCTGGGCAAGCTGTCGCGGGGATACAGGCAGCGCGTGGCGCTGGCTGATGCTCTGCTGAACTCACCGCCCGTGCTGATACTTGATGAGCCCACAAGCGGGCTGGATCCGGCCCAGATACGCTCCATGCGGGAACTGATCCTGTCGCTGGGAGGAGACCACACGATTATCCTCTCCAGCCATATTCTCTCAGAGGTCGAACAGACCTGCGACCGCCTGATCGTAATCGCCGGCGGAAAGATCGCAGCCGCCGGAACACCGGACGAACTGCGAAAAAGCGTTATCGGTCCGTCGCGCATAGTCGCCGAAATCAAGGGACCGCATGAAGAGGTCCTCCAGGCGGCCAGAGGCGTGTCCGAATCGGGCGATGTCCAGGTCAACTCGATGAATCAATGGCAGCGAGTTATTATCCGAGACAACTACGACACCGACCACCGCGCCGACCTGGCCGAACTGGCCCACGAGAAAGGTTGGGCAATCCGCGAATTGAGAAGCGAAGCCGGTTCGCTGGAGGATTTCTTCATACAGGTGACCTACGAACAGAACATAGAATCCCCCGACCATGAAGTCGAATAGAGGACAAGCCCGTGCGAAAGACACTGATTCTGGCCCGCCGTGAGATATCGGGGTATTTGTGCTCCCCGGTGGGCTACGTGACCGCGGCGTTGTTCCTGCTGTCTTCCGGTGTGTGGTTCTTCCTGGTTATATTCCGCAGCGGTCAGGAAGCGACGCTTCGGCCGCTGTTCGAGACGATGGCGGTCATACTGGTATTCTCCAATCCCCTGCTGACGATGCGCCTGCTGAGCGAGGAGTACCGCAGCGGTACGTTTGAAACGCTGGTGACCGCGCCGGTCACCGACACGCAGGTAATCCTGGGCAAGTTTCTCGGAGTGATGGGATTCTACATGCTCCTGCTTGTCTGCACGGGCGTGTACATGGTGTTGCTGGCGCTGTACGGACGACCCGATCCGGGCGTTGCGATTATGGGATACCTGGGCATGGTGCTGCTGGGCGCATCGTTTCTGGCGGTGGGACTGTTCGCCTCGACGCTCACAATGCATCAACCGGTGGCGGCGGTTCTCAGCGTTGCGATCCTGTCGGTGTTCGTGATCTTCATGCAGTCGCTAACGCTATACGCCCCGGCGCCCTGGGGACAGATCGCCTCCAGACTCAACGCCATGACGTACTTCAAAGATTTCGCTCGCGGGATGCTCGACACTCGCGGAATCGTGTTCTTCGTAAGCAGCACGGCGCTGTTCCTGTTCCTTAGCGTCAAAACGCTGGAGTCGCGACGATGGAAGTAAGAATTAACTCCGAATCCGACGAAATGCTGGACCGCACCTGGGCGACGGGCGCGGGGGGCGTTTCGCTGGCGTGCGCGCTGGCGGCGGTGGTGTTGCTGGTGGTCGGCGCGCCGAACGATGGAGAGGAAATCTCGTCGACAATGCTGTGGTTCGCCGCCGGGCTGGGTCTGGCGGTGGGTGTCGGAATATGCGGAATATGCCTCATTCAACAACGTATATGGGCTCAGCGGGCGCTGTTGGTTTTCTGGCTGACTGTGACGGCTGGGGCGCTGCTGGCCGGGACGTCGGGGATGGTGTGGGACCGATGGTGGTCTGAGACGCTCGTCGCGTCGGTGGGCTCGGTGTGGGCCTGGAGTGCTGCAATCGGCGCGTTTGTCGCAGGAGGGTTGATGACCGCTGCACTTATGATTGCGGCCCGTTCGCGCCTGAGATACGCATCGGTGGTCAGTCTCGCGGTGGCGGCGGCTATAGCGCTGACGATGATCGTGAACGTAATCTCGCAGAGGGATTACCACCGTCTGGCGATAGAATCGCTCGGTCGATACTCCATAAGCGACCGCACGGAGAACATACTGGCGGGTCTGGACGAACCGGTCCGCCTGACCTGCGTATACACGGGGGTATCGGAAGGCGGGAAAGGTTCGGATTTCCGCCCGCGCGTATGGGAGCTGATGGAGGATCTCAGCGACAAGGCCCGAAAGATGGGGAAGCAGATCGACATTGCAAGCATAACCACCGACGCCGAACGCAGAAGCGAGGACATCCGCCTGGGAGCCAAGCAGCGCGGGCGGTACGGAGGACCTCACGAGAAGTTCATCCGCGATTTCCGGGCTTCGTCTGCGCTATTCACCGAACAACTCAGGACCAGGCAGGCCATATGGACAGGGCTCGCCGACGGCAGCTACCTGGCGCAATGGCCGGTTCCGGCTCCGCTGGCGGCCAGATTGTCGCGCCTGGCTGAAGGATTCGACAGAACGCGGATAATGCTCAGGTCGGAGCTGGACCACAAGGGAATACGCAACTATCCGGCGCTGACCGATCCAGCCAAGTCCATACTGAAGTCGACCCTGGAGAGCCTCAAGAGCTACCGGGCGACGGTGGCTGCGATAGAAGATGTACACCGGGGGGCGGTGAAGAACCGCAAGCAAACCCTCGAAGCGGTGAACCAGTCCGTGCGCAGCATCGATGCGCTGGCGGCGATCGTGGGCAAGAATTCAGACCCCGCTCCATCCGATCCCGGAATGGTCATAAAGGCGTTTATCCAGGCGGCCGCCAAAGCCTCCGAACACACCCACAAAGCCACCATCGCCCTTGAAACCCTCGCCGGACCGGACCACGCCACCCTGGTGGTCAACTCTTCCCACTGGGTGATAAAAGCCAATAACAACAAGGTCCCGCTCAGCGAATTCTTCGGGAAGATGGCGAAGGGAATCCTGCTCCTGGCCAGGCGGAATCAGCAGATAGTCCAGATATCCACCGCAAAATTCAAAGCCGAGGAAGTCCTCCGCCTGCGAAAGCAACTGGCGACGATGCAGTTGGAATTCGCCCTGGCCAGGACGGCTGCAATCAAGGCGCTTAACGCACTGGTCGCACCCGATGCGGAATCCAAGAGGATTATGCAGGACGCCTCGAGCGATACGCTCTTTGCCGAACTCATCTCACGGGCCGAAGCACTTGTCAAACAAGCCGACGATCTGCCCAAACTCGAAGCAACGTCCTTAACGAGTGATCTGGCGGGGGATAATATCATTATCGTGGAAGCCGGCGACAAGACCGAAGTGGTCGGATTTGACGAGGCCTGGCCGCTGAGCGTGCTGTTAGACTCACAAGGACGCCCCCGACGCGTGTTCAACGGCGATTCGGCGATAGCGTCGCGCATTTGCTCGATGACGAACGGACCTTTCGGAACGGTGGTGCTGGCGTACGTTCAACCATCGCCCACATCGGAAATGGTCAAGAAGAACCAGCTCTTCGCCAGCCCGACAATACAATACAGGACCATGCGAACCAGACTGCAGGCCGCTAACTTCGACGTTCGCGACTGGGAGCTGACCAAACCGTTCGACCAGGCTTTCGGAGCCGCAACAACCAGGCCCGCGCTGAAAAACGTTATTCTCATAGTTTTGCCTTCGATCGGGCGCGCCGAAATCGCCAAAGACAAACTGACGAACCTCAAACGCAAAATCGACAGCGGAACACCCGCACTGTTCCTCACCGAATCGCAGATCAAGACCGCGGGCGTCACCCCCCACGACGTCGAAGTAACGAGATACCTCGCCCGCGGGTGGGGAATTTCAGTGCTGAGCGATTTCGTGGTGATACCAGCCGTCCGCGACAACGTGGACCCCACGCGATTCAAGATAGACAATCTGCGAAACAGGCACATGCCCCAGAGCAACTTCTCGTCGCACGTTATCGGTAAGGGACTCGGGGGACAAAGACTCCTGTGGAGGGCGCTGTCGACGTGTCCGGTGGCGAAAATCGATCCGCCCAATCGCCCCGGAATAACAGTGACCAGCCTGCTGACCGTGCCCGCCGACCAGACCGCCACCTGGGCGACAAGCCGATTCTTCGAACTCCAGGCGCAGTATCGAACTACAGAGGGCAGCTTTATCCGTCCGAACTTCACCGCCGAAGAATCGCCCGACATCAAACCCCCCTTCGATCTCGCAGTCGCCGTCACCCGCGAAGGCGACAACACCGCCAAAGAACAACCCAATCGCATCGTGGTCCTGGGCGTCGGAGCGTCGCTGATTGACTCGTACGTCGACGCCAAGGTGGAGGTGCACGCGGCCAATCGGACAACCAGCATGACCGATCCGCCCAAAATGGACACCGACCTCGTGGTCAACAGCGTGCTCTGGTTGGCGGGCCTCCAGGACCGTATCGCAGCGGGACCGGCGTTATCGAAACCTATAGACGTCCAACCGAGCACGAGATGGCTGTTAATGATGGCCTGCGCGCTGGGCCTGCCGTTGCTGGTGCTGGCCGCGGGGGGATGCGTCATGCTGATGAGAAGGCGAACATGAAGTCCAGAACCACCGTTTTCCTCATAGCCGCACTCGCCGCCTGCGTCGCCTACGTGGTGATGTCGCGCGGCGGACTGTTCAAATCGGACGAAAACCCGCGCACGCAAGACGCACAGGCCCTCTTCAGCGAAATGCCCGGCGAGCCCGTTGAACTCGCGGTAACCTCACAGGCGGGAGCCCGGATAAAGTTCCGCCTCGGCCCGACCGGCTGGCGGATCGTAGAACCGTTGGCGACAATCGCAATCGACGACAGGATCGTCTCGCTGGTCGACGCGATCGTCTCTATCGAGTGTCTGCAGCGATACGAAACTGCAGACTCCAACGCCCCCGACGCAACCGTAACCGGTCTGGACTCACCGCGATGGACCGTTACGCTGACCGACGACAAACAGCAGACTTACGGTGTGGAAATCGGACAACACGTTCCGCTGAGCGGAAAGACAAGAACGTACGTTCGCCTCGCCGGAGACAAGCGAGTCTGCATCGCAGCAGGCGACCTTACCGAGCCGATGTCGCGCCCGGTGAGCTACTACCGCAGCCCGAAAGTCCTGGAAATTCCCGCCGATGCGATAATGTCTGTGCGGATCGAAGGCGGTGAAACCTACAGCATTCAGCGGAAGCTGCAGGGTGAGTGGATTATCAAATCCGGAACGGACAACAAGGAGCAATTCCCCGCCGACAAGCGGGAAACCGAGACGTTCCTGAAGCGTCTGACCAGGATAGACGCCCGCCAGTTCGTCGACGACAACCCAACCGATCTCGCCCCATACGGTCTTGCAGCCGGTGGTGAACGCCTGAAAGTCACAGTAGCATTCGTAACCAAAAACACCGCCGCCAAATCCCGCACAATTGCGATCGGAGTAAGAACCGGCGCCGCAGGCGGTGAAACAGTCTTCGCGAAACTAACCGACCACCCAACGGTGTTCACCCTTCCGGCTTCGATGCTCGACGAACTCCAGCCCGGCACGTTGCGGCTTCGCGATAAGGCGGTCCTTCCAATCACCGCCGAAGCGGTGACGAAGATTGAACTGGCGCTGGAATCCGGATCGATGACGCTCGTCAAAACGGACGACAAGTGGAGTATCTCATCCCCCACAAAAGCTCCGGCCAATCAGCAGCGCGTGCGACTGATCCTCGACAGACTCACCGCACTCCGGGCGAAGGGTTTCCGGCGAGAGAAGGCTTCGGAAGTTCAATTCGGCTTCGACAAACCCAGAGGGGTGATCGGCCTGTTTGAAGCCGACAGCGACAAACCGACAACGCTTACAATCGGAGCGGACAGCCCCGCCGGGGCGGCGGCGTTTGTGAAGTCGTCCAGCGCCAATGTCGTCGCGGTGGTCGGAGCGCTGGACGTCGGGATCTTCCTGGCTCCGACCGTACGCTGCCACGACGCAACTCTGTGGCGCCTCGGCGACCGGACCGACGTAAGCCGCATCGCACTGAAACGCGCCGACAGCACGGTTGAACTAACCGGCGACGTCGAGGGGCGATGGCGGATAACAAAACCGCTGGATGCGCCGGCGGACATCGAGAACGTCAACTCCATTCTCGACCACCTGGACGACCTGACGGCTACGCGGATCGTTTCGGTCGGAGCGAAGACCAGAGCCTACTACGCCAAGGGCGCCGGAGCGATCAGTGCGACTTTCGAGGTCCGCGCCCAGGACGCACCGACCAGCAGACCATCGGGGCGAACCCACGCGTTCAACATGGCGATACTGGACGGTAAAGTCTACGGATGGATGTCGGACGATCCGCTGGCCCGCGTGGGCCTGTTCTCCGGGAAGCTCTACCAGCAATTCAACGCTGAACTGCGCAGGCGAAAAGTGCTCGATTTCGATCCGGAATCGGTCACGGGGATCACGCTGACCCTGGGCTCGGAGCCGATGACGCTGACAAAACTCGACAGCGGATGGAAGTATCCCGAGGATCCGGAACTGAAGATCGATCAGGACGCGGTGACGAAGTATCTCGAGCAGATCAAGAGTCTTCGGGCGATTCGATTCGTCAGCAGCGACGAGACGCCGGACGAGAAGTTCGGCTTGGAAAAATCCAAAGCGTGGTTGTCACTGGAGTTGACCACAAACGACAAGAAAACGATCACCGTTTTGGTCTCCCGCACCGGCAGCAACGAAACAGCCAACCGTTACGCATCAACCACCGGCCTGCGCGGCGCATTTACAATCTCGGCGGAAGCGGCGGTAAAAATGGCCCGGAAAATCGCCGACTTCAAGTAGCCGCCCGAATCCGCTGTTGGGCCTGACCGAATTCGGAAACGTGTCGGGGGACCAGTTCCCAGGGCTTGCTTTGCAGTGCCCCGGGCTACGATCAGTCACCCGCCTGCGGCGGGCTCCACGGATACGGCGGGGCCAACGGTTCACCCCTCGAGATGCTGCATTACCACCTTACGCATAACTTCGCGCGGGGCGTCTTGACCGGTCCATGTTTCAAACTGCGCGGCGGCCTGGTTTACGAACATATCGATGCCGGTGATGGTTAGGCAGTCGGCCTGTTCAGCGGCCGTCAGCAATTTGGTGGCGATGGGATTGTAGATCGTATCGAACACGACCTTCACCGATTCGGGAATTCGCTCCAGCGGGCATGCGTCGACATGCGGGTGCATTCCGATCGGCGTGCAGTTGATCACGATTTCGGCCTGCATGGATTCGGCGGCGTCCAGTCCGCAGGCGGTCGCGCCGAATTCGTCGGCCAGCGCCTCTCCCCGCGAAACCGTTCGATTGTAAATTGTGGTCCGGGCCTTGTAGTGCGTCAGAGCGGCGACTATCGCTCGCCCCGCCCCGCCGGCGCCCAGGACCGCGACCCGGCGCCCAGCCAGATCGTCTCGGGAGATTCCCATGGCATCGCAGAGCGCGTCGATGGCGGCGGCGTAGTCGGTGTTGTCTCCGCGAACTTGTCCGTCGGGAGATATCGTTATCGTGTTGACGGCTCCTATGCGAACGGCCAGCGGGTCGCAGTTGGCGGCTCCGACGAAATCCAGCGCGTTGTGCTTGTGCGGAATCGTAACGCTCAAACCGCGCCAGTCGAGCCAGGGGCGCCGGATCACGCCGTCCAGGAACTCGTTGAAGTTCTCTCCGCCCGGTTCAATCAGCAGCGGAACGTACACGCCGTTAATCCCGGTTGCATCGAAGGCGGCGTTGTGGATCGCCGGGCTCATCGAATGGCCCACCGGACACCCGATAACACCGTAGATTTCCGTCTCGCGGTTCACCGCGTCCCAGCGATAGAGGTCGCGGAGGCGGGCTACCGTTGGTTGGCCTGGCGCCGAGCCAAGTCCGTCCGCCAGGGCGGCAAACGTTCCGAACGCGCCGAACTTGCCCGCCAGGATGCGGCTGGGCAGGCCCGCATCGCCCATCGCCAGTGCAAGCGTCGGTTTGGATGAGTCGCGAATCACGTCAAACGCCCGCAGTGCTTCGGCGGGGTTTGTTGCGGCGAAGGCGATTTTGTTGACCGCGGCGTCCGAGGCGTCGAGCCCGGCGGCCAGTTCGGTAAGATCGTGCGGGCAGGTTTCAAAGTCGTGTCGACTTGAGATGATCCGCCCGGAGGGTCTTTCGTCGGCGGGCACGTCGACTTCTACGTCTATGAAGTCGGCTCCGGCGTCGGAAGCGGCTTGGAGTATGGCGAGTCTGTCGGCTTCGGGTCCGTCGAATTTCCCGCCCTCCCGCACCGGTCGGCAGGTGGCGATGACGTCGAGTCCAGCCGCATCGAGAATCCCCGCCACATCGCCCGGTTCGGGCGCAGGAGACAGGTAGTCCAGACGACACTCGACGGTGTCGCACCCCGTAACAGACGCCTGGCGCATCTGCTCAGCCATCGCCTGGGCGGTGGTTCCTGTCAGTGTGCAGATCAGGCGTGTGCTGGACAATTGAGGTTCCATGATGGATCGGGTCGATTCGGCCGCTCTGAGACGTTACTTCCTGGAGCGCCTGGTCTTCTTGGTTGAAGGCTTCTTCTTGGGCTTCTTGGCTTTGGGGTCTTTCAGGGCGGGCATCCTGGCCGCCGAAGCCACCTGGTTTATCACCGTAAGCGTACGGTTCTTCGCAACATCGGAGTGCGTGGCGAATTGGCTGTTGCCTTCGGGCACGATCTTGACCGAGCCCTGGTCGACGTACGTTTTAGCTCCGCTTCCTTCGCCGGCGCGCAGGTCGTTCCAAAATTCCCGAAGCGCTCCGTAGACGACCTTCCCGCGAGCCTGGGACATTCTGCGAGCCTGCGACCGGATGGCCTCAAGGATATCGGCGTACATCCAGTCGCGTTTCTTCTCGGCGACGACCAGCGCCTTGAGAAGCCTGGCGTCTTCGTCGCGATTCCTCGCGCGGACCATCAGGCGATATACCAGCGCTCGCAGGGCGCGGGCCTGCTGGTTGTGCTTCTGGACGGCGAGTTCTTCCTTCCGTTTCTCGGCGCGGCGTTTGCTGGCGAGGTCTCGAACGCTCTTGGGAGCATCCTCCGCCGGAGCCATCGCCTCAAGCTGCTCGGTGGTGAATCTGGGAAGGGGTTTGTAGACCGCCAATCGTTCCGAGACAACGTGAATCATGCCCATCGCCTCGGCGATTACGGTGGGCTTGGCGTTGATCATGGGCGAAAGGAGCCTGTTGGCTACGAATATATCGTTCGGGCTCGGGCGCTCGACGTCCAGAACGCTTTTCAACGGATTTATCGAGCCCTTGTCGTACCAGACATTGCGAATCTCGTGTGTGACATTCTGATTGATGCGTCTCGATAGAGCCCACGCCGAGGCCTCGACCTCAATCGCTTTGACCAGCTCGTTCAACTCATCTATCCGCAGCGCGCCCTCGCCCAGCACCACCGCCGGAGACGCAAACGAGAAACACACACAGCAAATCAGGACAATCTTAGCAATACGCATGGCAAATTCTCCGATTTCTCTCGGGACGGTTCCAAACCATATATACTACCAAACGAACCGCCCGTAGCGATATTCAACAATTTGATTTTCCAGTTTTTCAATTTCACCCCAATTCGCACGCCAAACCGCAAGCGGTTCAGCGCTGCGGATTCTCTGTGGTGAACGGTGATGCGGGGAGTCCGGCTTTGTTGTACAGATTGCAGACGGGATTGTCCGCCCAGGCGTAACGCACCGCTGCGGGTTTGGGAACGTCGGGCGATGAGACCAGCACGGTGTCGTTTTCGATTTTCGCCGAAGCCCACTTCCACTTTCCGTCGGCTCCGGAGATCACGAATCCCTGCAGCCGGCTGCCTGGGCTGCGGATGGGCAGCGGTATGGTCCATTTCCTGTCGTAACTCTTGGGATGGTATTTCGCGGGCAGTTTCCGGGCGACAAGTCCCTTCCCGACGTGCGAAAACTTCAGGCGAATCGCGCCGCCCTCGATCTTCATCGATTCGTACATCGGTCCGGAATATTCGATTTTCTCCCCGTAAGTTTTTGCCCGTGCGATCAGCGCCAGGCGACGCCCAACGTCCTGCTTGTTCACCGGATGAATGTCGCGGGCCTCGCCAATGTCGATCAGGACCGCCATCCCCGAATGCTTTATGTCCGCCAGCGCCCGCCTCATCGCCTCGCGATTAACCGCCCAGCCGCTGCGCTCGTCGGGCGTTTTCTGGAGATCGTGAAAATTCGCCAGTTGACAGTAGTAGAAGGGCAGGGTCTGATCGCCCCACCGCATCCGCCAGTCGCCTGTCATCTGACGGAGCATCGCTTGATACTTCATCCCGACCCCCAGGCTGCTTTCGCCCTGGTACCACAGGAACCCCGCCACACCGTATCCGACCAGCGGATTGATCATACCGTTGAACAACGGTCCGCCGGGTATCCGCCATCGCCTGCTCGGCGGGGTCGGCGGAGCTTCGGAGCCCGGCGCCAACGCCTTATACCGGTGCGTAACTTTCGCCTTCCAGACCCCCTTCAGGTCGGCCAGGCTTTGCCTGGTCTTGTGATCGACTATCCGCATGTTGTCCCGCTGGACGAGCAGTTGGCCCGGCGTGAGGTTCGACGCGATCCGCAGCGCAAAAACGTTCTTCTCCGTTTCCGGACGGAAGTAGAACGGGCGGGTCACGCTGTCGCCCTTTCCGTTGTTCTGCCCGGAGCTTCCGATACTTTTCCCGTTAAGGTACAGTCTGCACGAATCGCTCAGCGGGCCGATATCGAAGCGAACGACCCGCCCTTTGTACTTTGACGGAATGCTGAACTCTTTCCGCAGCCAGACCACAGAATGGGCGGGCAGACCGAGGTCTTTCCATGTCCCGGGCAGTTTAACGTCCTTCCAGTCGTCAATGTTCAGACCGGGCGCCGCCGAAGCGTCGTTGGGCCTGGGGTCCAGACGCTTGTGCCTGGTCCGCCACTTCTTCATTTCCGCCACGTACGCCGCATGCGCCTTGGGATAGTTCTTCGCCCGTTCCATATCGCCCAGAACCTGCTTGAGTTCGTCGGGCTTGAGATTCATCGACTCCAGGCTCATCCACGCCCCGATGTGCGTTCCGCCAAGCGTGCTGTTGATCAGCCCGACGGGAACCCCGCGGTGCTTGTGGATCTCCCGTGCGAAAAAGTAACCGACCGCCGTGAATTTGCCCGTAGTCTCCGGAGACGCCGCAACCCACCCGCCGCTGACATCGTCAACGGGCTCCCAGGACTTGACGGGCTTGACCTTGATGTGACGGATCAGCCGGTTCTTCGACTTGTCCAGCACTTCCCGGTAGTTGTTGACCGGATGCTGGCCGGGCTGCTTGTTGACGGGCTTTTCCATATTCGACTGACCCGAGCAGAACCATACGTCGCCCACCAGAACGTTGGCGATGGTGATCGAATCGCCCGGTATGTTCGAAGAAACCGTCATCTCGCGATCTTCGGCGCACGCCTTCATCGGATCGAGCGTCACCCGCCACGTTCCATCCCACATGGCGGCGACGACTTTACTCTGCCCGGCGAACTTGACGGTGACGCGATCGCCCCCGCCGGCCCGGCCCCAGACGCTGACGGGCTTATTCCGCTGCAGCACCATATTGTCGCCGAAGAACGCAGGCAGCCTGACCCCGCCAGACGCAACGCCCGTCGAAGCCAGCAGAACTATCGCCAGTAGAATCGTTGTTTTTCTCATACAGCGCCATGATACACGCACAGACGCACTACAGCTACAATAGCACCGACGCCTGACACCACTCCGCCCCACACTGTTCCGCACTCGCCGCAGCCCTATAGATCTTCGCTGCGGCCGATGCGGCGGACATCGCCCCGGCAATCGTCCACGGGGTTGGCGTGCGGTTTCCCATTTCATTTCGCTTCTGCGACCAGACCGTCAATCATCGCTGCACTCACGAGGGCAAGTCTTCGAGCTATCTCTTCTTTGGGCAAGTTCTTGTCCTGTTTCTCGCCTGGTTTCACCTGAAGAACAACTCCTTCAATGCCGTTCTTCTCGAAGATGTAGGCGGAGACCCACCTGGAAGCTCCGCCTACATACACATCCCAAGACTCATGCGGCAATCTTGAAGGTATGCTTTTATTGAAATCCATCTCGCACAAGGACGCCAGTACAAGTGCAGCGTGTTCTGTCCGATCTACAAATGTGCGATCAGCCAATTGCGGTCCGGGCTGGAGTTGGCTATACGCGGTAACAAGACTCTTCTCCGACGGATACCGTTCGAGAAAATAAGCATAGAACGCCTCGGGACAGTCTTTGACGGGGCGTCGACAGATAGCCTTAATCTCCTGTATTATCTCCTTGGTTGCGAACTGCTCCGGGCTTGTGTCGACCGAACCATATACAGTCCGAACCGCCAAGACTCGGAACATCCCCCATTTTCCCGTGTCAATCGTCAGGCTGACGTCCGTGGAGTTGTTGTGCTTCTTATCGCGAATCACCCAACCCGATGGAATCCGCGATAATCTCACGAGGCTGACTTTGACAGGCTCATCCAGCGGACTCATGGGCAACTGATTGGCGGGGCTCTGAAACCGCGGTCCAAGATCAATATACACATCTCGCTGTACACAACCACGGCAACCACCCAACATCCCACACATAAGTACAGCGGTTATGAACGCTACGTTCCGCCAACATCGGAGGCACATCTTCCGGGCGCGATTGCAGTGGGCCCTTACAATACCAAATAGCAAGATTCGGGATTCTCTGTATCCGGCGTATTTCAATGCATGTCACCTGCCTGTTGCGGACAAGGAAAAAGACTTCCCATCGGCCATTCTCGTATTTCCCTGAGCGCAACGTCGACGTCCCGGCGCGTTTCATCTCAATGCGGTAAAACGCTTCTGTCAATGTTCGGATCACACTTCACTGTGATATATCTCAAAGGACCAGTCCGGGAATGACAGCCGGCGCAGTCTCTCATAATTCCATATCATCCTCTATAGAAACCTGCTTCCGTCATAACAAGCAGAAAACGGATATTTCCGGATTTGCGGCTGGCACGTGTCGGCCGCAGAGTACGAACTTCCAAGCCATGACCATTGCGTAATGGGTCAGTATCCCCGGATAAATGCTCTTGGTGCGCACCAGGAGGACCGAGCAGTAGAACCCGAGTATCGCCACTGCAACCAGGAAACGCCAGTCGCTGAACACCGGAAAGTCAGACGGCATGAAGAAGTATGCGCCTGCGGGATGAGCCGCCGCGAAGATCGCCGTGCTGATCAACATTCGGATCACGAACGATCGGGAGGCGACCTTCATCTCAGGCGGGAAGAAGACCGGGCGATAGACCGCCTCCTCAAGAATCGACGGCATGACGATGTATATCACCGACCAGACAAGCAGGTCGCGCGTCGTGAATTCGTAAGTCGCCAGAGCGAAGAAACCGGTCAACCGCAGGAACGCGAAAGTAACCAGCGCCCAGAGGGGGAATGTCAGGGCGAAGAATCGCATGGAAGCAGGCGACGGCTTGGTTTTGAAGTACGCAAAAACACGCTTGATCATAGCGGCGCCCTTCGGATCGGATCGCCCTGAGTCGCGGGCTTGGGTCCGGTTGTCTCAAGTGAGTCTACTCAACAGGCTGAGCCATTATCAAGACTGAAAGCAGGCGGAGATTTTCCGGTGTTGTATTCTTCGTTTGGATTGTCGAGAATATCCCGTATGAACTTCACAGGAGCAACTCACATGATACGCATTAGAATATTCATTCTGACGGTCGTCTGCCTGCTGGTGGCGGCGGCGGGGTTCTCGGCGCGGCCGGTCGGTTCGAAACCCAAAGCACAACCGCGAAAGTGTCCGGCTGACAAGGTCGTCATCTGCGGACACGACATCGTCAAAGTTCTGGAAATGCTGGGAGCCAAACGACAGGCCGGAGCCAGCGACAACCAGATCCGTTCGTACGCAAGCCACTTCGACCGGTCCGACCCGAATCATGATGGGAAGCACACGCGGGCCGAGTATGTGGACGGCGGAAAGTACATGACTCCTCGGGCCCGGGCGGGAATATTCGGTGCGACCGACAACAACGCAGACGGGCTGGTCACGCGGACCGAATACGTGCTGAACCGCATTATCACCGACGAAGCCAAGGCGATCGTCGGGAAAACCGATGCGGATAAGAACGGAAAAGTAACGCGAGCCGAGTTCGTTAAGGGCTCGCCGATCGCCGACAAAACTCTGGCCGGCGCGGTCTACGATGCGCTGGACACCAACGGCGACAAGGTGATCACGATCCCGGAGTATCTCCGCGTATGGGGCGGCTGGGCCAGGCCCAACTACAAGGCCCAGGAAGCCAAACTCGCCTCACGCATTGCGAAACTGGGCAAGGGCGGCGGGAAGCCATCCGGAAAGCCCGACGGAGGCGACAAGGGCAAGGGCTCGGCGAAACCTTCCGGCGGGCCGCCGAGCGTTGATCGGATCTTCAAGATCATGGACAGCAATAAAGACGGTAAGCTGACCAAATCCGAGTTCCGCGGACCGGAGTTCGTCTTCACCGGAGCCGACAAGAACAAAGACGGCGTGGTGACGCGAAAGGAGATGGAAACCTTCCGCTCCAACGCCCGGACAAAGGGCAAGCCCGGATCCCGAAAGCAGCAGGTGAAGATCGGACAAACCGCGACAGACTTCGAACTGCCCGTTCTGATCGAGCGCACCGACGCCAAAGGCGAGAAAGTCGCGGTGGTCACCACCGACAAGATCAAACTTTCGAGCTTCCGCGGTAAGAAGATAGTGTGCGTGTTCATGTCGAGCTATACGTGACCCCCCTTCCGCAAGACGGCCCCCGAGGCCGAGGCCTTGTACAAGGCGTACAAGGACGACAACAGAGTGGAAATCATCCTGGTCTACATCAGCGAGGCCCATCCGGTACGCAAGTCGGAAAACGCAGCAAACCCCAAGAGCCCCAAAGACATCACCCAGGCCAAGACCGCCAAAGAGCGGATCATCGCCGCAGACGCATGCATGAAGGGGCTCAAGTTCACCATGCCGATCCTGATCGACCTTCCGGGCGAAGGGAAGAGCGATTCTATGGTGGGAGTGGTCGAGAGAGCCTATCGGGGCAGACCGGCGGCGACGGTTATAGTGGATCTCGATGGTAAGATCGCTTTCTATTCGCGCGGGCCGCGCGGAGTCCAACCGAAAAAGGCCGACGAGGTCATAAAGTCGCTGATCGCAAAGGGCGGGTTTGCAAAGTCAGCCGACACCAAGACGCCCTAGAAGCGCAAGCCCGCCGCTAACATGAATACAGCCCGGCGCTTGAGTCTTGCCAGACTTCGATACAGCCGATTTCCTGGGGACCAGAGCCTTGTCTTCATATCTCTTTTCAGGTTTGGCCTGGACAAGGACGATCGCATGTTATTGTCCTTGATTACGGAGCCAGGGAGATTTTGGTCTTGGGGGCCGCCAGGGTCTCCAGGATCCGACCGTCTTTGCTGACGGTCCAGAGCGGGCGGTCGACGTTTCGGCCAATCGGATCCGACAGGAGACGGTTGTAGGCGCGCGAGTGCGACTTGACGGTGAACATATGCACGGGCTTGCCATCGACGCCGTAGACGCTGTAGACCACCCGCCAGCCCGGTCCGGTCGGAGCCAGGTGAGCGGTGACTATCCGCTTGGCTCCGGCGTACACGGAGTGGATGCGCTGGGTCTGGATCGTACCGAGGGCCGGATGCCCGACCACGTCGATCCACTCCTGGCGGTTCTTCTCCAGGTCGAAGCAGCGGACGTATCGCGGCTCGATGGCCAGCAGGCGTTTTCCGCCCGGCGACAGAGCGATCGAACCCGGGCCGAAAGCTGCGCCCGCCTGGGTCCACTCGTGGTGCGCCCGGGCTCCCGGGCGGGTCGGGACCGCGTTGTAGACCAGGATCCGCGTGGAGATCGGCGTTCCGACACCGCCCAGTTCCAGGGATGTGCAGACCAGCCTGCGACGCAATGGGTCAACGACGACGGCGCCGAGGACGAAGTCCAAATCGCTCGAATAGGACGAAGGCTTTAGCGGGCGGCTCCACGATTCGCCATTGGCCCGGACCCACTCGAAACTCGGCGTGCCCAGCACGATCACGGCCAGGTCGCCGTCATTGAAAAACTCCACACTCGTCGGCCCGGGAAGCACGCGGTGGAATTCCTTGATGGGCTTGCCGGCGGGATTGTACACGATGACCGATTGCTGGCGAATGTGCTCCATGGAGATGCGGCGGACACGCCCGTCGGCTACGATAATCCCCTTGTTCGATATCTGCGCGCGGCGGAAGCGGTAGTCGATCTTGATCTCGCGGAGCTTTTTGGCTGTCGCGTCGTAAACGGCGATCGATTTGGTCTGCAGGTCGAGAACGGCGGCGAGTTGCCCGTTTTCGGAGAGGTCGGCGGCCTTCCACCAGCCGCGGGCCGGCGGCGGAGTCGGGGCTCCGTCAGGCGAAGTCGCCACAGCCGGCGGGGCAATGCGAATCGTCTTGCCCCCGGGAAACGTCAGAACGCCCTTGCTGAGGCGGATTCGTTTGTCGGGCGTCTTCTTATCGCCCTTGCCTGTCGCGCCCGGCGCGGAGCACACGCCGACGCCCAGCACGAGCAGCATCGCGGCGATCAGCTTCATATCTCTCATCTGCATCTCCTCATGGTCCGGACCTCGCATTGAGTTCCCGGAACATCGTCAATCCGGTTAAACGGCAAGCGGCGGGCCCTGTTGTTCATTTCCTTCGGACCCGAAAAGCGACGATTTTCTCCACGTTGATCCGCCAACGCTCATTGGCCTGGTTGGTGATGTGGATGAACCCGGTGTCGCCGGCGAGCAGAAGTCCGGCTACCCGAACGTCGGAGAAGGCCGGCCGACCGGCTTTGAACTCACTTGCGTCCAGATAGATGTCAAGCTGGCCGTGAAATGTGCGAAGCGCTTGTTTCTGTTGCTCTTCCCAAGCCTCCCGGGCGGCGGCCTTGGCTGCAGCCGCGTTGTCAGCCCCGGCGCCTCGGGCCTGATCAGACGGACTAAAGTGCCACAACAACAAAACGCACGCGCCGATAACGCAGAGCACCATTCTACCGCCGTAGATTCTCGTCGTTCGTTCATTCATGGAGGCCTTCTTTCGTTCTTGAGTGACCTTTGTTGAACCGTGACTGCACCCGTTCGGGTCGTTCAGCTGACGGTTGCCCTAATCCGCAAATCGCCGGTTTCCGGCGTAAACGGCACAATTGTATTGCTCCCAGGTCCCATCTTCCTATAGACGACACCACTTTATCAGACGACCGAATCAGCAATAAGTTCCCTCCAGGGGCATGGGGCAGAGCAAGATCAGCCAAACTTCCTCAGGTTCACACCCCGCTAATGTGTGAACCACCACACCGGACCAACCGCACACTTCGACACCCGGGCGAAGAGGTCACATAACTCATTGTGTTGCAATGGGTTACAGTACTCTTATTCTCGCAATATCCGGTAAAATCGCATATCTGAGCGGAGGTTCACACCCGGTGAACCTGTGAACCATTTGTGAACCTCCGGCGTCTCGAACGATCGGCAGCGGGCGAGAAACACCACATCCATATTCTGCATGACTTTTCGCATATTCTGTTAGCGTTCGGACCGCAGGCGCGTAGAATGATGCTTTCATTCGCACTGCAGGAGAACAGTAATGGCTAAGGCGACAAAGATAAAGAAGATCGTGTTGGCGTATTCCGGCGGGTTGGACGCCTCGGTGATCCTTCCGTGGTTGAAGGATAGATACGGATGCAAGGTCGTCGCGATGGCCGCAGACGTAGGACAGGGCTCGGGCGAACTCGACGGGATCGAGGAAAAAGCACTCGCCTCCGGGGCCGACAAGTGCGTCGTGGTCGACCTCAGGAAGGAATTCGCCGAGAAATACTGCTTCAAGATGCTCCAGGCCGGGGCGATCTACGAACACACATACATGCTGGGCACGTCAATCGCCCGCCCGCTCATCGCAAAGGCCCAGGTCGAATGCGCCAAGAAAGAGAAAGCAGACGCGGTCTCCCACGGCGCCACGGGCAAGGGTAACGATCAGGTCCGCTTCGAGTTGGCGTTTATGGCGTTGGCTCCGAAGTTGAAGATTATCGCACCGTGGAAGGATCCGGAATTTGAACTCACCAGCCGGGAAGCCGCAGTCGAATACGCCAAAGCACGGAACATCCCGATCCCGGTTTCGAAGAAGAAAATCTACTCGCGCGATCGCAATTTGTGGCACATAAGCCACGAAGGCGCCGATCTGGAAGACCCCGCCAACGAGCCCAAAGACAATCTGTGGGTCATGTCCGTACCGGTCAAAAAAGCTCCAGCCAAGCCCGGATACGTCCAGATCGACTTCAAAGCCGGCATCCCGGTCGCAATCGACGGAGTACGACTGGCCGGGCACGATATCATCGCCAAACTCAACGCAATCGGCGGGAAACATGCTGTCGGGCAGGTCGATCTGGTCGAGAATCGCCTGGTCGGAATCAAGTCTCGCGGAGCATACGAGACCCCGGGCGGGACTATCCTGTACGCGGCCCATCGGGCTCTCGAATCGATCACGCTGGACAAGGACACGCTGCAGTACAAGCAGTTCGTCGGCCTGAAGTACGCCGAGATGGTCTACAACGGTCAGTGGTTCTGCGATCTGCGGAAGGCCCTGGACGCTTTCGTAGCCAAAACGCAGAAGAACGTAACCGGTTGGGTGCGGGTGAAATGCTTCAAGGGACACGCAACGGTCGCCGGTGTAACCTCGCCAAAGAGCATCTACAGCACCGACCTGGCCAGTTTCACCATGGGCGACGAGTACACCCCCGCCGACGCAACGGGCTTTATCCGCCTGTTCGGCTTGCAGATGCGAGGGCGAGGTTAACGTCCATCCCAAGAGACCTTTAGAAATTGTCCGCGGAAGTACGATAGGGTATAGCAGAACCTCCCAGACAGGAAACCCGCCGTGGATATCATCAATCTAGTATTCGTCATAGCCTTCGCCGCCTGCATCGGCAGCTTTCTAAACGTAGTTATCTACCGCCTTCCGCGGGGCCAGAGCCTCTCGTTCCCGGGCAGCCGATGCCCTTCCTGCGGATACGCCATAAAATGGTACGACAACATACCGATGCTGAGCTGGGTAATGCTCAAAGGGCGCTGCCGCCACTGCAAGAAACCAATATCCCCGCGGTATCTGGTGATCGAGGCGGTGACCGCAGCCCTGGTCGCCGGACTCTACATCTGCTTTTACATGCTGTCGATGCGCGAGGGGATGGGGGAATTCCGCGATTCCTGGATCACGTTCATCGCACACGGAGCCCTGGTCGCCGGGCTGCTGGCGTGTGCGGTTATCGACATAGAACATTGGATCGTCCCACTGGAAGTGTGCTGGGCGGTATCCGTTATTGGAGTCCTGGCCGCTACAGTCAGCCCGCCGGCGCCGCAAGTTCTCGCACAAGTCTCACCGGGCCTGGGGGCCGCTGGCCTGGGGGCGATGCTCGGACTGGTGATCTCATTGATCCTGCTGCGCAAGGGAATGCTGCAGCAGAGCTTCATTGACGCTGAGAACAGACCCGTTCGGCAGGACAACGACCGGCAAGAACAAAACGAAACGACCAGGGACGACAAGCCCCGCCAAGCCGCGAAGAAGAAGGGCAAGGGCAAAAAGAAAAAGAAGAAGAACAAGACCGCCTCGACGCCGACACACGCAGAAACCGATGCGCCCGTAAAGGGCGGTATGCTGTCCGACGCATTCGGAGAACTGCTGTTCCTGACGCCTATCGTTGTTTTCGGCGTGATTGCATATTTCGTGGCCAGTCCGACCAGTTCCGCGTCAGGACGCCCGGTATTGACCAACAGAGCGATAGTTTTCTGTGTAGCGGCGATGGGCTGCATCGTGGGTCTTGTGGTGTCGTTGCTGCTTCGTCGGATGGGGTTCATCCAGCGCGGACTGCTGGAAGGACAAGCTCCCCCACCGGCCGTTGCTATCACGATGGACCATGGTGTCAACCCGCGCCTCGAGGTATTGTGGGAGGTGTTGTTTCTGGCTCCGGCGATTATCCTGGCGATCGGGGCGTATCTCCTGGTGACCCGCGTTGATGTAATCAACTCCGCGTGGGAATATCTTACCGACGCCCGCGTCGAGTACGTCAACGCCGACTACACGTACAGATCGGGTTGGCGATTTGCGGGGAATCTGGTCGGGATGGAAAGCGCTGTGGTGGGTTATTTGATTGGCGGGGCGTGGATATGGGGCATGCGTATTTTCGGGACACTTGGATTTGGTAAAGAGGCTATGGGTTTGGGCGACGTGCATATTCTGGCGGCTGTTGGAGCGGTCTGCGGATGGATCGCCCCCTCGCTGGTGTTCTTCGCCGCGCCGATGATCGCCCTGTTGTGGGCGACGCACCTTCTGGCCTCGGGCAGACAGCGTGAATTGCCCTACGGACCGTGGTTAGCAGTCGCCGCATTGGTGGTTATTTTGTTTTACGATGCTATTATTAAGTTGTTGGAACCGTCATTTGCAGCCTTTGGACGCTGAGACAACAGGGAGTCGTTATGCTTCTCAAGAGAATAAACGGGTACATTCTGGCGATCGGAAGCGGGTTGGTGCTGCTGGCCGGAGCGCTGCTGCTGGCGTTGCAGTGGGGCAACGGATGCGATTTTTCGCTTTACGGTAAGAACATCAAGGTCAACACGGGCCTTATTCTCGCATGCGCCGCGGGCGCCGGATGGCTTGCGCCGAAGGTCTTTCGCGTAATGCTCAAGGGCATCAGGAAAGTCCGCAAGGTTCGCAAAGAATACAAGAAACTCTGATCCGGCGCCGACAATTTGCGCCTGACCGATTTGGCGACTAGAAAAAACTGCGAAAAAAGCCTTAAGCCTCTGGAGTAGGCCATGGCGATAACGCATAATACGTTGTGAATTCGCAATCATATACAACAATATCTTTGGGGCTCATTGAAAGGAGCAATCTAGGATGATGACAAAAATCAAACTAACGACGTTGGCCTTCGCTCTGGCCGCTGCCGCATTGTCCTCCACGGGCTGTGGGAAGCAGGAAATCAAGCAACTGACCGCCCAACTCCGAATGGAACAGGACCGATCCAGGACCCTTGAGGCCCAGAGAGACAGCGCCCAGCAGCAACTGGCCGCAGCACAAAGCCGCAGCACCGATATCGGCGCTCAGCTCAATGCAAAGGATCTCGAAATCGAAAGCGCTAAATCCGAGCGTGATAAGGCTATCAGCGATCTTGATGCCCTTAAGAAGGAACGCGCAGCAGCCCCTCCCGCAACGGCGGGTTGGAAAGCCGGCACGATCGGAGCCGAAATCTCAATCGGTTCGGATGTACTGTTCAGTTCAGGACGGGCGACTCTGACCAGTGGCGGAAAGAGAGCCCTGAGCAGTATCGCCTCCAGTATATTGTCAAATCATGCGGGCAAGAATATTCGAATTTACGGACATACCGACTCGGATCCGATCAGGAAGAGCAAGAAGCTCTGGGCCGATAACCTGGACCTGTCGGCCAATCGCGCGATGGCCGTCACCCGGTATCTGATCTCCAGGGGCGTTAAGGGATCTCTGATCGAGAGTATTGGAATGGGATCCACACGCCCGATCGCCGGGAACAAATCCGCCGCGGATAAAAAGAAGAATCGCCGCGTCGAGATAATGATTATCAACTGATGTTTTCGAGACAGTTCACCCCTTCGCGCCGGTCAGCCCGTTGCAACGGGTCGACCGGCGTCGTACTTTTCGGATAGACGAAACGGCGACGGTCAGGATCATGATTGGTATTATCGATTACGGAATGGGCAACATCCGAAGCGTACACCGCGCCCTGGAGCGGGCCGGCGGCGATACGCAACTTGTGACAAACCCGGATCAACTGGCCCGAGTAGACAAGATCGTCCTTCCGGGAGTTGCAGCATTTGAAGACGCTATCACCCAGCTCAGATCGCAGGAATTGCTCGAACCGATCGTCCAGGCGGTGAAACAGGGATCGCCCTATCTGGGCTTCTGTCTCGGTTTGCAACTGCTGTTCGACGTGTCGTACGAGAACGGAGAGCATCAGGGTATGGGACTGGTCTCTGGCGAAGTGGTCCGATTCGACCTGGCTGACCAGACCTCCGACTTGCCCTTGCGTGTACCGCACATGGGCTGGAATCGCATCGAATGGGACAGACCCTGCCCAATGCTCGAAGGTATCGACAGCGGAAGCTACGTTTACTTCGCACACAGCTACCACGTGGCGCCAACCAACGAAAAAGTAATCGCAACATCCACCGAATATGGATATAGTTTCACGTCGGCTGTGTGGAAGGACAATATATTCGCCACGCAGTTCCACCCCGAAAAATCGCAAGCCGTCGGACTGAGACTGCTGGAAAACTTCGTGAAGATGTGAGGTCGCGAATCCGATAGTCTTCTGATCCGGCCCGATACACTGAAGGAACACGAACCAACCCAATGAAGATTCTACCCGCAATAGACCTGCGCGACGGAAAGGTCGTTCGTCTCGAAAAGGGCGACTACGATCTCCAAACAACCTACGGCGACGATCCGGCCGCAATCGCCAGGGTATTCGCCGACGCCGGGGCCGAATGGATACACATTGTCGACCTGGACGCCGCCAAGTCAGGACACCCGACGAATACGGACGCCATCGCGGCTATTCGCGGTGCGGTGGACATCCGCCTGGAGCTTGGGGGCGGAATGCGCGACGAAAATACTGTCAGAGTCGCCCTGGACGCGGGAGTCGACCGAGTAATTGTCGGATCGGCCGCCTTGAGAGACCTCCAGTGGTTCGAGCATTTGGTGCGAACTGACGACCTTGCCGGGCGGGTGGTGCTGGGCCTGGACGCGCGCGACGGAATGCTCGCCGCCGACGGTTGGACCACGCAAACCGAGTGCACGGCGCTGGAAATAGCCCAACGCGTAACCGACTGGCCTCTGGCGGGGATTGTGTATACGGATATCGCCCGCGACGGGATGCTCACCGGCGTGAACACGACCGCCACCGCTGAACTGATAGGCGTAACCAATGTTCCTGTAATAGCCTCCGGCGGGGTCGCCTCATTGGACCACCTCCTTGCCTGCAAGGAGATCGGGTGTTGGGGAGCAATTGTGGGCAAAGCGTGGTATGAGGGCATGATTGATCTGGCCCGAGCGTGCGAACTGACCGCGTAGAATTCGCATTTTTGTTTGATATTTTTGAAAATAATGCTTTAAAATCAGGCTGGATGCGGTAATATGTCAGTGGCGGAGTAAGGGGTGGAACTCTGATTTTTTTCGAATTGTAGTAGCAGATCTCAACTTTTCAAGGTAACCCAACGCAGGGAAGGAATAAGGAAGGTTTATACGATGATCGACCAAACTGAAAATGCGGATCAGGCCTCTGACACCGCAGTGCTGACCGGTGAAGGGGTTCTGGAAGTCACCGAGAAGGGGTACGGTTTCTTGCGTCAGTCGTCAACGGGATACCGCGCAACACCGGGAGATGTCTTCGTCGGTAAGGACTTTATCCGCCACGGCGGGCTCAGAACCGGCATGCACATCGAAGGACGCGTTATACCTCCGACAAAGCGAAAAGGCGGACCGAGACTTGAGGAAATCCTCGCAATCAACGGCCAGCCCTATGATGAGTTCAGCAATGTGATTTCGTTCAGGGAGCAGATCGTTGTTGACCCGCACCCGATGCTGAAGCTTGAATACCCCGGCGGACCGCTGGAGATGCGAGTCCTGGACCTTATAACCCCAATCGGCAAGGGCCAGAGAGGCCTGATCGTCGCACCGCCCAGAAGCGGAAAGACCATTCTGCTCCAACAGATAGCAAACGCCGTAGGCCATAACCATCCCGAATGTGCGCTGTTTATCCTGCTGGTCGATGAAAGGCCCGAGGAAGTCACTGAATTCAAAAGGCAGTGCCCGCATGCGGAAGTCATCGCCTCAAACAACGACCAGGATTTGTCGAACCACGTTAGAGTCGCCGAGTTCACCATCGAACGGGCCAAGCGTATGGCCGAGTTCGGAAGGGACGTTATCGTGCTGCTCGACAGCCTCACGCGACTCGGGCGGGCCTACAACCGTTACGTGGAGAATTCCGGAAGGACAATGACCGGGGGCGTGGATATCCGAGCGTTGGAGATACCCAAAAGACAGTTCGGAGCCGCCAGAAAGCTCGAAGACGGCGGATCTCTTACGATTCTGGCGACCGCACTGATCGAAACCGGAAGTCGGATGGACGACCTTATTTTCGAGGAGTTCAAGGGAACCGGTAACTCTGAAATCGTTCTGGACAGGAAACTCGCCGAACGCCGCGTCTGGCCGGCGATCAGCATTCCGCAGTCCGGGACACGAAAGGAAGAACTGCTCGTCCAGCCTTGGCAGTTGCCCAAGCTGCATATGCTGAGGCGGTTCCTGTCGACACTCAGTGTCGATGAGGAAATGCTCCAGTTGATCAAAGCCCTCGAGAAGTTCCCCACCAACGACGACTTCCTCAAACAGTTGAATGTGCGGGAGTAATCTATACGACCGACCGCAATCCTGATATTCAGGAGAGGTGACAGAGCGGCCGATTGTGCGGCACTGGAAATGCCGTGTGCCCGAAAGGGTACCGCGGGTTCGAATCCCGCCCTCTCCGT
>JASLNT010000094.1 GCA_030745875.1 Phycisphaerae bacterium
CCCCGCCATTACCGGAAGACGCCTCGCCTCCATCCTCATCCTCACCATTACCATTCGCCGCTTCATCTGACTTGGCGACCAGCAGCACTTTGTCGCCTTCGTTCAGCCCGGAAAGGACCTGGACTCGGGAATCGTTCATCTTGCCAATCTCGATCTGAGTTTCCACCTCCGAGCCGCCGACAACTTTCTTACAGAAATATTTATCCTTTTGGTTATATACCGAAAGGACGGGGATTGTCAGCGCGTTTTCGATTTCATCGAGCACCAGAGTCACCTTGCCCCCCATGCCGGGCCTCAGGTTCTCACCGGGGATCAATCCGTGGGCTTCCCAGTCAATTCCGACGTAAAGATCGTACGCCTTGGTTCCGGTTTTCAGCCAGTGCGGACCGGTGTTTTTCGGTAAGGGGGAGGACTCCACGACCCGCCCGATGATCTGTTTCTTCTTCGCAAATGAAGCCAGCACAAGTATGGCTCGCGTGCCTTTCTTATCTCCAGGCTTACTGGAAGCTTTCTTTGGAGGCCCCTCTGAAAGCTGGTTCCACTCGATCTTGACGCCGGTGATCTCCAGGCCCATCTTCTGCGCCAGTTCAGATTCTTCTTTTTCGAGGCGTGCGTAAAACCCCTGTGCCTCGGTCTTGGTCATTTTTCCGCTACGGACGGCTTTGGTAATCCTGGGAATGGTCTCCTCCTCTTTTAGTTTGAGGAGCTTGACCGCTATTTTCTCCTTCGACCATTTGTTCAACCTGGCCCTTACTATGATGCTCCTGGCGCCCTTACCGACATACGTTTCGATCTTCGTCGCCACGGGAGTGTCGTCTTCCTCCACCGTCACATATTCCCTGAGCGCCTCGAAGACAATCGTTTTGACGCGGAGCGTGGTCATGTCGGGTATCTGCATTAGTTTCCCCCTGGGATAAATCTCTTCACCCTCCTTGACCTGTAGTCTCTGGCCCTCGCGCTTCCAGGCGGGATCGTAGAGCACCAGGCCGGCGCGCTCCGCGGTAACCTTGAGCTTATCCTCATCTTCCCGGAGATCGACCATCTGCTCCTTGTGTTCATCAAGCGCTTTTTCGAATCCTTTGATCTCCTGCTTCTTCCACTTCAGCTCGGCTTCCTGCCCGAGTTTGGCCTGCTCCAGTTTCAGCTTGGCTTCCTTGAGCGCAGTCATGTTCTTGCGAGTTTTCTGGACAACAGTGTGGGTTTCCAGAATCTTCAAATCCTCCCTGGCCTTCTTTATGTCCTCCTCCAACTGGCGAACCAGTTGTGGAACCTCGTACTTTATCAGCAGCTTTTTCGTGGCAATTGCTTTTTCCAGCTTGTTCTTCAGGCTTTCGACGTTGAGTTCATCAGATTCTATCTCGCTTTCGCTGTACGGCTTGTTCAACTTCGGGTCTTTATTGACCGTCTTCTTGAACTCCAGCTTCTCCTCGGCGATCTTGAGTTGTTTTCCCCCCATGGTGATGGCAATGTCAGCGTCTCGCAGGTCATTTTCCTTTTGACCGCCCTTGGAGTTAAATCGCGTGAGGGTCTCTTCGGCGCGTTTCAAGACATCTTTCTGTTTGGACAACAGGTTTTTTGACTGCTCTTCGTAAACCGCCTGATTTTCCTCGGCGTCCTTTACCGCGTTTTTCGCCTGCTCCAGATTGATCGCCTGCTGTTTCTCGGCCATGAGCAGTTGCTTGTTGGCCTGCTCCAGCGTCAGTTCGGCCTTGTTGATCGCCAATTCCTTGGCATCGATGGCGTCTTCGAGCTTCTTGGATTCAAACTCGATGATCAGATCTCCCTCTTTGACGACTGTGCCCTCCTCGACGACCTTCTTTATGATCACCGACCATTTCAGTTCGTTGGCGATGATGACCTTTTCTTCGGCCTCTACCGTACCGGCCTCGGTGGCGGTTATGATCAGTGTTTCTCTTATCGCCTCAGCGGTCTGCTTGCCCGAAGCGCCTTGACCGTCACCGAAAGGCCAGCATCCGCCCAGGATCAGCCCCAGACATGCTGTCAAAACTGGAAACAGTTTATTACTCATCTGCTTTCTCTTCATCCTCATTCTTCTTGGGAGCTTCTTTCGCCGCGGCGGGTTTATCTTTCTTATCGTCCTTGCCCGACTTCAAATAGGAATACCGTTTCTGAAGCCGATCGTATCCGAAAGGATTCTTCCGCTCGGTAAGCTCTCCTTTTGAATCCACGTTGAGCATACCGAGGCTTGCGAGAAACTGGAGTCTTGTGATGGTGTAGTTGACCAGCGAACCGGTCAGACCGTTAAGCGAGGTGTTCAGGGCGTCTTCGGCCTCGAGGACGTCGCGCGTTGTGGCCTGACCCTGTTTGCGCTGGATGGCGATGAGCGCCGTCCTTCGCTTGGCGATTTCCACACTCTTTGCCTGCAGATTGAAACTCCGCCCCGACTGCTTCAGCGATCGGAATGAGTTTCGCACATTCAGCGTGGCGGTATCCTCGGCCTCTGCAAGAGATCTTCCCGATTGGTCTCTGGCGATCACCGCGTTGCGGTAAGCGTCGCGATTGGCGGTCTGGTCGAGATTGTAGTTGAGTGTCAGCTTAACGCTTCGGGTATGGTGTTTTGTCTGGGTGCGCGCAGGCCGGGCCTTTTCCGTTCCCGGAGCAGACGCCTTGAGTTCGAGATCGAGTTGGGGGTTGAAATTGTCTGCTGCGATTTCGACATCCTTGTCGGCATCCCGCGCAGTTGCCCTGGCCTGCAGCAGAGCGGTGTCGGTTACCAGGGAGGTACTGGTCGCCGCCAATTCTGCAAAGGGCAATGGCTGCGGGCCCTTGCTGTTAAGGCGTATCAAGGTGCCGGGGTAGTCGAGTTTAAGTTCCTTTGAGATAGGAAGACCAAGGGTGATTTTGAAGTTGTCCAGCGCGTTGGAGTACGCCAGGATAGCCCGTTCCAAAGCAATCTGTGCGGTCAGCAGATCCTGCTCGGCCTGATCTTCCTGAGTTCTGTTCAACTGACCGCCCTTGACCATTGCCTGCGTCACAAGGTACGCCGTTCGCAGTCGCTCGACGTTTGTCCGGCTGTTTTCGAGCCGGTCTTTGAGTGTGAGAACTGCATAGTATTTCTGCATGATATCGACGGCAAAGGTCTGCCTGAATCGGTCGAACTCGTAGACATCAATGAGGAAATCCCTCACGAGGCGATGCTGGTCCTCAAACGCCAATCCCCTCCATGCGCCCCGAAGCAGCGGCTGGGTGAAACTGCCCTCGACGAGCGAACCGAGCTGCGTGTCAGAGTCGCCGAGCACGTTGGCCACCAGGTTCATAGTGGCCCCGAGTGTCAGGAGTCCGCCTCCGACAAGACGCCTGGTCAGGGAGTAGGTTCCGTCGGCGTTGATGTATCTGTTTGTACTATCGGTTCCGCCTTCCGGGGCGCCTTTCCGGGTGCGTATCTTCTCGGCGGTGGAATCGACCTCCCCGACAGGCAGGACGGTCTCCCATCCTCGAGAGGCATTCGCCAGCGCCAGGGCGGAACTGTAGAGGGTCTCTTTGCTTGTCTGAAACGCCCTGCTGTTCTTGAATGCCACCTGCAGGGCGCCTTCTAGAGACAATACATCCACATCGCTGTCGGTCTCGTCTTTGGCTCTCTTGAGGTAACGGTCGCAGTCGACCGGGTTGTATGCGATGTCGAACTTGTACCCTTTGCCCAGGGCCGAGGCCTGCCCCTCGGAAATAGCGCCATAGGCGTCGCGGTCGGCCCATCTGGCGTACCAACTCGGCGTGCACCCGGACAACACGGTCATTGACGCCATCAGCACAACGATCGATAAACCTGTCGTTCGTAACATCCGCATCTCCGGCAAAAGCCGATTCTCCGTTTATTCTGGTCGCTATTATATGGAAGGCGGCGTGATTGTTCCCAATTGCCTTCAGCGCTATTCCACATCAAGTCCGCCACTCGCCGCGAAATTGGACATTATTCTCGGATTTCCTTCAGCACTATTTCACACGCCAAGCCAATACCTGAGGAGAACTTATCCGCTTATATTGCAATCCGCTGCACCGCCAACAATCAGTCATCTTCAATATACTTGCGGCTCATAAGAAACGTCACGCGTTTGGCGACCGCTTTGGGCAGTGATTTCTTCAGCAGTTTCCTAGCCGCCGACATGTTCGTACGTCGCGTAACATGCACAATGACAATATGTTCGTTCTGCATGCCTTCGAGCAGTTCGGGAAGGTCGCGAACGTGCACGTGCCTTCCGTCTTTCGCCCGGGAGGCATGCTCATCATCAAAGAAAGTACACTCGATCAACAGTACCTTCGCCCCAGCCACGTGGGGCAGGGACGAGTAGTCGGCCTTTCCGGTATCGCCGAGGTAGGCTATATGGGGTATCTCGATCCGGTTTGTGATCTCGACGCCCTTTTCCTTCAGTTCGACGATCTGCGGACCGGTGAGGTCCAGGAACTCGGATCTAAGTTTCCTGCGGACTTCAATAATCGAGTATCCCAGCGATCCGGGGATGTGGCGGGAGGCGAATGCCCGAACGATCAGGTCGCGCCTGATCTCGTAATCGTCACCGTCGCGCATACCGACGAACCTGCACGGGGGGACATGGCCCTCGACGCGCCCCCAGGCCTGCATCAGGCCTTCCAGCGGCTTAACCAGGTTGGCTGGAACAATCGCCATTCCGTTCGACATTCCCTGGAAGTCGCGCTGTGCGAAATAGTACGTGATGCCGGCCACGTGGTCGGCGTGCCCGTGGGTCAGCAGAACGTGGTTGACGGTAAGCGCTTCGCGCGGGCACTTTCCGATATCGAAGACGCAGTCGAATTCCGGCACAACTATGACGGTTTCCTCTCCAGCCACACTATAACCGGCAATGGAAAAACCATCGTATTCAACCTGCGAAAGCCTGTAGGGGCGAATCTTCATTGTCTGCCCTGTGTGTGGAGATACCTCGGGCAATGCATGATATGAAACCGCAGTCCCCCGGTCAACTGTTAGCTGCTAGCTGCTAGTTCTCGTTCATCGCGTCGAGCCTCATGCGGGCGTATTCGGCTGGGGTGGATCCGGCAAACTGTTGGATCACCGTCACGTACGTCTGCCTTGCCAGGTCGTCGCGGTGCAGCTTTTCGCGGCAGAAACCCAACCAGAACATCGCTTCTGCCGAGTGTACGATGTCTTCGGCAGCCTCGAACTGACCGAGAACCTGCTCGAGCTTTGCCGCCGCGGCAGCATATTCCAGCTTATCAATCAGCGTCAGGGCCTCCCGGTAGACGATCATCACTCCAACCACGGTGCGCGGCACGGCGCCGGTATGGGCCGGCCGGAAACGAGGAGAGTACGAGATACCGCATCCGCAGATGAATGCGGCGGCGGAAAGGGTCAGCAGGAATGTTCGTAGTTTAGATAACACGCTGGACCCCCGTGAGTATCAGTTTGGCCTCGAACAGCCAGTCCTGTGTGCCCGCGTCGGTGGCCAGCGGTCCCAAGGCCGCATCGAGCGAGGCAATCAGGTCGCCCTTGCCAATGCCAGTGACGTAAGCGCTGACGGCGCTGGGGTCGGAAAGGTCCAGGAGCCCCAGGCGCGTGAGGGCAACTTCCGCCCGACCCAGGAGTTTCTTGTCCGCCTCGGCCCGCGCCTTTCGCTGCAGGGCGACACACCGCCGCAGCAGGCCCCTGCGTTTCATGGCCTCCTGCAGCGCCGCCAGGCCCGTCTTGCCCGGCGCCGCAGCGGCGAGATAGACCCGGCGTATCTGGTCGAGCGTACCATGGTGGCGAGCCTTGAGTACGGCGAGAGCTTCGTTGGCTTTGTCTCTTTCGGCGTTGGCGGCGCGGAATGTATCCTGCTGGCGTTTGAGTTCTTTAACGGCCACCGCCAGGCGAACCTTAAGACCCTTGAGTTCTTCGACGTCCGCGGGCGTCTTGATCCCGGCGGATTTGGCGTCGGCGAGTTCCTTTTGGGCCTTCTGTAATTCACCCTTGGCGTTGATTTCGGATTGCTCGGCCATGCCGATCTTCAAAGTCAGTTCGAGCTCTCTGCCAGTCCATTTATCCCGCTCCTGGACGAGTTGATCGTCCTGCGTGGCGAGCTGCTGGCCAAGCTCTTTGATCTTCAGATCGTCGGCTCGGATTTGCACCATCGCTTCGGCCAGTGTGTCGCGAGCGTCGGAAGCCTGCTTGCGGGCCTCGGCAAGCTCGCCTGACAGGTCAGCCGGCCGGCTCGGGGGATGAGCCGGTTTGATATCAGCGCCACGATGCGAAGTCTGCACGCCGGGGCGCGGAGTACGCGAAGCGACAAACAGCACGCTGGCGGCCAGCAGGAGTGCAGCCGCTATTCCCACCGGAGCCCACCGCAGCAGGAGACTCGCCCGAGGTCGCCCGAGCGTTGTCGCGGGGCGAGCGGCCAGTCCGTCTGCAGCCTGGTCGGCGGCCTCGGTAGCCCCCCACTGTCGCAGCAGGCCTTCGACTCGGTCACGCGTTGTATCGTTTTGATCGTTCATCGCTACATACCTGTATTCCAAAATCGGCGTTTTGCGCAGAAACGGGAGATATCTATCGGGTTCATTGGACTATCCCCTTTCCCTGCAGGCATCTCTCGATGCAATCCAATGCCTCGCCCAAACGGCTTCGCACGGTTGATTCGGGCATGCCCGCCTCGGCTGCAATACCGCGTGTGGTCATACCGCGAACGTACCGCAGGCGAATCAGTTCGCCCAATTGTTCGTCGAGCCGCGAGACGCAATCGGCTACGGCGGACATCTCTTCGCGCTGTTCGGGCGAGTGAGAGGCTTCGGCCGGTATGGCGAACATCGCGTCGGCCAGTTCGGGATCGAAGGTGTTAACGGTGGCCCGGCGGCGCCAGTGCTTGCGGGCGACGTTGCGGGCGATCGCCGACAGCCATGCCCGAAACGCCCCCTTGGCCTGGTCGTAGCCCGCCAGCGAACTGAAGACACGCACAAATGTCTCCTGCGTGAGATCGGCAGCAAGCGAACTATCGAAACCGCTGCGGCGAAAGTAACCCGCCACCATGCCGGCATGCCCCTGGTACAACTGCCTGCAGGCCGACTCTTCGCCGGTAAGCGATCGGGATATCAGTTGTTGCTCTGTCTGTTCCACGCCGGGGCTATTGTCAACGAGAACCACGCGCGGCGTCAACAGCGCGGAATTCGGGCAATTCAAATTTCTTCTGCGCAAATCCCGCCGCCGGGGATATGGGCTGGTGAACCTCGAACTTCAAAAAACTTTGAAAGGAACGTAATAATGAAAAAAATCGCCAAAACATCACTGCTCCTGATCGTACTGGCGGGCATCGGAACCGTAATCTTCCTCGGCTGCGCCATTCCCATGCGATACAGCAGGATGGCCCCGATGGCGATGCATAGGTCGCAGACCGGAGCGGTAGCCGACATGGCCCAAGCGCAGCCGTCTACGAGCGGTGAAGTAATACCCCAGCACAACACCGAAACCTATGACCGCATCGTCGACAATGCCTTCAAACTGGTGGCCGACCATCCGCTTTCCACTTTCTCTACGGACGTCGACACCGCCTCGTACGCCAATGTCCGCCGCTTTCTGGCCCACAACCAGCTCCCGCCGCCCGGGGCCGTCCGAATAGAGGAAATGATCAACTACTTCACTTACAGCTACGATCAGCCGACCTCCAGGTCGCCGCATCCGTTCGCAGTGCACGCCGAAGCGGCTTCCTGCCCGTGGGAGCCCAAACACCGACTCGTGCGAATCGCACTGAAAGGGCGCGAGCTCGACCCCGCCAAACGCCCGCCCAGCAACCTGGTATTCCTGCTGGACGTATCCGGTTCGATGGGCTCGCACAACAAGCTGCCGCTGGTGAAAGCAGCTATGAAGATGCTCGTCGAACAACTCGGCGAGGGCGATCGGGTGGCTATCGTAGTATACGCGGGGGCATCGGGCCTGGTGCTCGACTCGACCTCGTGCGATCGGAAGGAGAGAATCATTTCAGCCCTGGATAAGCTGCAGGCCGGCGGCAGTACTAACGGCGGGGCCGGAATCGAACTGGCGTACAGTGTGGCGATCTCGAACTTCATCAAGGGCGGAACGAACAGGGTGATCCTGGCTACCGACGGGGATTTCAACATCGGCACGACCAACAACAGCGAGTTGATCCGCCTGATCGAGAAAAAGGCCTCCAGCGGCGTCTTTCTAAGCGTGCTGGGGTTCGGAATGGGCAACTACAAAGACGGTCGCATGGAGAAGCTCGCCGACAAGGGCAACGGTAATTACGCCTACATCGACACGGAATCCGAAGCCAGAAAAGTACTGGTCCGCGAAATGTGCGGTACACTGGTCACTATCGCAAAGGACGTCAAGATACAGGTCGAGTTCAATCCCGCCGAAGTGACCGCATACCGACTGATCGGATACGAAAACCGCATCCTCAACAAGGAAGATTTCAATAACGACAAGAAGGATGCCGGAGACATCGGCGCCGGGCATACCGTCACGGCGCTTTATCAGATCGTTCCGGCCGGCCAGAAGGTAAATGTCCCCGGCGTCGACAAGCTCAAGTATTCCAGCAACACCACGCCAAGCGCCGCGGCTGACAGTGGCGAAATGATGACCGTCAAGCTGCGTTACAAGAAGCCCGACGGCGATA
>JASLNT010000095.1 GCA_030745875.1 Phycisphaerae bacterium
TTTTACCACTCCGCCCGCCAAAGCGCATCTTGTTTTTTTTGTGACGTGCGAACAAACGTTTTTGCGTCTGACGTGCGAATGAACGTTTTTGCGTACTTTACGGTAAAACCGCTTGCGGTTTCGCGCGCCGTTTGCACAGTCAGGCGCCCCGACCCCTCCCGATCACTAATAGAAACAACCACCTGACTTTCCCAGGCAAACGCATCGCACGCTCCACATCACCCATTTTTTATTGTCAGAATTCGATTTTTGCTTCAGCGCATCGGTGTTACCCTGAGTATATGTCAGTAGATACCACGGGAAACATCTTATGGGTGATGATGCGAAACTAATGAAACTGCTCACCGGGGGGCAAAACGACGCCCTGACGACCCTGATCGACAAGTGGCGCCATCCGGTTTGGACGTTTATTGACCGCATGTGCGGATACCTCGGACGAACTGACGATATCTTTCAGGACATCTGGATGCGGATATACCTATACCGCAGGAAATACAATCCGGCGAAGAACTTCAAATCATACCTGTTTACCGTGGCGGTCAACTGCTGTCGAACTAACATCGCCAGGCACAGCACCCGGTCGGCGACGCCCCCTCCACACTCCGACGCTGCAATCCTCGACTCGCCATCGCCCCAGATCGACCCGCTTGACGCTCTGATCAACACCGAACAGTATCAACAGATCCGCCGCGCCGTCCACCGCCTCCCGGAGAAGCAGCGGACTGTCGTGCTTCTATATCTTCTATACGATTCGGACTATTCGCTCATTGCAGAGACACTCGGACTGAAACACGGTACGGTCCGCAGCCACATGTCTCTGGCTTTGGGAAACCTGCGGCGCCTCTTAGTCCGCAAATCGCCCGCAAACGAACCCCTGGCGGAAGGTCAGGTGACTTATGAATAACACGCGACAAGACAATCTCGACAGAATGATGGACAAGTACGTCTACGGGCTGACCGAAGGGTACCAAATCGATCGCATCCGCTGGAAGATCGAGGAAGACCCCGAATGGCAACTCGCTTACGAGGAAGCTGTCGAACGCAAGCGACTGCTGGCGGGAACGGTGCGGATCGAAACATCCGACGCCCCGCCCGCCTCAGCAACCGCCGCCAGCGTCATCGCAGCCGCCGACACTATCTATAACGGTCGATTGCGCCGGCGAAAAATCCTCCGTCGGTTTTCCGGCGGTCTGGCGGCTGCGGCGACGATCCTGATCTCCGTGATGTGGCTCACGTACGCCGCGATCCGTCCGCCAACGCACACGGTGCGCCTGATCGGGCAGAACGAACTTATCAGCGGGTCTACGGTCTGGCTCAAGGCGGTCGTCACCGATCTGAACGACAACCCTTCGCCCAACATACCGGTCAACCTTGTGCTGACCGGAACCGGCCAGGCGGGCGATGTTCACCTGGCGTCGTGGACGACGGACTCAGCGGGATTCGCCAGCGGGCGGGTCCATCTTCCCGCGTGGGAGGGCGACTGCAAACTCACCGCTCGAGCGGGCGACAACCGTTTCCAACTCATCGGAGCCCCGATCGAACTGAAGCGGGCGTCCAGAGTGTATCTCGCCACCGACAAACCGATCTACCAGCCCGGGCAGACTATCCACATTCGGACGCTGGTCCTGCAAACCAGTTCGCTGAAACCCGACGCCGGGCGATCCGTCGACCTGACGGTGACCGACCCGGCGGGCAATTTGATCTTTCGCGAAACACGGAAACTCAGCGAATACGGGCTGGCCTGGGCGGACCTGTCGCTGGATTCGCTGATAACCCCGGGCCGATACCGCATAACCGCAACCGCCGGTGACGACGAAAGCGTGCAGACCGTAGAGATATCACACTACAAACTGCCCGCGTTCTCGGTGAAGATCTCCACCGACAAGCCCTACTACCGGCCGGGGCGAACGCTCACCGGAAAGGTGCGGCTGAAATACAACTTCGGCAAGCCGGTCAAGGGCGCCGAAGTCAAGCTGGAGTTGATAGACCGCACGCTCGGACGGGCCAACAGCCTGCGAACCCTGACCGTCACCACCGGCGACAGCGGAGTGGCGGGATTCGAGATTCCGCTGCCCAAAACGCTCTTCGGCGCCGGGCGAGCCCAGCAGAGCGCACATATGCTCCTGACCGCAACAGCAACCGACAGCGCCGGGCAGGAAAACACCGGATTCAAAAACATACCGGTCTCCTCGGCGGACATCCGCATAGCGGCTATTCCCGAAAGCGGTTCGATCGACAACAACGTGCCTGCGAGACTGTTTGTCGTCACCAGCTATCCCGACGGCAGGCCGGCAAGTACGATTGTGGACATCCCCGGATTCTCTCGCAGCGTGCGCACTGACGCGGCGGGAGCGGCGGTGATTGAGCTGGACCGCCTGGCGCCTGATTTGACCATCACCGCCCGCGATGAGCGCGGACTCACCGGCCGGATCTCGATCAAACCGGCGGCGGCAAGCGATTCGTCGCTCGTGCTGCGTACGGACAGACCGATTTACATGGGCGGTCAGACGATGGCGGTCGAAGTCATCGGCGGAAAGAGCTCGCAAGTGTTCGTAGACGTGGTCAAAGACCGCCAGACCGTGCTGACCAGGTCCGTTGAAATGAAGAACGGGCGAGGGACCGCAGCGATCGACATTCCGCCGATGCTCTCGGGCACATTGCGCCTGCATGCATACAAACTGGACACCGAAAGCCAGTGGGTCGGGCGAGACGCGGTGGTCATCGTAAAACAGGCCGGCGGGCTGAAGGTCGCCATCGCGTCCGACAAGGAAACTTACCGACCGGGGCGGGACGCCAAACTCAACTTCCGCGTGACTGACGCCGACGGCAAGCCCCAGGCGGCTGCAATCTCACTGGCGGGTGTGGATGAAGCGGTCTTCTCGCTCCAACAGGCCGCCCCGGGGCTCGAAGGGCTGCTCAACGGGCTGGACGAAGAGCTTCTGGTCCCCGCGATCGAGGTCCACGGTCTGTCGATGGCGATGATGCACAAGTCGACGCGATACGCTCAGGCGGTGGTGTCGGCGGCGGCTAATGAAGCGAGCGGGAGAGACAGGACCAACCCCAGGCCCAATTCCGACAACGCACTGCACTCGCTCGACGTGAACAACAAGGCCTCCGTAATGGGCGACTACCGCCGAGCCAAAACTAACGCCGAGGGCAGCGCCAAGAACGTAAGCTTCTGGGCGTCAATTGGGATCGCCGCAGCGCTTGTGTTCTTCGGCGTCTCGTTTGTCTCGGTGTCCAGGGACATGAATGTCCTCAAGGATATCAAGTGGGGACATGTTCTACTCCTGCTATTTGTAGTGGGCGTGCTTGTAATGATTGGCATGCCCACCACCGCGGGTTCTTCGGGCTCGAAGGAAGCCCGCGATGCGCCCCGAGCCTATGGTGATGGCAAGCTTGCTGCGGACCCTCTGTTTCGCGAAGACCACCGCGATAATATAGTGTGGCCCGACTCTCCCACACCCGAAACGATCGAAACCGCAACGAAATACCCCACCATCTCCCAGCCCCAAGCCAAGCCTGTGCGGACACGGACGTATTTCCCCGAGACGATGCTCTGGCGACCGCAGATTATCACCGATCCGCAAGGGCGGGCGAATCTCACCGTCCCGCTGGCCGACAGCATAACCACCTGGCGTTTAAGCGGTTCCGCCGTCAGCAAAACAGGGCGGCTCGGGCGGGTATCCGGTTCTGTCAAGGTGTTCCAACCGTTCTTCGTGGACGTAAACGCACCGACCGACCTGACACGCGGAGATGAAATCTCCATACCGCTTGTGCTCTACAACTACGCCGACAAATCGCTGTCGGTCCAACTGCAATGCACCGGCGCAGATGGGCTGGTGATCGTCGGAACCGCGCCGAAGAACGTCAACGTAGATTCCGGTGAAGTCACGCGAGTAATGATTCGCGTAAAGGCCGACGCGATCGGCTCGGGGCTGCTCGAGATACTCGCCGTCAGCGACAATCTCAGCGACTCGATCCGACGCGAAATACGCATCGCCCCTCCGGGACGCCCCGCCTCGGCAGTGGTCAACGGAGTGCTGACCGATGGGCAACAGACAATAAACGTCCCAATCCCCGACGACGCCGTCGACGGAAGCGTTGCGATGCGATTGAAGCTCTATCCCAGCACGTTCAGCGAACTGATGGACGGGCTCGAGGGCGTATTCCGCCAACCCAGCGGATGTTTCGAGCAAACATCGTCGACAACATATCCCAACGTGATGGCGCTGTCGTATATGCGGGCCAACGGGCTGGACAGTCCCGAAACCGCCGCCAAGGCCGCACGGTACATCCAGATGGGATACCAGCGGCTGCTGACCTTCGAAATCAAGGGAGGCGGGTTCGATTGGTTCGGACGCGGGCCGGCGAACGTCGTGCTGACGGCGTACGGGCTAATGGAGTTCGCCGACATGGCGAAAGTTCACAATGTGGACCCGAAGCTCCTGGAACGGACGGCCCGGTGGCTCGGTCAGCAGCAAACCGCCGACGGGGCGTGGCGATTCAGCCCGGGATGCTTCCACGAACCATTCACCGGCCGCGACAACAGCGAACTGGCGATCACCGCGTACGTAACGTGGGCCATTGCGGGCGGCGCCCCCCACCACCCGGCCGCCGTGCGCGGAGCCGACTACATCGCCAAACGGACCGACAAGATATCCAATGACTACACGCTGGCGCTGTGCGCCAATGCGCTGAGGGCGGCTGGGGCCCACGGCGCAAGCGAGCTGATCCGGAGCCTGGAGACTAAGGTCAGACGCGTCGGGAAGAACCAGGCGTACTGGTCCGCGGGCGGAGGCTCCAACGACATTCGAGCGACCGCACTGGCGATCCTGGCGATGCGAGGCGACAAGCGATACGCCGCTGTAGTCTCAGACGCCCTGCGATGGCTCGCGGGCAAGCGCGATCCGTCGGGAACGTGGGGCGCCACGCAATCGACAATTATGGCTCTCAAGGCGATTACCGAAGGAGCCCCGAAAGCAGGCGGCAGGCGAGACGCCGACGCCAGACTGACGATAGGCTCGTCCGGATCGAACGCTGCTCCGGCGGTGCTGAACATCCCGGCCGCCAAGTCAGACGCCGTGCACACCGCCGCCATCGCCCGCCCCGCCGGCGACGGACCAGTGCAACTGAACGTAAACGCACAGGGAGCCGACGGACTGCCCTACCAGGTGGTCGTTCACTACTACACGCAAAGGCCCGCAACGCCCGCGGAGGCGCCCGTGCGGATCACGGTCGACTACGACCGGTCGAACCTGCAAGTCGGACAGACCGTCACCGTGACGGCTGCAATCACCAACACGGCGCCGAACACCGCGAACATGCTGCTGGCGGACGTCGGAACGCCCCCGGGATTCTCAGTAGACGCCTCCAGCCTCGAAAAACTCCTCGCCGCAGGCAAGATCGAACGCTACACCGTCACATCGCGCGGAGTAATCTTCTACATAACCAGACTGAACGCTCGGAAGAAACTCACGCTCCAATACCGAATGACCGCAAAACTGCCCCTGAAAGCACAAACCGCTCCGACCACTGTATACCCCTACTACGAACCGCAACAACTCTCAGCGGCAGAGCCTGCGACATTCATTGTGCAATAAATACTTGCTATTACATGACTAACAGGCATGCAACACCTGTGAACATACCAAACGGTTCTTTGGGACGCCCGATAAGCAATATCACAGCAATAGCGACCCCTAACACGTTTTCATGTAAGCAGTTCCGCCACACATCCAGTCGACGGGCGATCTCTGCGATAGAGATTCACACGTTCACACCAAAGCCCGCCGACAGCAATACGCAGGCTCGGACCACACATCCCGCAGCGCAGGATCATCCCCGCAACAACGTTCCGCACCGCCGCTTATCAATCCATATGTATTCATATCTCCTGCAAGACTGTTTCTCCCGCGCTGGTTCACACTCGCCGGAACTGTGAACCATTTGTGAACCATTTGCGACACCTCACCGCCCGGGGAATTCTTTGCACACCATTGGCCTTGACGCAACGTTGCTGCGCGGGTATTTTTATGGATTCCCCATACGGGAATTATGAGGCAGGAACTATGGACCAAGCCATAAGCAAAGCACAAACGCTGATCGAAGCGTTGGGATATATACAGCGGTTTGCGGGCAAAATCGTCGTGATAAAGCTCGGCGGATCGGTTATGGAGAGCGAGGAAACCCTCACGCACATTATGACCGACGTGGTGTTCATGAACACTGTGGGCATGCGACCGGTTATCGTTCACGGCGGAGGCAAGGCGATATCGCAGGCGATGACGGAAAGCGGGCTGGAAGTCCAGTTCGTCCAGGGACGTCGATATACCGACCAGCGGACCCTTACCGTTGTGGAACACGTCCTTTGCAATACAATTAACAACCATCTGTCTGAGGTGATTGAGCAGCTTGGCTCAAAAGCGATGAGCCTGCACACGCTGAGCAGCTGTGTCCTGTTCGGCCGGAAACTGTTCCTGGACGACGACGGAAAGAAGGTTGATCTCGGGGCCGTTGGCGAGATTACCAACGTGAACTCCAAGCTGGTGGAACTGCTGTGCGAGGCGGACACCGTCCCTGTAATCGCCCCGCTGGCCAGAGACAATACAGGCGCCAAACTCAACTGCAACGCCGACACCGCCGCAGGAGAAGTGGCCGCCGCCCTGAAGGCCAACAAGTTCGTAGTAGTCTCCGACACGCACGGAATCCGGAAGGATGTGGACGATCCCGATTCGGTCATCACCTCGGCCAGCGAAACCGATATCCGGGCGATGATCGATGACGGAACAATATCCACGGGTATGCTGCCCAAAGTGGCCGCATGCCTGCGGGCGCTCGATGCAGGCGTACCAAGAGCACACATTATAGACGGACGATTCAGCCATTCGCTCCTGCTCGAGATATTCTCGGACCGTGGAGTCGGAACACTTATCCAGAAATGACGCGAAAAACGCGTTGTAAGAAGTGCACAAAATGCAAAAAGACTTCATAAGCATAGCAGATTTGAGCGGCGAGCAGGTTCGCCGGCTCATCGACCAGGCAATCGCGGACAAAGCCCGTTTTCGCGCCGGAGAGCTTGAGGCCTCGCTGAACCGACGAACACTGGCGATGATCTTCGAAAAGCCCTCGCTGCGAACTCGCGTCAGTTTCGAGACGGCGATGACGCAACTCGGCGGACACGCGATCTATCTGGCCCCGGCGGATATAGGTCTGGGCAGCAGAGAACCGGTCATCGACATCGCCCGCGTGCTTGGACGCATGTGCGACGGCGTGATGGCCCGCACGTTCGCCCACGACACGGTCGTGCAACTCGCACAACACGCGCCTGTCCCGGTCATCAACGCCCTGAGCGACATGCTGCACCCCTGCCAGGCGATGGCCGATCTGATGACCGTACAGGAGCACTTCGGGTCGCTGGAAGGCAAAACACTGCTCTTCGTGGGCGACGGCAATAACGTGGCGTGCAGTTTGGCGATGGCGTGCGCCAAGGTCGGGATGGAGTTTATTCTGGCGTGTCCGGAAGGCTATCCAATGCCTGCGGAAGCTGTCGAATCTGTCCGAAATGAAGGCGGACCGGACTGCTGCACGATTACCTCCGACGCCAAAACCGCAGCCGAGCGGAGCAACATACTCTATACTGACACGTGGGTGTCGATGGGCCAGGAAGACGAGAAACAGCAGCGAATCAAGGACTTCGGGGACTTCAAGATCGATTCTGAACTCCTGGCCGCCGCACCCGGCGACGCTATCGTCATGCATTGCCTGCCAGCATATCGCGGCCTTGAGATCACCGATGACGTATTCGAAGCCCATGCCGAAACTATCATGAACGAGGCCGAAAATCGCCTCCACTTCCAGAGAACGCTTCTGCATACGCTGATTGCGGACGGAGGGATCGGCTAGTCGCGGTAAGGAATATGGCGAAAATGAAACGACATGACGGCAGGCGGGCGAACCAACTGCGACCTGTAACCATAACGCCCGGATTCGTCGGCAGCGCGGACGGATCGTGCCTGATAGAGACAGGCGGTACGCGGGTTATCTGCACGGCGAGCCTTTCGCCCGGGCTGCCGAAGTGGCGGGAGGGATCCGGGCTGGGATGGCTGACCGCGGAGTACGGAATGCTGCCCGCATCGACAGGACGTCGCAAGAAGCGACCGACTCTCAAACCCGACAGCCGCGCCACCGAGATTCAAAGGCTGATCGGACGCGTCGTTCGCAACGTGGTCCGATTCGACCGCCTTGGCGAAAACACGCTCCATCTGGACTGCGACGTTCTGGAGGCCGACGGCGGGACCCGAACGGCGGCGATAACCGGAGCTTACGTAGCCGCTGCGATCGCAAACCACCGCTGCGCCGAGCAGGACCGCTGCAAACCGCGGGCGATCGTCGGGCAGGCGGCGGCGATATCGGTGGGAATAGTGGATGGGGAAGTCCTGCTGGACCTGGACTACTCCGAAGATTCCCGAGCCGAAGTGGACATGAATGTCGCGATGCTGGGCAACGGTAAGTTCGTCGAGGTGCAGGGCTCGGCTGAGCGGGCGCCTTTTACTGGCCAGCAGCTTGACAATATGCTTACAATGGCTCGAAAGGGTATTGGAAAACTCGTAAGAATCCAGCGACAGGCGATACGGGAAGGCGTCAAATGACTTCAAAGGTTTTGAAAACGATCGGGCGCACGGTATTGGTCTCCGGTGTCTGGGCTGCGGGTCTGTTAGTGCTGATATCGGCGGCGGGCTGCAATTTGCCCGGGAGGAAGCAATACACGATTCTTCTCCACACATTCACCGGACCCGACCATGTCCGCCAATCTAAACTCTACCGCGACAAGACCAAAGAAATGGCCGGATGGAGCGGCCTGGATGTCGTTCACAAAGACCGCAATAGCGAATTGTACTGGGGCGAATACCGCTCGATAGACGACGCGGCTCCGAATCTGAAAACAGCCAGGACCTGGCGTGTGCCCAACGTAAACAGACCTGCGTTCCCGTTCCCTAAAGTTGTGCTGCGGCCCGGCAAGGAAGTCGGTATTCCGAAATACAATCTGCTTAACGTTTCCGAGGGTCACTGGACGGTTCTCGTCGCCATCTACGTTGACGACGCATCGCAGGGTTTTGTCGGTCGCGAACGACAGAAGCACGCGCTGGAATACTGCGACTTCCTGCGGAAGCAAGGCTTTGAGGCGTATTACCATCACGTAACCGGGCGGTCGCAGATTACAGTGGGAGCCTTCCCCGAAAACGCTGTTGTAGTGGAGACCAAACCCAGCCTGAAACCGGACATGGTTATCGCCAAGCAGGTTATCAGGAGCGAGAAGATGCGTAAGATTATGGCTACTCGCGAACCGCCGCTGTGTTTCCTGGTCGTTAACGATCACACGGAGTACACGAAACGCCGCAGCGTGAAAACGGGCAAGATGGTCAAGGTCATAACCAACAGTCATCCGATTCCAATCCCAAAGAGACGCACCTCCTCCAATCCTTACGACAAGAGATAAGAGCGCTTACATATGCCGGAAAAGCCGATAGTTCTCGCAACGGGTAACCCGGGCAAACTCCGGGAAATCGCCCAGGTCCTTGCAGGGCTTCCTGTGGACATCGTCGGCCTGAATGAACTCGCTGCCATCCCTGAACCGGAGGAAACGGGCGACACTTTCGCCCGGAACGCTCGAGACAAGGCGTTGTACTACGCCCAGGCCACCGGGCAATGGTGCCTTGCCGACGACTCAGGGCTTGAAGTGGACGCACTTGGCGGTGAGCCCGGGGTTCGCAGCGCACGCTACAGCAGCGACACAGTGGCGCCCGGGGCAGGCAGAAGCATAGTCGATCTGGCTAACAATACAAAATTGCTGGCTGCACTCGAGGACGTCCCCGACCATCTCCGCACGGCGAGATTCGTTTGCTGCCTGGCGTTGGCTGACCGGAGTGGGGTTTTGATCGAGACAAGCGGAACGTTCGAGGGGCTCATCGCCCGCGGCGCCGCCGGCGACAACGGGTTTGGTTACGATCCGTTGTTCTATGTTCCCGACTGCAACTGCACCGCCGCCCAACTGCCCCCTGAAGAAAAGAACCGCATCAGTCATCGAGGCCAGGCCGTCAAACGCTTCGTCGAATTACTCGCCGACCACCTCGCCCGAAAAAGCTGACCGCTCCGGCCGGACTCGCACGAACCACCAAATCGCAAAAACCGCCGCAATCGCCAGATGGACGACCATCGGTTCATACCAGTGGACGGGGGGAACGGCGATATCCTCTCCAAGAGGCGTAATGCGGTACATAACTTCGGCGTAATGCCACACAAATCCCGACTCTTCGGCTATGGCGGAGAAGACCCCGTACAATGGGTTCGCCCGCAGCCCGAATCCGGCGAGAGTGCTCTTGTAATCGGTCGGCGCGAGTTGCAGCAGCCCGGGCAACCAGAACAGGCCCGCCTGCAATCCCGTCAGGAACACTCCGGCGGCGACTGCTCCGAGATATCTGAATCTCACTGTGGAGGCGCATCTGGCGATCGCAATTGAACACAACGCAACCGACGCATAGATGCAGTACAGTTTGACCGCCGAGTAGAAGGTCACCGCCGGCGTGCACAACCACAGAACCACCAGCAGTACGGCGGTTGCGTCGGCGACACAACCGCCCCTGAGCAGACCCGACAGCGCGCTGCGCGGTCCGGCGGCGAATATCGCCGAGCCCAGCGCCACCCACACGCCGGTGAATATCAGGCACGCAGGCACAAGCATTCGGACCGACCCGCCGTAAAACTGGGGCAAAAGAAAGACGCTGAGTTGGGCGGCGGCGGTAGCCGCCACTATGCCCACTACGGCCCATCCATCACGCTTCAGGAGCGTTCGGGCAGGCCCGGGGGGGATTGACGAACTGTCTGTATCCGAAGACACGTATGTTATTTTCCATCGGTCCGACTGGATTTGTTCTTGTCGTCAGCTGGCTGGGTGGAGGCCTTGTGCTTGGCCAGTTCCTGACGGAGCGCAGCGGCGTAGTCTTCCCAGAGAGCCCTCATACGCTCGGTCCGGGCCAGTTCTCGATCAATCTCCGCCAAGACTCTCTGGGCTTGCTTGGCGGGGTCCATGAGCAGATGTTCGGCGCGTGCGAAGTCCTTGGCCCAGCGTTTGAGTTCGGCTTGGGCCTGCTCGGGACTGCGAGGGGGAATGGGCGCTTTGGGCGTAAGTTGCTGCTGTTCGGTTTCCGAGACACCGGCGAAGGCGAGTTCCTCGCGTGCTTCAGCGACATCGTAAACGATAGTCTGCGCGTCGGACCTGATAACCGCAAGCGTATCTCTATGAACGGCCACAAACTTCCTGACCCAGGCCCTGAGATTCCCGGGAAGGATACGCTCACCATCGATCTTCATTCGCCCAAACCTGTCGATCTCGAGAAGAATCCTGGCATGCGGTGATTTCTCAGCCCCCGGCCGCGGAGCAATTGTAACTTTTACCTTCGTCCCGATCGGCGGGACGACTTTCGGATTGGCCATATACTCAGCCTGAACGTTACCCTCGCCGCCCTTGCTGCTGGACTCGAAAGGCACATCTATCAGGGATGAGGAGAAATTCGACACCGAGACAATCTCTCCATTGATATCGGCGGCGTAAGTATTGTCGGGCAACATGTCCGAACCAACGAACACCCAGGTCTTCGGTGCGGGCAATTTCTTCTTCCCTACGCCCTGCAACCACGCCCCGGCGATGTCCTTATGTTTCTTCCCATCCTTATCGGTCCACTCCAGCGTAATATCGAGTTCAGGTCCCTGGGGAGGTCCGAACCGACTGACCCCGTCCCGCCCGGTGGACCATCGTGCGGGCTTTCCTCGCGTAAGCCCCATAGCAAGCAGTCCGCCGTGAATGTGCGACGGAAGCACGTCACTGCGAAGAATGCTCTCGTGTTCTTTGGTTCCGGTCCTGCAGATCATAAACTCAAGCATCACTTCGCGCTGGCAGACTTCGGCGCTGAAGCTGATCGTTCGTTTTTTTAAGTCGAGTGCTATCGGGCTGACGCGGCGGGCGGGCTGCGTGGAGGAGACTTTGGCTCCTTTCGGATCGGTGATCTGCCCCTGGGCTCCAATCAGAATCCAACCTAGAATACCAGCGGTTATAACGACAATCGATGCACGAGTTCTCATTACCGTTGCTCCTGTAGGGTCCAAACCGTGCGGGCGAATCGCCCGGCGGGTCGACAGCTTTGATTTTCTCCGCAAGCGAGGCTTGTGGCAAGGATTTATCGGGTTCACGGAGATATCCAACCCGCAAATCGCCCCGTCGAAAATAAGGCGGGCTGCACATCGTTAAAGACGCACAGCCCGCACAGTGTTGCAGAATTCCAGAGGAGTCTAGGGGTTAACCTCCAACTCCTTCTCGCTCTGGATGATAATGCTCGGCCTGACCATGATCATCAGGGTGCTTTCGTCTCTAACGTCGCCTGTGTTTGTGAACAGACGCCTCAGGAACGGAACTTTCGAGAGCACCGGAACGCCCAGTTCGCGTTCGACTGTATTTGAGACCTTCTGTCCGCCCAGCAGCAGCGTTCCGCCGTCGGGAACAGACACGGTTGTCTGCAAGTCCTGGGTGGTGATCTTCGGAAGAGTGACAAAAATCGGGGACTGGCCGCCAACCGGAAGGTTCGGGTCATCCGGATCGGGGACAGCAGCATTCGGGTTGACGTTGACCGTGTTGGTCAGGTCGCTGGTGGACACCTGCGGGCGGATAGTCATCGTCACGTAACGCCTGTCGGCCGAAACGGTGGCTTCTACGTCCAGCACAGTACCGCTGGTGACCGTGTCGGTTTCGACGTCTCGTGCGGAGGCTCCGGCTCCGCCGATTCCGCCGCCGCTGGAAACCTGCGACTCCGTGCCGCTGATGTAGGTCTCCTCGGTGGACAGCGAGATATAGGCTCTCTGACCGTTGAACAGCGTGATGCGCGGCGCCGTCAGCGTACGAGTCATATCGTGGGCCTGAGTGGCTTCAATCAGGAAGCTGACCTGCACGTCATCGAGGAACTGCCCGCCAAAGCTGAATGCGGGGCTTGCCGCAGCTCCGGCGGCTCCGAGCAGACTCGCGATGCCCGTTCCGCCCGAGCCGATCGTATTGGTGAACGCCGGCAAGGCGGGATCCATCGTCGTGGCCGTCTGACCGTTCTGGATAGCGCCCATGGCGTTGGGGAATGCTGTCGGAACGGTCAGGGTGGTCGGGGAGATGAATTTCGGACCAAGGTTGAAGTAGAAGTCCAGGTCAATTCCCACACGGTTCAGGAAACCGCTCGATACGGTGATGAATCTGGCCTCGATGGAAACTTCGAGGGCTCGGGCTTCACGCAGCTTACCGATCAGTTCGACTATGCTGTCGTGATTCTCGATGGTCTGCGTAATGACGAGCTGTCCGCCGATTTCGCTGACGGCTCCGGCCTCACCGCCGGCGTCTCTCCACGAGTCGCGATCGACAGTGTCTGTGATAAGCGTCTTGATCTCACCGATGATCTCGGTGCGGGATTTCAGGTCGCCTTCCAGACCCGAACCGGTGTCTCCACCGCCGGCCCCGGGATCAAACAGGCCCGTGCTGCTGCTGCTCTCGTCGCCGGCGCCCTTGGTTGACCTGCCCAGTCTCGGGCCTTCAAACATCGGTACGCGGACGATCATATCGCGAATGTCGTAAACTCGGACAACCGTCTGTTTGCCCAGATCCGCCTTGGTGGAAATCGTTATCACGCCTTCATCAATGACATAGCCCAGCCCGGTCTCAGAGACTCCAGGCTCGCCGCCGGTCGCCACATCTTCCAGAATGGTGTCCAGCGCTTTTCTGAAGGTGACGCTCGACAGGTGCACGTTGACCGTGGTGGCCGGTTCGATGCTTTCCAGCGCCAGCGCTCTCCACTTGACGTGGATATTGGCTCCGGAGACATCGCGGAGGAACTGGAAGACCTGGGTAAGCTCCATGTCCTCGAAGTCGAGTTTGGATACTCTCGTGTCAAGCTGCTTCCGGACGATGCGGTCCATCTCCGTCTCAGCCTGTGAACGGGCGTCGAAAGGTTTGCGCCTTATCGTGATCTCTTTCCAGTCCTTGGGATAGGTCACCAGCAGATGCCACGGAATCTCAGAGCGGATAATATCCAACTGCGCCAGATTCGTTTCGCGATAGACATCTTTGAGCAGCCCCTTCTCTGATTCGAGTTGGGTGAAGTTCTGGAGCAGTTCCATGTGCTCATTGGCCCAACGGTTCTGCGGGTCCAGAATCTTGATCTGCTTGAGTTCTTCCAAGGCCGCGCCAAAGTTGCGTCCCGACTCGAGCGCTCTGGCCCGCGTGGTAAGATCGCTGATACGCCTGCGGCGTTTGGCCTCGTTCAGTTGGATCAGGCGCGTTTTGGCGTCCTGGATCTGTTTGCGCTCCTGGACTTCCTTCTGCTTGATCCACTTGGTTCGGTTCGTCGCAATCCACTCAATCTGCCGCGATACCGCCGCCTGCATCTGACGGTACTGGTCGCTGCTGAAGAGGCTCTTCGAAGTGTCCACTACATTTCCGGCGGACTTGGCGGCTTCTGTCGCCGCGGTGAAGTCGGCTTCGCTGTCGGCGCTGGCCATCAACTCCTTGGAGCGTTGCATGGACTTCTGATATTCCATGGTGGCTTCACCACGCATGACATTGTTCCGCTGGATGAGCTTGTTAAGTACTCCGCCTCCACCGGACGAAGCACTCAACTTCCTGGCCAGGGCCAGCAGCTTTTTGGCTTCGGTAAGGCTCGGGTCCAACGCTACGGCGGTCTGGAGTTCCCCGACGGCTCCGGAGGAATTTCCACCGTCCAGCAACGCCTTGCCATTGGCCAAATGCTCAGCCGCCGCCTTCTTCTTTCTCGCGGCGGCATTGGCGAGCAGGTTCGGCTGGGCCTTTACTGCGGGATTGGGGGCTACTGCAGCGACAGGCGTTACGGTGACTTTCTTCGTCGCGGGCTTGGGCGTAACAGCCGGGGTCTTCGTCGCAGGCTTCGCCACGGCAACTGCGACCGGAGTGATGGTCGGAGTCTTCGTCGCGGGCTTGGGCGCGACGGCCGGGGTCTTCGTCGCGGGCTTTGCCGCAGCGGCGGCGGCTTTTATCTTGAAGTCAACTACAGCAAGTTCCGCTTTGGCGTCTTTGATTTCCGCCAGACGGAGAAACTTGCTGGACACAGCGATGGTGAACTGCTTCTTGGCTTCGGTGAGGTCACCGGCCTTGCGCGCTTTTTCTCCGGCGCGATAAGCCTCCAGCGCGGCGCGCTGCTTTCTTATTGCCGGATCAACGCGGACAAGGTAGTCATCCAGCTTCGTTTTATCGTCGCCGGTAAGGGCTTTCAGTTCGGCGGCTTTGAGCAGGACAGCCTTGGCCTGCTGGTAGTTCCGCGCTTCGAACTGAGATATCCCCTGCGTTAGCAGAGCCTTGGCCTTATCAGCATCGGCTTCCTGGGCAAAGGTCGTCGTCGTCAGCCCAGCCATCAAGGCCACTAATACGGTGATGCATATAAACCTGTGGAGAAAGACCACTGCAAGGCTCCTTTCAAAACATCCTGTAAGGCGTCCATCACGTCCAACAATTGGGTACTCCGTGGGAGGGCGCCCAGTGGGAGGACCCGTACGGTGCGATCCCTGCACCGTGTGAACGTATTCTGTTCTGGTCCAACACACGTCGCTCGGCATTGTTACACCATCTCGATTACGTCAGCAGCATCCGTACTACTAATTCGAGAGGATAGGTATTTTTTTCAATCAATGCAAGTCCAAAAAAGCGGAATTACTAAATCAATTTTAACGGGGGCTCGCTAAGGCGTCTGACCGCCCACCTTCGCCTGAAGTTCATTGAACGTCACCTTCCGTTCATCCTTATCGGACAGATGCTTAACCAGTATGTGCGACACCAGCTTACCGCCCTCAAGACAAATCAATTCTCGGGTCGTGCTGGGGCGTCCGGCCTCGGTGACAAACTTCCTCTCGAACTCAGCATGAACGACGGTTGCGTTGGTTGAGAAGTCAACGACTTTCATCGATTCTTGTCCGGTGACGGGATTTCTAATCTTCTTGGACATTACACCGCCGATTATGCGTCCGGGCTTGATGTCGAAGTTCTTCTCCGCCACCACCTGTCCAAGGCTTTGGGTGAATATGGTGCAACGCAGTTGTTGCTTGTTGCCCATGCCCGAGGCGCCGGTCAGGAAGTACTGTGTTGTTCGCGGGATAGCCTGCGCCCGAACCCATGGGCTCCATTTACCGAAAATCGCTCTGACCTGGGCGTCTTTCGGAGTACCTTTATAGACAACTTCATCGTACGTGTACAAGGGATTCACAAACACCAGTCTCGCCCTGTAACTATATATACGCTGAACTGTCACGTCGGCGTCGTGGAACAACAGCTCGATCTTCCCAGCTACGCCTTTCGCGACGGGCGCCGGAGCGGGTTTCGCGGCGCCGGCGGCGGGAGCAGCAGCTTCGGCGGGGTCGGGGGCTTCGACCTCTTTGATCCACGGAGTGGTCCAGGCTTTCTTCTCCAGAGACCAGACCTTCCAATACTCAGGACGCAACACACTGTCCTGCTGGGTCTGGGAGAACACCTGGATCGCCTTGCGAACTTCATCGGCATTCTGTCCGGTGTATTCCGGGATAACAACAGGCTCGACGGGGGTTGCGTCTTCTGCGAGAGGCGCCTTCACCCGAACAACCTTGGTCACCGGGCCGAACGAGCCGTCGGCCAGAACCGTACGCCTCTCGATCTCCACGGCAAGTACGGTGGCGAGAACTTCATCCATCGCCGAACCGCGGAATTCCTGATTCCAGGCTTTCAGCAACTCGCCTATGGGGAAATCGGCTTTTCCGCGGAAGACCAGTTTGTCGACCGGGTCGCCCTTGCCGTCACTATCGATCACTTCTCGGATCCCTTTGATCTCGGTGAAAACCGGCGCGAGCGTCTCCAGAATGTCCTTGATCTTCGCAAGGCGCACGCCTTCGGGCGGTTTGACCCGTTTGGGTTCCACCAGAACCAGACGGTGGTTGCCCCAATTGGTAATCGCCGCCGGAGTTTTGGGGTTCCGTTGTTTGTCTATCTCGCCGGCGTAATCGTATACGGGCGCATCGCCTTCGCCCGAGGGCTTGCGAGCGGCTACGCGTTTGACCCAGTTAAGCAATTCGCCATCGACCTTGTCGGCGGGAACGACTCGCCCGGCGACTTGGGGAACCTCGGATCTCTGCGGAGCCGAAAGGACCCACTGAAAAACACCATACGCCATGATAAGCACACAAACACCAAGAATGATCTTCTCCATGTGCTGGTCGACGAACTTCATTTCTTCGATCTTGGCCATCTACGGGCCTCCTCGGATTTCACTGCAACATTACCTGTAACGTCAACCGCCTGCTTTTTTCACGCGTTCCTGGTCTTCGGGCCTCAGCACGCCTTCGAGGCTTTCGGTGAGCGTTTCGATCGGCATGATCTTTCGAGTCCAATCGGCCCGGAACAGTATCTCTCCGGCGAGTGTCACATTGGCCACCGGATCCGTACCGTAATACCGGGCTCCGTCAGGTCCGACCGCCAAACGCTCGATCGTTACGCCCGTAATCGTGTGCTCTCCGCGCGTTATCAGGTGGTGCATAAGGGCGGGCAGGTGCGAGGTGTTCATGGTCACCACGAACCTGTATTCCATAATTTCATAGTCGTTCGACGTGCCCCGCTGGGTAAGAGCGGGGTTTTCATTGTCGTTGTCTTCGCCGGCGTCTATCACGTACTGTTCTGAAATAGCGATCCCACGGAGGAATTTTATCGCCGCGTTGGGGACAGTGGGCTTGCGGGCTCCGCCTGCGGTCCGCAGCGACTGCTGGTTGGTGGCGTCGACAGACGCGAGGATGTCCTGGGTGATCCAAAGGTTCAACTGCGCCCGCCACAGCTTATCGGGCGGAGCGTCGGCCGACTTCCAGACCTCCTGGGGAAACACAACGGACAATTCGTCCGGACCGGCCGGGGCGCCGGGCAGCTTCGGATCGGTGACCATCGCCAGCGTCTTGGGCGACACAAACATGGTTCCCGCGTTAGCCTTGACCAGCATCAACTCTTCCGTTGCGGTTTGGCGGGCCTTTTCGTGCACATCCTCATCGCTGAGGTTGCTGAGTTCCCAGTCTTCCTGGCTGACATCGTCGGGCTTCTTGGGTTTCTCTTTTGGTTCATCGTCATCGCTGTCTTTGGGCGGTGTCGCACCGCTGCGATTCTGGGCGTATTCCACCCTTTTGATGGCGGCCTTGCGTTTAGCGAGAATGTCCTTCTCCAGCTTGGCGCTCAGTTCGCCTATTTCAGCGTCCACCGGCCAGGCCGTAAGGTCCAGCTTCGCCAACGTGCTGTAGAGCACCTTGCGATAGGCATTGGTGAACTTGGAGGTCAGGTCCTTCCTCTGGTAAACAGCCGGATCATAAGGGAACGCTGCAATCGTCTCGACTACGCCGCCGCTGGTCACCTTGAGTTGCAGCACCGAGTAGTTCCTCTTGCTCCACGCGGCCGCTTCGCGAACAACCTTGTCTCGCTGCTTGCGAATTCCGTCAATCCGCTCCTGAGACTTCTGGAGTCTGTCCTTATTCAGCGCTTTACCGCGAGAGTAACGACCGATTCTGCTTGCGAGCTTGGCCCGCGGCGCCATGTCTTCTTTCTTAAATGCGGCGTCCTGGCCCGACCTGATCGTGTAGACCACGCCAAGACATACGACCAGGGCCCCTCCCAGGCAGGTCAGGAACAGGTTTTCACGAATCCATTGCATTGGGGCTATCTCCGGGGCGTCTTGGTTCTATTATTCCTGGACGGCGCCTTTGGGGGCGTCGGGCTTCTTAATACCGTCGTTCTCGACGAGAACGACCCAACGAACGACAACTCGCATATCGCCGGAGTTATCTTCATTGGTTATCGGGTCAGTCGGGGGAGCGTCTGAGATGTCCGTGTCAGGCCCGGCCGCAGCGCCGGCAGGCGGGGTCGCAGCCCCAGCGGTCGCAGCGCCTCCCTGCTTCTTATCAGTCATGTACCCGCCGTATATCCACAGGTTAGGATACTTGTTCTTGGCAACCGAGCGACACTTGTCGATAAACGTCTGGATATAGGTATTGTCTCCGACAGTTGTGCGGAATTCGGTCGCAATGAAGAATCCGCGAGTCTGACCCGTGGGCGAAGGAGTCGAGATTCCATCTTTGGGGAACAACTCGATCGCGTCGTCAGAGTACTCAATGGTGAAGTTCTCCATGATGATGATCTTGCGCGACGACCGCTCGATATCGGTGAACGCCTTGATTCTGCCTTTCGCCCCGGCGATCTTGCTCTCTATGGTCTGGCGATCGGCGGGGGTAAGAGCCTTGCCCCGGACAGACCCTCTCGCCAGGTCCTGTTCCAGCTTGGTGACCTCGGCGCGATCCTGGGAGCATTCCAGATATTTGGGGTTGTCCGTTGCGACCGATTTGATCGACTCGGAGAACACAGAAAGCACCGAAGGCCAAAACTTGCGATAGCCGTACGACGCCGTCAACTCCGACATCTGCTTAATTTCCTTCTCGCCTTTTCCGATTGCACTTTCCTTCTTCCGCAAGTCATCAAGCTGGCTCACCAGCACCATCGCACGTCCGGTGTCGGTTCCGGTCGTATCCACCGGATAAGGAAGGCGATCGGCGAAACCGCGATACACCCAGCAGCACATCGCCACCAGCAACGCCGCAGCCGACGCGGCGAACCAAGGCCGCTTGCGATCCCACAGACGTTTGCGAACGACTTCATCGGGCAGGAGGTTGGTGGCGACTTTGGCCTGGTCGAGTCCTTGAATCGCCAGACCGTACGCCACGCCGAACGACAGAATATCCTCGGTGAAGGTCGGTTCGCTCAGAGACGGAGAAAGAACCGGCCCGTTGTAGCTGTCGATCTTGACGACGGGAATATTGAGGTTCTGCTCCAGGAATTTCTGGAGACCCGGAAGACGGAAACCGTTGCCCAGTCCCAGAACGCGTTTAAACCTGGACTCGCGGTGCAGCGACGTGTAGTAACCGATCGACCGCTGGATTTCCTGGACGAGGTCCGCAAACACCGGACGCATCGCCTGGAACACCTGCCTCGCGTATTTGCTGGTGGCCGCGGTGCGCTTGAGGCTTTCGGCCTTTCCGAACGACAGCTTGAAGGCCCGCACCAGCGCTTCGGTGAAGTTATTGCCGCCGATCTGAATCGTGCGGGTCCATATTCGCGGTCCGTCGGCGACGACCAGGTCGGTCTTGTCGGCTCCGACGTCGGCAAGCAGGGTCGCACCGTCGGTAGCCAGTTGACCGTCTGCGCACATGAAGTTGTAAAGCGCCAGCGGAGCCATCTGGACCAGATCGACCTTCAGGCTCGCAAACGCCATCGTCGCCAACATCTCGGCGATTTCCATTCGCTTCATCGCGAAGATGCCGACTTCAACGTCGGGGCTGTCGGGGTCATGGAACGTCTGCCACCGCCAGACCACCTCGTCGATGGGGAAAGGTATCTGCTGTTCGGCCTCGAACCTGACGATGCTGGGTATGCGTTTCGGTTCGACCGGAGGAAGCTTCACAAAACGCATGAAGCTGCTCTGGCCCGGAACGGAAACCGCAACCGTACTGTTGGACACATCGTTCTTGGCCAGGAACTGACCGAGGGCGTTAATGAACACCTCCGAGCGGTCCACATCGGGACCACGGAGGTTTTCGGGGTGCTCGATGACCTCGAAGGCATCAACCTGAAACTGCCCGTCTGCATCACTAAGCTTCAGGGCCTTCAGGGCACATTGACCGATATCAATCCCCCAGACGCTTTTCGCTCTAGCCATTGCCACTCCCTGGCTCATCAAATCGACCGGAGCAAATCTCCGATCCGGGTTCGGTAAATCCAAACCGCATATTATGAACTTTTTGTCCCGACAGCAACAATATCTCTGTCGGTGCGTTAAACTTGCTCTGACAACCTATGGTCCGATTCAGCATAACAACACTTGGGTGCAAAGTTAACCAATACGACGGCGCCGCCCTGGCAGCCGACCTGCGCCGCGCCGGACTCACAGCAACCCGAGCGGACAACTCGCCTGACCTGGTGGTCGTCAACACATGCTGCGTAACCGCATCGGCCATGCGCAAAAGCCGCCAAACCATCCGCAAACAACTGCGGAAAAACACCGACGCCACAGTCCTTATAACCGGATGCTACAGCGATTACGACACTGAAGCAATCACCCGGATACTCACCTCGCTGGGAATCCCAGAGCGTCGGGTGCACGTAACGGGACACCACAGCGACCTGGCTGATGCGATTCAGAAAGTCGTCGCCGACTTGCGGGCCAACGGACCAGAAGCCCGGCGACAAACCGAATCAACACACAGCCCAAGCAGCACCCGACGCAATATTAAAGCCAGACGGAACAGCGCCGTCAAGCGGAAAGCGGGAGGCATGAGTCAAATTGGCGGCATCAAGGTCTTCCCCAACCGCCAGCGGGCGTTCGTTAAGGTGCAGGACGGTTGCGACGCATTCTGCTCTTACTGCATCGTACCCTACACGCGCCCGGTCGTCTGGTCGAAGACCATCGACCAGATCCGCACCGAGTGCCGCGACCTGGTCAACTCCGGACACAAGGAAATCGTACTGGCCGGCGTGTTCCTGGGAGCTTTGGGGCGAGACACGTCCCGTCGCAGCAGATGGGATGAGTCGCGATCGATCCTCCCGGACCTGCTCAGCGAGATCGCGGGCATCGAAGGCCTGTGGCGAGTGAGATTGTCCAGCCTCGAACCCGGAGACCTCAGCGACAAACTGCTGGATGTCTATCGCACCAACAGGAAGGCGGCGCCCCACTTCCACCTTCCGCTGCAGTCCGGCTCGCAACGCGTGCTCGAGAGGATGAAGAGGCAGTACACCGCCGACGACTTCCGCCGAACAATCGATCGGGTCAGGGAGGCGATCGAGGATGCGGCGATAACGACCGACATAATCGTGGGCTTCCCCGGAGAGACTGACGAGGATTTCCAGCAAACGCTCGACGTCGCGAGACACGCGCGTTTCTCAAAAATACACACTTTCCCATTCAGCGCCATCGAAGGAACGACCGCCTGGGAATTTCGCAATGAGGCCCCAGCCGGATCGGTGGTCAAATCCCGCATCGCACAACTCGGCGAGTTGGAATCGCAAATGGCGATGGAGTTCCGAAGGAAGTTCCTCGGGCGTCGGATGGAGGCGCTGGTGGAGTCGACCCGCCCGGCCGCTGGTGTTCGCCAGGCAATGACCGACCGGTACATCACCGTACGTTTCAACCCGCCGAAACACGCACGCCTTACGGGCAAAGTCGTCTCGCTGCACATTGACGACGTTTGGGACGGGGGCCTCTATTGTCACGGTCAACCGTCCGTACTACAATAGCCCCCATGAGCGACCCAATTGAATCACTGACCAAATCCGCCAGACAACTCATCGAGATTGAGCAACTGCTGGGAGGCCAATTCACACCGGCCGAGGCGAACTCGCTGCCTGAAGTTCAGCTTCCCAAGCAACCGGTCCGCGCTGCGGGCGGCGTGGCGCCGGAGGACAAAGCCGCCGCACTGGACGAGATGAACGAGAATGAAGTTAAGGTCTGCACCCGCTGCGGTCTGGCGGGAACGCGCACGCAGACGGTCTTCGGCGAGGGCGATCCCAATGCGGGCTTGGTGTTCGTGGGCGAGGGACCCGGACAGAACGAAGACGAAACCGGACGCCCCTTCTGCGGACGCGCCGGCGAACTGCTGACTAAAATGATAGGAGCAATGGGGCTCAGCCGCAGCGATGTGTTCATCTGCAACGTAGTGAAATGCCGCCCTCCCCAGAACCGCAATCCCATGAGCGACGAGGTCGAGGCGTGCTGGCCTTACCTTATGAGACAGTTGCAGATTATCTCGCCCAAGGTGATCGTAACTATGGGCAACCCCGCCACGCAGAAGCTCCTTCAGACCAAGAGGGGCATCACGCGCCTGCGGGGCAATTGGCAGGAGTTGCCTGAATTGGCTGACTCTCTGGGCGGAATACCGGTCATGCCGACCTTCCATCCCGCCTACGTGCTGCGAAACTACTCGCCTCAGGTCCGCAGCGACGTATGGAGCGACCTGAAGCAGGTCATGACGGTTTTGGGGCTGGAATTACCCAAGGATAAGTAGCGCATATACTGTCCCGGAAGGCAATAATGGGGTATCCTTAGCATTATATATGTTAGACGCCCGCGCCCCCTGACACTCAACGAGAGATAAACACAGAGCGGAGACCGTATCTATGTCCACAGATCCTCAAGCCAACACAGACGCTTCGCCCGTTATCCGCGACGATGACGACATAAAAGCCATCGAGGCTCTCAACGAAGCCTACGGGCAGATGACCGACCAGTTGTCCCGGGTTGTCGTGGGGCAATCGGCGGTTATAGAGCAAGTCCTCATCGCCATCTTCTGCCGCGGACACTCGCTTCTGGTCGGCGTACCGGGACTTGCAAAAACTCTTCTGGTCAGCACGCTGGCCGAAGTGCTGCATCTCGGGTTCAAGCGAATACAGTTCACCCCGGACCTCATGCCCTCGGATATCACGGGAACGGACGTCCTGGAGGAGGATCACACAACCGGCAAGCGAATCTTCCGATTCGTCCACGGACCGCTGTTCACGAACATGGTGCTTGCTGACGAGATCAACCGCACACCGCCCAAAACCCAAGCCGCCCTCCTCGAAGCCATGCAGGAACGCCAGGTAACCGTCGGCGAGGAAACGTACGCCCTTCCGGACCCCTTCTTCGTACTGGCCACCCAGAACCCCATCGAGCAGGAAGGCACATATCCCCTTCCCGAAGCTCAACTCGACCGATTCATGTTCAATATCATGGTCGACTACCCCACCGCCAAGGAGGAACTGTCGATCATGAAACAGGTAACCGGCACGTACGCTGCGGACCTGAAACCGACTCTAACCGGCGACGACATAATTCGCCTGCAGGGAATTGTCCGTCGCGTGCCGGTGGCGGAGCACGTGTTTGTCTATGCTCGCGACCTGGCTCGCGCTACGCGTCCGAATTCGATCGAGGCGCCCAGGTTCATCAACGAACTGGTCGGATGGGGAGCCGGTCCCCGCGCCGGGATATACATGGTGCTGGCGGCCAAGGCTCGGGCGATACTATACGGACGATCGCACACCACCACCGAAGACGTCCGCCAGGTCGCACTTCCGGTTCTGCGCCATCGCGTGATCACCACCTTCAACGCAGAAGCCGCCGGTGTAACCTCAGACGATGTGGTAAGGCGACTCCTGGAAGAGATAACGCCCGACGTCAAGGGTATCGAATAACTCCGCCGCCGACTACGCCGAATATCCCGGCGGAGAATGACGAACCGGGAATTTGAAATTGAACAACGCCCCCACATATATGCGTCTGCTCGACCAGAGGACGCTAGCCAAACTCAGCCGCCTGGAGCTGGTCGCTCACGGCGTGGTCGAGGGTATGGTCAGCGGACGTCACAGGAGTCCGTACAAGGGTTTCTCCGTCGAGTTCGCCGAACACCGGCAGTATGCGCCCGGCGACGACATCCGCAGCCTCGACTGGAAAGTCTACGGAAAGAGCGACAAGTACTATATCAAACAGTACATCGAAGAGACCGATCTCCGTGCTGTGATACTGCTGGACGCGTCGGGGTCGATGAAATATCGGGGAAAAGCCGCCGACAAACGCGACGGAGCTCCCCTCAGCAAATTCGAATACGGACAATACCTCGCTGCATCTCTGGCCCACCTGCTGATCCACCAGCAGGACGCAGTCGGGCTTGTCACTTTCGACACGCAGGTCCGACACTACATCCCGCCCCGCGGACGTCCGGGGCATTTGCGCGTTATCCTGAAGGAACTGGAGGAGACGGTGCCCGGAGATGAAACCGCGCTGGCTCCGATCTTCCACGACATCGCCGAACGAATTCACCGACGAGGACTTATCATTGTTATCTCCGACATGTTCGACGACATCGACGAAATCCTCAATGCAATGCACCATTTCAGGTATCGCAGGCACGAAGTGATAATGCTGCATCTGATGGCCGACGAGGAAATAAACTTCCCATTCGATCGATTCAGCGATTTCCGCAACCTTGAGGTCAGCGGGCACAACGTACAACTCGATCCGCAGTCAATCCGTTCGGCGTACATAGACGAAGTCCGCCGCTTCACCGAAGAGCTGAAACTCGGATGCGGAAGGATGCACATAGATTACGCGCCAATCTCGACCAGCCAACCGTTTGACGTAGCCCTGTCGGACTATCTGGCGATGCGAATGGGGAGATACAGGTGACGTTCATCAACTGGCCAATACTGCTGGCGCTTTCGGGCGTTGCTGTTCCGATACTTATCCATCTGTTCAACCGGCGTCAGGCCACCCCGATGGATTGGGGAGCGATGAACTTCCTGCTGGCGTCGATCACGTCCAGGAAGAAACGCATACTCATCGAGGAAATCCTCCTGATGGTGATGAGGTGCATGCTGGTGGCGCTGCTGGTGCTGACCATAGCCCGCCCATTCCTGCCCAGCAACACCGCCATACCGTGGATGATCGTCCTTCCGACACTGCTGGCCGCGTCGGTTTGTGCGGCCGTCGGATCGGCAATGTGGTCGCAGAAACGGGCCAGGATGCTGCTGCTGTCGGCGGCCGGTCTGCTGCTGCTTATCGCCGGTGGAGCCAGTGCGATGGAATACTGGTCCCAGACACAGCGATGGTCCGGATCGGGCAGCAAGGATGTGGTTGTGATCATCGACGCTTCAGCTTCGATGACGCTGCAAACTGACGACAAGACCAACTTCCAGCACGCACTGGACGAAGCCGCCGAGTTGATCAAGGCCCGCAGACGTGGAGACGCTTTCAGCATAATACTCGCCGGAGCCGGACCAGACGCGATCGTACCGAGCCCCATATCCGACGGAGCCGAACTCCAAGCCGCCCTGGACAGCGCCGAACCCATGGGCGCCTCGATGAACCTCTCCAAAGCCATCGCCCAAGCCACCGCCTGCCTCGAACGCGGACACGGGGCCTCCAAGGCCATCGTGATACTGACCGACGGGCAGAAACTCGGATGGAATGTCGGCGGAGCCGGCCAGTGGGATCTTGCCGCCGCAGGCTTCAAACGACTGCCCTCCACCCCGCTGATACTCTGCCGCGACCTTCCCCTGCCTTCAGCCATAGACAATGCGTCCATCGGCGAGATAACGTTCAGCCGCGGAGTAATCGGCACGGATCGCGCCGTTGGAATCAACGTCAAGATATTTAACGCGGGAAAAGTCCAAATCCCCGCCGCGAGCGTCGAACTGCAGATTGACGGGGTCATCGTCGGATCTGAACCAGCTGAAGACATCCCGCCCCAGGCGGCTAGAACGGTCTACTTCACGCATCTGTTCAAGAAATCGGGCCCGCACGTGGCGATGGCCAGGGTGCTCCGCAAGGACGATATACCGGGCGACAACATCTCACACCGCATCATTAAGGTCACCCGGAAGTTACCCGTCCTGATCGTCAATGGAAACCCCGACGGCCTGGACGCCGATATGCTGAAACTCGCTCTGACTCCGCAGGAAGGAACGGACCAGAAATATCTGGTCGAACCGACCGTAGTCCCCGTGGCCAAAGTCGTCGGGCAGGGCGATTTCGGGCGATATCGCGTCGTCGCGCTGGCGGACGTACCCCGTCTTCCCGAATCGGTGACCAAGAGCCTCGAGAAATTTGTCACCGAAGGCGGCGGGCTGCTGATCGCCCCGGGACGCCGCGCAATAGCCGATTTCTACAATCAATGGACCGACGTAAGGCATCGCAACTTCATCCCGGCCAAGCTGATCACCAGACGAGTGAATCCCGACAAACCCGCCAAGGCGGCCTTGAATACATTCCGCCACCCCGCCCTGACAGTCGCGGGCGACATGGCGTATTCCGACATGGACAAGGCGGCGATTTCGGCATGGTGGAAATTGATGGCCCGGGCGGGCGGAGACACGGGCGGAAATTTCAACACTTCCGAACCGATACTGGTCGAGCGACAGACCGGGAAGGGACGGGTGATAATTCTTGCAACCTCGCTTGGGGCCGAAGACTCAAATCTCCCCCGCCTGGAGTGCTACGTTCTATTGATGCATGAACTGGCGTATTATCTCGCCGCCGGAGCCGGTCACCCCCACGCCGGAGCCCAGGCCGGAGCGACAGTCGTAACCGAACTGACCGCCTCGGACGCAAGCAAACTGGCGGCGGCGCAAGGCGAAACGGTTTCCGTAACCGCTCCCGACGGAGCAACGCTCGAAGCCAAAACGAAGATCAACAACCGCAGCCTGCAGTTGCGTTTCGACGATACGCACCGCCCGGGGCTTTACAGCTTCCAACTGCCCCCTTCGTTGGCTGAACCTCTGAAAGCATCCACCACCGACGGAAAGACCGTACCGTTTGCGGTCTACGGCGACCCGGCTGAAGGGCTTATCGAAACACTCGCCGGCGACGACTTCGCCATGCTCGCCTCGCAGATGAACGTCTTTCACGCCAGGACGTTCAGTGAACTGGCCTCGGCGGTCAGGGGGCAGATCCCCGGCGAGGAATTGTGGAAGTACCTGGCGCTGGGGTTGCTGGCGCTGATTATGGGAGAGATCGCCCTGACGCGATGGATAAGTTCGCAGCGCAGCGCCGGGGCGACCGAGGGCATACCGTTCGTCCAGGAAGGCGGCGAGAGGCAGACCATGAAACAACGGGCCAGAGACGCCCTGACTTCGACTGACACGTAGAGACCATGATAGACCTGCAAACATGCCTGGCCGCCGCCGACGGAGCCTCGCCGGTGATGATGATTCTTCTGGCGGTGCTGGTCTGCGCAATCTGGGTGGTGCTCTACTTCCTGCCCGTAGGACACGGTCGAACAGATCAGGCTTCCGAGCAGACCGACCAAACCCAGGCCGACCGCGTCAAGTGGATACTGTCGCCTCTGCGGATAGCCGCAGGAGCCGGAGCACTCTGGTTAGTCGCAATCGCCGCCGAGACGATGATAATCCTGGCCACTGACTGGCCGATCTGGATTATTGCGGTGCTCGGGGCGATATGTATCGACGTGATCGTAATGCTTTACGAACTGGAGCGACGCACCGTCTCGGCCCGCGCCGGAAGCGCGATCTGCGGTATGCGGGTGGCGTTGGTGTTGGGAGTTGTCATCATGCTCGCCCAGCCGACCTGGTCGGCGGCGATTGATGAGGAATACCGCCCCGGAGTGGCGGTGCTTATCGACAACTCGGCGTCTATGCACCTTCCGGAAATACAAATGACCGAAGCGGGCAAGGCTCGCCTGGCTGAAACGTTCGCGCTTGCAAAACGACCGGTCCATCTGGATGTACTCCAAACCGAGTTGCGAACATTGGGCGACAACCTTGAGGCGTGGCGGGTGTTCCTGGCGGAGATCGGAACCGATGACGCTGAGAAGACGGGCCAGGCCCTGGCGTCCAAACGCCATTCAATCCATAAAGGCGCCAATGACTGGATCGACAGAGTCGCATTGCACGTCAAGGAAATCGCTTCGCCCGACATCGCCAAACTCAAACTCACACCCGGAACAATTCGCGAGTTGGGGCGCGTGCGGGCCGGACTCTCAACGCGGATATCCACCGGGCTCAAGAGCATCGCCGACGTCACCGACATCAGCGACCGGGCAAAGCTCGCACAAGCCCGCGACCGCCTGCAGGCCGCCATCACCGACACAGCCGCCGCGGTGGTCGACATCGGCGCAGTCCTGCCCCCGCTGGCCGACAAAGCCGACAACGCGTTTTACAGCACCATGGCGCCCAAAACGAGAGACAAGCTGGACGCCCTGTCGGCAAGGACGCGATTCGGACTCGCACGCGACGTGCTTCTGCACAAGGGCTCCTCAGGCAAGGAGGCCAGCATCCTGGAGCGGCTGCGGAACAAGTTCGCCGTATCGCTCTACAAGTTCGCTGCTAAACCGGTCGAACTTGACGCTCTGAAATTTGCCGACCCCTCCAGGACGCCGCGAAAACCGACCACAACAATGCCCGACAAGCTGCCTGATGAATTGCAGTTGACCGACCTGTCGGCGGCGCTGGCGGAAATGTTGAGCCTGGCTGAAGAGAGCAAGCTCACCGGTGTGGTTATTCTCAGCGACGCCAGGCATACGGCGTTGGGACATCCCGAATCGTACGCCCGCAGCCTCGCACAGGCCGGAGCTCCGATCTATCCGATAATAATCGGGTCCGACAATCCGCCCCCCGACGCGGCGGTCGCGAGCGTCAACTCGCCGGAGTCTATTTCGCCCGGGGATGAACTGCTGGTCGACGCCAGTTGCAAACTCGACGGTATGGCGGGCAAGACCGTTCACGTGGTCCTGACAGACGGCGATCGCGAAGTTGACGAGAAGACCATCACGGTCGGAGAATTCGAGCAACTCAGAAAACGCGTGTCCATGTCGGACAAACCGACGACGCCGGGGCTGCATCTTTACACGTTGCGGATCGATCCGCTTCCGGGCGAAATCGACGAGGGCAATAACGATTTCTCGTTCTCTGTGAACGTCACCGACGGCGATACGAACTTGCTGATAGTCGAGAATCGCCCGCGATGGGAATACCGATACGTAAAAAACCTGTTCCTCGGACGCGATGAAGCGGTCAAGCTGCAGCACGTCCTGCTCCAGCCCGACCACATAACGGGTGAACCGGACCGCCCGGCCATTCACGCATCGGCGACCCGACCCAAAGAAGCCGCCGAAGCCACCGCCCTGCCGAAGAGCAAGGAAGAGTGGCTGAAGTTCGACGTGATAATACTCGGCGACCTGCCCCCTTCGGTGCTGGATGAAGAAACGCTCAAAATCCTCAAGGCCTTCGTCGACGAACGCGGCGGGACGCTTGTGTTTATCGCGGGGCAAGGCTATATGCCCCACGCATACGGGCGGACTGAACTGGCCGAGCTCCTGCCCGTGCGGTTCATACCGGGCGTGGCGGCCAAGATGCCCGAAAGCGTTTTCCATATCGCCCTGACGCCCGAGGGCAAGAGCCATATCGTCACACGCCAGGACACCGACCCGGAAACCAACCTGAAAATATGGAACTCCATGCCGCCGATCTACTGGCGCCGGGCGATTATCGACGCCAAACCCGGCGCCGCAGTGCTCGCATACGCCAAAGCCGACGACGAACCAACCATGGAAGGCGCAGCGACAACAGCACAACGCACCGAACAGATGTCGAAGATCGTCAAGTACCGGCGATCGCGAGCGCTGATCTCGGCGCACAACGTGGGGACCGGAAGCGTGATGTTCATGGGCTTCGACAGGACCTGGCGAATGCGCTATCGCGTAGGCGACACCTATCACCACAAACTCTGGGGCCAGATACTCCGCTGGGCCGCTTCAGACCGCCTGCGGTCGGGGACCAATCTGGTGAAACTCGGGTCGGATCGGAGCCGATACGGATCGGACAGCCCGGTGAGAATCCGAGCAAACCTGATCGACAAGGATCTCGCGCCGGTCAAGGACGCCGACGTTTCGATTGAAATATACCGCGAGGACAAACTCATCCTGCGACGCAAGCTCCTGACCGATAAGGATTCGCCCGGACGATACTCCGCGGATCTGGGCAAGTTGCCCGGCGGAGCGTACCGGGCCGTGCTCGGAGGAGACGCCGTCAACAGAATACTCGCCGAAGAAGGCCAGGCCGACAGCGTGGAAACTGAGTTCTCGGTCGATTCGACCCTGTCGGCCGAGCAGGTCGAACTCACCGCCGATCGCGGAATGGCCGAGCGACTGGCCGACAAAAGCGGCGGACGAGTGCTCGAAGCCAACCAGGCCGAACAGATACTCAAGCTGCTGTCTTCAAGAACGGATGAAGAAGAGTTGCCCGCCCAGTTCCCGCTGTGGGATTCGTGGTGGCTGCTTATCGCCCTGCTGATGCTGGCGGGCGGAGAGTGGTTAACGCGGAAGCGGGCGGGCCTGACCTGATGATTACGTTGCCGATCCGCCGGATCGACCGATATAATATAGAACGACGCAAAGACCTTCGCACACTGCTGCAAAGGAGTTGAACATGACCCAGGCGATTCGCACTGAAACGGTTCCCAGCGACATTACCAACGCCCTGAACCACCTGATCTGGCGGGCGAGGCTGGTTATGGCGTTGCGCGGGACGGCGGCGGTTCTGGCGGTTGCGGTTGCATCTCTGCTGATAATCATGGGCATCGACCGCTGGATCGTAACCTTCACATCCGGACCGCGGTGGATCATGATGCTCTCGGCGCTGAGCCTGACGTTGGGCGTGGCGTATTGGCTGCTCGTTCGACCGTTGGCAAGGAGCTTCACTCACGCGGGAATCGCACGCCTGGTCGAACAGCATCATCCCGAATTCGAAGAGCGGATAAGCTCCACCGTTGAATTGATCACCAGCACCGACGCCCCGGAGCTTCGCGGATCGGCCTCGCTGATCGCCGCAACTTCGCTCGGGGCGATATCGGACGCCAGATCGATCCGCGCCGGACGCGAAATATCCATGCGAATCGCCAGGAAGTTTTTCGTAGCCGCCGCGGTGGTCCTGAGCGTGCTCACCATTCTGTTCGCCGGATGGCCCGAAGCCACCTGGAGCCAGTTTCAGCGATCGATTATCCCGACGGCCAATATTCAACGCGTCTCCAGCGATTCGATGCTGGTCGAAGTTATCACAAACGACGCCGTCCGCCAGGCCTCCGGGCAGTTCGACTACGCCATGCTCCGCGGGCGTCAACTCGTGGTCGAAGCGGAAATAGACAACAAGTCGCTATACAGCGCTGATTTCCGCGTGGCTTCGGAAAGCGGAGATGATGAAATCCATCGCATGGACAAACTGCCCGATCCGCGCGAGGGATGGCGAAGATTCCAGATCGGCTTCCCCGCCGAAGACAAGGACTTCAGATTCCGCATCGCCGGCGGAGACGCCGTCAGCCGCTACTACAACATCCGCGTGCTCGATGCGCCCGAAGTTCAGAAAATCACCGTGGGCGTTGTCCCCCCGCCCTACACCGGACTCCAACCGGTGATCCGCGTGCTACAGGACGACCAGACTCCTCGAGCGCTGGTCGGATCGATGGTGACCGTATCGGCGGAGCTCAACCGCCCGGTGAAGGTCGTCAAGGCGATTGTCGACGGGAAGGACACGAAGATAGACTCGATCGAAGGCGACACGTACACATTCACAATCCCGCTGACAAAGCCCGGGGTGGTGCGATGGGAAATCAACGCCAGGGACAAATTCGGTTTCGAGGGCAAATCCCTCGGACGGACCATCCAGGCCCTGGCCGACAGCCCGCCGGCGGTGTCGCTGAGAATCCCGTACGACGACAAGATCAATAAAGCCTCGCCCAAACCCGCCAACCAAAAGTCGATCATCCGCCTGAAGCCCGGAGACCGCCTGCCGGTGGTCTACGACATGAGCGACGACGTAGCGATGGTGAAAGCGGCGATGGTGATGTCGGCTGACGGTAAGTCCGTGCCCGATGCGCCCCTGGCGCTCGAACCGTCAAACGATCGTGCGACCGGAAAGTACACGATAGACCTTTCATCTCCCCAACTGACCGACGCGGAGAAGATAACTTTCCACGCCGCCGCCTGGGACGGTAAGCCCGGACGCAAACAACCCGGACGAAGCAAGAGCTTCACCATTATTGTCGACAAGGGACAGAAGGACTCCGTGCTCGACCGGACCGCAAAAGCCGAGAAAAAGCAGCTCGAAGAAGGGCTGAAGAAAGTTCTCGATAAGCTCAACGACGCCAAGGCCCGCGCCGAGGACCTGAAAGCACAACTGAAGAAAGCCGACCAAACCGCTGACAAACTACCGAAAACCGTGCAGGATCACGTTACCGGACTCGACGAGAAACTCACCGCCGCCGAAGAAGCAGCCAAGAACTTCGCCAAAGAACTCGCCGACGACGGAACGTTCGCCGAAACGGCTGACAAGCTCGACAAGATCGCCGACGAAGACCTGAAACAGGCTCGCCAGGAGGCCTCTCAGGTGCGGCTGATCGACAGCCCCGCCGAGCGAAACAAACTCGCACAAACCGCCGAAAGCAAGATCGACAAGTCCATCCAGGCCGTAAAGGATATGATCGAAAACGCGCCCCAGCAGGTCGAAGCCGCACGCAAGGCTCGCGCCCTGGAGGACATCGCCGACAGACAAGCTCAACTGGCCGACCAGAAGAAGAACGCTCAGGAAGACGCCGACTGGAAAGACCAGCAGAAGAAGATCGCCGAAGATGTCCGCGACGAAATCGTCGACGATCCCAACGCCGCAAAGGCGATGGCCCAGGACCAGCAGGCAAAAGCCGCCGAACTCGCCGACCAGGCGCGCAACCTCGCCGACGACCAGAACAAAGTCGCCGAACTGATCAAGAAGCTCGACGATCCAAAAGCCGATCGAAACGCCATCGCCAGGGAACTGGTCAAACAAATCCAGGCCGATCAACAGGAAATCGCCGGAGACACCAAAGCCCTTCAGAACGATATCCAGGGCGCAGACAACGCTCAGGCCCAGAACGCCAAGGCAAACGCCCAGCCGATAGATCAAGCCGCAGAAAACACCGCCAAGACCGCCGATCAATTGAACAAGCAGGACCTCGGCCAGGCCGAGCAGACCGCACGACAGGCCCAGGACGATCTGCAGGGAGCACAACAACAAGCAGCCCAACAAGCCGGGCAGCAAGGACAGCAACCCCAGCAGGGACAACAGGGTCAACAAGCCGGACAGCAAGGACAGCAACCCCAGCAGGGACAACAGGGTCAGCAAGCCGGGCAGCAAGGACAGCAACCCCAACAGGGGCAACAGGGTCAGCAAGCCGGACAGCAAGGACAGCAGCCCCAACAGGGGCAACAGGGGCAGCAAGCCGGGCAGCAAGGACAGCAGCCCCAACAGGGGCAACAGGGTCAACAAGCCGGGCAGCAAGGGCAGCAGCCCCAACAGGGACAACAGGGTCAACAAGCCGGACAGCAAGGACAGCAACCCCAGCAGGGACAACAAGGTCAACAAGCCGGGCAGCAAGGACAGCAGGCTCAGCAAGCCGGTGAGTTGGCGCAGCGGCAAGAGAACGTAGCCGACCAGATCGCAGCCGTGAACGAAGGCAATCTCGAAGGCGCACTGGCCGAGCGGCAGCAGGAACTGGCTAGACAAGCCGAGAACCTCGCCCAACAGGGACAGAATCTCGCCGACACCGAACAGAATCTGGACAACAACCAACAAGCCGCACAACAGGCCCAAGACGCCGCACAACAACTGAACGAGGCGGCGGATCAAGCACAGCAGGCAAACCAGCAAGGCCAGCAGGCAGGACAGCAAGGTCAAGAAGCCGGACAACAGGGACAGCAGGCAGGACAGCAGGGTCAAGAAGCCGGACAACAGGGACAGCAGGCCGGGCAGCAAGGTCAAGAAGCCGGACAGCAAGGCCAGCAGGCCGGACAGCAAGGTCAAGAAGCCGGGCAACAGGGACAGCAGGCCGGGCAACAAGGTCAAGGTCAAGGCCAAGGGCAAGGACAAGGACAGGGTCAAGGGCAGGGACAAGGGCAGGGGCAAGGACAGGGTCAAGGACAGGGTCAAGGGCAGGGACAAGGTCAAGGACAAGGGCAGGGGCAAGGACAGGGACAAGGGCAGGGACAAGGACAAGGACAGGGACAAGGGCAAGGACAGGGGCAGGGTTCGCCCCAGCAATCTATGCAAAACGCTGCAGCCGCGATGGCTCAGGCCGCTGAAACACTCAGCCAACTTGGTCAGACGCTCGAGCAGGCAGCCGGCGGTGCGCCGGCGGACGATCAGGGAATGGTTGATTCAGGCATGATGGGCCAGGCCCTTAACGACACCGCAGCGGCGGCTTCAACGGGAACAGCAGGTTCGGCGCAAGCGGCGGCGGCGAGCACATCCGCAGCCGCGGCGGCCGCTCAGTCCGCCGCACAGTCCCAGGGGCTGAACGCCTCAGCCCAAGCCGGTCAAGGACAAGGACAGGGTCAAGGACAAGGTCAAGGGCAGGGGCAAGGACAGGGTCAAGGGCAGGGGCAAGGGCAAGGTCAGGGACAGGGGCAGCAAGGACAAGGCGGCAGCGGTCAGGGCAAGGCCTCTTCCGGCGGACAAATGTCGCAGGCCCAACTGGACGCGAAACTGAAATGGGACAAAACACTGAACAACTGGGCGACGTTCAACAGCAAACTGGACGACAAAATCCTCCAGGGCGCCGGAGCCAAAGTGCCCCAGCAATATAAGCAACTGGTCAGACAGTATTTCCAGGCGTTGGCCAAACAGGGGCTGATCCGAGAAGGCCAAAACGGGAAAACAGAATGATGCGAAGAAGACCCGGAAAACACGCGCCGGTCGGAATTCCGACGATAGTGCTTACGTGCCTGCTGGCCGGAGCTGTCTGCATCCTTATCACTTCGAACGCAACGGCCGACAAAGCGTCGACAGCGCTGGACAAGTTCAAGGAGCCCGTCGACAAGTCCATCGACAGGGCGCTGGAGTTCCTCGCTGACAGGCAGCTCACCGACGCCCAGGCCGCCAGACTGCGCAAACCGGCGCTGGCCGGATCGTTTAATTCGTCGATGAGGGGCAATACCGGAATCTCGTCGCTGTGCGTGATGGCGTTCCTGTCCAAGGGGCACACGCCCGGTACAGGCCCCTACGGACACGTGATAAACAAAGGCGTCGACTACATCCTCTCGACCAGCCAGTCCAACGGGCTTCTAGTTTCGCCCGAACGGAGCGGGCGGAACGGGTCCGGACCTATGTACGCCCATTGCATCGCAACGCTGCTGCTGTCGGAAGTCTCGGGCATGGTCACCCCAACTCGCCAGAAGAAGATCGACAAGGCCCTGCCCAAAGCGTTGGCGCTGATACTTACGGCCCAGAGAGTTCGCAAGAACAGCAGAGACGCCGGCGGATGGCGATACCGGCCCGACAGCCGCGACAGCGACCTGTCGCTAACCGGATGGGCGATGATGGCGTTGAGATCGGCCAGGCTTAACGGGGCGGCGGTGCCTACAAAAAGCATTGACGACGCGGTCAAGTACGTCATGCGATGTCGAACGCGCGACTGGGGCTTCTCGTACCAGCCCCGCAGCGGATCGTCCTCGCCCAGCCGCGTCGGCGTGGGCCTGCTCTGCCTGGAACTCTGCGGACAGCAGCACGGAAGCGAAGTAACCAAACGCGCCGCGGACTACATCATAAGACGCTACACCGGAAACAGGCATTTCAGCGGATCGCATGCGGCGTATTCGGTTTACTACTGTTCCCAGGCGATGTTCCAGGTTGGCGGAAAACACTGGGAGCAATGGGGCCAGCGCCTCTACACAACGCTCCTGAAGATTCAGAAGAAGGACGGATCGTGGATCCTGTCGGGATCCCGCGGAGGATCGAGCTACTCGACGGCAATGTGCGTCCTGGCGATGACGGTGTCCTACCGCCAACTGCCCATTTACCAGCGCTGAGACCAGCGTAGCTTCGGGAAGGCTTGCACAACAATCATATCTGCTCGAGTATTCGGCGCATTGCTTCTGCGTTTTTCGCGGCTTGGCCTTTGTGACAGTTGTTGAAGAACGTGTACATCTTGTCGACTTGGGAAGCGGTGTCGGACCATAGGTCCAGAAACTCTTTGATCTGATCGTTGGTGTAGTTCCAGTCATATCGCTCGGCTCCGCCTGCGTACCACTTCGATGCGTTGCGAGAGTGAAGGCGCAAGTAACCGGTCGCAGAAGTCGCCAGCGGACCGCTGCGGTACAGTCCGTCCAGATCGGGCACGTCCGGTATCACAAGCGTCACGTTCCGCCGGCGTAAACCATCGACCACAGCAGGGTCGCACCAACTGAAATGCCGAAACTCCACCGCCGCCGGAACGGTTGCGAAATCATCGAGTGTGGCGGCCAGGTACTTGCGATTGGCGACCGTGCGATGAAACGACTGGGGAAACTGCATCAGCACGCCGGCGAGTTTGTCCCGCGATATCAGGGGATCGAGCGATTCCAGGAATTCGCCCGCGACCGCCCTGTTGTGCTTGTGGGTGGTCTCCTGGTTAGCCTTTATCCAGAATGTAAAACCGTCGGGCGTTTTGCGGGCCATTGCGTCCAGCGTGGCGGCCGACGGCATGCGATAGTAGCTGAAGTTCAGCTCCACCGTTTCAAAATGGCGAACGTAGCAACTGAGCATGTCGCGACTCTGCGTGCCGTCGGGATAGAACGTTCCCACCCAATCCTTAAACGAGTACCCGCTGGTTCCGATTATGTGTTTTGCATCGGCCATAGTTTGTCAATGAACGACAGATTCGCATTCTAATTCATAAAGACAGAGAACGGACAAGGCAATGACCGCTCCGGCCGGTCTTTTGCGTTTATATTCAACATCGCCCCGCCAATTCGATGCTGATTGTACCGTATTGTTCGATTACTTTGCCGGTTATTATGTGCGGCCCGTAGCTGTTGAACTGCTCTTCGGCGTTCGGAGTCGGAAAAAACGTCGCTTCGAACAGACCGAATTCATCGTCCATCGTCAGGAACATCATCTCTCGCCCGCCGGCGGTGTCTGTTCGGCGTCTGGCTTCGCATACGCCTGCAATGGTCACCCGCTTGCCGATGAGGGCGGGCAGGTCTCTGCTGGTCGCGTCGGTTTCGCCCTGCAACTGCGCCCGATGGACTTTCATTATGTGCGGACCTGTCGATACGCCCAATATGCGTCGCTGGTCGATGTATTTGCGCGCGGGCGAGTAGTCGCCCGTGTCGGCTGGAGCACACATCAAACCGCCCGCGCGATCGGCGGCGGTGAATAATCCGGTCGCCGGGGGGCGATGTCGCGATGTTCGGCGGACGGATATCGCCATGTCCAGTTCCATCATAAGCGCCGGTCTGGTCGATCCGGTGAAATCGAACGCTCCGCACAACACCAGCGCCCCGACCTCGGATCGGGCCAGACCGGTTCGCAAAATGCAATCGGTGAGCGTGTCGAACGGGCGTTTCTCTCTCGTGTCCAGAATCGCCTGAACCCCTGCGGGTCCCAGTCCCGCGACTGATTCCAGACCTATCCCGATCGCATCGCCTCGGATCGAATACTCCGCCGACGACTGGTTAACATCGGGCGGCAGGAATCGAACGCCCGTGCGTTTGGCCTGTTCGACGTAAACTCGCCGGTGGTACATGCTCTGGTTGTTGTTGAGTGCGGCGGTCCAGAATTCAACGGGCCAGTGCGCTTTTAGATACGCAACGGCGTATCCCAGGCGACCGTAACTTCCCGCGTGTGCGCGGCAGAACGAGTAGGAGTTGAACTTGGCCATCTGGACCCAGAGCGATCGGGCCAGTTGATCGTCTATCCCGTTGGCGCAGCAGCGATACAGGAAGTCGCTCGACAGTTCGAGGCGTTCGGCGTCGGAGGCGCATTTCTGTACGGCTTTTCGGAACATGTCGCCTCGCGGGAGGCTCCCGCCGGTCATAGCAGCGGCCACCAGCATCACATCGTCTTCGTACAACATCACACCGTACGTGTCGGCGAGGATCGCATCTATTTTCGGCTCGACGGTCGGAACCGGATCCAGGCCGCGGTGTCGGCGGATGAAGGCGTCTTTCATACCCGCCCCGGCGGCGCCCGGACGCACCAGCGCCAGAGCCTTCATCACGTCCCGCATATGGTGCGGATGGATAGCACGCAGCAGATTTCTCATTGCGGGCGATTCGAGTTGGTTGCACCCGACAGTATCACCGGTCTGGAGCATCTCGATTGTGCGCTGATCGGAGGGGTCCAGCGTTTCCACGTCAATCTCCGGCCCGTGGCGAAGTCGGACCAGGTCGGCGGTTTGGCGTATGGTCGCCAGACTGCGATTACCCAGCAGATCGAGCTTGATCAGACCGGTGGCTTTGGCTCCGCGCTTGTCGTACTGGAGAATTCGACAGCCCTTGGTCGACGGTTGGACCGGAGCGTAATTCTCGATCGGCCCGGGCGCGATCACGATTCCCCCGGGATGAACGCACAGATTATGCGGCAGGGAGACAATCCGCCCGGCCAGTCGGCCGATCGCGGGCCTGGCGGTGAGTTCATCGGGGCTCATCTGCGATATCTGGGCGTTGGAATATCCGAAAGCTTTAGCGGTTTCCCGCAGTGCTGACGACGCCTTGAAAGTATTGTGCGCTGAGACCATCGCCGTACGCTCGCGCCCCCAGCGCTCGAATGCGTAATCGATAACCTCATCGCGAATCCGCCAGGAAAAATCAATGTCCAGATCCGGAAAATCGATCCGGCGCTCGTTAAGAAAACGCTCGAACGGGATGTTGTAAGTCAGCGGACATACGTTTGTTATCCCCAGCAGATACGCAACCAGCGAACTGGCGCCGGACCCCCGCCCAGCCACCGGGGCTCCGCGGCTTCGGGCGTATTGGACTATGTCGCGAACGACCAGAAAGTATTCTGAGAAACCCTTGCTGTCGATCAGCGACAACTCGCGATCGATGCGGGCCTCAGCGTCGCGGCGCGGGCGGCGGTAACGGTGAAGCATTCCCCGGCGACACAGCCCGCGGAGGTGCGCCTCGGGAGTCAGACCATCGGGACATTTAAAGCTCGGAAACACCGCCTGACGCGGAAGAAACTCATACCCGCCGCACCGCCCGGCAAGCCGGATATTATTGGCAATCGCACGGGGAAAGTCAGCCAACTCCCCAGCCAAACTTGCCGGACCGCGAAGCCTGGCCGCGAAGTGCGGAAGCTGTAAATCGGTTACCGAATCGAACGTCGAACCGGTGCGAATAGCAATTAGAAGGCGCGCCGCATCGCGATCTTCCAGACGGGCCAGATGAGCGGTCCCGCAAGCAATGAGCCCGCAGCCGAGCCGTACAGAACATTCCGCCAACCGTCGAACACGGAACGAGCCCTGGACCGGAGGATCCAACGCCAACCACAAACGCTCCCGCCCCACCACACCGATCAGATCGCCGGCCAACTCCGCAGAATCGACCAGAAAATGCAGCCCCCCGACAAATTCGCCCAGCGAACCCCGCAACGAAAAGTCGGAGCAACACTGAATCCGCGTTATCAGAACGCAAAGATTCCTATAACCAACATCATTTTCAACCAGCGCAACCAACCGGTCGGTCCCGTCGTGCAGTTCAGCCCCAATTATCGGCGTGAGCCCCGCCTGGCGAGCCATCCGATAAAACGCCGGCGCGCCGTATAAATTGTTGATGTCGGTAAGCGCCAGATGCGTATGTCCGGCTCGCACGGAACTGCCAACCAGCACATCAAGCGTCATAGTCCCGCGCAGCAACGAATACGCGCTGCGAACACGCAGCGGAGCTACGACGGCGCCCGCCCGTGACGTCGCCAATTGTCCATCGCCAATTTCCAATTGCCCGCCTTTCATTTCGTAAGCGACGGTGTTCGCAGTACGAATCCGTAATCGTTTTGCTTGAGTCGCCCGAGCAGGCTGATTGATTCGCCTGCTACGATTGAGGCGTGTCCGTAGCGGTTGCGTATCGCGTCGAGTGTTGCGTTGAGGCTGCGGAGTTTTGCGCCAGCCGGCGTGTCGAACAATCGTGCTTCGGATGCCGAGGGAGAGAATTTCGACAGCGTAACGCCTATGTGACGCAGCGCCGTCCGGCGACGATGCAAAGACGCCAGGAGTTCGCCAGCCAGATCGAATATTCGCCATGGGCAGTTCGTTGGCGCCGGTAGCGTGCGGCTGGCGGCGGAGCCTTTGAAATCGACATAACGGATAGACATTTCTACGCAACCGGCCAGCAGGCCTGCGGCGCGCGCCGCAACGGCGGCCCGCTCGGCCAGATAAAACAGCATCCCGCGAATCCAGCGTATATCGCACTGCGGCTGATGGAAGGTGGTTTCGCGTGAGATGCTTTTCGGGAATGTTTGGCTTCGGATTTCGGATCGGTCCAGGCCGCGAGATCGGTCGTAGAGCAAGTCGCCCCGGCGGGCGAACATACAGCGCAGGACCTGGCGGTCGAGTCGGCGGAGGTCGGCGATGGTGCGGATATTGGCGTCGGCGAGCCGGGCGGCGGTTTTGGGACCAACGCCCGGAAGGCGATTAACCGGCAAGGGATCGAGGAAGTCGCTCTCGCGGCCGGGGGGAATCCAGACAACACCGTGAGGCTTGGCGGCGTGCGAGGCGAGCTTGGCCAGCATGGCGTTGCCCGCCAGACCAATCGAAACAGGCAGCCCGACTTCGCGATCGACCCGTTCCTGCAACTGGCGGCCCATGGCGACCGGTCCGCCGTATCGATCGGCCAGACCGGTCGCGTCGCCATAGGCTTCGTCCAGAAGCGTCTGGAGTGAGCAGGCGTAATTCGAACATATCTCCCAAATATGCTCGGCGAAGCAGCGGTAAGTTTGATATGAACCGGGCAGGACCACCGCATCGGCGCACAACTCTATCGCCCTACGAAGCGACATGCCGGCATGCAGACCAAACCGCCGGGCCTCATACGAACACGACGCAATGCAACCGCTTCCGACAATAACCGCACGGCCGCGCAACGGGGGCGTCAACAACTGCTCCACAGAAGCAAAAAACGCATCAACATCAATGTGGAATATCAATGACATAAAACCTGCAATCGGGAATTGGCGAGCGACAATAACGAATGACAACAGCGCACGGCGAACGGCAGACGACAGACGGCGAACGACGAACGACAGACGGCGAACGGCGAACGACGAACGACGAACGGCAAACGGCGAACAACAAACGAGTGTCACTCACTCATCTGTTTCTCAAGCCACCATTGGACATCGGCTCCGGAAAAACGGAGGAGGTATGTCTCGTCGCCCACTTGTACGCTGTAGTGCAACGAATAACTTCCACCGCTGCGGTCGGTCCAGCGAGCGTTTATGGCCTGAACCTCATACGCCCGACCGGACCATATAAACCGCAACGGCTTGACGCCCCCGACAGAACATACCGCCAAAACCTCGATCCGCTCGCCAATATCCTCAACATGCATAACATAACACCCGAGTCCGCCATAGCTTACACTCACTCGAACCCGTCGGAACCTGGCCGCAACGACACGCTCGAATACCCTAACATTTACCAAACAAATTATAGCCGCCCCGCTCATACGCGTCAAGCTAATAAATACATAAAAAACCAAATCACCCGCACATTGGCGCCAACGTCACACATTCGACCCAACCGCAATGCGTTACGCCACATAACATGTTGCCTGGCAGCATGTTACGCCCGAACACGGCGATTGCGATCCAAAAGAACCTGTGAACCAATTGTGAACCACGGTCCCGGAAATCAACCGTCAAAAGAATCCACACACGCCGAACGAATCACTTGCTTGGCGCAATTGTTATCAGGTATGCTTAGGCAGTGGGCACACTGAGGTAATCAACCATGAGAAATGTGAGAAAATCAACTAGAACGTCGATCGTTCGAGTTATCGCAATTTTGGTCGGTATCTTACTGGCCGGGGCGATGTTCGTATCGTCGGCCGGTGCTGACGAAATCGAAACGAAGGAAGGCACGGTCTACAAGGGCAAGCTGTTAAAAGAGCTGCATGACAAGGTCGTTTTCCAGGCGAACATCGGCGGCGCCAAAGTTGAGTTGAACTTCCCAATCGCCAAAGTCAAGGCCGTCACAGTAAACGGAGCCCGGCGCCTCGTCAAACCCGGCCCGAAACCTAAAGCCAAACCCGATCCCGTCGCCATTCCAAAGAACCAGCGCACCGAAACCCAAGTCGATGACCTGGTCGAAAATGTCGGACGGAGCAAGCCCGACTGGTACGCGTCAGTACCGTTGCGATTTCCCCCCACGCTCAAGCTGAACTGGCAGATCGCCAGTCGCGGCCTGAAACCCCACGTTAATCTTCGCCAATACATCGACACAATCATCACGCCCGCGCCGACCAAGTGGAAAGAAGGCGTCAGGCTGATGCATCACACGCTTACAGTCAATAGAACCAGCGTAATGAAGCTCAGGCTCAGCCAGCGTGCGTTGGCGGATATGTACTTCAATTTCTTCGGCGATTTCGCGAGGGCGGCGTTCTGGTATCGGCAGTCGGGCGGAAGGAACCACATACCGCTGGCCACCTGCTACTTACGCTTGGGCTGCAAGTCACTGGCGATTAAACTCCTCAAAGAAATCCACGATGACAACACGCAAGACGGGAGCGCAATCAGGCTCTGGTCGGAAATGGGCGAGGTCGACAAGGCCCTCTATCATGCTGAACGGGCCGCAAACGCCGGACGCCCTGACGTAGCCTATCTCGCAGCCGGAGACGCATGTCGGCGCGACGGACAGTACGACAAGGCGCTGACCTACTACCAGAAGGTGGTTGACGCCGAAAAGGGCAGCAGACTCATAAAACGCAATTCAGCGCGGGCGACTGCGAATATCGAAGCGGTCAAGCTGCAGGCGGCGTTGAGGCTCTCGAAGATTCCCGACGGAACGTACCAGGGACAGGCGCTGGGCTACCAGAAAACCGCCCCGGTCGTCGTGTCGGTCACGATGGCCAACGGATCGCTCGAATCGGTCAAGGTGGTGGGGATCAGAGATCAACGCTACTTCATCTCCCGGGTCGAAATGCCCAAGCGTATCCTCGCTAAACAGATATTCCTGGCGCCGCCCCCTCCTGACCCCCTGATAAGAGTACGCCGCAAAACAGCACTCGTGATAAAAGAAGAACCCGGTACGGTGGTCGAATGGCTCGCGTTTAAGGATCTGGACACCGTAAGCGGGGCCACACAATCGTCACAGGGAATATTCAACGCCGTGATTAAGGCGCTGGCGGAAGCACAGCAAGGCAAAAAGGAATAGCAGTTCAATACCGTCGGGGCGGAATGACAAAGCTCATTCGGCGGAGTCGTCTTCTTCGGAGGCGGCTTCGGCGGCCTCGTTGTCGGCGGCCATTTCCATCTGGAGGCTGGCCAGCGCGATGGCGACATCGCTGGTGAACTCGAATATCTTGTCCAGACCGGTGACCAGGAAAATGCCCCACACTTGCGCGTTCACATCGCACAACACCAGGCGTCTGTCCACCGCCAGCATAACCTTGCGAACGCGAAGCAGCTTCGCGACGTTGGAGGAATTGATAAATCCGACAGCGCCCAGATTGAGCACTACATCGGTGGCTTTACTCTCAACACTGTCCATCAGACCGTCGAGATCTTCCGTGAATTGAGGGTCGTCGCTCAGTTCGACAATCGTTATTTCGTCCGACCAGTTCTGAATAGCCATAACACCAATCCTTTTATGACAAGTTGAATTACGACGTCTACCGTAGATGGAACCCCAAGCGGCGTCAACAATAAACTGAGAACGATCGCAGTCCGTATCACCGGCAGCGATACACTATATTCTCGTCAACTCCCAACCGCCCCATCGCCTCGCGGATCTCGCCGAAGAATCTCCGCCCGTCGGTGTAGTATCCTGCGGTTGGCGCCAGACCGTCAACGTGGCCGGCCCAGAATGCGTTAAACCGCTCCATGAACATCTCTCTAAGGTACTTGCCCGCCATCGACGCCAGTGCGATGGGCATATGCGCGGCCTCTCCGCCTACCGAGAATGTTATCCGGGCGGTTCGGTTCGCGTCGTACATTTCGTAGGCGCTGCAGTTGGGATCTTCTCGCAGTATCTTGAAGTTGCATCCCTCGAACGCTCGCTCCAACGCCGAAATGTAACGCATGCGACCGCCCTGCCGATCAACGTGAATGTGCATTGACCCGGACTTAAGTCTGCTCCAAAGATACTGGACCAATCGAAACGTGATCCCCAGTGCGGCCGTTGATTTATTGCGGGTCGCTCGGATAATCCTGTTGAACTCGCCGACAAAGACGCATTCCGACCGGATTCCCCGCATACGTACGCCCGCCTTCCGCATAGCGGAGCCAATCGCATTGCCCGACAGCGATACGTCGGTGGCGCTTAGAACTCTGGGCAGAATCACTTCCGCGGGGCGATACCACGGATACTCCGCGGCCTGCGTGTTGGCGGCGGCGGTGATTATCGTCAGGAGGTCCGCCAGCGTCTCAGGATGCTTATCGTCCGCCGCCAGCATCGCCAGCACCGCACGTTCCAAATGCCGCAACGCCTTGGGCGACTTGCGATTAAAGAGCTTCTTGCTGTCGCCAATGGCCAGTGCGGTCGACTTCCGCCCCGCTTTTCGGGCCACCGCCGGGGCTAGAGTGTCCCAAAGAGACTGCTCGACCAGCTCGTCAGGAACTTCAAATACCGATGCGCACATCACCAGCGGGCCTAAGACAGGCCCGAGCCCCGCCTCGTCAATACCAGCTACAATCGCCACAACCGCTCTCCCATCGGAGCAATATCACAATTCAAGAACACGACTATACCGCCGGGCCTGTTTTTCGGCAACCTGCATCGCCGGATTGGCCCTTGGAATGGTTGATCGAACCGGAGCCTGACGGTAAACTCAATCCAGTAGTTTCTACACAGCTTCGGGACAAGCAAAAAGGGACAAACATGAACAAGCAAATCACCATTGTGTTGTCAGCGATCGTAATGACTCTCTCACTCGGCATGGTCGTATTTGGCGCCAAGAGCAAAGTCCCCCCGCCCAAAACGCCTGAAGAAGCCGAACTCCGCATCCAGATCAACATCGCAGGCACGGATTTCCGCGACCGCAAGAGATACGAACAGATCAAAGATCAACTCGCCAACCCCCAGTGGGCTCCCCTGCCGGAGGAAAAGGACGCGGCGGATTTGGTCGCACGACGCACTGCACTGCTGCTGGCCGACATCCGAAAAATGAAAGGAGCCCCGAACCTCTCGGCCGAGGCGAAGACGCTTTCCACCCTGACCAGGAAGGTCAAAGCCCGCGGCGGCGACCGGACGGCGCTGCTGGCGGAGCTCTGTGCTGTGCGAAAGAAGATCGCCTTCGCCAATCCGCTCGTTCGCGGCATTGACAAACTGCTCTTCATCAAACGTCACCAGTCCCAGAATCACATTTGCGATCAGTATTTCGGGTGGGGTCATCGACCGGGCGGAGGGCTATTCGTCCTGTCCGATCCATTCGGCGCCAAACCGGTCCTCCGCAACGTGCTGGCCGATTCGGTCGTCCAAAAAGGGCGACTCAAGGGCACAAAGTTGGTCGGCGCGTTTCTTACGCCCGATTTGTCCTGCGACGCTAAAACGATAATGTTCGCCTACACCGAACCGAGCAGGGGCCGCGGCTGGTCGCCGCAACACTCGTTCCATATCTTCAAGGTGAACGTCGATGGAAGCGGCTTGGAGCAGCTAACCGACGGGAAGTGGAATGATTTCGATCCGTGCTTCATGCCCAACGGCCGCATCGCGTTCATATCCGAACGTCGCGGAGGATTCGGACGATGCCATCCCCGCCCCGTTCCGACCTACACGCTGTATTCGATGCTGCCGGACGGAAGCGACATTATCCCCTTGAGTTACCATGAAACTAACGAGTGGAATCCAAGCATAGACCACAACGGGATGATCGTCTATTCGCGATGGGATTACATAGATCGCGGAGACTGCATCGCCCACCATCCGTGGATAACGTATCCCGACGGGCGAGACCCGCGGGCGATACACGGTAATTACCCCACAAGCCGCCGAGCCCGCCCCGACGCCGAACACCAGATCCGTGCAATCCCCGGATCGACACGCTACATCGCCACCGCCGTCCCGCACCACGGTCAGGCGTACGGCTCGCTGATCATATTCGATCCGCGCGTAGAGGATGACGGCGCGATGGGTCCGGTCAAACGACTCACCCCGGAGGAGAAATTCCCCGAGACAGAAGGCGGTTTCGGTCGTTACGGCACGCCCTGGCCGTTGAGCGAGAATTACGTGATTTGCACGTACGGTCCGGGCGGAGTGCGAGACCGCAACAATCCGCTTTCACTTTACCTGCTCGACAGTTTCGGCAATCGCGTGCTGATCCACCGCGACCCGAAGATCATGTGTCAGGACCCCATCCCCCTGCGCCCCAGGAAGAAACCGCCCGTCATCCCGCACAAAACGCAGAACGGTTTCCCCGTCGGACATCCCCGGCAAGGCCAGGCCGCCACCGTAAAGACCGCAACGATCCAGTGCATGAATGTTTACAACGGGCAAAAGCCCTGGCCGAAAGGCACGAAGATAAAATCGCTGCGAGTCTTCCAGATTTTCCCTAAAACCACCATCCCGATAAACAATCCCGACATTGGCATCGGCAGCGAATCGCTTGCGCGCGGCCTGCTGGGAACGGTTCCGGTCGAAGATGACGGCAGCGTAAACTTCACAGCGCCATCGGGCAAGTTGATCTACTTCCAAGTCCTCGATGCAAACGGAATGGCCGTACAGTCGATGCAATCGGTCACGTATGCTCATCCGGGCGAAACGCTCACCTGCCTGGGCTGTCACGAATCGCGTCACAAGGCCTCCGTCCCGACATCTGTTAAGACTGCTTTGAGACGTAAGCCTTCGACACTCAAGCCGCAAGGCGCGGGATCGTATCCGGTGTCGTATCCGCGGCTTGTCCAGCCGGTGCTCGACAAGAAATGCGTCCCCTGCCACACGAAGAACAACAACGACCCTAACGCAAAGAAGAAGGCTCCCGATCTAACGGGAGCCCCGGGCCAATGGACACGCGGCGGATACGGAGGGGGCAAGCGCGTCTGGAGCCGGTCGTACATATCACTCACAGTCGACAAGAGCGGCGAGGGCGATCCAAGCAAGGGGTTCGCCTTTGCATTCAGCGGCAGACCTCCCGGACGGACGCCCACGCGCACCGTTCCGGGCCAGTTCGGGGCGCGCGGGTCGAAATTGTACGCCCATCTCAAGAAAGGACACCACGACCTGAAACTAACCCCAGAGGAGCTCCACCGCATCACGCTTTGGCTCGACGCCAACAGCCTGTTCTACGGAGCGTACCATGACCTCGAAGCCCAGCGAAAAGGCCAGCGCGTAATGCCGAAGCTCGAGTAGAAGCCCAACTCGAACAGCGATCCTCTCGCTTGCGACGTAGTATGGACAATTCGCAGTGATTCTGAATTTCTCATGCCATTACTGTTCCAAATGCGATATAGATACTACAGATTACTGCAAGGAAAGGACTCCAAACATGCGTTACGCCGTAATAATGGCCGGCGGAATCGGCCAGAGACTCTGGCCGCTGTCCAGGAAGCACCGCCCCAAACAGCTACTCAGCCTGATCGATGGCAAGAGCCTGCTGGATGTGGCTGTCGATAGGCTTTCGGGCATATTCGACAACGAGAATATCTACATCATCACCAACGCCGAGTACGTTGCCGACATAGCAGCCGCCCTACCGCAACTCCCGCCGGTCAACATCATCGGCGAGCCCGAAGGACGAGACACCGCCAACGCCGTGGCGCTGGGCGCCGCTATTCTGGCCGGTAAGGATCCCGACGGTACAATGGCCGTTTTCACCGCCGACCACGTAATCCGTCCGGTCGGTCAGTTCGCCCAGAGCGTCGAGGTGGCCTGCCAGGCGGCGGAGTCCGACCGGGAGTCCCTGGTGACGTTCGGCATCAAACCGACAAGTCCGCATACGGGTCTGGGGTATGTTCATTGCGACAAGGCGTCGGAGGGTGAAATCCTTGATGTCGTGGGGTTCGTCGAGAAACCCGATCATTCCACCGCCCGACGTTACGTTGAAGACGGAAACTACTACTGGAACAGCGGGATGTTCGTCTGGACGATCCAGGCGATCCAGGCGGCCTTGGCTGAATTCTTACCCGATTCGAGAGACAAACTCGCCGCCGTCACCGAAGCGGTGTCCGAAGGCTCCAGTTTCACCGCCCTGATGGGCGAGATATATCCGCAACTGCAGAAGATCAGCATCGACTACGCCGTGATGGAGAAAGCCAACAAAGTGCGTATGGTCCCGCTGTCATGCGAATGGCTGGACATAGGCTCCTGGCCGGCGATCGAGAATGTCGCCGAACCAGACGATCTCGGCAACGCAGTAGTCGCCAGCACCACGGTCTTGCTCGATTCCTGCCACAACGTAATCGTCAGCGAAGACGATCACCTTCTGGCGGTTATAGGCATGGACGACTGCGTGATCGTCCACAGCCCTGACGCCACATTGATCTGCAAGAAATCCGATTCACAGCGGCTGAAGGAACTGCTTTCGATGATCGAGAACAAATCACCTGGAAAGTACTCTTAGACCGGAGCGACGGGCTATGGCCAGGTGGCTGGGTATCGATCATGGAAGCAAGCGCATAGGGGTGGCCGTGGGCGACGCCTCGGTGGCAATTGCGACTCCGGTGACAGTTCTTGACGGTGCGAGCTTCGATGAGGCAGCCGAGCAGATCCTCCGAATATCGGATGAACACGGCGCATCGGGGATCGTTGTGGGCTGGCCTCTGAACATGGACGACACCGAGGGCCCGCAGGGCAAGACCGCCAGGCAGTTCGCGTTGAATCTGGCCGAGCGCACAGCTCTGGATGTGAGACTGTGGGATGAGAGGCTCTCGAGTTTCCAGGCCGATCAAGCTCTCGCCGGCGCGTTTACGCGAAAGCAAAAGAAAGCACGTCAGGATGCGATAGCCGCCGCGGTAATCCTCCAGGATTTTCTTTCCGCCGGAGGCCCCCAAGGCGCACCGCGACCATCTGAGGTCACGGATTGAGGTTCTGAAAGTTCAATTCAGTCCAGCTTGAAGAATGTTATTTGCCCTTCTTGCGGCTTTCGGCGGCAAGGGCTTCGAGTGCGGAAATCGGATCAAGCGGTTCGCCGCCTTCCTGCTCGGGAGCAGGTTCCGGCGCAGGTGCGGGCTCCGGTGCGGGAGCCGGTTCAGGCGCTGGCGCCGCTTCGACCACGACCTCGGGCTCGGCTACTTCAATCGGTTCAACCACTTCCGGAGCCGCAGCCTCGACGAGCTCCACCGGAGCAACATCAACCTCTTCGGCCTCGGGTTGGATTTCGATCTCGACTTCTTCGGTGATAACCGTGGGACCGTCAATGGCCGAGCCTTCGGCGACCACCTGTCCGTCGCTCTTGATGGGCGCGACCTCTCCGGGCAGTCCGTCGACCTGAACGGTGAAGACTATCGGACCTATCGCCAGACGGTCTCCGGCGGACAGTTCCCCTTCACTTATCCGCTGATTGTTCAGATATGTACCGTTGCTTGAGGCAAGGTCCTTGACTCGTATTATGTCCCCTGGATCAAGGCGAAGCTCGCAGTGACGTCTGGAGACATTCAGGAGTGGTATCTGTAGTTCACACTCCTCGCCCCGACCGATAACGGAAACAGTGTTGGTCAGCGGGAAATCTTTCCGCTGGCCGTCCGGCTTGAACATTACAAGATTAACATCCATTGGAGTCCTCTGAGTATCCTATACGTCCACAACGAAAACCACATCGCCAAACCGGATGTGACAGATAGCGATTTATTGTATAATCCTGACGATTTGATGCAAGCATAATTAGCCCGAGCTTTCAACCGGGATTTCCCAGATGTCATTGCGCCCGCGACCATCGCGGGGCTTTCGCAATGATTGTATCCGATGCGTCGGCTTGAGCAAGCAGAATATGGGGTATGGGCATCGGACCATAGGCGTTGAACCGCGCCAGCGGTGAGGT
>JASLNT010000096.1 GCA_030745875.1 Phycisphaerae bacterium
TTCTCCAGGAGCACCGCTTCGATAAGAATGGCGATCCCCTGATCCATATCATCAAGAACGGGCGGGGATTTCTTGCCGAAAGCCCCTAGGATTTTCTTCGTCTTTTTCTGGTATATCTTGGCGTTTTTCATTGGCCTGGGCATCCTATTGCGAGTCGGCGGGATCTGCTTGGGCGTCTTGGGAGCCCGCGGCGTCTTTGTCCCTTATTTCCTGCATTGCGTCCTCGATAATCCGATATATCTCAAGCGTATCCTGGAAATTCTTATCGAATTCAAACGTCAGCCTGGGCGTATGTTTAAGGGCCAATCGCTTGCCTAACAGTTCCTGGATGTGTCCGGCGGCGTGCTTCAACGCCCTCAGCGTCTTTCGCTGCGAGGCCTCGTCGCCAAGTACGGAAACAAACACCTTGGCCGTCATCAGGTCTTCGGGCACTTCGACGCGAACGATCGATGTCCTGGCGGGATCTATCCTCGGATCAGACAGGTCCGCCAGTATCAGCCTTCCGAGCGCATCACGCACAAGGCTTCCGACGCGCTGTGTTCTGCGTGTCATTGGGTCATTCCAAAACTAACAGGCTCCCACCGACTCCCCGACGAATATCCGCCGGGCGTCGCGGTAATCCTGCTGACTATAAGTAAACTATCGGTTGGAGACACTCCGAGTCAACGCGGGGTCAACCCAGCGTTCGTGCGGTTTCCACCCGCCTGTAGAACTCCAGGATGTCGCCTTCCTTGATGTCATCGTATCCGGCGACTTTCAAACCGCATTCCATGCCCGCGCGAACGTCTTTGGCGTCGTCCTTGAATCGCTTCAGGCTGTCGAGGTTTCGTTCATCTTCTATTACTACGCTGTTGCGGGTGATGCGGACTTTCGCGGTGCGGCTGGCCATACCATCGAGGACAATGCACCCGGCGACCGTTCCGATACGCGAGACTTTGAATGTCTGTCGCACTTCGGCGCGACCAACGGTTTGCTCGGAAATTTCGGGGGTCAGGCCCTTTTCCATGTAGGCCTTAACGTCGTCGATAATCTCGTAGATCACCCTGTAAAGACCGATCTCAACGCTCTTCTGGTCGGCAAGTTGCCTTGCGGCTCCGTCGGCGACTACGTTGAAACCGATAATTGAAGCCTTGGAGGCTTCTGCCAGCGTAACATCGCTGGTGGTTATCCCGCCGACTGCGGCGTGCAGGATGCTGGCTTTGACTTCGTCGGTCGCCATCTTCTCCAGCGATCCGACCAGCGCCTCGATCGAGCCTTGCACGTCGGCTTTCACGATCAGCTTCACTTCGCTGACCTGGTCGGCCTGAATCTGGCTGAACAGACCTTCGAGCGTCGCCTGCTGCCCTGTTCCCAAGGCGGTGACTCTGGCGCGCTGTTCCCGGTCCGCCGCGGCGGAGCGCGCCTTTTCGATAGTGGGCGCGACAAGGAACCTGTCCCCCGCCCTGCAGACCTCGCTCAGCCCGGAAATTTCAACGGGCGTAGCCGGAGGGGCCTCTTTTATCGACTTACCGGTGGAATCCTTCATCTGGCGGACACGACCAAAACTATGACCGCCCAAAACGACATCGCCGATCTTCAGCGTACCGTTCAGCACCAGCAGGCTTGCGACAGGACCAAGCCCCGGACGCATCTGCGATTCGACTACAAAACCGCTGGCCGGTGCGTCGACTTCGGCTTCAAGTTCGAGCAACTCGGCCTCAAGGCTGAGCGTCTCGACCAGCGTGTCAACACCCGTACCGCTTAGCGCATCGGTCTGAATAACTTCCGTTTCACCGCCCCACTCGCGCGGGTTCAATCCATGCTCAGCCAACTGCCCCAGCGCCCTATTCACATTGGCGTTGGGGAGTTCGCATTTGTTCAGCGCGACCACGATGGGCACTTCAGCCGCTTTGGCGTGGCTGATCGCTTCAACCGTTTGCGGCATCACGCCGTCGTCAGCGGCCACCACGAGCACGACCACATCGGTCATGTTGGCGCCACGCGACCTCATAGCGGTGAACGCCTCGTGACCGGGGGTGTCAAGGAACACTACGTGCTTATCCTCATGGTCGAAGCGGTACGCCCCGATATGCTGTGTGATTCCACCGGCCTCTCCGGACGCCACGCCGGTTTTGCGGATGTAGTCCAGCAACGACGTCTTGCCATGGTCCACGTGTCCCAGGAACGTAACAACCGGAGCGCGCGAGGCGGTCTGGCCTTTCTCCCGGTCGGCAAGCCCTTCGGCGAGTTCCTCTTCTGCGGTTTTGGCGCGCTTCAGAGACAGTTCGATGTCGAAATCGACCATGATAGTCTGCATGACTTCCAGGTCGACAATCTGGTTAACGGTAGCCAGAACTCCGTTCTCCATCAGTTTCTTGATCATAATATTCGACCTGACACCCGTCGCAGCCGAAATATTCTTGAGTGTCAGCGGTTCTTCGACCTCGACCAGACCGACCCTGACCTGAGATCCGCCCTGGGCGAAGCCGCCCTTCTTTCCCCCTTCCGACGCGCGATGGCGCCGCATTCCACCGCCAACCGCCGCGGCCAGACGCGCCGTGCGCTCCTGGAGGTCCTGCTGGCGGATTTCGCGTTTCCGTCTGCGCACCGGAGTCGTTCCGGCGCCCTTCTTGGTATCGGATTCACCACCGCGCCTTCGCGGACTTCGGCGCCCCGAGGCTCCACGACGCGTGTCTCCTCCGGTGGCCGGACCGGCGTCCGCGTTGGCTTTGAATCTCTTGGGCGCCGCAATACCGGGCGAGTCCCCTCCCGGCCGCGGGGCCGGACGCCTGCGCGGACGGTGTGCGGGAATAATATCCGGAGCCTCCACACGAACGACCCTTGGGCCTTTCATGACAGCCGGTTTGGGCACTACGCGCGGGCCCATGGGCTGGATCTTCTCGGGCTCGGGTTCTTTCGGTTCTTCGGCGACAGGCTCGGGGGCCTCTTCGGGCTCTTGAGCAGGGGTTTCGGCGGGAGCCTCGGCGGAGGGAGCTTCGGCAGCGGGGGCTTCGGCTGCAACTTCAACCACAACCGGCTCGGTCACCTCGACCGGAGCCTCCTGGACTTCCTCAGCCTCCACGATCTCGACTACTTCAGCAGTTTCGGGCTCCGTTTCGACCGGAGCAGCGGGGGCTTCAGCATCGGCTGGGGCGGTTTCCTCGGCAACCGGTTCGGGTTCCGGCGCGGGCTCTTCGACAACCGGAGTCTTCTTCCGTTTGCGTCTTGTCTTCTCCGCCTCTTCGTGTGCGGCGTCAAGGTCCACGTGCTCTGTCGTCTCGACAGCGCTTCCACCGTCGCTGATTTCGCTGAACCACTCCGAAATGGTCGCAGCCAGACCGGCTTTGACCGTGGACATGTGGTTCTTGACCTCGATGCCCTCGGCGCGGCATTTTTCCAGAACGATCTTGCTGGTAACGCCCAATTCCTTGGCTAGTTCAAATATCCGCTTTGCCAATTACAACTCCGTGCAATTTCTCCCGGCGGTGTCGGTTCTTGGCCAATCGCACCGGTGAATCTGCTGTTTAGGTCTATCGACTACTGGTTTTTATCGTCATTTTCGTCCGACACGGCGGACTCAGTCTCGTCGCCAGCCGAAGCGTCATCCTCAGCGGCTGGTTCTTCGGATTCTTCGGCGACCGGATCGTCCGCAGGTTCTTCAACCGCTTCGGCGGGGGTTTCTTCAGCGGCTTCGGCGGTTTCGGGCGCCTCGCCAGCAGGTTCTTCGACCGCTTCGGCGACTGGTTCTCCCGCCGCTTCAGCCTTGGCGGCTTCAGCCTTAGCAACTTCAGCGGCTTCGGCAGCTTCGGCGGCCGCTTGCTTTTCCTTTTCCTTCTCGGCTGCAACTCTCCGGGCTTCTTCGGCGCAGGCGATAACGATGCTCTGTGCCAGAGTCTCTTCCAGCCCCAGGCCCTGCTCGCTGCTTATGAGCGCATCGGCACCGACTTCCTCGACGTCCAGAACATTAACCATGCCCATAGCGATGACCTGATCGACCACCGTGGTGTTGATGCCCTCGATCTTGCGCAGCGCCTTTTCCAGGACATCAAGCCCGGAATTGAACTCGCCCGGTGTCAGGATATCGATATCCCAACCGGTAAGCCTGGCGCCAAGCCGCACATTCTGTCCGCGCTTGCCGATCGCCAACGACAACTGGTCTTCGTTGACAACGACTGTCGCACGCCCCAACTCGAAGCACAACGCGATCTCAGAAACCTCCGCCGGTCGCAACGAGTTGGCGATAAGCGTTTTCGAAGATTCGTTCCAGCGAACGATATCTATCTTCTCACCGCCAAGTTCTTCGACTATGTTCTTGATCCTGCTGCCGCGAACGCCAACACAGGCTCCAACGGCGTCGACCTTGGCGTCCAGAGAGTTCACCGCAACCTTCGTGCGGTAACCGGCCTCGCGGGCCAGGGCTTTTATTTCAATTATGCCTTCAGCCACTTCAGGCACTTCCAGGTCAAACAACGAGCGAATGAAGTCCGGATGCGTGCGCGAAAGGATGATTTTGACCTGGCTGGGATGCTCCTTGACGTCAAGCACCATCGCACGCAGGCGTTCGTCAACCCTGTGAGTCTCACCGGGGATCTGTTCGGAGCGCGGCATGAGGGCTTCGACGCGCCCCAACTCAACCACCAGCGATCCGCCTTCCCAACGAACGGCCTTTCCGGTGACGATCTGACCGCGCATCTCAAGGTATTCTTCGTAAATGCTGCCCCGCTCGGCGTCACGTATCCGCTGGATAATAACCTGCTTAGCAGTCTGGGCCGCTATTCTTCCAAGTGCGCGAACCGACATCTCGACACCATCGACGGTGGCGGTTATATCGCCTGTCTGACGGTCAATCACAACTTCGATCCCATCGTCGCCGGAGTCCGGATTGGCTTTGCGAATCGCCGACAGCATCGCCGCTTCCAGATCGTCGAGAATAACGTCCCGATTGATATTCCTGTCGCGGGCAAGCCCGTCTACTAATCGAATCAGTTCCTGATTCATCGTGATGCCTTTCTTCCTTCCCTGCGATTGGGCGTCGCCGGGCCAAGTTGTCAAGTTACCAAATTGTCTACGGCCACAAAAAAAGCGGGTCTTAATTGCCCACTCTGTGAATCGACGAGACCATGAGGACCGGTGCACCGCACCCGTCCAATATCGCCGGCGCGCATCATCACACGCCGGCTTGGCCTACCCCGGCGGTCCCACACCCATGGCGGAACGGCCGGTTCGCCGAGCAAACTGGGCCCTACACCGATGCACTGGTTGGGACCTTATTTACACAAAGCGTCACTGGGCAACTCCCAGGTAAAACGAACGAAACGAATAGTTATTTAACAAACCAAGGCATAATTATAGATACCAGCACCCTCCCGTCAATCAAAAACCATTAAGAATAAAGGGTATGCGAGATGATCCTACAACTCCCCCGCCTCCCCCATATCCGGCGTCCGCGGCGCCGTCGTCAGAACCCCAGAAACGCCGTTACTCGCACACACACGACCGGCGCCGACGAATAATCGCCAAGCCGCCGAGGGCGAGAATGCTCAATGTAAGCGGTTCGGGCGTTGGCGCCGCCGGGGCGACACCAGGCGACGGTCCGACTCCTACACCGAAGTTCCCGCGCATCAGGGCGAAGTCAGTAAGGTCCACGCGTCCGTCTTCATTAAAGTCAGTCCGCCAGTCGCCTGCACTTCCGAAGACAGTTGTGAACAGATTGTAATCGTCATCATCCACATCCCGGTCATCGTCCGTATCGCCGTACAACATAGCTATAACCTCAATGATACCAGTAGTATACAGCTTGGACTCGTCCCAGGACTTACGCCCAGCCAGTTCCGGCAGTTGAACCGTATCGAACTCAGAGCCCGCAAGCGAACCCCAGTCGAGAATATCGAACTTGTCGCCGATTTCCGGGGCGAAACCATCGATCAGCGTAACCTGCAGCGTCCCGCCGAGCGTCAGATCCCCAGCCACAACCAATTGGTCGTATTCACTCCCGCCGGACAAACCGCCCAGTTCCATAATCAGCTTGCCCGCGGCGCCGATTCCGAGGTTGGTTGCGTGCATGCGCACCGCGCTCAATCCGGGCGAAAACGTTCCGCCGACTGTCACGTTTGTGAGCGTACCGACGCCCTTTACATATCCGGTCAGTTCTATCGCTCCGGGAGCGTCGCCGATAACGGCCCCGTTGTTGATCAGCGGGACCAACTCATCGTCCGGCGTATCGACAACACCCCTACCGGAGATGTTTTTCCCGAATTCAACAACCAATCCGTTGCCAACTGCGAGCGTTCCGTCGGCGATGTCCGTGCCCAGTTGCGTCAGCGAGCCGAGCACGGCCTGATTAGCGTCGTTTATGGTGACTGTATTGGCTCCGGTATATAACTCGCCGTCGCTGACAAATCCCGCAGCGCTGCTGCTGTCGCCAAGTACAAGGTCTCCGGTTGCCCGCATCGTCGAACCGAATCCGGCTGCGATCTTCGCGTTGACGGCGCCCGAACCGACAAGGTTGTCGCCAATACCGATGGCGACGCCGTTGGGAGCACTCAGCGTCCCGCCGCCAAGGGTCGTCTGTATCCCAAGGACAGCGAAGCCCGCCGATTGCAGCGTCAGCGTGTTTGCCCGGGTATCGATCGTACCGGCGGTGCTGAATCCGGCGTAGCTGGCGCCGTCGCCCAGGGTCATATCGCCGTCGTCGGCGATGATGCTCGAGGCGGGCGCTCCGATAACCGCGCCGTCATATACGCCCCAGCCCGAGAGCGTGTCGCCGGGCGCCAGGAGCGGAGTTATCAACGCCTGTAACTCCGACTGGTCGACCACCGTGCCATTGAATTTGAGAGCAGGCTCTGGCTCCGGGTCAGACCCTATTTCGGCGATACGAAACCCGACGTGGCTGTACTCTAACCACGGCCGCAGGTGGTTCTGGTGCGATGACGCGAGGTACTCAGGGATGTGGTAGGCCCCCCCGCCCCGCAAGCCGCGCTCCTCTGAGATTATCGCATCGTTCCATTCCCAGATGTTCCCGCCCTGGTCGAACGTGCCGTAGGGGCTGGCGGAGTTTTCGTGTTCCCCCACATTCGTGCGGTAGTACGGAATGCCAAGGCCTTGCCCGCCATCGCCGTTATACGTCGCGTAGTTGCCCGGGTCGGTTCCGCCCTCGCTGAAACTTCCGTCGCCGAGTCTGCTGAAATCACCGCTACTGTCAATGTAACCAGGCAAAGTGTCGCTGCTGGTCGGGTAGTTGTAGTAACTGCCGGTCGAGCCATCGTAATACGCGGCTTTGTACCACTCGTCTTCAGTCGGAATGACATAAACCGCCCCGTACGTGGAAACCAGAGTATCCATCTCGGCGGAATCGTGGGCCGTGATCCCATTATAGCTGCTGGCAAGGTTACTGTTCCAGCCAGCGCCGGGGCCGGTGTTGTATGCGCCTTGGTCTTTGTTCCCGGAGGTTGCCCAGTTGGCGTACATCGCCGCATTGAACCACGAAACGTAGTTCACCGGACGATCTTCCCAGTCGGCCGCAGTCCCGCTGGGTTTCCCGCTGAAATCGTAGGTGGACAAACCGGCGTTCCACGTGATCTGGCAGCCTACTGGATCAATGTTCATTTGGCCGTTGTACAGACCGTCCGTATTCCCGCCATTCGGGTCGACGGCGTTGAGGAAATCGCGGTACTGACCGGCAGTCACTTCGTACTTGCCCATATTGTACGCATAGTTCACCGCACCGTGGGTGGTGGTGTCATCGCTGTTACTGACGTTGCCCACAGGGACGGTCGCAATATCCACCGCCATCGTCGTCGAACCAAAACCAATAATAGTCGCCAAACACACCATTCGAATTACGTTTCTCATCTCACTTACCTCTCAAATTGTGAAGAACCCGATTAACTTCCCAGCAGGCGCCGGGGTTCATCAGGATTTCCACTCCGGCTTCTCCGACGTTTCAGCAGCAAGGGAAGGCCTGCGGCCATCAGTATCAGGGTTGCCGGTTCGGGTGTAGCTGTCGCCGCATTGCCCGGAGCGGAGGCATTGACGCCGGCTCCGAAATTTGCTCGCAGCAGAACGAAATCTCCGAGATCGATCTTTCCGTTCCCGTTAAAATCGGTATACCTGTCTCCTACGTCGCCAAACACGCTTACAAAGGCCTGGTAGTCCGCGTCATCTACGTCCCGATCCCCATCCGTGTCGCCGTCCAGCATCTCGATCACGCTGATTTCGCCCGTGGAGTACAGTTCCGAAAGATCCCAGGCTTTCCGACCGGCCAGATCGGGCAGTTCGACCGCATCGAACTCCGTACCGTCCAGATCGTCGAAATACAGTATGCTGAACGTGTCGTCGATGTTCGGCGCGAAACCGTCGATCAGCGTAACCTGCAGCGTTCCGCCCAGGTGCAGGTCGCCAGCCACAACCAGTTGGTCGTATTCGCTCCCGCCGGACAAACCGCCAAGTTCGATAATCAACCTTCCGTTTGCAGCGATCTCAAGGTTGCTCGCGTGCAATCGCACAGGGCTCAATCCGGGCGAGAACGTGCCGCTGACTGTCACGTTTGTGAGCGCACCGACGCCCTTTACGTATCCGGTCAATTCAATGGCTCCGGGGGAATCTCCTATGATCGCGCCATTGTTTGTCAGCGGGACCAGCGGGTCGTCAGGCGTGTTTACCGTCCCGCGACCAACAATGTTCTTACCGAACTCCACAGTGAGCCCATTGGCCGCTGAGAGAGTCCCGTCGTCGACTTCATCGCCAAGTTGTGTCAGCGAACCCAGTACGGCGGTGTTCTTGTCGTTGATCGTGACGGTGTGGGCGCCGGTCAGAAGCGTCCCGTCGCTGAAGAAGCCGTCGTAAGAACCCACGTCGCCCAACGCCAGGTCGCCGGTCGCCGAGATCGTCGAGCCGAACCCGGCTGCGATCTTCGCGTCCACCGTGCCCGAGCCGACAAGATTGTCGGCAGTACCGAGAGCGACCCCGTTGGGCGCCGTTAGCGTCCCGCCGCCGAGTGTGGTCTGTATCCCCAGGGCGGCGAAACCGGCCGATTGCAGCGTTAGCGTGTTGCCCCGCGTGTCGATCGCACCTTCGGTGCTGAACCCGGCGAAGCTGGCGGAGTCTCCCAGAGTCATGTCGCCGCTGTCAGCGATGATTGCCGAGGCGGCCGCTCCGGTAATCACGCCGTCATACACACCCCGGCCCGAGAGGGTGTCGCCGGAGGCCAGGAGCGGCGTTATCAATTCCAGCAACTCTGAGTAACCGACTGGCGCGCCATTGAGTCTGAAACCAAGCTCATAAACCATGGCGATGCGGAATCCGAAGTTGACGTCCTCGTACCATGTGGCGGTGCTGGCGGCGCGGCGCGACGAGAGCAGTTCGTCGGCGGGGGTGTACAGCGCTCCGCCCCGCAAGCTGCGATACCACGCTCCGTCGCTGTACTGCATACGTTCCTCGTTGAACTCGTAGATGTTCCCGCCTTGGTCGAACGTGCCGTACGGGCTGGGGGAGTTCTCGTGTTCCCCAACTTCCGTGAGATAGTACGGGCTGCCGATCCCGTTGGCCCCGAGGTCACCGTTATACGTTGCATACCCGCCCGGGTCCACACCGCCTTCGATGAAAGGGGCGCCGGTCCCACTGAAGTTACCGCTATCGTTGATGTAACCGGGCGCGGTGTCGCTGCTGGTCGGATAATCGAAGTAGCTGCCCGTCGCGCCGTCGTAGTAGGCGGCCTTGTACCACTCGTCCTCGGTGGGCAGAAAGAACATTGCGCCCGGTTTGCGGACCACGCCTGCTCCCAGCGACATGTCATACGCCCCGTCCTCGGTGGTGGTGGAGTTCTGCAGGCCGGTCGGCTGGCCGTTGTGCAGCCAGTTAGCGAAACGGAGCGTGTCGTTCCAGGAAACTTTATTCACCGGGCGGTCAGCAAAGTCGGACGCTACTCGGTACTGAAACGGATCCGCCGCCGACCCACTACCGTCGTATCGCTCGATCTGGCAGCCTGCGACCACCGACCGCATCTCGGGGGTGTACAACCCGTAGGTGTCCACGCCGCCGACGGCATTGAGGAACTCGGTGTACTGCCCGGCCGTCACCTCGTACTTGCCGATGCTGTACCCGTAGTCCACCGCGCCGCAGAGGCGGTTCGCGCCCGTGCCGCCGTAGCTCGCACCGGACCACTCGCCGGCGTTGCCCGGATTGCCCACGGGGACCATCTCAATATCCACAGCCGAAGCCCCCGAAGCCCAAACCGCAACAACCACGCCCACGCATGCGATCTTGAATGCTCTCTTCACCGTCCTGCTCCTTTCCCGACAAGAACACACATAAGTCGCCGCCAATTGAAACCTTACCGATGCGGCCTGACGCGAGAGAAAGACGTGCGGCAGGGGCGATCCTATCCTCGTTTGCCCGACGGAGGCGTGGTTTACAGTTATTCGCAACGCAAAAAAGGGGCCGGGATCGTGCGCCTTGACGAGAACAAGAAGGAAATGTGGGTCTACACCGCTGTCGACAAACGCGACAACCATTCGTGTCAACCGCTTCCGGGCGGGGGGTTCCTGGCGGGGGAGACTTCAAAAGACGGAGCCTGGATGGTGGAAATCGACGCCAACGGTAAGAAGGTCAGGGAAGTCAAGGTCGACCTGACGATCAAGGACCCCCACCACACGTTCCGACACGTTCGCAAAACTAAAGAAGGCACGTACCTGGCGGCGATCATGAAACAGAACAAGACCTACGAGTGGGATGCGAAAGGCGAAGTCATCCGCACATTCCCCAACGGTCACTATGCGGCCGTTCGTCTGGCCAATGGAAACACTCTGACTTCGGGCAAACCGCGAAGCCCTGAGATGGGCGGAGTGACCGAATACGATAAGGACGGGAGGATCGTCTGGGCGTTGACGAAGGCGGACTTCGAAAAGCTCGGGCTGAAGATCATGATGATCTGCGGGATCCAGCGCCTGCCCAACGGAAACACTGTGCTCAGCAACGTAAGGCACGGATCGATCACCAAAACGGGCAAGGACTACAAGATTCTCGAGATCACCCGCGACAAGAAATTGGTGTGGTTCGTAGACGATCCGCGATTCGCCAAACTCCAACTAGGCAGCATCCACATTCTCGACGTGAAAGGCGACCCGGCGAAATTCGAAGTGTTCAAATAGCGATTCGCGCCAGCGGCCCCGATGCATTGAAGTCTTCCTTCAGCGATCTCCATCTGCGGGCGTCTTTTTTTCAGTCTTTCGCGGAATCCAGGCGAATCGCCCGTAGCGGGCTCCGGGGGGGACGATCGGCAGCTCCTTGTCCCCTGACTTCGTTTCCACCATGACTTTCGGTCCACCCCTCTTGGGATCCGGAAAAGAACGAGTCACGAATCCGTCGGGAGACCATGTCGGGTCATCGCCCCGCCCCGCTTTTCGCTTATTCCTCCCATCAACTCCGACAACCCAGACATTCCACGATTGCATGATCAGCCTGTCCCTCTGGCGATTGGGCTTTCCGGTGAATCTGCTCAGGTGCAGCATCTCCACGCCCTCCCAATGGGCGATCCGCTTGCCGTCCGGCGACCAGGCGGGAACTTTCTGTTCTATGGGCGCTTTGATAGTCTTGTCGTATTCGACAGCGGACTTCGAGACCTGCCTGGCCTTGCTTCCATCCAGATTGCTCACCCATATCCTGTAATTACCGCTGCGATTCGAAACAAACGCGATCTTCCTCCCATCCGGAGAGACCACGGGCATGGCGTTGCTGTGTTTGATCTGCTCAGGATCGCTGAACAACCGCCTGGTCTGCAGCGTCTGAACGTCCATTATGCGCAACTGACTATTCGAGGCGGGGTCCTTGCCCGGTTTCGGTTGGGAGAGCATCCAGACGATGTGCCTGGAGTCCGGCAGCCACGAGGGCACAAGGTTTCTTCCCTCCTTTACGATTTCTTTCGAGTTCTTGCCATCGATATCGGACAGCCAGAGAGCCATGCTCTTTCGACTCTGCCGCACATACACAATTCTCTTACCGTCAGGAGACACCGCGGGCATCACACATCCGTGTTTGGAATTGGTGAGCTTGCGCCTGGAGGACCCGTCCTCCTTGATACGGTGGAGTTGCAGCACCTTATTCGCGTCGGTGTGGCTGACGATGATCTCGCGCAAACCAGGTTCCGCAGCAGACAAGTCATTTCCAACGCAAAGAACCGGAAGAACAGACAGGACGATAATGAGGCAACCGGCCGGAAGAGTCGAAACCCGTAATTGACTTAAGTTCTCAATCATTTTGTCGTCTGCATAACGCATCGTGTAAGCGGCCTGTTCGCACCAGTATCCCGCGCCGAGGTCGAGCGTGTCAACTGCGGCGTCGATGCGATGAGACCTACTCGAAAAATTCCATACGCATTTGCTCGCTGCGCAGCAGATCGGCGATTTCCTTGTGCCCGTTCCGCTCAGCCAGGTCGGCGGCGGTCAGACCGGATGTGTCCTTGACGCCAATCAGGCTGAGTCTCTGACAAGACATGCCCGTTCCGGTAAGGCTGAAGATCATCCGGCGGACCGTCTCTATGTCGCCGCTCCCAGCCGCGTCAAAAAGAGACGTACGACCGTCGGAATCCAACTCGAAAAGACCAGATCTGCTCATCACATCCGTCTCCATGCGTTATCCGGGTGTTCGCGCATAAACACAGCGCTCTGTCATCAGTTTAACAATCTTGTAGTCGGCGGGATAGGCCACGGGCTCAGCCGTCGCCTGCATCCGGTTTGTTGGACGCCTTGATTCTCATTGAGGTGATGATGCCCTTGACTTCCTGTTCGACACCGGGATGAGAGAAGGTGAACCCAATTTGAACGAGATACGGGGGACGCCAGTAGGCGTAGTGATACACGGTGGCCGTGCGGTCGTGCAGCGGAATCCGAAGCGAGTAGTTGTGAATTTCCGGATAGCCCGGCAACGGGAAATCATTGATCGTCACTTTCGCCCCCGGGAAAGCCGACGATTTGGTTTCTTCGATCTGCTCTCGCACGACGGAGTCCATATCAACGTCACCCCATTCGGATTCCGGTATATCAAGGACAAGGACGTTGATATTCGGGTTCCGGTCAACGCCGTCGACCCTATACGGCTTGACAAGAGTCAGTATGATGTTTGACGTCATTTCTCTGGCTTCATCCAGCGTGTCTTCGGAGATCGTCTTGACTTTCTCTCCCACCAGATCGATTGCATCTCCCAGCAGTTCCTTCTTCGCGACCCGCCATGTTCCGGGATAGGTGATGCGCAATCCGATCTTCGGATTGTCGTACGTCTGAGGGTCACGCTCCCTGGAACAGGAAGCGAGCATCATTACCGCCAACAGCCCCAAAATAATTCTCTTCATATGATTCCTTAAGTCTAACGTCACAGATCAGCGACGGCGCTTGTCACGCCCCTGGTGCGAGCACGTGGCGTCAGGCATCCGTCGGTTCACTCGCAGAACATATCCTGCATGATCGACTTCCGCGGATTGGCGGAATCGACAACGATACCGACTGTATCGCCCACTGATATCCCGGGCTTGCACCACGGAAGGACAAAGTGCCCCTTCTCGTGGTCCCTGCCGCCCGCCTGAAATCTGTACTTCACTTTGTTGATCCCGCTCATCGCTTTATCGAGGATGACCGCGCCTTCGACAACTTCACCGCCGGCGACAATTCCTTTCACTTCGGCAAGCTTCACGAGGAAACCGATGATGATTATGACAGTCAGACCGGCGGCGATGGCGCCCAGAATAGGAAGCATCTGCGGACCGTACGCCCGGCCGCCACGACCGAAGCTGAAACCGGCCGACATAGCGATTGCCCCGATGCAAGAGAACAGCCACGGGTACAACATAAACCCAAAAACCGGATTGCGGACAAAAACCTTTCCCACCGACACCGGACGCTTCTGCATCGTCATAAGACAACTCCTTTGTTCTATGGTTAACGTTTAAGCTCAGCGGTCCGCCTCAGGCGAATCCGCTGAAGCGTCTTATTCGGCATTTTATATTCTTTTGCGATAGCGTACAGCGTCTAATGGCGATCCCAACTCGACCGTCTTCCGCGCGCCATCGAGGCGGAATCCGAGTTTCTCATAGAATTCGCGAGCGTCGCTGTTGCCCTCGAGCACCCACAGGGTTGCTGCAGTGAACCCTCTTTCACGAAGGGCGCTCTGTGCATATTGGGCAAGCATCCTCCCGGCGCCCTTCCGCCAGTCACCAGGGTCGATGTATATTCCCCAGATTTCTCCGACGGCGCCCGCCTCAGCATCGCCGTCACGGCTGGCGCCGAATACTACAAACCCGAAAATACCCTCGTCGTCCTCTATAACAACCGTATCTTGTGCGTCATCATCCAGAGCCCGGATGGCGAGGTCCTTCCGTTTTTCGAACGTGAACACCGCAAGAAACTCATCGGGGACCAACCCGCGATAAGCAGTATTCCAGGAATCAAGATGGACCTGCGCAACCGACGCAACGTCATCGGCCGCTATATACCGAGTTCTCATCGTTTTCCTTCGTATGCATAATGTTCAAGCTCAGCGGTCCGCCCCGCCCCGCCGGAGGCGGATCTGCGACACGGCGGATCCGCGGGAGCGTCTGGTTGGCCCGTCAGTGTGCTACGCAGATAAAAGGCATCGCAACGACCATTACCGCCGCTATCAGTGTAAGAAGCAGGAACAGGTGCTGCTTCGTCTTCGATACTGCTGACCATATGACGCAGGCAATCCCAAACAGGCCGGACAGAAACGCCATAAGACCCGCGCCATCCCGATGGGGATCGACAATCCCCAGAAAGTCGCCCATAAGCCATCCCACGCAAACCAACAGCCCAGCCGCAAGCCGCCAATCAGTGAAACGCAAGTTCTCTCTTGACGCTATCTTCATTATCTTCGAAGCCAACGCTTCGTGTCATCGGCGCCGCCGGTTAATTCTGCGTTGTTAGTTGCGATATCTGACTCTCCACCCTCTTCCTCGTCGGAAACGTGGTTATGACAACAGCATAAACGATAGCTAGCGGAAGTAGATTCACCCAGATATACCACGGCATATAACCGCATATCGCACCCATTGCAATAGAAGCCAGACCCAATATCGACGCCCCCGAACTTGAGCCGTATCGAATTAACAGTCCCGTGAAAACGGCCTGCCCCAGATCCGCGTCTGTGCCGCTCTTGCGCCTGGCGATCTTCACGGCAAGCTTTGGCGCATACAAGGCGACTAAATTGAATACTACCATCGAAGCCATTGCAAAACTCGTCAGGCGAAACACCATTTGGTGATCTTGATCGGTCACCTCCTCATTCCCCGTCTGCCCCATGAAAGATAGAGCTACAAGAAGAAACACAGTCGGACCGAGCAACACACCTACGGCGGCGATCTTCATGATGATGAGATGGAAAACAGGTAATTCAATTCTGCTTGACATTTTGTTCTCGCAATAAGTACTTCGATTAAGAAAACTAACGCCTCGCTTCACCGGAAACAGCTAAGCACAGCGAGGAACGAACGCTGCTTAGTTTTGCCCGAGTGCAAGCGTTTGTTATCCGTTTCTATTGGCTCTGCTCCATTGTTTCAAAAAATACTCACGTAAGATTGAGAGAAGCTCTTCGGCGCCTTCAATATATATAACAGATCTTGGAATCCCACTTTCCATGACAGCACGAGGATACATAACAATTGCGGGAGTCCCTTTCTTGTATCCTATGAAAAACGTAAATCCTGGTTCCTCTGAGGATTCTCTCCAATACCTGCGACTAATATCTGAGTCGACTTTTTCTTTGCCAATTTGCTCTGCAAGTGCATCAAAAAAAAGGTCCGCATTCTCGAGGCTTCTTTCTGTAAAAAGAAGATAGCGACTTTTCACATTTGAATCGTAACGTACTTTATGGGTAATTAGTGCTTCCTCATGTATCTTCTTCCCTGCATGTTCAACTTCAAATGGCGGATTAAACGCATAAAAGTCGCAATCAGAGAAACCATGGAAAAGTTGATTGTAACGATCCTTCTCAGTCGGCGGATACACAATGGTGGCCTGAACTGCTGATTGAGAAGTGCGTATTCCTCGAAGCGCCTCCGGGCGATAATAGGCCAGAAGCGCCACAATCACTATTAGAATAAGTAGTATTCCAATCACTCCGAATAGTGCATACGTATTAATCGGCGCACTGCTGGAATGGACTAATACGCCCAAGATAACTTCAACTACAAGTACAACAAGCACAAAGAATCCAAGCGGTGTTTGAACTGCGCGAATAATTCCACTGCGGTTTGTTTGTTGTTGGTCTTTCTTTTGATTATCCATTTGCATCCTCATGAATTATTCGCACAACGTCCTGAATCAGACTTTTTCGCGGCTAGGCAAAAATAGTCTGCATCTTCTTGTTGGAAATCTATCCTCTTTTCATTCTATCAAGTGTTCGTTCTCAGGTGTCGCCATCGGTGGAGGCATACGACCACTTTTGAGATCAGGAAGACGCCTTGCTTCGCCTGATTTCAATGTGGCGTGAACACCCGCACTGTAAAGCTCTTTGCCCGGATACATCTTGCTGACGGATATCCATAACTTCTTTCCGACCGGCAGATCGGGAACACTGAACCGTCCGTCCGGGTCCGTGGTTGTCTTGAACAGGACTTCGGATGATCCGTCAGGCCGAGTATGCCGAACGGACACCTCAGCACCTTCAACCGGACGCCCATCCGTTAGAACGGCGCGACCGGCAATGCCGCCTGTGTCCGGTATCGTCTCCTGTAGAGACCTGTGGCATGCTCCAGCAAGACAACAAAGGCTCAGTAATGCGAGTTTGCCTATCCCTTTCATATTCATCCTTCCAACATTTAAGCTCAGCGGCGCGGTCTTTTCGCACCCGCTGGAGCGCCTTGTTAGATATCCAGCTCCACCTTCTCGGCACCCAGTAATCCTGAGTATTGAATCGGCAAGGCAACCTTGAGGTCTGTTCCCTTGGCCTTCTTCAGTAAACTCACTACGTGGTCCGAAACAGGCTTGTCTCCGACGAACGTAACAAGCACGAAACCGGCGGCTTTCTTTCTCGCCGCCGCCCACTCGTGAATATGGGTGAGGACCTCCTGATATTCGTTGTCGGCTTCCGTGGGCGATTCCGGGCACCACGTGATATTAAGTGCGTACGTGGTTCGCAAGAAACCTTTCTTCGCAAACTCGACTGTCTTCATGACGATCCTTCCTTTGATATCTAACGCTTCGTGTCATCGGCGCCGCTGGTCCGCCTTCGGTCCGCTCCGCCTTCGGCGGATCTTCGACCCGGCGGACACACGCTTGTTATGCTATTGATTTATCCGTCACCAATTACTCCTCCCAACGTAGGCTGGGATACATCTGGATCGGGTTACTTCTCATTCAATCTGCGGATACGCTCCCGTGCCCAACCGGCTACTTTCCCTTTGGGTTTGAGGGCTATAATTTTTCTGTAAGCGGCCATTTCGTCATCGTGTCGCCCAAGCTCACCGCAGGCGACACCCATATTGTAGTACGCTTTGACGTGATCCGGTTTGAGAGCAATGGCCTTCTTATAGGCGGCGAGGGCCTCAGCATATTTTTCAATCCCGACGTAGGCGACACCCAGGTCGTTGTAGGCTGTTGCGTAATTTGGATTGAGGGACACGGCCTTCTCGCATGCGACGATGGCCTCAGAGTGTTTTCCAAGACGAGAATATGCAGACCCTATGATGCAGTATGGATCAGCATCATCCGGCGTTAGAGCAATGGCCTTCTTGCAAACGACGACAGCATCAGCGTATCGCTCAAGGTACGCATAGGCGGCGCCCAGATTGCTATACGCAGTGGCATTGTCCGGCTCGACGGCAACGGCTTTTTTGAAGGCTATGACGGCTTCATCATATTGTTCGAGATGGAGGTGGGTCGAGCCCAGATTGATATGCGCACCAACGAACTCGGGCTTAAAGATGCAGGCATTTTGGAAGGAGCCGAGGGCCTCGGTGAATCGCCTGAGGTCGTAGTAGACAACGCCCAGATTGTAGTGTGCAAGGCCGTAATGCGGTTTGATGGCAATGGCCTTCTTATAGGCGGCGAGGGCCTCGGCATATCTTCCAAGGTGGTAGTAGGCAACTCCAATGTTGTAGTGTGCTTTGTCGTAGTCCGGTTTGATAGCGATGGCCTTTTTGAAGGCAGCGATGGCCTCGTCGTACCGACCAGCTTTTAGATGGGCAACACCTGGTTTGTGGTAGGCTAGAGCATCCCTGTGCATCTCTTCGCTTGTCCGGGAATCACACCCGCACAAGCAAGCGGACAGCACGACAACCCCGCAACCGATCACAAGAGTCAGAACGCGCAATTGCTTTACCTTCTCAATCATTCTGTCGCCTGCATAACGTTACTCCTCAGGTGCGGCCATTTGGACGTCGCCTGGAGGAGCTTGTTCGGCGTCTTCAATTCCGTGCTGGATTACGATCAAAACAGGCTCTTCACCATCGAAACGCAGTTCCATGGAAAAGACTCGCTCCACCATATCTTCATCATCGCCAACGCAGTCAAAGGCTGTAATGGTTCCTGTACGACATCCAGTCTCAGGCGAAATGCCGGCCGGTTCGGCAAGTAGGCGGATTATTGTCAATGGATCCAGTTTGTCGTATTGGAACCCCTGGGCCTTTATCCATTCGTGCGTGTCGGGGCGCGTTGCCGTCAACTCCTCAAGACTCAGAAGGCTTTCCTTGGTGCTGAGCTCGATCCTCGGAATCCGCATGCTCCCCATCGTAACCAAGAGGCAGTTGCAGTACCCCGATTCACCGACCCATTCCTTCTTGGGTTTCCGCTTGAAAGGATTCCACATGATATCTTCCCTTTTCCACCTGACGTTTCGCGTCAGCGGCGCCGCCGACCCGGCGGACACACGCTGGTTATGCACTCATAGCCAGCCACAATGCGTTCTGCGCTAAAGTAGCGACAACTACAACTCCACCAGAAACAAGTGAAGCACGCTTAAATGATCGCCGTTTACCACAATAATAGGCCGCGACAAAAGCTACAACAGAAATCACAAACGTCCAAACGCCGCCCGCAGCAGCAAGCTGTAGGTTAGCGGGAGATACGCCAAAGACAGCATCATCTCCTTTGTATAGACCAACATCTCGCATAGCCGTCATTGATCCAGCGAAAGAAATCCCCGCGAGTGCGGCGATGCACAACAACAGCAGAACAATCGCCCTTTTCCCTTCGCGGTCACGTTCCACGAAACTCTCTCCCTTGTATCCATGCTTCTTAGGCATAACGGTTGAGCTAAGGCGCGCGGTTTACCGCGTCGCCTTCAACTCCTTGTCAGAGACTCCAATCTGTTGTAGTCGTTGAATTGCGATATTGGTTCTTGTCCTGGAGTTCAGGGTGTCTCCAAAAGACATGAAGGCGCCCTCGACCCAGTATCCCTGTGAGCGTTCAATCAGTAGCGGAGAAGGAAGTACGCCACTCCTATTGTGGTAGGTCGCAATCAGGAACCGCTTGGCCTTAGCAAACCACGCAGACCGTCGTGCTTCCCCGAATGCCGACAACATGATAAGTCGAGGCAGAATGGAGGAAGGCGCAATACCCCGATCATCCTCTTTTGTTCCAAGGTGACAGGACCACCCGGTGGAGTAGACTGTGCCCGTGTTGACGAAATACGAATAGCCGTATCCGCTGAGTAATTCGTTCTGGTACGCTTCAGACAGCACATGCCTTACAATTCGGGCCTGGTGCGAAGACGGTTTGCCGGTGTTCACCGCAACCGCTCGCAATAAATAGAGATCGTGAATCATCGGCAGCGGTGAGATTCCCACGTACGGATCGAAGATTGGAGAAAGGATGGGCCTGGCCAGGTATCTCCGGGGAACTCCATACTTCTTCTTTTCGGAGGATGACAAATAGTAATCTGCGCCTTTCTCCATGCGATGCGCCATGATCGATGCAAGGCGCAACTCCGAAAAATCCAACGCCGCATCCTTTCCCGGGCGAGCGAAGTGGATGAGATAGGTTGCCGAGATTACTTTTTCAAGAAGATGGGCTCCGGCGTCGCTCACGGGTTGCTCAACGATTCTGCGCAGATCTGTTTCCAGCTTCTTGGGAAGAAACGGCTCATCATGGTCGAGAGCAACATATATCTTGTTCTCAGTCGAGTTTCGGCTCGAATGATGAAACGGAAATTCCCCGTCGAAAGAGAATTTAGTCAGGTATCCTTTGATCATCTTATCCTGTCTCTAACGTCTCGTGTCATCGGCGCCGCTGGTCCGCCTTCTGCGAATCTGCGACACGGCGGACACACGCTGGTTATGTGTCTTAATCGGGCCGCCTTAGCGTGTGATCAGTATCCCGCGCTGCGATTGGCTGTGTCAACTATCGCAATGACTATTCGTCCTGTTCTTCGGATGCCGCAGCATCTTTGAGAATCTTGGCGAACTCTTTGGAAATTTCCGTTTTCGCCTCGCCTGAATCCTTGGACCAAAGCGCCCAGTCCAACGGGGTCATGTTCCCGGTCTTTGCACGAGCAGTTAGAGATGCGCCTTCGCTGACAAGCAGTCGAGCCAGACCAAGCCTGACGATTTCCCGCCGCCTGTCATCCAAGTCCCTGGCCGCAGCATAATGCAGGGGCGTCGCCAGCCCCTTGTCCGTAGCGTTTATGTCGGCCCCGTGAGCCAAGAGAAGATCGACAACTTCCTCCGGATTGGCGAATAACACCGCAACATGCAGCGGTGTGGCGCCATCGGACAGTTGCACAGCAGTATCCGCCCCCTTGTCCAACAGCAGTCTTATTACCTCTGTACGCTTCTCACGCATCTGCGAGCGAAGCTTCTCGCCCCAATGTCTTGGGAAGCCGATTTTCAGTGCTGTGAATAATGGTGTTTGCCCATAATGCACCGTACCAATATTGTGCCTGTACCATGGTGGGTCCGGAACAATCACTTCAGCTTTGTCCTTGCGAACAAACTTCTTATCGACTCCATTAACATTGGCTCCGCCCTTGAGGAGGGCCTTGATTGCATCAACATGCAGATTCTCAACGGCGTGATGAAGAGGAGTCTTCCCCGTTCCATCGTGCTGATTGACCTTTACGCCAGCGCGAATCAAGGCCTCTACGAGTTTCCCGCCATGCCGGGGTTCCAATCTCACTCCAGACCAAGCTGCCGCATCCAGGGCGTTGTAACCTGGTCTTTCCCACGGATTGTCATCAGACAGCTCATCTCCCGTCCTCCTCGACGGGTCGGCGCCCAGTTCGAGCAAAGCCTCCACCGCTCGGACATTTCCGGCGAATGAAGCTCTGTGCAAGGCCGTCGCATACCAGATAGACTCGTTCACCTTCGCGCCGCTCTTGACCAACAAACGAACAACCTTCCCGTGATCGCATGTGCGAAGGGAACTCAGCCTGGCCGCGAGGTCCTCACGCGTGTCACCAATGCGAATGTGAAACCATTCCCCGCTGTATTCGCGTATCAGCAGCCGATGTCCGCCTGCGGTGTTACACAACGGTGTGGCGCCCCCCTTCGAACCGGCGGTTGCCGAGGCGCCTTTTGAAATCAGAAACTCGACCACCTCATAGTTGCCGCCTGCCGCTGCAAAGAGTATGGGCGTAACTCTCCCACGACCCTTGGCGTTAACGTCGGCTTTGTGCTGCACAAGGAATCTGACAGTGTCGATACTCCCTTCAAACGCCGCAAAGTGCAACGCCGTACATTCAGTGTGCGTTAGTTTCGCATTGATTTCCGCCCCATGCTCGACAAGAAGCTTCATCGCCTCAAGACGGCCTCGCAACGCGGCGTCGTGCAAGAGGTAATGCCAACAGTTGTCATGCTCCTCCAGGTCAGTCCCGTTGGCGATGAGAAACCGCATTGTCCCCAGGTGATTGTTCCAGACTGCATGACGCATCAGGGTCCAATCCTCTTCGTCCCTGGCGTTCACATCACCTCCGCCAGCGAGGAACGCCTTGGCCTCGGACAGTGCTTTGGCGTCGCCTTCAGACAATTGGGGCTGGCATCCGGCCACAGATAGAATTGCCGACAGGACAACAGTCAAGCACCGCAATTGCTTTAGTTGCTTAATCATTTTGTCGTCTGCATAACGTCTAAGCTCAGCGGCGCGGTCTTTTCGCATCCGCTGGAGCGCCTTGTTAGCGGGTCCATTTCAAAGTGTTGACAGCGCCAATAATATCCAGCCAATAACGAGACGGTTTTCTGTGGAGTAGTCCATTCTCAGGCGCCGTTCGAAGGGGACGTCTTTATCTCCATAGACATATCCCTTGATCACCATCTTGAAACTTCCTCTCCGCCAAATCGCTTTGGTGACGTCAATCCGAGCACACCTGAATGTCCTGCCGGGGACCTTGCCTGACTCCACTGGCTCAAACACTCTGAATGGTCCGCCACGAGCGTACTTGGGTTCGATGATCACAGCCTTGTCGCCATCATCATACTCCACTTCCATGGACTCGATTACGGCGCCCTGTCCGGGGAAACGGTCATCGACGGTCACCAGTATTCCAAGAGGATATGGGAGTAAGTCTCGACGCTGAGTGTGCAGCCAGGGAACCCCGGCGGTGTAATACTGCGGATTCATAAGCACATAGACCTTTGGTTGATCATATGCTTCGTCTCCCTGGCAATATGCCCGAACAAAGGTAGCGGAATGCACGCCCAAGGTTAGGGCCCACGGTATCACAATCACTGCAACCCAGCAGATTATTCGTTTCTTTTTCATCTTGTAGCTAACGTTTCGCGTCAGCAGCGTCGCTCCGCCTTCTGCGGATCTTCGACCCGGCGGGCACATGTTTGTTATGGATTCAAAGGAGCAGTGCTCCATGCCCAACCCAGAGGATGTCTACAATATTCTCACGCAACACAAGAGTGGGAATCAATAGGAATGTCGCCCACAGCCATATTGACCATTTCGTGGCTTTCTTTTTCTTAATAAAACCGCAGCATGCAAGAACGAACCCCAACACACTGCCCGGTAAGGCGATAGTGTCAAGATGCCCGCAGATACATGGGAACAACATCAGGGTCAGAAGAGAAACAATATGCGCAAAAAGAAATAATACCCTCACCGTTTGTGCATTCTTCGTCATTCCTGGTATTGCGGTATCCATAACGTCACATCTCATCGGCGCCCTTGGCCGTCCGTGTGCGGATGACGGTTATGATCGCGTGCTTCTATCCGCGCATCATATTGAGCGTCTTTCCCTACATCAAGGGCTCGCAATGCGCTGCTGCATCACGAAGCGAATGCCCCACAGACAGCACGACACGACCAGGCCTGACCAGAGCCAGTGCAAGTGCAGTCTCCCGTCACCTTTGCTCTGACGGCCGGAGAGACACCAAGCGCCCCCCAACACAGCAGGAGCGATGGCGCATATCCAGACAGTATCAAAGAAGATACCAACTATGGCCTCATCACACCATTCTGCAGACCCGGGGCGGATGGAGGCACGGAAGCCAATTTCCGCTAAGGACGCAAGGGGGAGCGAAAGCCACGGGCTCAGTGCGATTATCACGAGCAGGACCAACCGTGCGGGCAACCTGCGCCGCTTTGGGCAGAGCAGCGTATACGGGAGAAGGACAGCGATCGGCCACCAGAATCCTAGAAGAAACGTCACGGCATGCGGCTCGACGCTACTGCTCCCCACAAGAGTAGCAAAGAAAAGGAAGAGGGCGACTAGACTCCCCACCAGCATGTCGCGGCCTTCTAGAGATCTTCGTTTGGCCAACTTGCCATCAACGCCTACAGGTTCAGGTCCAGCTTTCAGTATTGGCCAGAGGATTACCACGAATACGAACGTCAGAAAGGACACATTCAAGGCGACGATCTGGCCGATGGCAACTGCAAACGCGGGGAGATCTGTCTCTCTCTCGGCGAGCAACCACGCAACTATGCAGGCCGAACACCATAGCGAGAGCAGAACTCGCCAGTACTGGAATTCCGGATGGGCTCTGTACATCCCTGCCGCAGAACATCCTGGGCACGCATCAGCCGTTTGGGCTGTAAGTAGTAGGCAGATGACCGAAACCACAACCCATGGTCTTGTCAGTGTAGTTTCACTTAGATAACGGTATCTCATCATTGCACATCATAACGTTTCGTGTCATCGGCGCCGCAGGTCCGCTCATTGTCCGCGAAACTCGCGGATACACTCACGTGCGTGGTCGGCAAGTCTGCCATTTGGTTTGATGGCAATGCCCTTTTCGAAAGCGGCGATGGCAAGCACATACTGCTTGAGGAGGCTGTGCGCTAATCCTATCCCATAGTACGCGTCAGCGTAATCCGGCTTGATGGCGATGGCCTTCTTCCAGGCGGCGATGGCATCGGCGTATCGCTTAAGTGCGATATGGGCATAGCCCGTGCTGCAGTACGCGGCAGCGTAGTCCGGCTTGATGGCGATGGCCTTCTTATAGGCGGCGATGGCAAGTACATACTGCTTGAGGAGGCCGTGCGCTGATCCTATCCCATAGTACGCGGCAGCGTAATCCGGCTTGATGGCGATGGCCTTCTTGTAGGAGGCGATGGCGTCTGCATATTGCTCAAGTAAGTAATGGGCGTCGCCCATGTCGTAGTACGCGTCAGCGTAGTCCGGCTTGATAGCGATGGCCGTCTTGCAGGCGGCGATGGCATCGGCATATTGCTCAAGCGCCCGATATGATTTGCCCATAAAGAGGTGCGCCTCAACGTGGTCTGGTTTGATGGCGATGGCTTTCTTGTAGGCGGCGATGGCGTCGTTGTATCGCCCAAGATCGCTGTGGCCCAAGCCAATATTGCAGAACCCCTCAGCATAGCGCAGCCCGGGGGCATCCGGCTTGATATCGATGGCCTTGTGATAGGCGGCGACGGTGTCGACGTACTGCCCGAGCTTGCGGTAGACAAGGCCCATCCTGTAGTACGCCTCAACGGAATCCGGATCTATGGCGATGACTTTCTTGTAGGCGCCGATGGCCTTGGCGTATTCCTTGAGTTCCTCGTACGCACTGGCCATGCCCTTGTACGCCTCAGCGTCATCCGGGTTGATGGCGATGGTCTTCCTCCAAGCCGCGATGGCGTCGGCGTATCGCTTGAGTGCGTGATATGCGTTGCCCATGAAGAGGTGCGCCTCAGGGTCATTGGGCTTGATCGCAATAGCTTTCCTGCAGGCGGTGATGGCATCGGTGTGTCGCCCAAGCTCGTTGTAGGCCCAGCCCATGTCGCGGTATGCCTCGGCATAATCCGGCTTGAGGGCGGCGGCCTGCTTGTAGGAGGCGATTGCCTCGACGTATCGCCCCTGTCTGTGGTGTTCAAAAGCCAGTTTGCGGTAGTTTGCAGCATCCCTGTCCACATCGAGGTTCACACACCCGCACAAGAGAACAGAGAGTACGACAGCCCCGCAACCGGTCGCAAAAGTCAGGACTTGCCATTGCTTTAGCTTCTCGGGCATGTCTGTTTCCTGCTGTGCGGCTTTATCACCGAGTGCCCACCGAACATATCATATCGTATCGATTGGTTGGGGGCAAGAAAAAAGGCTGGCGATGGGCCATTGGCGACGGCGGCGGCATGACAATATATTATGCCTCATGATCGCCGGCGCAGCATTTCAACACCGCTCAACACGCAGACAGCACCGCAATTGCTTTAGTTGCTTAATCATTTTGTCGTCTGCATAACGTCTAAGCTCAGCGGGGCGCGTCCGCTGGAGCGTCTTATTAGCCCTCCTTGCCAGGGAGGGGATACCGTCTGTCTTCTTGTGGATCGTAAAGCGGGCAACCGAGTCTGTGGCCCACGTCGATTATCCGGTTCATTGTCTCTGGTGATTTCAGTAAATCCCAGCCGCAATTGACAAACACTGCGTTGACGGGATCGGGCGCCCACGAGACCTGAAAGTAACTCCCGGATCCCTCCCAATTCAGCTGGGTGTTGCACACTTCGATCTCGGGAAACTCCTTCTGGAATTCCCGCACAATATCTGAAACAGAGATCGCAATCACACCGGGGACATCTTCATCTTCTATGAGGCGTCCGTAAACTCCCGAAGCCGCAGCACGTTGAGGAGGACTTTCGTTCCAGAATGCGAGGTCGTATGACATAGTCAATGTCTCCGGCTAACGTTTCATGTCATCGGCGCCGCAGGTCCGCTCCACCTTCTGCGGATCTTCGACCCGGCGGATTGCACACGGTTGTTCTACGTTTCCTAATCGCTGTTCTTTAACATGAGAACACCTCTTCCGTACTTTGAAAGAACAGGTATCCATGCTTCAGTACATTCATCAATTCTGTTGCGATCCAGTGCAAGGGATTCCTTCTTGTCTTCTCCGCCCTTACTACAAATCCAATCTGGGATTTTCGCTATGATTGTCTCCAGTTTTGAAATGCGCTCAGTTGTCCATTCGTTGTCGGGCTCATAACAGTTGCCCCGAAATTCTTCCCAAAAGAAATCATATAGTTCCTGTTCCAATTCCAGCATTCCCAATGGTATCAGATATCCCTCCAACACACGCTCTTCGTTCGAATGGCCGCCACATTGATTGCCGTATTCAACACCCGTAGGACTTTCGATGACCAAACATAAACCTACATCTTCTGTGCCGTCCGGATTAATAAATATGTATTTCTTGTCCTTCATTTCTGTTCGTAGAACGTCACTCTTCAGCCGCGGCGTCCTCGCCGTCGGCTGAAAGAGCCTGTTCGCCCTGCATTCCTTGGCCGCCAAGCGGTCCTAGACTTTCAGAACATTCTGCTGTTTCGCGTGCTTCCTTCGCCGTGGCGGCAAGGTCGGCGTAGGGAGTAGCAAGATACTTCTCGACGTGCTCACTGAACGTACTTAGCCCAACACGTTCTATTGTCGTGGCCAGTCTTTCGTCCGCCTCGGCTAGCGCCTTGTAGCTCCGGAGCACTGCCGCCAGGTATTTGGGAACATCATCGGAGGGGACTGACCTGCTCCCCGAAAACTGATCCATGTTGAGTGAGAGTCTCAGCCGACGTTATTGTCGGAAGGAGACTCAAAGATGAAGAAGTATACTCCGCAGCAGATCGTATCGAAGTTACGGCAGGCCGACGTGGAGCTAGGC
>JASLNT010000097.1 GCA_030745875.1 Phycisphaerae bacterium
CCAAGCCATGTCATGTCCATCTTAATACTCTCCTGCGTCTACTGTTCTTGTTCTTGCAAACGGGGCGTAGGGATAACCGGCCCACTGGACGCCCGCGTTGCTCGAGAATTCCAACATATTTAATCGCACACCATGTGCGAAGACAGCTATAAGTCCGAGAATAATGTTCAACGTGTGTGCTAACAGCAGAATAATTCCCGCCGGAATCCACATCACCATTCCGCCCGAGGCGACATCTATCGCCAGATTGTTAAACGCCAGGGCGATGTAATAACTCGCCAGACCGACGGCCATCAGGCGTATGTAACTCATCGTGTCCGAAAATGCGCTGATCATCGGCATGATGCTTGACGCCAGGCCCAGACCGATGGCCTTTGCGGGGTTCCGGCTGGGGAGGCTGAAGCAGATCACCAGGAGTGCTCCGACGCCCATAACCGCTCCGGTGATGTTCATCGGCATCCAGAGGTTCTTCGGGAAGAACAGGAACCATACGACGCCCAGCATTCCAATCAGGAATATGGACCACCCGATTTCGGCCAGTGTGCGGATGTCCTTGCCCAGCGCCAGCGCCGCTCGCAAATGGGCCAACACCAAATGCACCGTCCCGAACACGAAACTGACCTTGATGATGATATTCCGCGATGCTTCGGGATCGCTCCGCCATAGGAACCCTATAGCGGCCATCGCCTGACCCACGCCGCCGGAGACTTTGTCCGGGGTGATTCCGAAGTAGTTTCCGCTTATCATGCCCCATCCAAGCATCACCAGGCCGAAGATCAGCAGCAACTGCGCCGCAGGCTTGCCCGCCGATGCCGAGAGTTTCTTGTAACTCATAAAGCCTATCACCGTAAAGATCAGCCCGTATCCGCCATCGCCTATCAGCATCGCTGCGAATATCGGAAGGGCGATCATGAAGAAAGGCGACAGGTCCATTTCCTTGTAGCCCGGTGTGGTGCCCAAAATGTCGAACAGGGCGTTGATGGGCCTTGCCCAGCGGGGGTAGCGCACCAGCGTGGGCGGGGCCTCGTCTTCTTCCGGGGCGCTGGCTTGGACGGCTGTTTCGAGTCCGGCGGCAGACAGGTCGTCTGAAAGCGTGTCGGCCCGTTCGGTCGGTATCCAGCCCTGGATTGCAAACAGTTTGTCGTCGACGAGTCCGCCGCGTTCGGCGACGGTCATGTCGGCTTGAGACTGCAATTCGACGCGTGTTTTGCGCATATCGCCCAGGAGATGGGCCAATTCAGCCAGGCGCCGCCCATCGGCGGCAAGGATGTCGTCTATTTCCGCCGCTTCGGCCTTCAATGAGGGCCTGTCGCGTGCGGGAACTTCGATCGGTTCGGTCGATTCGGGAAGTTCGGCTTCGGTGTCGCGATTGGCGACGGAGAGCATTACGCGGCCTTCGGACAGTTCGGCGACGGTCTGGACGCACTCGCAGGCGATACTGTCGCGATCTTCAATCGCCGCGTCAAAGAACTCCAGGCGGACTCCCGCATTGCGGAGATCGCCCAGTTGCTCCAGCGTCACGTCACCCCATGGGGCGAGTTGTTCGTACTGTCGATGCAGCGAGGTAAGGCGGCTGTTGCGTTCGGCTGAGAGGCGTTGGATTTCCAGCACTTCGTCCGCGGCCTCGGTGGGGGCCAGTTCGGGCTTGTCGCCCTGGGGTTCAATCTCGCCTACGATCTGCATCGCCCGGTCCAGCCCGTCCAGCGCCGTTATGGTCTTTTCGGCGGCGACGGCTGCGGCGGGGTCCACCGCGGTAAGATGCACCGCGCCCAAGTCAGCCAACCGGTCAAGCAGAGCCTGCTTGTCGGCTGCACAACTGACGACATAGACTTTTGACATCTTGACAATCATTGTGTGCTGCTTTCGGCTGTTTCGGTTTCGGCGTGTTCGGCCGGATCGTAAACGACCCCGCCGTCTTCGCTGTTGCCTTCCTCGGAGAGTTTGCCCTTAGCGATTTTCGCCCGTCCGACCGCCGCGGTCATTTCGTCGCCCAGCGCGATGCGAATAACGCGGATGGCCTCCATGGAATTCGGGATCATGACCTTTTCGAACAGATTGACCCTCTGCACGATCTTGGTCAGTTCCTTTTGGAGTATCCGGTACTGCAGGTCGAAGACATCCACTTCGGCCTGGCGCCGATTAACTTCCCGCAGGTCCGCCAGGGCGCGGTCCACCCACGCCGGCGTGGAAAAGAGGCTGTAGGAGGGCTTGGGGAATTCGACTCCGGCGAATACGGGTATCCTGACGCCCGCGACGTTCGCCCAGGTCGTGTCGACATCGAAGGGCGTCGCAAGCGTCTGCAGGTCGACCCCCGCAGTGTCGACGAGAATCTCGCCGTATACATCGAACTTCTCGCGGGCGGTCTCCACAGCATCGCGGGCTTCCTTGCGCTGCTTGTTGACGTCGCGAATGGTCACCTGCAACTGCTGTTGCTTGAGCTTCAGCATGGGCAGGTATCGCTGGAAACGCTGCAAGGCGTCGCGATGCCTTTTCAGTTCCGGCCTGGTTAATTTAACTTTTGTTGCCAAGGTTTAATCCGCAGCTTTGGTTTATGCTTCAGCGAGTTCTTTGGGCCAGTGTGCTTCGATGATGGAGTGTCGAATGCCGATTTCGTTAGGCTCAAAGCAATCGGCCAGGATTTCCCAGCATCGATCCAGAGCGTCGAACAGGGGGATGTTCACACCGAGGTCCATTATTTTGCTTTCGAACATCTCACCGTACCGCAGGAGCTTGTCGTCCCAACTCGACATTTCGAAGCCCATGTCTCGTTTTTCGCGAGTTTCGCGGCAGGTGGCGTAGAGCTGGATGCAGGAGTCCATAATCGCCCGGTGGTCGTCGCGCGTGTCGCCGTTTACCTGCTGTTTGAGTCGCGACAGCGAGCCGAACGGTTCGATTCGCCCGTTGCGAAGGTAGAACTGTCCTTCGGTGATATAGCCCGTGTTGTCGGGCACGGGGTGAGTCACGTCGTCGCCGGGCATTGTCACGCACGCCAGCAGCGTTAGCGAACCGGCTCCGTCGAAGTCAACGGCCTTTTCGTATCGGCGGGCCAACTGCGAGTAAAGGTCGCCCGGATACCCTCGGTTCGAGGGAATCTGCTCCATGATGATCGCGATTTCCTTCAGTGCGTCGGAGAACGCGGTCATGTCTGTCAGGAGCACGAGCACCCGCTTGCCCTGCAGTGCGAACTGCTCAGCCACCGCCAGGCACATGTCGGGAACCAGGAGGCATTCGACCACGGGGTCGGCGGCGGTGTGAATGAACATGATCGTCCTGCCCAGTACGCCGCCTTCCTCGAATGTGTTTCGGAATTTCAGGTAGTCATCGTGACGCAGGCCCATCCCGCCGAGGATGATGATGTCGGCTGAGGCCTGCAGGCCCACTCGGGCCAGAAGTTCGTTGTAGGGCTCGCCCGCGACGGAGAAGATGGGCAGCTTCTGACTTTCGACCAGCGAGTTGAAAATATCGATCATCGGAATGCCAGTGTCGATCATTTCATCAGGCATGCGCCGCTTTGCCGGATTCACCGGGGCTCCGCCGATATCAACGGGGTCTGCCTCGACCGCGGGGCGGTCGTCTCTCGGTTCGCCCGACCCGTTGAATATCCGTCCCATCAGATCTTCAGAGAAGGGCACCTGCATGGGCTTGCCCAGGAAACGGATCTTGTCGCCGGTGGATACGCCCTGGGTGCCTCCGAAGACCTGCAGCGACACCTGGTCGCCAGACAGGCGGATAACCTGGGCCAGCGAAGTGCCCGCACTGCCGGAAACCACAGCCAACTCATCGTATCCGACGCCGTCGGCGGTTACGGTAACCACATTACCGGCGATTCGTGTAATCCGGTCGAAGTATTTCCTCATGACTGTCGGCCTTTCGTTGCGATGAACTCGTCAATTTGACTGAGGAGTTTCTTGTACTCGTCACTGTCGGAGGCCGCGAAGTTCCAGTTGCGGAACACGTCGGCGACCTCAAGAATGGTTTTGCGGGCGTCGTCTTTGTCTTCAAATTCGATTTCGAGCTTCAGGACTTCGAGGAACTTATCGAAGACAAACTGCTGACGTTCGGCGGTGGTGGCGGCGTCGACTTCGTCAAACGCGTTTTGCTGCAGATAGCAGTTGTCGAAGAACTCGGCTTTGAGGGCGACGGCGAAGTCTTCGGTGCTGGTTCCCTCCTCGCCTACAACGGTCATCATCTGTTGAATCTCGTTGCCACGCCGCAGCAGACCTCGGATGAACTCGACTTTCTCGGTATCGATGATCCCGGTGTACTTGCTCCATGAATCCAGCGGATCGATGGCGGGATATCGCCTGGCGTCGGATCGGGCCCTGCTCAGACCGTGGAATGCGCCGACAACCTTCAGCGTGCCCTGGGTGACGGGCTCTTCGAAGTTACCGCCAGCCGGGCTAACCGTCCCGCCAAGGGTCAGCGAACCGATACGCCCATCACGCAATTCGATGGATCCGGCGCGTTCGTAGAAACCGGCGATGCGGCTTTCGAGATAGGCCGGGAACGCTTCTTCGCCCGGTATTTCTTCGAGTCGGCCTGAGACTTCACGCATGGCCTGGGCCCAGCGGGATGTCGAGTCGGCGAGCATCAGCACGTTCAGGCCCATCTGCCTGTAGTACTCAGCCAGTGTCGCCCCGGTGTACACGGACGCTTCTCTGGCGGCTACGGGCATCGCCGAGGTGTTGCAGATAATGATCGTCCGCTCCATCAGGCTCTTGCCCGTTCGCGGGTCGGTAAGTTCGGGGAATTCCCGCAGCGTCTCGACCACCTCGCCGGCTCGCTCGCCGCATGCGGCGATTACGACGATATCGATTTCAGCATGCCTGGCGGTGATTTGCTGCAGAACGGTTTTGCCTGCTCCGAACGGTCCGGGAATGCAGAACGTGCCTCCCTTGACCACCGGGAACATCGAATCGATGATGCGCACCTTGGTGACCATGGGCTCTGAAGGCATCAGTCGCTTGCTGCAGACGCTGAGAGGAACCTTTACGGGCCAGTCCTGCTGCATTGAGACCGACAGTTCCCGCCCGTCCGGGCCGGTCAGCACAGCGATTTCCGCCTCTACGTTATACGCTCCAGCCGCTGCAGTGGATTTGACGGTCCACTGACCTTCCAAACCGAACGGCGCCATTATCTGGTGAGTGAATATGCCCTCGGGAACCGTACCAAGCGTATCGCCGGCTTCGATAGTCGCGCCGACTTCGGCGGTGGGGGTGTACTCCCACGTCGGGGTGGTGTTCAGCCCGTCGAGGTACATGCCCGGTTGCAGGAAGAAGCCGCATTCTTCGGCCAGTTCCATCAGCGGATTCTGCAAACCGTCGTAGATGTTTCCCAGCAGTCCCGGCCCGAGCGTCACCGAGAGCATCTGCTCGTGGAATTCCACGTCGTCGCCGATCTGCAGCCCGCGAGTGGCTTCAAACACCTGCAGGTCGGCCATGCGACCTCGGATGCGAATCACTTCGCTCAGCAGTTTGGCTCCGTCGTTGCGGCAGCAGTATCCAACTGAGTTCTGGACGATGGTTCCGTCCGTCTCAGCGATAACCATGTTTCCGAAAACCGATACGATTTTTCCAATCACAGTTCTATCCTTTTATGTGGCGTCAGTCCTGCCGACTTTCGGCGGCCTGGGCCAATCGGCGCCATCGGTGTAACAGCATCAGTTTTGCCGCGTATGCGGCGATTTCATCATCTTCAAACGAGTACGCCCGGTCGTTCCGCTCCAACCAGTCCCATCTGGTCCGGTCGAGCACTTTCAAACCCGCCAGCGGATCCGGAGCCGCCGACCACTCGCCAATCGTCGCGGCGAAACTTATAGACGAACCGAGTTCCGGTTCGACGAAATACTCATTGGGGTCGAGTCCAAGCGTTTTTGCCCGCGCCTCGGCCAGGGCGTTCCGCATCGCCACCTCAAAGCCGATCCAGTCTTGCAGGAATCCGCACTTGTGCTCTTCGGCGACGTCGGCGGCATGGCGGAAATACGCGACCCAGAGGCTGTCGCCTGCGATGCGGCGGGGGGTTCCTTCCAGCGGCGGAGCGAGATACTCAGGCAGGGGCTCTTCGTCGGTGAGTTGTGCGGAGGTGAGTATGGTCGGGTCGCCATGTTCGATTTCGCCGGCGAGAATCGCCTGTCGCTGCATCAGATCGTCTGACAGCAGCAGCGTTTTGACGAGATCTTCGGCTCGGGGCTGGTCGGCGATTTGCCCCAGGAGCGCCGCGGTTGACAGAGGCGGAGTACTGGTCAGAGACTCCAGCCCGACCAGAGACGTCATCAAGTAGTAGTTGTTGCCTGCCGCCATTGCCTGCTATTCCGATTCGGGGGTGTCAGATGCGGCCGATTCAAGCACTTTGCGGAGTTCGGGGCCCACGAGAGCGGTGAGTGTCTCGACCACCGAATCGAGCGTTACTTCAATGGTGGCTCCGGCGGCGGAGTACTCAAAGCCCGCCGCGGCCAGCGTACCGTGGAGGTCCATGTGCACGCCGATGTCTCTGAGCCTGTCCTCTCCGATCTCTTTCAACGCCCAGTCGGCGAGTTTTTCCCGCAATTCCGATGAGACGTTAAACGTAATTCCACCCTTGGCTGTCAACTCATCCTTCGCGTAGAGCAGGATAAGCTCGTGGAGGACCTTGCCCAGGAAATCCACATCTTCGAGGGTCTGTCCGGCCTGGTGTCGGAGGATCGCCTGCAGCGATTTGCTGAGTGTTTCCTGGAGTTTCAGAACTGCGTCGCGAGCGGCCAGCGACAGTTCGGTCTGTCCGCGCGTCAGCAGGTTTTCGGCTTCGGTCTTTGCTTGCGCGACTATTTTGTCGGCCTGGCTGTTTGCCTCGGAGACGATGTTCTCCGCTTCGGTCTTGGCGGTCGCGAGGATTGCATCGGCCTCCTGGCGCCCGGCCTGGACTCCTTCGGTTTGCAGCTTGGCGACGAAAGTCTCGATTGATTCTGCCATGAGTTAACTCCGCAGGATGGTTCTCTATATACTCTCAGTGTGTTTGAATTACGTACGGCTATTCGTCTGCTTGTGGACCACCCTTGGTCCTATGAAGACACGTCGACCAAGGATATACGGACTGAAGTAGAGACCTCAGGCGATATGTTTTATCTGAAAGACGATCTGATTACTAGAATATCTGCGGTTTTTCCCCGTTTTTTTTGGAGCGCCGTAGTCGAGCGTATCGAGCCTGTTATCCGGCCGGGCGCGTGGTGGGCATGCCTTTGCCCCATTTGGCAATCTGTTCGGCCTTAATCTCTTTCCACAGGGCCTTTTGACTGTCGTCGAGTATCGGGAGAAGACCTGTGGTGAGTTTGTCGAGCAGTTTGATCCGTCGTCCCAGCGAACCACTGAGGTGTTCAGTGATAATATCGCGGACTTTGCTTGTTTGCTCGTCTGACAGGCCGAGCTTTGTGGCGTAGCGGTTGGTTATGCTGTCTCGAAGTTCGGCGATGCTTCTGGACTTTCGCGGTTTTGGGGGCAGACCGAGAAGTTCGGTTACGGTGTCGTCGAGGTCGAAGATTATGGTAAGCCCAATGCCTGCGATGAGACCTGAGGCCAGCACAATCGCCAGCAGCATGCACGAAGCTCCGCCGCGCCGGGGGGCGGGCAGTTGAGACCCGCTCGATTCAGATGTTTGATTGTTGGTCATTGCATCACCGAGAATAGCGAATCAATCAGTCCGGGTCCAGCATTTTGGCGGGCGATAATCACGCGCACTGCGATTGCGATAATCGCCGCCGCCGACGCGGAGGTAACGGCCGCGAATATCCACGGCAGGATGTTTCGGGATCTCTTTGACAGACCGAGGTCCCGCACCACGCTCTGTGAGACGTCCACAAGCGGGGGCCTGTCGTCCCGGGCCGCTCTTACCAGTTTTCGGAATGTTTCGTGTGTATCCATCTTCATGTCTCCAACATGCTCACGGTTGTAATTCTCGGTCGATTCCAAGGTTGACCATGAGCGTCTTGAGTCTTTTTCTTGCGCGATGGACCTGGACCTTCACCATGGTCTTGCTCCATCCGGTTTGTTCGGCTATTTCGTTTATCGACAATTCCTCGAGGTACATCAACGTAAGGACGAGTCTGTCTCTGGGCCTCAACTGGGCCATAATCCCGTGCAGCATCTCGGCGGCTTCTTTGGGAGCCCAGGCCTCCTGGCGATCGTCCTGGAGGAGCTGGTCCCAATCCTGCAGCGGCGCCTCGTGGGCGCTGCGCCGTTTCTGTTTCTTCCAGAGGCGGTATCCTACTCGCGTGGCTATGCGGTTCAGCCAGTGAGAAAACGGAGCTTTGGCTTTGAAACCTTTCAGGGATACATAAGCCTCGACGAACACGTCGTGGACCAGTTCCTCAAGCTCTAGCTTGTTGCGTGAGAATCGCCACATTCGTGCGGTTATTTCGTTTTGATATTTGCAAATCAGGCGGGAATACGCCTCGCCGTCTCCGGCCAGCGTTGCTTTAATTTCCCTAAGATCCTTAAGGTCAGCCTGATCCATAGGTCTAATATGCGCCCAATCTGCGCCGCTGTCCATCTCAAAGATATCCCCGGTAGGGGGAATCCTGGGGATTATCTCGACCGGGATGTATTGTAAAGTCAGTGTTTGCATCTTAATGTATCCCGTCACAAAGTCAGTATCCGCGGGCTCTGAAAGGTTACAGTGAAAATTTAGTTTTTATTTCCGCTGCAAGTGTAACCTTTAGTGTGATGCGCCCACGTTAATGCTGAACGGGCCAAGAGAGCCTGATTCGGATATCGGATACTCTATACAGAAAGGTTGGTGTGCCATGAAGAGGCAACAAATAACACGTCTTGGCATCTGTCTGGCGGTGGTGTTCGCATCTGTCTTGATCTTTACCGAACCGGCGTCGGCGGGCGTGAGTTTTCGCGTTTCAGTCGGTGGTCGCAGCGGATCGCATCGAGGCTACAGCCACAGCGGATCCCGTTACAGCGGATCCCGTTACAGCGGATCCCGCTACAGCGGATCCCGCTACCACGGACGCAGTTACGGTAGTTATCATCGGGGCAGGAGTTACAGCGGATACTATCGTCCGTCGTATAGCTATTATCGACGCCCGTATACGACCCGGTCGCATACCACAACTTACTATACTTCACCGTCTTACAACAACCATTCCAGTTCTTCGGGCTGCGGATCGTGCGGTGGGTCCAGTTGCGGTTGCGGACACGGATCATCGAGCTACTACCGGCCTTCGACTACGACGTATTATCGATCGTACTCGTCGGGCGGATGCGGTTCCGGGACGGGGGTGAGGTACATAATCGTCAGGTAGTTAGTCGGCCCTGAAAAAGTCGGTCTTGCAGCGGCGACGCCCCGTCAAGCGGCGGAGACGGCTAACGGGGGCGGGCTGATTGCGTTATGATCGCGGGGCAAGTTGGCTTGAGACCGCCGGCTGAAGGCCACCAACACATGA
>JASLNT010000098.1 GCA_030745875.1 Phycisphaerae bacterium
ATCGTTGGCGGGTGATTTTCGACAATGTAGTGGGCGGAATGACTTTCAGCGCTACCTGCCGGTCCAGATCCTTCTGTCTGGCCAGATAGACAATTCCCATGCCCCCGCGTCCGATTTCCCGCTCGATTTCGTATTCTCCGATGAGTGTTCCGGACGCGAATCCATGCGGGGCGGCTCCGACGGGCCCTTCCCGCCACAGCAGGCTCAGTGTTTCCAGATCGCGGTATCGTGAGCGTATCTCGTCAGCTCGGTTGGGGTGCTCATCCAGCAAGGCCTGCAGATCCGGTTCGCGTCCTGCGAGTTGATCGGCGACAAGGCCCGCCAGCAGATCGTCTACAGAGATGTCATCTGAATCATTCACGGTCGTTTCCTTCCCGTTTGGGACCATAGTCGTTTCGAGACGCGGGTCTGTCAAGCATCTCCGCGTTCTGACGACCGGTCCATTGTTAATATGTTGGTGCGATAGAACCCGCCGGTTGTCGCGTGACAACCGGCGGGCGGATCGATCGTTGATCGCTCTATCGTGTCTGAACAGTGATATTCATTCCGGTCGTCTGGCCGGTCTTGAGGCTCCAACTCTGTCTGGGTTGACCTTTCACCACGCCGGTGACGCTTATCGCCGCCGTGTTGGGCTCGTCGGTCCCTTCGTTCATTGCTCGAACTTCGAACCGATGCCTGCCTGCAGTCAGGTTCAGCGTGATCGTTGAACCGCGGTTTGTCAGCTTGATCTGACGCAGGTACTTCCCGTTGAGGTACAGGTTCACGATATCGCCGTCCTGCTTGCGGTGGTCCCACATCTTAACGTACACCCTGTTGCGGTTTACGGTGATATCCTTCAGGGGTTTCTTGGGCTTCTTGGGGGGTTTGGGGTTGCGGATGCGGTCCTGCATGGCTCGGTACCATGCACTCCACCGTTGGAACATCTGCTGATTCACGCGTCCAGGATAGAACTCGACGTTCCACCAGCATGCGACCACGGAGACCCACTTCACGCTGACACCGCCGTAGGCCCGATAGGTCTGGCGACCGCGTCCACGCTCGTAACCGCTGACGATGCCGATCGTGTTGGCCGGAATAGTCCGAGGATCCATTGCCATGATACCGGCGGTTTCCGGCGACCAGAAACGCGTATCGTCAGATCCGCCGCGAAGCGTCCAGTGATGCCCCATCGTGTTGTATATCTTGTAGTTCATCATGAACTGACCGTTTTCTATCTGCCTAGGCCACACCTGCATTATGCGGTGAGCGCCCAGCCAGATGCGGATGTAATATCCCGGCATTCCGGACGGATCGAAAACTGCGGCGTAGGTGTGACGGTTCTGCCCGAGAACCGCCGTCCCGGTGGTGATGATCCCGCCCATGGCGTTTGCCTGGGCGGTCGAGCCCAATACCAGTCCCAGCAGGGCGATTACGAGAAACTTCCTGCCGCCTGCGATGCGACTTGCTGTTTGGTTTTTGTGATTAGAGTCCATGTTCGTGTTCCTTTGCGTTTGGGGGTTTGTTCGAGTGTATCCTTGATCCAGTCTGTCTTGCGTTGTGTTCATGGTCCTTTCCTTTGGTTCCGGGTTTTATGGTTTCCTGCGATCTACTCCCCAGAGCGGTATATGGCGCACAACCGAACAAGGAATCTGAGTTTTTCTGCAAAAACAGACGAATTGGCGTCGAATTTGGGGCGTACAGGGAGCTGGGGAGTTTTCTAACGACTTGGTATATAATCGATTACCTAGACCCGCCCAGTAGAGTGATGATCGGAATCGCCAGTCACTTATTTCCGGTCGAGTCGCCCGGAGGCACAGACCAGAGGCGCATCTGACGATTGTATCCCCCGGTAAGGATGCTTGATCCGTCCGGGCTGAAGGCCACCGACCGGAGCAGAAGCTTCCGTTGCGAGTCCATTGACAGGGTGATGATCGGTTGGGCGGTGAACAGGTCCCATAGCAGCACTTTGTTGAGCCCGGCTGAAACGAGACGTTGTCCGTCTGCGCTGAACGCCAGGGCGATGACAGATGTATGTCCGTGAAGAACCTCCCGGACTCTCTCCGTATCGGCGTTCAGTATGCGTATGGCGCCGTTGTCGGAGCCCAAGGCGATTTGTTTGCCGTCGGGGCTGAAGGCGAACCCGTACAACCCCCCTTCTTTCAGGCGATACGTGCGGATGTGCTTGCCGTCCGACACGCGCCAGAGCAAGAGGCCTCCAGGAATCAGTTTTCGCTGCGGGCAGAAATACGGACTGGCGGCAGCTACGTACTTGCCGTCGGGGGAGAAAGAAGCCGAGAAGATGACGCTGCCCTGGTTGTCAGGGGTTAGATTCTTCAACAGCTTTCCTGAAGCGGTGTCGTACAGACCGACTTTCGCTGTCTGTGGGATCGAGATGTCCCAGGGGCCGTTGGCCGAGCCTACCGCCAGGATCCGTCCGTCAGGCGAGAATACAGGTCCGCCTCCCAACAACGATCGCGTTATCCGATCGTTGTCTGGAGGGGGAATTGTCCATTCAGATCGGTTGTCTGCAAGATTCCACAGGTCCACCGCCTCCTTCATGTCGACAACGGCCAATAGATTCGCATCGGTTGGATGACAGGCGACCTTGGCGATCTTACCGCCAAGGTCTTCGACTTCGGCGATGAGATTCCGACCGTCGGGCGACCAGAGTTGCAGACGTCCGACCACAGACTTGAAAGGAGTTTTCCGGCCGTCGCGGGTCAGTGCGACGATTCCGGCTCCGTCGCACGTGAACGCAGGCACACTACTCGTCAGACCGAACTGCACGCCTTCCTGACGCGTGCTTACGTCCCAGATCTTTGTGCCTTGGTTTCCACCGACGGCCAGATGCTTACCGTTCGGCGAGAAACGCACGCTCAGCGGATCTGCCTGGCCGACGAACGTGGTGATTACGCGGCCTGTGGAGATGTCCCAAAGCCTTGCCGTCCCATTCTCGGCGGCCCCGGCTAGCAATGTACCGTCCGGAGAGATCGCCACCGAGCGGACTATTGGGCCTGTCTTTTGGAACGTATGCACTATCTTCGAGTATTTGGGATCCCACAACTGAACGAGCCCGCCGGAACCACAGGTGACAATACTCTTTCCATTCGGTGTGAAAGCAACGTCTAACACCTGACTGTGTTTACTTTCCTCGTCCTTTATGCTTCTGACAGGCCGATTCTGCGAGGTGCTCCAGACACAGGCCGTTCCGTCCTGACCGGCGGTGGCGAAGTCCTTGCCATTCGGTGCAAATGTGATCGCATTAATGCCTAGGTCATGCCCGGTGAACGACTTCATCAATCGTCCTGTGCTCAAATCGTACATTCGGCCCCAACCCTTTGAATGCCTGTCGGATCCGGAGACCAGAATGTGGCGCTGGTCCGGGCTTACCGCAAACGGGGTGAACGGTCTGTCGTGAGGTCCTGCGTCCGGGCCGTCAGGCATGCAGTCAAAAGCCTGCAGTTGCTTACTGGTCTCAGCATCCCATACGCGAATATGACCGTCACCGCATGTCGAGACCAACTGCTTGCCGTCAGCCAGCCATATCGCGCCTCCGATATACGCGTGTGCGGCCGAGAACTTCCGCAAGAGCTTACCGTTTGTAAGATCCAGAATTTGCACATCGTCACCCGTGGAGGATATCGCCAACGCCTTTCCGTCAGGTCGCCATGCCAGGAACCGCGCCTTGTTGCTGTGCGTCAGGGATTGCCTTACGGCTCGGCAGCGCCAGTTCAGCAAAGCCCACTCCCAATTACGCCATGTCGCCGGGGCCTGCATTACAAGGCGCTTTGTTGCCGCTATGTCGCCTCCGCGCCACTGTCTATCCGCTTCAGCCATCAGACGCGCATATCGCCATCGCTCGGCGTTTTCGGCCTCAATGAGTCGGGCTGCGCGATCTTTCCTTGCTTGGGTTTCAGTCAGTTGCGTCTGCTGCTCCTGATACGTCCATATTCCGGCTCCCGTGATGATCATCGCAATCATGAGCGCCAACAGAACAGCAACCGCCGGCCGTCTTTGCGACCATTTCACAAGTCGCTGCATCCAGTTGGCGCGCTTGGCGAGAATGGGGCGTCCGGAGGCGAATCGCTCGAGGTCCTCGGCGAAGTCGCCCATCGAGTTGTATCGTTCCTGAGGGAACCTCGACAGGGTTTTGGCCAGGATCGTATCGATGTCTTTGGGAAGCGTGGGATTAACGTGTCGAACGCCTTTGGGATCTCCGTTCAACACATTGGCCAGAACCACGGAGATCGAATC
>JASLNT010000099.1 GCA_030745875.1 Phycisphaerae bacterium
GTCTTCAGTGCAGACTCGTGAAGAGGTTCGACTCCACCTGGTACTCATCCCAGACGGACTACGAGCCGAACTCCTGCTCGGAGTGGTACAGCCAAGAGGTTCCCGACCACGAGCACCAATGGCGTGCTGTCGGGTGTTGGAGCGAGACTCAATCCATTCCGTTGCTGTACAGCAGCACCGGCTTGCGGTGCCACATAATGCGATTCGATAGTTTGTCACCCGAGATGCAACGTGAGTTCCTGGCAAATACTGACAAGTCGCAATGGGAACCATTCTTCCGTCTCCTAGAAGAAGACTTCCACGCAGCGTGGGAGATATGTTACAAAGCCAGTATGGAAAGGCAATGAAACCGCACGGCATAAAGGGCGCCTAACAAGGCGCTCCAGCGGACGCGAAAAGACCGCGCCGCTGAGCTTTGACGTTAGCCGCCAAGGAAAAAACACAATATGTTTGGTTTCCGAAAGAAGAAGGATAAGAAGCAACATGGTGACGCATACCAACCCCCGCAGATGCCGCCTTTTCCCATTGATTATGACGGGGTAATAGAGGCACTTGCGCCATACTACCAAGAGAAACGTCCACTGGACTTTTTTTTTGAAATGTATGTCGTAGATGTGATTGAGAAGCTACCGCAGGAGACAATCGCTGCGATCGACGACTTCTCAGCCAAGCATCCGGATCTCTTTGCTGGTCACGGAGGAGACTGGCGGCAGTATGTCGTTAAGGGATGCCAGTTGTCAGATACGATTGAGGTTGCAATCTGGGACCTCTGGATTCAAAACTCGGCAAATGCCAAACGAGATGGGTGGGAGTATCATCCGTGGCATTACGCTCAGAACTTCGCTGACAACTACTTTGTAGATGGGAGTCGGGTGGATGTCTGGGAGACAAATGCCCTCGAAGAAGCACAGAGAAGAATAGAAGCATATCGGAACAGTGGGTAACAAGGCGCTCCAGCGGACGCGAAAAGACCGCGACGCTCGCTGTTTTAGACCTCCACGCCGCCCTGACGCCTGGATCGCGCCACAAAAAAGGCGACGGGCCCATGCCCGCCGCCTTGGCGAAATCCCTTGTGTGGTTTGATCAGAAGTAGAGACGTATCGTGCTTCCGATTAGTTCGGGGTGGTCGTTAACGTAGGCGCGGGCCTTGTCCTGCAGGTAATGCGTGGGAACGTACGCGCGCTTCAGGTGGTTGCTGACGCGCCATATGAGCAGCGTGGGCCTCGGCGAGCTGAATCTGCGGGCCATATTATATCTCTCGGTCTGAAGGGCTCGCAGGGTTGCTCCGGCCCGGTTCCGCTGGACTCTCAGGTCGCCCAGGTCCGCCGCCAGATTAACGTAGGCCTCGAAATGCGCCCGGCTGGCGTGCTTGTATTGGGCGGCGGACCACATCCTCCGGCTGTATTGGAGGATCAGGTCATCGAGGCGACGGCATTCTGTTGCGGCGGGGGTGAGTTTCGCGTCCAGATTCGCCAGGGGACGGCTGGCGGACGGGTTCAACTGATTCCGCGTGATCGTCACGCTGACGATCCTGGCTCCGTACGGTCCATTGGGATACTGCTCGGGATGGTTCAGGTATCGCTGCACTTCCGGGGTGGGCCTGGTTCCGATGATGAGCTTCTTGATCTTCTCGGACTGCCCGGTCTTGGGCTTTGGACCCCAGGCGGGGTTCCAGATCAAGGTGCGATCGGCCAGGGCGAAAGTCGCCAGAAGGTTAACGATCAGTGCGGCGGCCAAAATGTTCGTTCGTGTCTTAAGCATGGTTTTGTCCTTTCCTGTTGAGGGATTTCGATTTCGCTGTTACCCCTGTATTGCCAAAACCCCCTCCCCGCGGACAGACAACCTGAGATTTACGCAAAAGAAATCAGCCCATCAATATATACGCGGCGGCCGGCGGTGTTTTTTCTTCTTTTTTTGGATTTGTTGTCCAACGGGGGCGGTGGGAGGCAATTCCATGGTGTAAGCGAATAAACCCCTTTGAAACCACGATTGAAAGGACAGAACGATGACTAAATTATGCTTTATCGTATTGCTTATTGCTGGCGGCCTTTTCGCCTATAACATCCTGGAAGAGGCCAACATGGGCTTCCCTGATATCCTGGCGAAGTTGGATCAGGCATGGACTGAGCTTGTCAGCGGAGAGTTCTTCAAAGACGTCTTCGGAGGCGGCAACGGAGGCGGCAACGGAGGCGGCAACGGAAGCGGCATGGAACGGATCATTATCGACGATGACGGTCCGGTAAGCGTGGCCCATGGTCGCCCGGACGTTGGGCGCTTTCGCGCCAGGGGCGGCGAGTACGCTGAGGTCAAGCGTTATAACCTCGAGCGCACTCCGCCCGACGCCCCCAAGAACCTGGTCGAGGCCAATAAACGGTGGCGGAAGAGTGTCGTCGCGTACGTCAAGATTCTGCGATCAAGCGGCAGCGGGCAGGCGCCGGCAGTACAGGAGGCCCGCCTGAGAGCCCAGAACGACGAGCACCATTACTATAAACTCAAAAGGCGAGCCTTCGGAAACTAGCGATCTCAGTACATTCGGCAATACGCGGCGGTTACGGCCCCGTGTCGGACCAGCAGACAAGCCCCAGGCAAAACGCCCGGGGCTTGTTTTGCAGGCGGGGGCGGGCGCATCTACAGAGAAGGGGACAGGCGCGGGGCGGCGACCTTCGCTACGCTCATCTTCGGGGGGTGCCTGGCTGGATTATTGGGATAATTCCGGGGTGGGTATTGTAGTTGGCGGGCTGGCGGCGGCGGTGGTGGGGGCAAGTACACAGGGGCGGGAAGTGTGAACCTCGAGATTGGCCCATCGGCCGGTGCCCGGGGCGGAGTTTTCAAGGCCGGCGCCAAATCAGCAGCCATACTAACAGTCGCACGTTCCGTCAGTTACGTTAAGTAATATGCGGCGACGATCGCTGCGGAGGAAAAGTAGTGCGACTTGTCATAGATAAAGTTCGCACCCACGAAACTGTGAACCTATTGTGAACCTCGTGGCTGACCTGTCCAACGAAAAACGGACAGTCGAGCAGGGCGGAATTCATGTCGTATCGTTAGCATCGATGAAGCGAAACCCGCAAGCTTGAGAGCAGACTCTGTCGCGCTCAGCCAGATCCTTCTCGCTCATGGGGAAATGTCTGCAACTTGCCGCCTTTCTTCTGTCGTATACGTCACAAAGACCATTGCCGCCGTCGTCATATTTCAGGTGACGGCATCGAAAGCCCATTCGACAACATGCTCCACAACGTCGGCAGCGCCCGACACGCCGAGCGAGGTTGCTCTCCACCCACTTTCTCCGAAAGAGGTTTTCGAATGACCTTCTCGGGCAGCCAAAGAGCAGTTGGAAATTGGCGAGGAATCCGGCCTTTATGAAGATATCCGGTTCGTTTTCGTTGTTCGTCTCTGAATTCATGATTTCCATGAGTCGACACCACATCCTGTATCTCGCTTCGCGGCGCCGCCTTTGGGGCATTTGACCGATGTCATACTAGCCCACCTTCGCCCGCGCGCCAAACAGCCCGCGTCTGAAAACCCACAAGACGCAGCATACGCCGATTACAAAGAGCAGTTCGGTCCCTTCCTCCCAGAAAACGAAGTAGACCATTCGCTTGCTGTAGGCTCCTGCGAGGATCATCCGAAACGAGCCAAACCCCATCGCCCCGAATCCTCCGGCAAAGGCCATCTTCGCCGCACGCAGATTGTTGCCCCCGGCCCTCAACAGCATCACCAGCGAGACCGCAAACAACACCAACGCCGCCGCCGGACAGTAGACGATCTCGTAAAGTTGATGCGCCAGCGGATTGGAGTAGTTGTAGGTCCCTCCGTAGATTTCCACATTGTACGAGACGTGGTGGAAGTCGGCCGTCAGGAGCATGCCCGTGACAACCATCATCGCCACAATAACCAGATAGAACACTCGCCTCAGTCCGCACGGAACATCGGCGTGCTTGATGCATCGCCCGCATAGACGCAAAGCTCCGCACTTGTCCTCGGCTCCGCTGACATGGATGAGACGCATGTCAACGCCCTCAATGATTGAATACGTAGCGAATGCGAAACACAGCAGCATACCGTAGTTGTGCAGGAGTTCGAACAGATGGGAAGTATCGGCGTACAGTGCGTAGTTCAGCGCGCAGAAATTCTCGCCAACAAAGAAGAATATCATCGCCCACCGCATCGCCGCCAGATCCGCCGCCCTCGACCGCCACAGCACGATCACGAGAATCAGAGACAGCAGTGAATAGGTAATCTTGAATCCAAATCCGCTCGCAACGGCCAGGAACTGTTCAAGCTCCGTAGCGTGGTGGAAGGGCAATGGCTCGGCCGGCCCGTCGACCAGCGCGGCCGCCTCATCGCCGCCAACCAACCATTGCACGGCTCCAGCGGGCATCCACCAGTACAGCCCCACTGGAATCAGCAGGCCCGCCAGTATCACCGCAGCCAGGATCGCGCGAGTGATATTCGTTTGATTAGATCTCATCGCGGATCTCCCGTTTCTTGCGTCCTTCGTCCCAGTACGTTGTGCACGCAGGCTGGGATGAGTTTTCCGTCCGGCTGGGGGTAGGCGTTGCAGCAGCGGCGGACGCGGGCCAGATCGAAGGTGTCTGCATCCTGAAACGCGTGGATGAATATGCTCTTGATCCGCCGCTCAGCCAAACCAAACGCCCCCCGCGGGTCGAAACACCCGGTGCGGCAGGATATCTCCCGCATGATTCCGCTCAGCGTGCTCATTACGGCTTGCCCGTCCGGAGCACTGCCCACCGGACCGGACCACAGATCGTAGACCATCTCCCGCAGGCGCTCGAATTCCTGTTCGTCCAGGCCGAACACGGTGCGGTTGGCGATGGCGTCCAGCAGGTTCGGCGCGTCCAGCATGCCTGCAATCGAAGCTGAACTGCCGTCATCAAGCTTCAGGTAAAACGCCAGTGAAAAACACAACGGGTGGCTGCACGGAAGCGGGACGAAGTCTTCGCTCCTGACGGCTGGGTTGGCGGTATCTCCCAACAGGCGCACCACGTCGGGGATGCTCAATCGCCGGGCGGTATCGGTGAGCCCAACGCCCCGACCGGCGAATGCAAGCGGCTGGATCATCAAGCTCAGCACGTGATCGCGTTGGAGCAGGCAGTTGACCACTTCGTCCAGTTGCGATTCGTTTACACCGCCTGCAAGCGTCATCGTAAGCGAAGTGGTGACGTCGGCCGCCTGAAGCGCATCCAGGATACGCCGCTTTTCGTCGGCCAGCGGTTCGCCCCGCAGCGTCTGATAAACGTCGTCATCCAAACCGTCGAACTGCAGCGAGATCACCACGTCCCTTTCAGCCAGTGCTTCCAGCAAGCCGTCGTCATCGAGAAGCCTTCGCCCATTGGTGGAGATACTGACGCGGACTATTCCCGAGCGCGACAGTGCTTCGTCCACGATGTCCAGCAGCCGCCCATGGATCAGCGGTTCGCCGCCGGAAAGGTTCAGCACGTCGACCTGTCTCTCGGCGGCAAGGAGAGAGTCGAGTATCTGCGAGAACTGCTCTACGGACATATCCCAATCCCGCCCGGCGTCGGCGATGCATACGGGGCAAGTCATGTTGCAGCGGGAGGTTATCTCGATAATGGGCATACACAGGTGCTGTTCGTGACGGCTGCAGAACCCACAGCCCTCGGGGCACGGTTTGGCGTCGTCGCCAGCGAAACTATCGGGCAGTTGGGCGGGTTTTACGTATCGATGAGCGCGGAGATACTCCTCGACACCGCGGCGGATCATCGGGCGATCCTCGCCGTGGTCGGTGCAGAATTTGCGCAGGAATACCGAATTGTCTTCGAATTCCACCCTGGCCGGTACGATCCTGCGGCAGGTTGGACAGACAGATTGTGTTATTCCAAGCACTTCCATTACTTTCTCTTGACCGAGAGGAGGAATTCCTTGAACTGTCTCATTCGCGGGCGGGCGTACATTGATTCGGCGAAGCCTCGGCACGATGTCCAGCACTGGTTGCACCGGCTGGCGGATTGCACTGCATGGAGGCGATCTCGAATGTCCAGGATGTCGTCAGTGAGGATATTGCCCACCTGTCTGTCGAGGGTCTCAGTGCACCGCGAGACGTTTCCGTGGTTGTCTATGTTCATCAGCAGGCGCCCTGTCTGGCAGTCGCCGATCCCGCCTTCGTTAATGGCCTGGTCGAGCCTGTCGATGTAGCTGGTCAGCGTGATGAACTCGGGGTACTTTTTCTTGAGGCCCATCAAGTACTCGGTGACGTGGCGATCGGGCATGCGCCGCTCCTTGCCCCCGCGATTCCAGGAGTAGAGGTTTATCATGTACGTCACGCCGATCTCGCGCGAGAGTTTGATCATGTCTTCAACCTGGTCGAGATTATCGTCCATGAGCACGCTGATCATATGTACGCGATTGCGCCGATCCGGTCGGTGTTTGTTGAGCAGATCGAGCGCGTTGATCGCCCGGTCCCAGGACCCTTCGCGCCCTCGTTGGGCGTCGTGCATTTTTGGATCGGCGTAGTCCACCGAAACGGATATCTCCTGCAGCCCGGCGCGCAGGATATCTCTGGCCAGCGGTTCGTTAACGTACCACCCGTTGGTGATGAGAATTGGAAAGTGGTTCTCCTCGTTGAGTATCTCGATGATTCTGAACAAGTCCTCGCGTATCAGCGGTTCACCGCCGGCCAGCGAGATTATCAACGTGCCCAGGCGGTTGAGTTTTCTCCCGATTAACCTGATATCGTCGAGCGACAGTTCGTCAGCGGGGTCGTGCTCAGTCTTCCAGAAATCACATATCTTGCAGGTCAGGTTGCAGCGATATGTGACCTGCAGATTGCAGTGGAAGAACCGCCTGCTAAGCATTCCAAGGGCCAATCTCATCGATCTGTACTGGTAGTGAAGTTCGCGTCTTACCTTGGTCAACATATCTCAACTCCTCATGTATTTAAGTTCGCCCAAAGCCGCGAGCGGACAGCGCTGCAGCAGGCTCAGGGCCATGTGGCAGAAAATGTGACACCGGCGTTTGCAGGCCGGCAGGGCCTGTTTGCGCCGGAAGGACTTCATAGCGGTCCGGTAGTCGCCGGCTTCCAGGAGATTGATCGGAGCCGCTCCAGATTCCAGGCACGGGTAGTACATCGCTCCATCGGGGCGGATAGTAGGCATGAGCAGCGGGTGGCAACGATAATCAGACACATCTCGGATGCCGCGGAGATATTCTTCTATGCCCAGCACGCGCGCTCCGTTGCGTTTATGAGCGATCACCGCGTCGAGCAGGCGGAGATACTCCGAATCGCCGGTCAGGTTCGGATGAATCTCGGAGCCGATTATCTGTGGGGACAACTGGAAGCCGATGTCATTGTCGCTCGCCAGTTCGAGCACCTTTTCGGCATGTGAGAGGCGGCCTGGAATGGCGACGGCGCTGAGCACCACAGTGGTGGCGGTTTGCTTGCGTTTGTCGATGGCGAACCGGACGGCGTCGAGTATGCGTTGGGCTCCGGCGGCGTCTTGGCCTGTGATTTGGCTCAGTGCGACCGGGCTCGTAGAATCGAGACTAATCACCAGCACATTGCAATTGGTCATCACGTCGGGCCGGTCCGGCAGCGATATGCCGTTGGTGTTGAGGACCGTTCGCATTCCTGAACTCCGGGCCGCGACCAGCAGCTCTTCGAGATCACGCCGCATCAGCGGCTCGCCTCCGGTTATGTCCAGCGTATCTGAGGCGGACGCCAGCATGCCGATCAGTCGCTTGGCGTCGTCAGTCGAAAGCTCGCTTGACGCGTCCTGGTGAAACGCCTGTCCGCCGCCATCGCTGCAATACTCGCAACGCAGCGTGCATCTGTGGGTGACATAGTATGAGAACAGCAGCGGGGCGGTCGGTTCGCGTCCGATCGCCAGCGACATGAGATTCCGCATGTAGTTGCCCAGGAAGCCCACTACCGGTCCCTCCTGCGAGAGTTGATTTCCCGCGCGGGCGAGCCGGCGACAGTGGTCCCGTCACTCACATCGCGGTTGACGAAGCTGTTGAAGCCTATCGTCGCTCTCTCACCGATCGACACGCCCGAGCGAACCGTCGAGTAGGCTCCGATCACCGAGCCGTTGGCGACTGATATCCTGCCCAGGCGGAAATCATATGCAGTAATTTCGTGCGCCAGGAGCCTGCAGCCCAGTCCCAGGCGGCATCCGTCGCCAAGCGTTATTAACTGTGGGTAGAGCGGGTCAATAACCACGCCGGGGGCCAGGTGTACGTTACGGCCGATTCTTGCTCCGGCCAATCGGTAGAGCCCTATCTTCACCGCCGATATCGGCATGACTCCAGCCAGCATGACTATCAGCGACCGCAGGTGCTGCTTAAGATGGGCGGCGAGACTCGGCCAGAGCACACCAGAGGGGCAACCCGCTCGGTCCCACGGAATAATCAGCGGACGGACCGCGCCGTCCTGGAACCATTGTCGAACCAGTTCTCGGTCTTCAGCAGGTTTCTGATTGTCGGTTTGTTTCGGCATAGAACCTCTCGTCGTGCTGACGGTGGAAAAGGTTGTAGGCGCATGCGGGGACAAGTGTTCCAGGCTCGGCGGGGACCAGGTCGCCGCAGAGCATCGCCCGGCTGCAATCGAATGTGTCTTCATCCATGTGCGAATGAATGTAGACGGTGCGGATCGCCGATTCGGCCCGGGCCTGTCGCTGGAATTCGGTCAGCACGCGGCCGGCGGGGTAGAGGTCTTCCACAAGCCTGCGGAAAACCGCCAGGTTCGCGGTGTCCCCGCGAGCGTAAAGCCCGTCGATCGCCTCGCGAAAGAAGCTGTCATCGTCGCCAAGGCGAATCAGGTATGAATCACTCAGCAGGGGCGCGATCTTCTCGGGCGCCGCAAAACGGAGGAACGGAAGGAAAGTGTTGTTGGCTTTTATCATGTAGCACAGCGAGTAACACAGCGGGTGAGTTGAGGGGCGAGGCATGAAATCCGACGGACTCAACATTCCCCCGGACTGCTCGCAGACGATTCGAGCGGCTTCATCTACGGGCAGATGTTTTCGCGGAGCCCATTGCCCGCCGCCCTGACCGGTGTAGGTCATCGTTTGGACCGTAAGGCTCAGGATATGATCGTTCTTCCGCATCAAGTCGAATATCCCGGCGATTGAATCTTCGTTGGTGTCTCGGATCATTACGTTCAGCAACGTCATCCGGACGCCGGCCTGGCTGAGGTTGTCAATGGCTCTGAGTTTGACGTCAACCAGATCTCGCCCGTGAAGTTGCGTGCTGATGTCGCTGTCAAACGTGTTGAAAGACAGGATGACACAGACGCCGAGTTCGGCCAGTCGCTCGCAGAGATCGATATCGTCAGCCAGTCGCAACCCGTTGGAATTCATCGTGATTCGCCCGATTTCATCCCGATCGCAGCACTTCAGAATATCCATTAATTGCGGGTGCAATGTCGGCTCGCCGCCGGTGATGTTAATCAGGTCAACTTGCCCCGAAGACTCGATAACCCAGTCGACAGTGCGGGCCATCTCATCGACAGGCATGTGGTAGATTCGGTCAGGCCGGTTGTAAGTGAAACAGAGCGGGCAGTTCAAATTGCACGCGTTGGTGATGGACAGAACGGGGAGTTGGCAATTGTTCGCATGCCAGGCGCACGGGCCGCAATCGCGGGGGCAGCCGCGCTTCGGGGACGTCGCGAAATCCAGCGGAGAGCGGTCCGGGCGGGCCTTGAGCACCTCGCGAAGATACCATTCTCTATCGGACGCAATCATCACCGGCTCGCTGTGGCAGGTATCGCACAGGTTTTCCTGCCAGACACTTTTGTCGCGGAAGAACACGCGGGCGGGGACTATCCGCCGGCAGGTGCGACACATTCCGCGAACCGTAGTGAAGTAGGTGTAATCTCGTTGGGGCAGGCGGACCATATCTCAATCCTCCTCCGGCCGATGGATTTCGGAGAACAAGACTCGCAAGTCATCCGGGTCGAAGTAATTCGACAGCGGCGCCGGTACCGCCAGACAAGATTCGCCCCGGGCCACCGTCCGATCACCCACCCGAGCTTCACCGTCGAAGCAGATCCCGTCATTGCGATAGTGCTTGACGGTTACGGTGCTGTCAATCCGCTGACCCGGCCCGACCGGTTCGACAAACTCGATTCGCCCGGTTCGGATCACCAGCCCCATTTGCGTGAAATCGGAAGACAGAACGATCAGCCAGTTCCCGAGTTGAAAAAGGCTTTCCAGCAAGAGCGATTCGGGCAGCGATGCTTCGGCTCCCAGCGCAGTGCGGAGCGAGTACTCCTCGAACGACACGGTCTTGGCGCCGCAGATGCCGCGTTGCGGTTCGTAGGACCGTATTCGATCTATCATCCGGAATCGCATCAGATCCCTCCGTCCACGTTGATCGCTTGCGCGTTTATGTAGCTGCTGGCGTCGCTGGCGAGGAAAGCCACGAGTTGGGCCACCTCTTCGGGCCGGCCGGGTCGACCCTGCGTGCAGTAGTTGCAGTATTCCCGCCGCTGCTTTTCCGGAATGTTCAGGCCCACTCCGCCATCGAGCATTCCGGGCACTACGGCATTTACGCGAATGTTGTACCGAGCCATCTCGCCAGCCAGCGAGAGCGTCAGGCCGATCACCGCACTCTTAGACGTGGCGTAATGAACGGGCACCTCCAGGACGCGCGTACCGGCCAGCGAGCCTATGTTTACGATGTTTCCGCTCTTGCGAGCGATCATGCCCCGAACGAACGCTTTGGTCACCAGGAACATTCCTTTGACGTTGACGTCCATCACGCGGTCCCAATCCTGCTCCTCGATCAGGGCGAAGGGCATGACCTGGCTGATTCCGGCGTTGTTCACGAGGATGTCGATCGGACCGAGGTCGCTTTCGAACGCCTTGCAAACGCTCTGGGCGCCGCGGGCGTCAAGAACGTCGAGTTCGTATGCTTTCACCCGGGCCGATCCATCGGAGAGTTCTTCTTCGATCTCCCGCGCCTTGTCGCCATGACTGTGATACGAGAAACCCACCGACGCGCCGCCGGCGGCTAGAGCCCCGACGATTGCGCGCCCGACCGCGCCGGTCCCGCCGGTCACAAACGCAGTTTTTCCGTCAAGCACAATTCACCTCCCGGGTTTGTGAGGCGAGCTTGTCGCCTATGAGATGTACGAACACCGCGACGTTCAGCACTCCGGGAACTTCGATCTTTCTCATTCCCGGACGGATCAACTCCGGATCGACCTCGGGCAGCGCAATTCGCAATTGCTCAGCCGCCCGGGCGGTAAGCACCCCGCCATCGTCGTAGTCGTCGTCTCCGAGTTGGGCGCGGGCCCGATTTTCGAATTCGTCGGGCTCAAGAGTCACCGCGAAGGTCTCCTCTATCAGGAAGCTCAGATCCAGCAGGTCTATCGACTCGGCCCCAAGGTCGCCAACCAGATATGCTCCCATCGTAACCTGCTCGGGTTTTGCCCCAGTCACCTGTCGGACAAGGGGCACGAGTTGGGCAAAGATTTCCTTTTCGGTCATTCTTATCACCTATCGCTATGCTGATCTGTATTCGATTATCTGCTCCAAACGTTTCTTTCGCGGCGCATCGGGCGAAGGACCTGCGGGATATCCGACAGCCATCAGGCAGGTCGGTTCAAACCCCATGGGCAGGTCGTCCAGTTGTTCCCAGACATCTCTCGCCAGCAGCGGCCCGGTAAATACGCACGACGCCAGACCCATAGCGCAGGCGGCCAGCAACATGTTCTGAGTCGCCATAGCGGCGGATAACGCTTCACCGGAAGCCAGAGGGCTGTCGGCCAGCAGTTTTCCCGCGGTCAGCGACGGCGGTTTGTGCATTACCAGGATCACACACGGCGCCAGAGCGAAACCCGTCGCGTGGACGAGAAGTTCTCGGCTGCGATCTCGCGGGATTTCAGGACATTCGGCTAGACGCCTGGCCAGAGATTCCAGGACCTTGCCGGCCAGCCTCGCCAACTCGTCCGCGTCGGAAAAGACCACGAACTTCCAGCCCTGGCGATTATGATTCGACGGAGCCCATCGCGCCGCATCCGCCAGGCGGTCGATATCCGCCCGGTCGATCGGCAGGTCTGCAAACCGCCGGACCGATCTGCGTTTCTTTATCAGATTCATCAGCGATTCGTAATCGCAGTTTGTCATGACGCCCTCCCGAGAATCAGCGTGGCGTTCTGCCCGCCAAACCCAAATGAATTCGACATAACGGTGGCTCCGCCAAACTCGCGGGCAGCCCCGGGCACGTAGTCCAATCCGCATTCGATGTCTTCTTGGCGGAGGTTAATCGTCGCCGGTACGCGCCTGCGGGTGAGCGTCATGACCGCCGCCACCGCTTCAACCGCTCCGCTGGCGGCGATCATGTGTCCGGTCATGGACTTGACCGCGTGTACGGGTATCTGCTCGGCTCGCGATTCCAGAACTTCGCGGATTGCAGCGGTTTCGACGATGTCGTTTTGCGGTGTGCCCGTACCGTGGGCGCTGATGCAGTCGATCTGCTCGGGCTCCAATCCGCTATCGGTAAGCGCTGCGGTCATGCTTAACACCGCCCCGCGTCCGGTCGGCGACGGGTCCGATACGCGGTAGGCGTCCATCGAACTACCGTAACCCAGCAGTTCGGCGCGGATATCGGCGCCGCGGGCCCTGGCTCGGTCCATGGATTCAAGCACGACAAATCCCGCACCCTCGCCGAGCACCGTGCCCTTCCGGTCGCCTGAGAATGGCCGACAGGCCGATTGCGGTGCATCGTTTTCATTCGAGAGAACGCGAAGGAGGCTGAATCCGCCCAGGCCCAGGGGATTCAGCATGCTGTCGGAGGCTCCGGCAAGGGCGACTTCACAATCCCCGCCTCGGATCATATCAAAGGCCTCGCCAATCACCTGGGCTCCGGCCGCACAAGCCGAACAGTTAATCCATCGCCCCCCCGACAGACCGTACCGTCGGCCTAGAATGTCCGATATGCGATCGGCGGGAGATTGACAATCCCGGTCGAACCGGCCGTTGGCGACCGCCCTCGCCAAGTCGAACCCGATATCGTCGCTCTGGGCGTACGGCGTGAGGTCTTCCATGAACAATGCTTCCAAGCCAACGCCAAACTGAAGACTTGCGGCGTGCAGATCGGCGTCCGACAACTTCGAATCTGCGACCGCCTCGGCCGCCGCCGCCAGCGCCAAGGGAATCTTGCGGTCGCGCTGATCGGCGGCGACGCCGAAATACTCGACCACCGAATCGATATCCAGATCATCGACCTCGCCGCCGATGCGCACCGGGAATGTCGACGCGTCAAACAACGTGATAGCGCCAATACCCGACCGTCCGGCCGCCAGGTTGGCCCAGAACCGATCGACGCCGCTGCCGATCGGGCTGACGACGCCCATGCCTGTTATCGCTACGCGTTTCATGCAGCCTCCATCGAAAAAGAAGCCACTTCGCTGCCATGCCCGAAACAGTTAGCCCAGGCGACCGCTCCGGGCCCCGCGAGCCAAACACTCTTTGCAGCCAGCGCTACCTGAACCGCAGCGGCCGCGGCAAAAAGATCGCCCAAGTGCTTCTTGGGATAAACAACTTCGACCTGCGGGCAGAGTTCGTCGATCGCCCGCCTTTCGCGCCGGTGTAGTTTTGGCTGACCGTCTCCGGCGGCGACGAGCAGGTCGGGGCGATCAGGCCCGAGGGCGGTCATGATGTTCGCACACCTATCGGCGTGATCCTCGCCGCATACCGTTCCGGCCGAACAGTCGGTCAGGCGGCAGTAGATTTCGGCTCCTCTGGCCCGCGCCGTCTGCTCGCTTTCCAACACCAGGAACGCCGCGCCCTCGCCGGGCACCGTCCCGGTTCCGTGTCGGGTCCACGAATCGAAGACGCCCAACTGCTGAAGACTCACAAAACCAAACGCGTGGGCCTTCGTGTCGCATCCGCCAACCACAGCACAAGGCGCGCGTCCGGTTCTAACGGCGCGGAAACCAGCTTGTATCGCGCGGGCTCCTTGCCCCTCCCAGGGCGTGTAGATCGCATTCGGGCCGCAAATACCCTCGAAAATCGACACGAAGCAAATAGGCATGTTGGCCAGTATCTTGAATGACAGCACGGGCCTGACACGCTTTAACGCCTTCCGTCCAAAACCGCCCAGATCGAGTACGCCATTTTGGTCGGCGGAGTTCTTCACCAGTGCGGCAATGTCGCCGGCGGGCATCCCGGCAAGACCGGTGGACCCGAACAACGACACTTCTCCGGTACGGTAATCCCTGGCGATGTTCAAACCAGCGTCGCCAACAGCCAGCCTGGCGGCCGCCACCGCCAATTGAGCGTCGCGGTTCATCAGACGAAGCGTTTTGTTGTCCGGAAAGTATTCGTTCGCGTCAAAATCGAGTATTTGTGCGGCGAGTTTGCCGTCCAGCGGAGAAACATCAAAGCCCACCGGCGGCGCCGCCGCTACACGCCCAGCCGCCATAGCATCCAACACATCATCCGCATTACGCCCCAAGGGCGTGACCATCCCAAGACCGGTTATCACCACGCTGTGATTCATTCTTGCATGTCCAGATCGGCGGTCCATATCTTCATCAATTCGCGGCGCCTGATATCGAGCTGCGGATCGTCGACGTATTTGAACCCAAACGTCATTCCGCTGGTGACAATGGGCTTGTCGTCGCGGGCGGCGGTTACGGTGACCTTTCCGCCGGCTTTGTTCAGCGAGACAAGTTGTGTGTGATACGTCAGAGTGTCTCCGGGTCGGGCCATGTCGCGGAACTTCGTCCGCTCAAGCACGGTTAGAACGGCCTTGGCGTCGGAACCGTATTTGTCCTTGAGGCTGTCCTCAAGCAACAGGCCTGAAAGCTGGGCCATCCCTTCTATGATCAGTACGCCGGGCATTACCGGGCGGCGGGGGAAATGGTCGTCAAAAAAATCCTCGCTCAACGCAACGTTCTTCACTCCCATCGCCTCGGAGCCGACGACCCATTTAGTGATCTTGTCTATGAGAAAGAACCGCATCGGATCAATTCCCCTTCCTTTGCTTGGATTTCACATTGCGTTGGTCGGCATCGCAGCCGGCCGCCTGGTCTCGCAGCATTTGCACAAGTTCACCGAGTGTGTCCGGATCGGTGGTCACCGCATAGCCCTTCGCCCAGAGATCCCTATTGAGCCTGTGGGTCACCGCCCGCCCGGCCGACCTGATCCGATTGGCCGTCAGTTCGCCCGAGTGGTTCGGCCAGACTTCCACGATGACCGCGACACAGTCGGGCTCCAGAGAAACCTCAAGCAGTTTCCAACCGTGTTCCGTACTCCTCTTTTCCAGCGACGTACGCATCTTGACGGCCAGAGGACCTTCAAAAACGCTCTGGCGCTCGCGGGTAACGACAGCCACACCGTACTTGATCCGATGAATGACGCCCTCGTCGGTGTGAGCGACCTCGTGGAGTTTGCGTTTGAAGCGGCTGATAATCGAGGGCGTATGGATGATCCGGATAGACCGGGCCTTGTCGGACTCTTTGGCGATGTACCCCTTTTTCTCCAGTGCGGCTAGATGTCCGCGGACTGCACTGACATTCGACAGACCAATCGCTTGCCCGATCTCCCGCATGGTCGGGGGGAAACCTTTGTCCCGACAGAACCGCTGCAGGAATTTCAGCACGGTCCGCTGTCTTTGCGTCAGGGGTTTCATAATCGCACACTCGCAACTAGTGTTCGTATGTATAGTATACATTTGTATACTTCCCGGCAAGCACAAACTACATATTCTCTGAAAGAATTGTCGAGGCCCACTACAGTCATCGCACTGCAGTATGGTCCCAGGAACTCGGCCAGGCCTGGATACCTGCTGATTGCTGATCAGCACCGATTGTGATGAGTTGGCTCTGGTGGGGCGACTGAATGATGCTCTCGGATCCGTGGAGCGAGGCGGCGCAAAGGCACTCGCGAGCACGCCTGGCTTTTGTTCCACAAAAGACGAGGCCATCCGTAATACGCTGGCCTTGTGAGGGGTAACCCTCGCGCGTGGCGGGATTCGAACTTGCGATCTCCCGTTCCGTAGAGAGTCCTCCAGGGCTGCCGTAAGAGCCTATAGTAACTGTTGTTATGAAGACATGTTAAGTTCCAAAAGTGGTGTGATGCGGCAAAATGGTGTCTGACCTCCTTTGGCGCGAGCTAAAGGGGCCTGTTCGCCTCGGGGGGGTGTGAGAATTTTTTCTGGCGCTTTTAAAATCACTATGTATGCTGGCCTTAGGAACCCTGTGCAGGGTGAAAGTTTTCTACTGGTTTTTTTACGGAGACGAGGCCATGAACAAGGATGTTAAGATTACGGCAGAACA
>JASLNT010000100.1 GCA_030745875.1 Phycisphaerae bacterium
GAGCGTGCTGAGATGCTGGATTACCCCACGTTCCGCGAGCAGGGTTCCGAGATTGGCTCCGGTCCGACGGAGGCGTTCTGCACGACATTGACAGCCCGGCTCAAGGGCAGCGGGATGCGATGGGACTCACCCAACGCCGAAGGGATGATGGCGTTGATCGGATGAACGAGATTGAGGATAGTTTTCAACTGCATCGTCGGCGCTCCTTGGTTGGATGGTTGTGTTCACACTCAATCCAACGGCCAAATCGCCGGCGATGTTTATTATTGATTACCCTCTTGTCCTTGTCAGCATTTTTCCCCTTCGGTCTTCCTCACAAAAACTGGGGAGATCGAAGGGGAAAAATGCGTTAACCACCCACAGATTCTGCGGAAGAACCTGAAATAAAAAATGCAGACTGACCTTCGGGGTTCCCCTACGCAGAAGCCTATGTTTACCGGCTCAAATAGCCCTGACTGTCAGGATCGAACCAGTTATGGGATGACTGTGCTTACACTGGACTGGTTCCTTGAAGACGCGAAAGTAATCCAAGTCGCCCAGGCCGACGGGGTATCGGCGGTGCTGCGAGGCCTGCCTATCGCCATCGTGATGATGCTCATCGCCGCACAGGCGGTCTGGGAAATGGCCAAACTCTGCGGTTCAGCAGGCGTGCTGATCCTCGGCCGGTCGGCGGTAATCGGCGCCGCGGGCCTGGGAACGCTTCCATTGTGGCAACAGTTTGTAGGGGGCGAACTGACCGGGCAAACCGTGATGATGCTATTCGCCGCTATAGTATGGATAGTCTTCCTCGACCAGATGGTCTCCCGGCGAACGACAGACGCAATCCGCACGGTGGCTTGCACGATGATGACCGTCCTTTACCTCGGGGTCGGCGGCGCGATGATCCTCCAGATTCGCGTTGCGGATTCAAACGGTTTTGTGAAGCTCATAATGTTCCTGGCGGTCGTGAAATCAACCGATATCGGAGCGTATTTCGTGGGCTCTGCGATCGGGAAACGCAAGCTTACACCGTGGCTCTCGCCGGGCAAGTCGTGGGAGGGCCTGTTCGGCGGTCTGGCGGCCGCAGCCGGCGTGAGCATACTGATCGCTTATCTGGGCGATGTTGGTCTGGCGGTGTGGCAGGCGGCCGTATTCGGCGTGATTATCGGCGTCGCGGGGCAGTTCGGCGACCTGTGCGAAAGCCTCCTCAAACGCTCGGCCAAGATCAAGGACAGCTCGTCGATGGTTCCGGAGTTCGGCGGAATACTGGACATTATAGATTCGCCCCTGATCGCCGCCCCGGCCGCCGCGGCGATGTTCGCGGTCATGTAGGCCGATTGGTCTTCCGGCGTCGACGCAGACACCCCAGGAGCCCCAAACAAACGATCCCCAGCGTGCCCGGTTCGGGCGTCACGAACAATTCGTAGCTGTCCACGGCCGAATGATTGCCCACGCTGTTGGTGATTCGCAGGTCAATCGTGTGAAGCCCCACATCCAGGCCCAACAGGTCCAGTTCAATCGACTCGCTATAGTCGCCCCATGCCCCGTCGGCGGCCGGGAAATCGATCCACCCCAAGCCGTCGAGATTGTACGACCCTCCATCGATAGTATTGATCGTCATCCTCGCGCCTGATTCAGCCCAGACCTTCGGATTAAGGTTGGCCTTCGGGCGGACTGAGCCCGATCCGGAGAATGAGAATATCCCCGCATCAGCGTCACTGGCCGCGTCGCTGCCGAAGAAGTTCGGAATAGTGTCGAGTATGTCCGGTATGGTGTCGTTATCCGTGTCGACGTGCCCCACCTGCACGCTGGTGAACTCGCTGGGGTCTAATGTAATATTGAGCATCAGCGCGTCGGGTTGGGGAGGCGTGACCCTGGCGCCAACGCCGTTGCGCTCGGCGTTTCCGTTGGACCCATTGAGGTACCCGCTGCGATCGGTCGTCCTCGAGCCGCTGCTGTAATACTCGTCCAGAGCAAAGAATACGTGCCCCAATTCGTGGGACAGCACTCTATCATAGCGGTCGACGCCCCAACCGTTGTTATTGTACGTGGTGACTACATACGGACCGCCGTAAATCGAAAACGCGAAGTAGTTGTCAGTGAACTTATGATTGCTGTCGACCGCATCGTTAACCACATACACGGTCGCTGCCCAATGGGTCCCGAGAAGATCTCTCTGGGCGTTATTGAAATCCCTGGTGTTGGTGTTTGAATTGGCGTTGCTGTAACCCAGCGTGTCCATCACATCGTTCATCCAGAGCGGGCTTGAGCTGACCCCGGGACGATTGATCGGTTCGTAACGCGTCTCCAGCGGAACGCCCCCATTAACGTAATTCACAGTGATATCCAGTTGAGCGTTGGGATGATACGCCGCAGTCAGACTTTCCCAATACGCCGCGGTCTGCCCTATTTCGACGTGCATGTTGGTTAACTGCTCGGGCGTCCAGTTCTCCTGGTTAGTGTCCACCACGCCGTTGCTCTCGACAAAAATAATATTCATGGCAAAACTGCCCAATGCGTACGCCGACTGGTCCCTATCGAGGGAGCCGAAAGGACGTTCCGCAGCGGCCGGTGCGGGACAACTCGCCAGCGATACCAGAAATGCAACTGCAAGCATCGCCTTAGGCGGCGCATATCTGTTCGTCAGGCGATAGATGAAACCTCTCTTGATGCGATTATCTCTCACTGGGCGCTCTTCCAATCAGCGCCAAAGTTCTCAACATTGGCGCAAAATAAGTAAAAGTCCGGCCGCAGTGAGCACTAAACCGTCCCGTGAACACCGGGAAGGCGCGGCATCTGCAAATGTGAAGTCCTCTATTGAACATTGGAGGCTCCGGCTCGGGAGCCCTGCACGTCAATCCTCACAACGCTATAATGATACCACTAATGCGCCTTTTTGTCAACCGCCTAACCAGGATAAGCAACCGAACAGGGTGTGAGAATTTTTTCTGGCGCTTTTTAAATCACTATGTATGCTGGCCTTAGGAACCCTGTGCAGGGTGAAAGTTTTCTACTGGTTTTTTTACGGAGACGAGGCCATGAACAAGGATGTTAAGATTACGGCAGAACA
>JASLNT010000101.1 GCA_030745875.1 Phycisphaerae bacterium
ACCGATCGTATTGGCCAGCCTGCCCTCGGCGATATCCACCACGCCGATGGTGTTGTCGAATCGATTGCAGACATACACAGTATCTCCATTGCGGGTGACCACAGGCGACATCGGCGTGTGTCCTACGGGTATCCGTGCGAGCACCTTTTTGCTCTTGATGTCTACTATGCAGAGATGGCCTTTGGCGGCGCCGGCGGTGATATACAGCTTTGTCCTATCGGTCGAGATCGCCACACCGCTGACCGGAGGACCGACGGCGATATTCGCGGTGACCTTCCGGGTTGCAACGTCGAACACCGCCACCTGCCCGGCCGTCGCTTCGGCGATATAGATCGTCTTGCCTGCACTGTCGGCGACCATCGCGATAGGGGAGAGATACGTCGGCGCCTTCTCGCCCGCCGGTTCAGTCTTCGGAGCCGCGGCCCGTGCGAACACCAGATGGACCATCACCGCCGCAACCGCCGTCGAAATCAACAATCCCGCCCGAATGCCTGCAGACTCACCTCTTGTCAAATCACCCATGATTGTATCTCCCGTTTCCGTATCCGGTCGTTGTTACCCATCAACAGATAGAACGTCGCGACCGTGCGAATATAACCGGTAAGCGCAAAGTCACGCCACCAGTTTCGAAACAGATGATGAAACAATAGATTAAGCATTGCGGCCGCCGGGCCGCCGACGTAACATGCGATGCGGTGTGAGTTCGGGTATCTCAGTTAAACAGAGCCAACGGGTGACGAATATGTGTAAAGGCAAGTGTATCCTCGCGTCTCTCATATTCAGTGTCGCTGTCTGGCCGGCGGTCGCTTCGGGTCAGTCCGCATCTCGCCCCGCCGAACCGGCGACCGCCAGCCGTCCGGCGGAAACGCGGAACGCCGAGAGTACCTCGGACCTGATTACCCGCAATCTGAAGATTCTGTTTGAGAAGCACTGGGCGGATGTTCTCGGCGCGATCTTCTGGGTGAGCGTTTCGGTGGTTCTATGGGCGATAGGCTTCGGCGTTGCAGGATTGATTCTCGGGCTGCTGGTGTACGCCTTCCTGCACCGGCGCGGTCTGTTCGACGTTGCTCCCGATGCCCCGGGGCGATTCCGCTGGGTATGGGGATTCGTCTTCGCCCTGACGTTCGCTGTCGGCGGGGCCTACGGTGGGGGGTGGTTCGGACTCGAGCGGGGGATCAAACACCAGATATTGAGCAAGCGGGCCGTAGACGGGCTGATCGTCAGCGTTATGCAGGCAAATGTGCTGCACGCGGCGGATTTCGAACTCACCGGCAAGGAGACGCCCGAGGAACTGCAGGAGATCGTGGCGCAGTCGGACGCTATGGCGGACCTGGTGATGGAGGACTTTCTGTCGCTCATCGACAAGGTGCTCGATGAACAGACTAAAGATATCTCCCCCCAATGGCTCGTGAGCATCGCCCGCGATCAGATCCGCGAGAAACTGCTTGAGAAACTGCAGGAAGAGTTGCACGGTATAGACCCGCGCCTGCTGGCGATCGTGATCTTCGAGGGCAACAGTAAGGCGTATCTCGAGAAGTACCCCAAGGCCAAGCCTGTGGCCGCGCTGTTTACCGGATTCCTCAACACTATTCGACAGGACGCATGCAGACGCGTTGCCGGTTTCACGCGAGGCGGGATGTGGAAGGGCCTCATCGGAGGCCCACTCGTCGCGTTCATCGCCCTGCTGATCTTTCGTATGATAGTGCGCCGCAAGTCGCCCGCGTAGTCACGCAGGCTCGAGGGCGGACGACGACCCCGCTGAATTGGTCTCAACCGGCCTTGCGGGCGGGGGTGTTGGTGGGCTGCTTGTAGTCGACTTTGAGGGCGACGGGTTTGCGACCGGGGTAGACGGCGAGGTAGCGGTGTTTCTCGATGACCAGCGCGGCGGGCTGACCGCCGTAGTAGGCGCACATTCCCGTGTCGGCAGCGATTACCCGCCCTTGGCCCAGGGGCGTGATACTGCGGCGCGGCGTGTGTCCGATGACTGCGTGCTTCACGCCGTACTTCTTGAACACCGGGTCGCACTGCGCCGCGACGGCGGCGACGTCCGCGACGGCCCATCCGCGATACCACATCGGTCCGCTGCTTCCCAGCAGCCCGCCGCGGTACGGTCCGGTGTGCAGGGCCTTGCGAATGTCGGCGTTTATCCGGTCCAGCGAGAGCTTCATCCATTGCTGGTTGAGCCCGCCGTGCATGAAAAGCACGTCGTTGATCTTGATCACCGCGTTGTGCCCCCTCATCCATTTACCGTACTTCCCGCTCTTGCTCATCGCCCGTGCAAACCCGGGTTTCCCGCCGAACGCCTTGTACTCGCCGGGGTGGACGTAGCGCAGGTCGTTGGTCATCACCATCAGTTCGTGGTTGCCCAGCAGGGCGTGGACGCGTCCGCCGGCTTTGATCGCCTGCGGTTCGAGCTTCATCAGCAGGTCCATGGCCTTCTTTGAATCGCCCCCGCGGTCGAGGATGTCGCCGGTCTGCACCAGGTGCGTCTTACCGCCGGTCCAGTTGGCCTTGGCGTCGATGACGCCGGCGGCGGTCAGTGCCTTGACAAACTGCCCGAAATCGCCATGCACGTCAGCGATCGCCACGATCCGCTCTACGCCGGACCACGTGTTGGCGATTCCCGCCGGTCGGGAGGCCGCCCGCGACGGAGCGTCGGCGGCCAGCGCCCCGGCGGTCAGTATCCCGCCGAGAAGACCAAGAATCACGACCGACAGGGATGTTTGTCCTCTCTTCATCTGCAACTCCTTTGGTTATCTTTCCGGTCCCAGTATCCCCGCTGACCGCCCGCTATATCAAGTACTTCGTTCATTTCAGAATCGGCCTGATGATCTTACCGAGCGCCTGGTCCGGGAGTTTTTCGTAGGTTCCGTAGAAGTCGGAGTTGCAGTCCAGCCACAGGGTGATGCGGCGCAGCTCCGCCGGCGTCAATTTCACCTTGTGATGTCCCTTCTTGAGGTGCTTGTACAAGGGCGAGGCTAGTGCGCCGAACTTGCCCGGATACGTCTTGGACTCGACAAAACTCCCGGAGTTGTAGTAGAAGGCGTATTTCTTGAGATTGCGATAGGATTCGGGCCAGCCGCGATTGTCCGGGTTCTTGCCGGTCAGCGCCGGAGCCTTCTTCTTCTCCTTGATCTTCTTTGCATGGCAGCCGGCGCACTTGGCGCTGAGAACCGGTTGGACCAGTCGCACGAAATTAAACGGATTGGACCCGTCGGGCTCCGGCTTGATGGTCGAAGGTACTCTCTGCATCGCCAGGAGGGGCTTCTTGACCGTCGGCGGCGCCGCCAGTCTCTTCTCATGACAGCCAAGGCACGAGAGTTTCTCTTTCGGCGCGACGTAGATAATCGACCGCATGGACTGCACCGCCATGCCCTGTTCGTTCAGCGCCTGAAAATAGACGGGTATGTACGGGGGGAGTTTGAAGTGAATGCTGCCGTCTTTTTCCACCGGTACGGTCCCGAGAACCGACCGAGCGTTCTTCTCGGTGCTGTAACCGATCTTCGGATTATCCCTCCCGGGGGCGCTCTTGGGCAGGATCTGGACGATCCGCAGCGCGGTGATGCGAGTGTCCTTGGGCCAAGTGCGACGCGTCTGGTACACATTGGCGATCGAGACGATCCCTGGAGTCCGGTCCACGCCCCGCTGATGTTTCAGTTCCCGGGCGACTGCGTCGGCCATAAGCGCCGGGCGATCCATGTTGAGGCGCTGCTGATTGGGGTCGACGGGATACGGCTTGACCTGGTCGGGAATCACCGGGGGGGTCGGACGAGCCCTCAGGGGGATAGGGCTCAGGCAGGCGATCTTGGGGTCCCGGTAGAGCAACTCCTTGTTCCCGAAGCTGTCCAGCAGATATATCCCGTAATTCTCGACGCTCTTGTCCTTCCGGCGGCGCTGGGAATAACCGTACACGCAGAGGTAATAATCTTCGCTGAGCGGCCAGGGCGTTCCATACGCCGCTTCCCGGCAGAAGTAACCGTATTCCGATTCGGGAAACCGCTCCTCGGGCGTGACCAGGCGGACCGGCGCCATCGCGTCATCGTCCTCGACGCGGGGATCGACCAGTACGATCGACCCATAGGTCTGGCCGTGATGCGCCGCGGCCACCGAGACAAGCCGCTTGGAACCTGGAATGCTGCGGATGTCCATCTCCATACAGGGTCGATCTTTCCAGTTCTTGGGGTAGTTCCCATGCAGCGCCAGAGCGTTACGCCCGTCGGGGGTGGTCGTCCATGGATGATGGGCCTGGAAGAATCCGCGGTCCACGTAGTCCCAACGGGTGTATACGATCAATCCCTCGTGTGTGATACTGGGCTGCCACTCACAGGTTTCATGATGACTCAACCGCGCCATGCCCCCGCCGTCGGCGTTCACCGCGTGCAAGGTGTAAGTGTACCAGGGTGCGCCGCCGTTGGCGCTGCAGTGGCAGCGCCCGAATCCGCCTCTTCGGTCGGAGATGAAAGCGATCTTGCCATTCGGCATCCAGCAGGGATCGAAGTCGTTCCACGGACCGTCGGTGACGTTGCGGAGGTTAGTCCCGTCGGCGCTGACGGAGAAGATGTGCCAGCAGTTTTTCTCCGTGAAGGAGCATTTGAGCCCGCTGTAACTGTAGAGACCTTTGGCGTCCTCGCGGGCCTTGGCCTTGGGTCGATAACCTTCCGCTTCGGTGTACGCGAAGAGAACCTTCTTGCCGTCAAACGAGAGGTCCGGAGAAAGGTAGGCCCCGTCAGGCAGCTTGGCGCCCGAGAAACGTCCGTTCCCGCACTTGGCGTCCTTCAGCAGGTCTCTAGCCGCAGGCTTGGGCCCGAAGGCGTTGTCCAGGACGAACAATCCTTCGCCCCCGGTCGCGTGTATACCGTAGTATTGACCGGCCATGTGATCGCCGGCAAGCTCGCCGTTCCTGTTCTTTTTGTGCTTGATGAACAGGATCTTGTCGAAATTCAGGAGCGGGTTGGCGAAAGCGATGCGGCGGCGGAGCTCGCAACACTTCTGGTGCAGTTCGGCCCGGGCCTCGATATCGCTCGCCTCGACGCGTTTGTTCTCGGCTTGCAGTTTCGCAAGCGCCCCGGCCTCTGCCGACAGGTCCGCTGCGCCTTTCATCTTCCGGATGTCCTTCAACAGCGCCGCGGTCCGGCGCAGGACAATGTCCACAGGCCCGCGGTCTGTCTTGCGTATCAGCGACTCGGTGCGGTGCGTCAGTTCCGGCGTGGCGAACCGGCTGGACTTGCGCCTACCGCTGCGGATCATCTCCAGCATCCTGAATTGCGACGGTATCTCCCCCTCACTATCCGGCAGGTCAACGCCAAGGACCTTGAACGCGAAACCGAACCACAGCTTCCCCTGACAGATCTTCAGCAGAAGCGTATTGTCCCCTTTCTTCAGGGGGACGCGGACATACTCATCTCCCAGCCGACACGGTCGGGCCACATTCTTGGCTAGGTATTGCTTTCCGTTAACCCACATGGTGATGGTGTCGTCACTGCCCATCTCCACTTCCACTTCGCATGCCCGGGACGCGGTGACGCGGCGGGCAAGATAGACGGTGATGTTGAGGTTAGGCGTGAAGTGGGGGAGAAGGTCAATAACCTTACCGTCCTTGAAGCCCGTCCGGAGCTTCCACGACAGAGATTTTCCGTCCTTGCCTTTGCATGAAGCTTTGAAATCCACCCCCTGTTCGGGAGGATACACCTTTGAAAAACCGCCGCCGTCCTTATTGTCGAACGGTCCAATCGTATACCAGTTGCCCCACTGAAGGACAGCCCTCCCCGAAGGCGCCGCATGGGCAAAGCTGCACCACACCGCAAGAAACACCGCAATCGCTATCCGCCACAACTGATATCGAGGTAATCTTTTCATCCGGCACGCTCCATAGTAACCGACATTGTTCCGATAGCGTTTCTCCCCTTTACCCGCATATTGATGGGTAGCCGGTTACTATCGGGATTATACTCTGCTTCTCACCTCCGCGATAATGCTCTCGATGGCGCCGGTGTGTGCGGTTAGCGCTTCGGTCGGGGCGATCGCGCCGTCCGGGGCGATCTTCAAGGCGCCTTCGCCGAGGCGGGGGTCCATTGGCAGGGAGCCTATCAGCGGGACGTCGCCCAGCGCGGTCTGGATTTGTTCGAGTTTCTCCTGTACTTCTCCTCCGGCGTCCTGCCCGGCGATTCCCAGGCGGTTTACTACCGCGAAGACCTTTTTCATGCCCAGATCGCCGGCGAGGTCTCTTACTCGAACGGCCGTCTGAACGCTCCAGCGGTCGGGGTTGACGACGACAACGAGCGCGTCCATCGATTGTGCGGTGGCGCGGCCGAGGTGTTCGAGACCGGCTTCCATATCCATTATAAGGATATCGTCCCGCCCGATGATCAGGTGTACCAGCAGCGCCTTGACGATAGCGGTGGCGGGACATATGCACCCCCCGCCACCCTGGGATACTCCTCCAAGCGCCAGCATACGGATGTTACCGATCTTGAGTGCGTATTCGTCGGGTATGTCGTCGACCTTGGGATTCAACTGAAAGTATCCTCCCGGTTCGTCGGCGGCCCCGGTGCGCTCGGAGATCATATCGTGCATCTCCGCCAGCGGGACAACTTGCGTCTCGTCACCCACGCCGAGGGCCGAAGCGAGATTCGCATCCGGGTCGGCGTCGATCGCAATGACGCGCCGATCTTCCAGAGCAAGTACTCCTGACAACATGGCTGACAGGGTCGTCTTGCCGACCCCGCCCTTTCCTGAAATCGCAATTTTCATATAACTCTCTCCAACAAGAATACAGAGGCGCTGACTACAATGTTATGGGACCGTCGGAACTATAGCACTGTAGCACCTGAGGCTCCAGTAATCGCGTTAGAAAAAGTCTAAAAAGGATTCCTTGAAAGATATGGGGGGACTATGTAGAATTCCATGGGCTGTTTATTCCTACCAAGAACATCGGGTCAACGTGTTTTGCGGTGGTTTTGGTATCGGCGTACTTTTAGGCGCAAGTCGGTCTGTCCGATAGCTTCCCGCGGTGCGGCCCGAAGAAACACTCGAGAGGTGAAAAATTGAAAACTCCAAAGACTTCAGAAGAACGTAGTATAGACCCTGCATCGATCGAGATGCTCGAGCACACCAAGGCCGAAGGCCTGACGACAGTATGGGATCGTTACGAGGCGATGCAGCCCCAGTGCCTTTTCGGCATTAAGGGCATCTGTTGCAAGAACTGTTCGATGGGCCCCTGCCGCATCAGCTTGACCGGCAAGGGCGCCACCGAAGGCATCTGTGGTGCGACGGCCGACGTGATCGCGGCGAGGAACCTGGTGCGAATGATCGCCACCGGCTCCTCGGCACACTCGGACCATGCAAGAGACGTAGCGACGGCAATGTTCCACGCCACAGCAGAAGGAGAAAGCGACTACCAGGTTAAAGACCCGGCAAAGCTTGCACGCCTGGCCGCTGAATGGGAAATCGACACTGCGGGCAAGAGCGTCAAGGAGATCGGCCACGCGGTGGCTGAGGCGGCCCTGTCGCAGTTCGGCCAACAGTTCGGCCAGTTGAAGTTCATCTCGCGGGCTCCCGAGGCCCAACAGGCAAGGTGGCGCGAAGCCGGCGTGATACCCAAGGGCATCGACCGCGAAGTGGTTACTCTGCTGCACAGCACGCACGTGGGCGGCGACTCGGACGCCAGGAACCTGATACTGTCGGGAATCCGGGCGGCATTGGGCGACGGATGGGGCGGGTCCATGATCGCCACCGAACTTCAGGACATCATTTTCCAGAGCCCGGCATGGCTGAAGTCCAGGAGTAATCTGGGCGTGATCGATCCCAAGAAGGTTAACATCGTGGTCCACGGACACGAGCCGATTCTCTCTGAGATGCTGGTGGCCGCTTCGCACGAACCTGAGCTGCTCGAACTGGCAAAGTCCAAGGGCGCCGAAGGCATCCAGCTCAGCGGAATATGCTGCACCGCAAATGAGATCCTGATGCGACACGGTATTCCGGTCGCGGGCAACTTCCTGCAGCAGGAACTGGCGATATCGACAGGCGCCGTCGACGCGATGATCGTCGACATCCAGTGCGTCATGCCGGCGGTCGGGACGATAGCTGAGAAGTTCCACACCAAGCTGATCAGCACGTCGCACAAGGCCAAATTCCCGAAGGCCCAGCACATGGAGCTCGATGAAGCCAACGCGCTGGACAACGCCAAGGCTATTATCAGAGAATCGATCGAGAACTTCGAGAATCGGGACACTGCAAAGGTCAAGATTCCCGACGTCTCCAGCCCGCTGGTGGCCGGCTTCACCGCCGAGAACATCTTCACCGCACTGGGCGGAAGGTATCGTCCGAGCTACCGCCCCCTGAACGACGCGATCATCACAGGGCGTCTGCGGGGAGTGGCGGCGGTCGTCGGATGCAACAATCCGCGATATCAGCAGGACGCCGGGCACGTAGCGATGACCCGCGAACTGCTCAAGAACGACGTGCTGGTGGCCACCACCGGCTGCACCGCCATCGCCGACGCAAAAGCAGGCCTGCTTTGCCCCGAATCGGCCGCCGAATTCGCCGGCCAGGGCATCAGGGAAGTCTGCGACGCGGTCGGGATCCCGCCCGTGCTGCACCTGGGAGCCTGCGTTGACATCAGCAGGATTCTGGTGATCCTGGGCAATGTCGTTAAAGAAGGCGGACTCGGCGACGATTTCGCCGGACTGCCCATAGCAGCAGCCGCGCCGGAATGGATGAGCGAGAAGGCCATTGCAATCGGCTTCTACGCCGTAGCCTCAGGAGCCTACACCGTTCTCGGCGAACCGCTTCCAGTCGCCGGAGCTCCGGGGCTCGAGGCGTACCTCACAGACGGAATCGCCGCAGACTTCGGCGGTAAGTTCGCATTCGAGTCCGACCCGATCAAGGCCGCACACTTGATGATCGATCACATCGACGCACAGCGCGAAGCCTTGCATCTGTCCGGACCGATGTTCCCCGTGCCTTACCAAGGGCAGGACGCCGAAGTAGCCGCCGAAAACTCATGACGGGCGGCCAGGGACGAAATCAAGAAAACTAACTGAAATCAGCAGGAGACACTGTTATGTCGCGAGAGGTTATTTCCGCAGCCATCCGCGGAGCACAAGGCTTCGTTGACGAAGCCGCCGCAAAACTAAAAGAAGCGATCGAAGCCAAGGGCGAAGATCAGGCGATCGAGTTTCCGGGGACGGCGTTCCAGCTTCCGATGATCCACGCCCTGATGGGGCTCGAGGTCACCAAGCTGGGGCAACTCAATGAAGTTGTAGCCCACTGCCAGGACCTGATGGCCGCTCCCCCGGAAGGCCAGCTCTGGCTGCCTTACCTCGGCGACGGACTGGACGCTGGCGTCGCGACGCTGCTGTCTATGGAGGTCACCTGCGCAATCCGCTACCTCAATGAGGAGACTATCGAGGACGGATTCACCGGGTTCATCTCCGATACGATCCTCCGCGAGTTGGGTATCCAACTGGTTGACGGCAGGATGCCCGGGTTCGCGGCGATCCTCGGACCGGCTCCGACGAACGAAATCGCCGTCCACATCGTCCGAGAACTGCAGAAACGCAGTATTCTCACGTTCCTGATCGCCAATACCGACGGCAAGAGCATGAAGGACCAACTGGACGAAGAAGGCGTCGAGATGGGCTGGGACACTTATATCGTCCCGGCCGGTCGCGACATCCATTCGGCGATCTACGTGCTGGACTGGGCGATGCGAGGCGCGCTGACATTCGGCGGACACCAGAAAGGCGATTGGCGGAGCTGCCTGAGATACTGCAAAGAGCGTATCTTCGCTTTCGGCATAACGTTCGGACCTATCCCCGACGACTGGTACGCCGTCGGAGCCGGAGCGATTGTAATGGGCTTCCCCGTGATTTCCGATCACGAGTCGACCCCGGAAGTTCGCCCCACGGGCGTCACCACTTTCGAGGCGCTGGTCCGCCAGCTCGATCACCAGCAGATCGTCCCGACCTGCATCGAAGTGCGCGGCGTGAAGGTGAAGGTCGAGGACATCGACATTCCCGTCTCGTATTCGCCGGCGTTTGAAGGCGAACGCGTCCGCAAAGACGACATGCACGTACAGTTCGGCTCGAAGTATTCCGACGGGGTCGAAGTAATACAGACCGTCGACATGGACTCGATCACAGACGGCGAGATCACGGTCACGGGCGTTGAGATTGACCAGATCGAAGAAGGCGGCGCCCTGCCGCTTGGCATTCACATCCTGGTCGCCGGTCGAAAAATGAAGACCGACTTCGAAGGCATCTTCGAACGTCAGCTTCACCGATACTGCAACGAGGCGATGGGCTTCATGCACACCGGCCAGCGCGACCAGATCTGGTGCCGCATAAGCAAAGCAGCCCTAGCCGCCGGATTCCGCTTGAAGCATATCGGAACGATCCTCCACGCCAAACTGCACGACGAATACGGCGGAATCGTGGACAAGGTAGCCGTCAAGGTGACCACCGACCCGGCTGAAACCGCCGCTATGGTCGAAATGTCCGGACCGATCTACGCCGCGCGAGACGAGCGAGTGGCGGGCATGACCGACGAATCGGTCGACACGTTCTACTCCTGCACGCTGTGCCAATCCTTCGCACCCGACCACGTGTGCGTGATAACTCCCGAACGTCTCGGGCTGTGCGGAGCGTACAACTGGCTCGACGGACAGGCCGCATTCGAAATCAACCCCACCGGACCGAATCAGCCTATCCCCAAGGGCAAGTGTCTCGACGAGCGACTCGGCGAGTGGGAGCCGGTAAACAAGTTCGTCTACGAGAACTCCAACCGCAACATCGAGAAATTCAGCGCCTACAGCCTCATGGAAAACCCAATGACCTCGTGCGGATGCTTCGAATGCATCCTGGCGATGGTGCCCGAGGCCAACGGCGTGATGATCGTAAACCGCGAGTACATGGGCGACACGCCGATCGGCATGGGATTCTCCACGCTTGCGGGCAGTGTCGGCGGTGGAATGCAGACGCCCGGCTTCGTGGGAGTCGGAAGGCTTTACCTCACCAGCAAAAAGTTCATCAGCGCCGAAGGCGGCCTGTCCAGGCTCGTCTGGATGCCGAAGGAACTCAAGGAAGAAATGCGGGAGAAGCTCGAAAAACGCATTGGCGAAGCGGGCATGAACGGATTCCTGGACAAGATCGCCGACGAGACAGTAGCGGTCACCGCAGAAGAACTTGTGGAGCACATGACCAAGGTCGGACATCCCGCGTTGGAAATGGAATCTTTATTCTAAGCCCCCAAATAACAGGAAATAAAAAATGGCACTCACCGGACTTGATATCTACAAAAAACTGCCCAAAGAGAACTGCAAGGAATGCGGAGTACCGACGTGTCTTGCCTTTGCGATGAAAGTAGCCGCAGGCCAGGAAGGCCTGGACAAATGCCCGAGACTCGACGAAGCGGCTATGGACGATCTGTCCGACGCATCGGCGCCCCCGCAGCGACTGATCAAGATCGGAGCCGATGCAAACACCATCGAAATCGGCCAGGAAACCGTTCTCTACCGTCACGACGAAAAGTTCCATCACCCCACCGCAGTGGCGATGCAGCTGTCGGACGCCAACGAAGACCTGCCCGGAGCGTGCGAAGCGTTCAAAAAACTCGTTTTCCACCGCGTCGGCGAAGACATCAAGCCCGAAATGATCGCCCTGGTGAACGATTCGGGGTCGGCTGAAACTTTCGCAGCCGCCGCCGGAATCGTAAACGACGCCCTGGGCGTGCCGATGGTTCTGATCAGTTCGGACGTGTCGGCGTTGTCCGCCGCGGCGACCGGACCTCTGGCCGGGTTGAGACCCGTACTGTCGTACACCGGCGCGCCCGGCGACGACGGACTTGCCGAACTGGCTGAAAACGCCAAGGCTCCGCTGTGCGTCTCCGGTTCGCTGGACGACGTAGCCGCAGCCACCGAGGCGCTTGCCAAAGCCGGAGCCGCCGACCTGATGATCTCCCCCGGCGCCGTCGGGATCGACGAAGGCCTGACCTTCGTAACCAAAGCCCGCAGAGCTGCGTTGAAGAAAACCTTCCGCCCGCTGGGATACCCCGCACTGGTTACCGCATGCGGCGAAGACAGGATCGCAGCGGCCTTGGACGGACTTACGTACGTCTGCAAGTACGCCGGCGTGCTCGTTACCGACGCCTGGGAGCCCCACCTGCTGGTTCCCATCCTTGCCGCCCGTCAGAACATCTACACCGACCCGCAGAAGCCCGTTCAGGTCGAGCCCAGGATCTACGAAGTCGGCGAAGTGACCGACGACAGCCCGCTGCTGGTGACCACCAACTTCTCGCTGAGCTACTACTCGGTCGAGTCGGAAGTGGAGGCCTCTCGCGTACCGTGCCGCATTCTCGCCGTAGACACCGAAGGCACCAGCGTACTTACCGCATGGGCGGCCGACAAATTCAATCCCGAGACCATCGCAGAAGCTCTCACCGCCGCAGGCGTCGAGGAAACTCTGTCTCACCACAAGGTCGTAATACCCGGCCACGTCGCCGTACTTTCGGCGCAACTGGCTGACGATTCGGGATGGGAGGTCCTCGTCGGGCCCAGGGAAGCGGCCGGATTGGGAGCCTATCTGAAAAATGACTGGAAGGCCGCCTAACCCTTCACACCTGCGGTAACTCAATGGCCGGAAACTGCAAAGTTTCGTTCTTGCCGGAAGACAAGACAGTTGAGGTGCGCATCGGCTCAACGATTCTCGCCGCCGCAGGCAAGGCCGACGTGTTCGTAAACAGCCTCTGCGGCGGGGACGGAGTCTGCGGACGATGCGGAGTGATCGTACGCAAAGGCACGGTCACCGGCGGGTCGACGGATTTCTTCTCGCACGAACAGATCCAGCAAGGTCACATTCTCGCGTGCGAAGGGCGAATCGAGTCAGACGTAGAGATCGAAATCCCCGAGCACACCCGCCTGGCGGGCACGCCGGACTATGTCGAAACTGACGTACACCAGCCGCCCGAGGTCCGCAAACTTACGCATCGCAAGATGGCGCTGGCTCCGCTGGTGAGAAAAACTTACGTCGAACTGCCCGCTCCCTCGCTGAGCGACAATCAGTCAGACCTGCAGAGGCTCGAACACGGGCTGAAGGATCAGTACAAGACCCAGGGCTTCCAGATGGGTCTGAAAACCACTCGGCGCCTTCCGGAAATCCTGCGAAAGAGCGACTGGAAGGTCACCGCGATGACCGGGCACCGAGGTCCGCTGACCGAGATTATCGACGTTGAACCGGGCAAGACCAGCCGCAGAAACATGTGCATCGCCGCCGACGTAGGCACGACCACCGTTGTCTGCCATCTGGTCGACCTGTGCGACGGGCAGACTCTGGGCAAGGCGGGGAAGTACAACTCCCAGATACGCTACGGCGGCGACATTATCAGGCGGATCATCCACGCTTCGGAGTCCGGCAGCCACGACGATCTGCGAAAGAGCATTGTCGGCGACCTGAACGATCTGATCGGGCAGCTCGTCAAAAAACACCGACTCAGCACAAAGGATATCTCGCTGATCTCGGTGGCGGGCAACACCACAATGGTGCACCTGCTGGCCGGGCTGCCCGTGGCGAACATCCGCAAAGAACCTTACATCGGGGCGGCGTACAATCTGCCCCCCTTCCGCGCCGCGGAAACCGGGCTGCAGATTCATCCGCGCGGGCTGCTCTACTGCCTGCCCTGCGTCGCCGGTTTCGTCGGAGCAGATACGGTGGCGGGAATCTTCGCCAGCGGAATGACCAACGACGACAAGGTGCGGATGCTGATCGATATCGGCACGAACGGCGAGATCGTTGTGGGAAACAAAGACTTCCTGGTCTGCGCCAGCGCATCGGCGGGCCCGGCGTTCGAGGGCGGTGAGTGCAGTTGCGGAATGCGAGCCTCCGCCGGCGCCATCGACCACATCCGCCTTCTCGACGCCGACACCATCCTTAGCTATTCAACCATCAACTCCGCCGATCCGGTGGGGATATGCGGTACGGGCTACATCGACGCGATCGCCGGAATGCTGCGAACAGGCGTAATCGACAAAACCGGGCGAATATCCGCAGAAGCGTCGCCTTCGCGAGTACGCACCAATGACGAGGGAGAACTCGAGTACCTCCTGACCGACCCCGAGGGCAATGGCGAGAATCCCGACGTCACCATAACCCAGGAAGACATCAACAATATAATGCGGGCAAAAGGCGCGATCTATGCGGCTGAGTCCGTGCTGCTGAGCGCCCTGAATATGACGTTCGACGACGTCGCCGAAGTGATGGTGGCCGGAGCGTTCGGAAACTTCCTGAACGTCGACAATTCGGTGTTCATCGGGCTTCTCCCTGACGTTCCGTCCGAAAAACTGCGGTTCGTGGGGAATACCTCGCTGGCCGGGGCGAAGCTGGCTGCGCTGTCGGACGACTGCTACGACGAGATATTCCGCATAGCAGCCAACACGACCTATTTCGAACTCAGCACCGAACCGACGTTCATGGACCAGTTCGTCTCAGCCTGTTTCTTCCCGCACACAAACCTGGACTTGTTCCCCAGCGTACTGGCCGCCCTGGCCGAGAAATCGGAGTAGTAGTATGAAGGGATCAATCATAGCATTCGGCGGGAAAGGCGGCGTGGGCAAGACCACGACCGCTGCGATGGTGCTGCGCCGATTGATCGCCACCGGCGTCAAGCCGATCCTGGCCGTCGACGCCGATCCCAACGCGACGTTGGCGCTGACGCTGGGCATTGAAGGGTCCGACACTATCGCTGATCTTCGCGAACGCATGGGCGAGGCCGCACAGTCCCCCAGCGAGATATCGAAGACCAGGCTCATGGACCAGTGGCTGGCCGAACTGCTCAGCGAACATACCGGCTTCGACCTGATCACGATGGGACGCCCCGAGGGGCCCAAGTGCTACTGCTACGTAAACGGGCTGCTCAGGAGGTATCTGAGCCTGCTGCGGAACAACTACGCCTGCGTGCTGGTCGACTGCGAAGCGGGAATGGAATACCTCTCCCGCCTGGTGATCGACGACGTCGAAGCACTGATACTCGTCGCCGAGCCCACGCCCATCGGCCTGACCACCGTTCAGCGAATGAGCGAACTGGCCGATTCGCTTGACTTGAACGTAAAGCGGCGGATACTGGCGATCAATAAAGTCGGCTTGCCCGGAGTGCCCGCTTCAGACGCCGTCAAGGCGCCCGAAATAGACGGCATCGACCAGGTGGTGCAGGTCCCGTTTGACACCGACCTTGCCGGACGATGCGCCAGAGGCGAACCTGTGGACGAACAAGCCGGCGACTCAGCGGCCGGACCAATAGCCGATATCGCCGCCCTGGCCCTGGGACTCCAGGCGCCGTCGGCGTAACAAAGTAATTCACCAGAACCAGAGACATGAAATCCAGATAGGAGTAGATCCAAATGAGTATTCCTGATGTAGCGGAAAAATGGGGCGCCGCGGTAAACACCGTCGTCATAGGCGCAACAGCCGACGACGGCGGGACCAGAGGCAGTACGGTAACCCTCGGCGGGACCGGAGCCTTGCCGTTCCTGGCCTTTGAAGGCTCGACCGGGCAAAAGCCCGCGGTAGCCGTGGAAGTCTGGGACGCCGAGACCGACACCTGGCCCGACGCGCTCAAAGAGGTCTACGGCGATGCGATGAATTCGCCCGCTGAATGGGCCAAAAAGGCCGTCGAGTTCGGAGCGGATATGATCCTGCTTCGTCTGGTCGGGGCGCATCCCGACAGCGCCGACCACTCGGCCGAACAGTGCGCACAGACCGTCAAAGACGTTCTGGCCGCGGTCGACGTGCCGCTGGCTATCTGGGGATGCGGAGTCGACGAGAAGGACAACGAGATTCTGCCCGCGGTATCGGCCGCCGCCAAAGGCGAAAACTGCCTGATCGGCACGGCGCGCGAGAAGAACTACCGCACGCTGGTGGCGGTATGCCTGGCCGACAACCACAAACTCATCGCCGAAAGCCCCCTGGACATCAATATCGCCAAACAGGTCAACATCCTTTGCTCCGACGCGGGATTCGGCCTGCAGGACATTGTGATGTTCCCGACCACCGGAGCATTGGGCTACGGCATCGAATACGTGTACAGCATCCAGGAGCGAGGACGCCTTGCCGGACTCAGCGGCGATAAGCTCCTGGCCCAGCCGGTTCTCTGCGACGTCGGCTTTGAAGCCTGGCGAGCAAAAGAGGCTCGTGCGCCGCAGTTCGACTGCGTCACAGACGAAACTCGCAGCGAGTGGGGAGTAATGTGGGAGGCGGGAACCGCAACGGTGCTTCTGCAGGCCGGGGCCGAACTGCTTGTTATGCGACATCCCAAAGCAATCGAATACGTCAAGAAAACAGTAGACCGCCTGACGCCCGCGGCACAATAAAGAAAAGGAAACCAGTAATATGTACGTAATCGGCGAACGCATAAACGGAATGTTCGAGGACGTCAAGAAGGCGATCATCGAGAAGGATCCCGAGGTAATCAAGGACCTCGCCACACGCCAGATGGCCGCAGGCGCGACCGCGCTTGACGTGAACGTAGGCCCCGCCGCCGGCGACGCCAAGGGCGCGATGCTCTGGCTGGTCGAAGCGATCCGCGAAGTAAGCGACGCTCCGGTGGTGATAGACACCGCCAAGTGGGACGTAATGTCCGAAGTGATCCCGCAGGTGCCCGGTAAGAAGATCCTCAACTCATCCAAAGCTGATTTTGAGATCGCCTCGCAGTATGTGGGCCTGGCCGCCGAAAACGGAGCCGGACTCATCGGGCTTACCATCGACGCAGACGGCGTTCCGGGCAATGTCGAGAAACGCGTTGAACTTGGCGCGCAGCTTATCACCATCGCGATGGAGGGCGGGATCGAGATGGACGACCTCTTCATCGACCCGATCATCCTGCCGGTGAACGTTGCGCCGAAGAATCCGGGGCACTGCATGGAGGCGATCGCGCAGCTCAAGGGTTTCGCGAATCCGGCTCCCCACCTGGTGCTGGGCCTGTCGAACGTATCGCAGCGGTGCAGCAATCGCAACCTGATTAACCGAACGTACCTGGCGATGTGCATTTCCGCAGGACTCGATTCGGCGATTATGGATCCGCTCGACACGGAGCTGATGGATACCGCTATAACAGCGGAACTGCTCCAGGAACAGATGATCTACTGCGATTCCTACCTGCAGGCTGCAAGACACTAACGACCAGTTGTCAGTAACGACAACACCAACGGCGCGCGAAACCGCAAGCGGTTTGGTGACGCGCGGATGGACTTATTTGCCTGCACGCATCAAACCGCTTGCGGTCTCGCGCGTCGCTAGTCGTGCGTTGTCGCTGTCGGATATCCGCCTCTGGCGGAATTACTGATTACTGAAATTCACCCTACGCGATGCCTATAATGAGACATGCTGAATAAGTGTCCGGGAAGTACGCCTAATAAATCGCTGGATTCGATGATCGTTAAGTGCAGCTCCTGCGGAGTTGACATCGAGATGTTCAGCGATGAACCGAAACGGCGATGCCGTTGCGGTAATATTGTGCGCCGCGACACCACCCCCCGTTGCGCCGATTGGTGCCCAGCCGCCGCCCAATGTCTCGGAGAGGTCGACGGAGCCCAGTCATTCAAGAAGCGACAGGCGGAGGTCAGGAGCGATCCGCAGGCACAGGAATGCCTCGCTCGCATCGCAGCCCTCATCGAGAAAAAGAAGAAGCGTGCCTGATCCCAGCGGTCACATTCCACCGGCGCAAGGCCATTACCGTATCGCCGCCGACAAGGCCGTCGAAACACTCAAGGACCAATCGCCCGAGCAACTCACCTGGCTCGGCGCTCGCGCCGACGGCGATCTGTGGACGCTGGAAATACTTGGTCAAACGCTGTCGGCGGATCTTCAAACCGGATCGGTAAGGACCGCCGAGGGCGCCGAAGTCCGTGAGACATGGCAGATCCTGGTGCTGCACTATCTCTCGATCGACTCCAGGCCCACTTTTGGCGAGCCCACCCTCACTTTCGCCGAGATACCCGGAGCCATAACGTACGACAAGGTCTACCAGGGGCGCGTCATCGGGCGACTCTGCTACACCGCCGGACGAAACGCCGAAACGCTTGTCGCAGCGGCCGCCGCGCTCGACGGAAAAACCGCGGACGGAGGCGATAAGGCTTTCGAATTCAGCATCTTCCCAAAACTCAACGTCAAGCTAATCTGGCACGCGGCGGACGACGAGTTCCCGCCCTCTGCGACAATCCTCCTGCCTACGAACATCTTTCCCGCTCTAAGCATAGAAGACATCGTAGTGCTCTCAGAGCAACTCGTCGCCAGACTGAGCGGTAAAGCGTTCAATTAAAAAGAAAGCCCACAGATTGCAATCTATGGGCTGCTGTTGTTCATCGTCATCCCATCATCTGGGATTCACGCGATTCAGTTTTCCTCGCCTTCGGGGTCCTCGTCCATCACCGCTTCTGCAACAACCATCCCCCTGGGTCCGCCGTGCCTTCCGGTTGACCAGTCGCGGGGCGGAGTAACTTCCGTCAGCTCGTCGATGCGTCCGAGTTTCTCCATGCGTTCCACAATCTTCATCCAGGCGCAATCTATGTCCGGATTAACCTCGCACTTGCCGTCCTGCGTGCCTCCGCAAGGACCGTTCATCAGCGACTTGGAGCATCTGGCGATCGGGCAGATTCCACCTGTTTGCTCGAGCATGCAGGCTCCGCAGGCGGCGCATCGTTCGGACCACTCGCCCGGTCGTATGTTGGCCGCTAAGCATTTGGTGTCCATCGCCGGAAGAGTTATCGAATCGCCAAGCAATTCGGTCATGTAGTTCACACCGACGCCGCACGCCATCGAGAGCAACACGTCCGCCTCGGCGGCCTGGCTGCGAATGGTCTCAACGTACTCTGCGTCGCACTGCCTGGTGATGGTGCACTCGGTGAAAGTATGCGAGCCTCCCTCGATGTTGTCCTTCAGCCTCAACTGCTCGGCGAGGACCTCGACCGACCGCTCACCTCCGGTAAGGCAGACTGTAACACATCCGCCGCACCCGACAATAAGAACCTTGTCGAACGGTTTGATCATCGCGTAGATTTCATCGATCGGCTTGCGTTCGGCTATAATCATGGAAGCATCTCCGTTATTTTCATCCGCGCCTTACGGGACTTGGCCCGAGGCTCTTAATACGATCGGTCATTTCTGAGGCGACTTCCGCGAAGCGCGCCCCCATGGCCGCTGAAAGCTGGTGCATCTCCAGGCGTTCGGGCTCAATTCCAATTTCCGCCAGAAGCCTCTTGGCCTCGGGCACGCGACGTTTTGCATGCGTGTTGCCGAGAATGAAGTGGCAGTCGCCGTCGAGGCAACCAACCACGTACACACCGTCGGCTCCGGAGGTGAAGGCTTTCAGCATCATGGGAACGTCTATCCTACCGCTGCACGGCAGGCGGACTATGCGTATGTTCGGGGGATACTGCATGCGGGATGCGCCAGCGGTGTCGGCGGCTGTGTAGGCGCAGTAATGGCAGCAGAATGCTACGATTTTGGGCTCGAACTCATCGCCCGTTTGGGCGGTTGTGGTTTGATCGGCGGCTTGGGTCATTCCTTGGCCTCCTGAGTCGCCGGACAGGGTTCGCAAACAAACAGGCCCTCGACCGCCGCGGATATCTGCTCATCGGTGAAGTACTGCAATTTGATCGCTCCGCCCGGACATTGCGCCGCACACGACCCGCACCCCTGGCAGGCGGTCGGTTCGATGTTCGCGACATCATCCTTCATACACGGCACGCCGTAGGGGCACACTCGCACACACGTAAGGCAGGCGGCGCACTGATCGGTGTTGACCGCCGCCACCGCCCCGCCAGCCGTCAAAACGTCTCTCGACAGAATCGCCGCCGCACGTCCCGACGCCGCCAACGCCTGCACGATAGTCTCGTTGATAAACTTCGGACCGTGGGCAAGACCGGCCAGGAACACGCCCTCGCAGGCGAAATCCACCGGGCGAAGCTTCACGTGCGCCTCCAGGTAGAAACCGTCCAGCGTTCTGGGAACGCGAAGAACCTTCGCCAAATCCTCGTGCGTGTCGGGCGTTATCACCGCAGCCGAAAGCGCCACCACATCTGTCTCGAAGGTCAGTTCCCTGGCGATGTTCAGATCGACCAGCTTGACCGTACCGTCGGGCAGGATCTCGGGCTTGTTGTCGTCGTCGTACCGAACAAACGCTACGCCCAGGCGGCGGGCCTGGAGATAGTATTTCTCCATGAACCCGAATGTCCGAACGTCTTTGTAGGCGATTACAACGCGACAAGCGGGATTGATCCGCTTGATCTCCAGAGCGTTCTTCACCGCTTCTCCGCAGCATATGCGGCTGCAGTAGGGTCTCTCTTCGTTGCGGCATCCCACACACTGGATCATCACAACCGAATTGAGCGCCCCGCCCTGCCCCTGACCGAGACGCCGCTCAAGCTCGCGTTGCGTAATTACTTTCGGGCAGGACCCGCAACCATACTCGGTTGGTTGATACATTTCCCCACCGGCGGCGACAACCGTAACACCGTGTCGAACAGTTTGTCGTTCCCCGCCCGTTGAAGCAATGATCGACTCGAAATTGCCCACCGATCCGTTATTCTCAACCACCGTGCTGTTCAGGTGCACGGTGATAAGTTGATCGTCTCGCATGCGCTTGGTCAGCCTGACGGCCAGTTCGGGCACGTTCATGTCATCGAGCGTGGTCCGAACGTGCTGCATCTGTCCGCCGAGCGCGTCGGCCTTCTCGACAAGGTGCACCTTGAAGCCCTGACCGGCTAGATTGCCAGCGGCCACCATGCCCGCCAGCCCGCCGCCCACAATCAACGCCGAATGCTCAACGCTCTGAGTGTGTTCGACAAGCGGCGCCAGGCGGCGCGCTTTACCAACGGCTGAAGCCATCAGGTCGCGAGCCTTATCGAGCGCTTCAGCCGGTTGCGAACCGTGCACCCACGAGCACTGATCGCGAATATTGGCCATTTCGAACAGGTACTTATTGAGACCGACTTCCATCAGCGCCTGCTGGAAGATGGCTGCGTGCGTTCTATAGGTGCAGGAGGCTACGACCACGCGGTTAAGATTCTCCCGCTGGATAATGTCGCGTATCACCGCCAGACCGTCAGGCGCACAGGTGTACAGATTCGAGTCGGCGAAGACCACATCCGGAAGCGATTTGGCGACTTCAACGAGATCGTTCACGTCGACCACACCGGCGATATTGTTTCCGCAGTGGCAGATAAACACGCCTATACGGGGCTGTTCTCCCGACACGTCCCGCTCGGGCGGGTACTCCAATTTCGTAACGCAGTCAAATCGCGACTCGCTGAGATCCCGTCCGACAGTAGCCGCCGCCGCGGACGCTTCAGTCACCGAATCGGGGATATCTTTGGGACCGGCGACCGTACCGCAAACCGTCACGCCGCGCCGGGACGTTGCTACAGGGTTGCCCGAACCGCCGACGATGAATCCGTATTCGTCCAATTCCACGCCGAGTATTCCCGCGACGTCTTCGGCGTCGCTGTGACACTCCAGACCGCTCGACAGGACCACCATGTCGAACGTCTCGCTGATGTTCTTTCCGTCCGGGCAGGCGTATTCGACACTCAGATCACCAGTGTCGAAATTGTTGCGGACGGCGCTCACCATGGAGCGAACGTACCGCACGCCAAGGTCCTGGGCGCGGTTGTAGTAAGATTCATAACCCTTACCGTGAGCCCGCATGTCGATCATGAAGATGGTGGTTTCGGAGCCTTCGGCGTGCTCCATGGCGATCATTGCGGCTTTGGTGGCGTACATGCAGCAGACACCGCTGCAGTATTCATTGCCCGCGTCGGTGGTGTCTCGCGAACCGACGCACTGGATGAACGCTATGCGGTGGGCGTCTTTACCGTCGCCCGGGCGAAGCACGCGCCCTCCGGTCGGACCCGAGGCGCTCAACAACCGCTCGAATTGAAGCGACGTGACGACATTGGGGTATCGACCGTAACCGAACTCGCCCCGCCTCGTCGCATCGTACATCTTGTGCCCGGGGGCAACGATCACACCGCCGACTTCGATGGTGCGTTCGGTCACGGTCTGGTCGAAGTCTACGGCTCCGGCCTCGCATACTCGCTCGCACTGGCGACAATCGCTGCACAAACCGCACTGCAGGCAACGTTCGGCTTCCGCCAAGGCCGCCGCCTCGTCCATCGGCAGGTCGACCTCGTCGAACCCCGCCAATCGCTGTGCGATGGGAAGGGAGGGGTGACTTTCTCGAGGCCTTCTGAAACTGGAGGGCCTGAGGCTCGCACAATCGACCGGGGGCAGTTCGATCGCCGCTTTTTCCGTTTGTCCGGTTTCGACAGGGCGACCGGCCAGATAGTTGTCGATGCTGATAGCGGCGCGGCGTCCCTGGGCCATCGATCTGGTGACCGTGTCCGGTCCGGTAACGGCGTCGCCGGCGGCGAAAACGCCCGGTTGGGATGCTTCGAGACTGTGTTCGTCGGCAACGGGTCTGCCCCACTTGGTCTCGACCGCGTCGCCGATGGCGTCGATGTCGACCTGCTGCCCGATGGCGGTGACGATGGTGTCGGCGGACACTTTGAATTCCGTTCCGGGTTTCGGTACGGGGCGCCGCCTTCCAGACTCGTCGGGCTCGCCCAGTTCCATTCTCACACACTCGATGGCGACCGCCCGGCCGCTCTCGTCTGTGATAACCTTCGTGGGCGCTACCAGTATTTCGATATTCACGCCTTCGTGGCGCGCTTCGACTATTTCGTCGGGCAGTGCGGGCATTTCCACTTCGCTGCGGCGGTAGAGGATCGTAACCTCCTGTCCGCCGAGGCGTCGTGCGGTCCGCGCGACGTCGACAGCTACATTACCGCCGCCGATAACCGCAACCTTCGCGCCAATCTCGACCGACTCGCCCAGGTTGACCTTGCGAAGGAAGTCCACACCGTCCAGAACATTAGGCGCATCCTCCCCGTCCACGCCGAGCTTCCGCACAACGTGCGCGCCGATCGCGACCAGGACGGCGTCGTATCCGTCGTCCTTGAGCGACTGTATGGTGAAATCTCGCCCGAGCGCCTGGCCGCAACGGATATCAACGCCCAGATCGCGTATCGCCTGGATATCGGCTTCCAGTGCGTCCGGGGGAAGGCGGAAGTCCGGAATGCCTACTCGCAGCATTCCGCCCGCTACGGGAAGCGACTCGAAAACCGCTACTTCGTGTCCATTGCGGATAAGTTCATCGGCCGCCGTAAGCCCCGCCGGTCCGGCGCCTACTATCGCAACGCGCTTTCCGCTGGGGTCGGCTGGCTTGCGCCCGATACGTTCGTCCCCTGCGTCGAGAGTAGCCTGCAATTCGGCGTCCGGCGGGTTGTCCTTGCAGTATTGCACCAGGAACCGCTTGAGCGCCATTATCGAAATTGGCTCGTCGTAAGCCGAACGCCCGCAACTGCACTCACATGGACGATGGCATACGCGGGAGCAGATCGAGGGCAAGGGGTTGGTTTCGTGCAGCATTCGGAGCGCTTCGTGGTAACGCCCGGCCCGGATCAACGCGATGTAACCCTGCGGATTAGTTCCCAGCGGACACGACTTCATGCAGCGCGGTCGCTGATCGCGCTGGATCACGAAAGTGTTCGGTACGGCCTGGGGGTAGAGACGATGGATTACCGTGCGCCCGTTCAGATTCTGGTTGAACTCATTGTCGAGAACGACCGGGCAAACTTCCGCACAATCACCGCAACCGGTGCACTTGTCGTTGTCCACATAACGCGGTTTAACGCGAACCTTCGCGGTGAAATTACCGGCTGAGCCTTCCAGACTGATCAGATCAGCCAGCGTTATCAGTTCGATATTCTTGTCCTGTGCGACGCTGACCAGGCGCGGGCTCATCGTGCACATTGAGCAGTCGTTTGTCGGGAAGGTCTTGTCCAGCATCGCCATGTGACCGCCCAGGGCGCTGTCGCGTGCAAGCAGGTAGACCTTGTATCCGGCGTCGCTTAGATCCAGAGAAGCCTGAATGCCGGAAATACCGCCTCCGACAACGAGCACCGACCCCAGAGCTTTCGCTTGATTGTCTTGAGCAGCTTCAATCATCGACAATTCCTCACAACCGGCGCGGGGTTGGTCAAATGCCCTTTGAACCACTTGGCGGTGCCTTCAAGCCCCATCGCCAGGGCCAGCAACTCAGTGAAGTAGAACACGGGCATCGATATATCCTTGCCCAGTTCAGCGCTTACATCGCGCTGAAAGGCGTCAAGATTCATGTGACACAGCGGACAAGCGGTGACGATGGCGTTGGCTTTGCGGGATGCGGCGTCATCGAAAATACTCGCCATCAGCTTCATCGCGGAGCTCTTTCTGGTCAACGACGCGCTCCCGCCGCAACAGTCGGTCTTGTACGACCAGTCAACCGTCTTGGCGCCGCAGAGCTTCATCATCTTGTCCATCAACTGGGGATTCTCACGATCGTCAACGTCGGTGTATCCCCCGGGACGAACCAGCAGACAACCGTAGTAACACGCCAGAACCATCTCATCCAGCGGATTCGAAATCTTCGACGAAACAGCCCCCAGCATCTCATCGGTGGACAACACGCTCAGCAAATGATGAACGTCCACCGATTCGGGGCGGACCTGCTCGAAACCGGGCTCGGAGAAGTCCTCCGGATGCTTGGCGAGGTGATCCTTGCTGTAAGCCATATTGTTGTAACACGCCGCACAAGCCACCAGCACGTCGCAGCCTTGTTTGGCTCCGAGCGCGAGATTCCGTCCGGCCAGGCGAACCGACAGACCCAGATCAACACCGCGAGCAGCCGTCGCACCGCAGCAATTCCAGTCTTCAAGGATCTCGGCGGGCTTGCCCAGGGCTTCGAGAACCGCCAGAGTCGAGTGTCCGTATTCGCTACCCGTACCGTCCAGCGAACAGCCCGGGAAAAAAGCTAGTTTCTTCGAGGCCATCATTTGTCCTCCGCATCGCGGGGGCGCTTGTCGAACAGGCCCGCCACGCCCGCCCTGTCGTTCACGCCCTTCATGAACAGCTTCATTTTGCCCGCCTTTAACATCTTCAGACCCATCCGCCAGTCCTTGAAAAGCCCACCGGCTTTGAATTTGAATTTGGCGGCCATCAAGCCGTCGTTCACTCGCCCCTTACGCTTGATCATTCCGAGCATAATGTCGTCGAACAGCGGAACGTTGCCCGCATTGTCGAGCTGGCCCCGCTCGATCGCCTCCTGGCGTATCCGAGAAAACGCGCTGGGGATGTCAACGTTGTTTGGGCATCTGCCCAGGCATGTCTGGCATCCGACGCATATCCACGGACTGGCCGCAACCACAAGCTGGTCGACCTCGCCAAGCTGCAGCAGTCGCATAGCCTGGTGCGGTTTGATGTCCATTTCATCAGCCACCGGACATCCGGAAGTACACTTCGCACAGGAAAAGCACTGCGCGTAGCAGGTTTCCTCGTCGATCTTGATTTCAGGATTATCGCTCATAGCTCACCCTGGGTTTCCTGTTCGGTTCCCACGTCAGGTCGCGGCAGCAGGCCTGCGCCCCCGACAACTTCAGGAACAACCTCTTCCCACTCGATTCCCTGGATGTGAACGCCTCGCACGCCCGGTATCTCCCGGGCCTGCTGGATAAGTTCTATCGCCACCTTCTTGCCCATTTCGGCGGACTCGGCGCGGGCCTGGGCTTTCTCGTCATCGGGCATGTCCTTCTTGATCGACGGAAAGCGCTTGATCATTTCGTCGGGCACGCTCACACCGGCGACGAACTTGTTCATGTATCGCAGCATGCCTGCGGCCTTGGGAACGATAATGCCCATGAGAATCGCCGTCTTCTCATGCAATCCGCGACTGCAGACATCCTTCATTGTATTGGCGAACTGCTCTATATCGTATACGCCCTGAGTCTGTATGAAGTCGGCTCCGGCGGCGGCTTTCTTCGCCAGGCGGGTCACGCGGAACTGAACCGGGTCTCCCATGGGCGTCCAAGCCGCTCCGATAAACAGCCTGGGTGGGATAGCTATCGTATCGCCGCCCTGCTGAACGCCTTCGTCGCGCATGTTTTTGAGTATGTTGACCAGTTGGATCGAATCGATATCGTAAACGTTCTTCGATCCCGGATGCCCTTTGAGCCTGCCGGCGGCTCCGAAAGACTGGTGGTCGCCGGCGATACAGAGACAATTCTTCATGCCCAGGGCGGCCGCTCCCAGTATGTCAGCCTGAATCGCAATCCGATTGCGATCGCGTGTTGTCATCTGCATTACAGGCTCGGCTCCCTGTTCCAGGGTAAGGACCGCGCTTGCGATGGATGACATTCGCACGACTGCTGTCTGGTTGTCGGTGATATTGACCGCATCGACCGAACCCTTGAGGATGTCGGCTTTGTCGCGAACGGCTTGGGCGTCGCAACTCATTGGCGGTCCGAGCTCACCGGTCACTGCAAAGTGTCCGGCGGCCAGTACTCGTTCCAGATTAGAACCTGATTTCATTGAAATTCCTCGGGTATCCCTGTCATGTTCAGCTAAATCAAATCCAGGCGGACCAAACAACAGGGCAACTTATGATGAAGAGCGCCAATCAGTTGTGGTCCACCCCCTGTCTTCATGAATCATACCAAATCGACCGGAGCATAGCAATTGCCTAATAGCACCCAAATATGCTGTTAAAAACTATTTTCCGTGTTACTTAGTAAGGATTTAGACCACTGTACGGGTGGAACAGGGTTACGCGTCCCGACCTGAGAACAAAAACAACATAACTGCTTAGGAGAACGGAAGATGAAACGCCACTGGATCACTACATTTGTAACATTTGCCGCACTTGCCTTGATGACCGGATCGCTTGTCGCCGAGGAATCCAAGGATCGCCCCAAGCGCCGACCCGATGGACCGAAGCGAATGAGACGACGCCCGGGCGGGCCCCGGAAAACGCCTGACATCGGACTTACCGACGCCCAGAAAAAGGAAATCGAAGCCATCCGCAAGGAAGCAATGGCCAAGATCAAGGACGCCAAGCCCGATGAGCGTAAAGAAATCTTCGCGCAGATGCGGAAAGACATCCATGGCGTCTTCACCGAAGAGCAGATCAAGAAGCTCAAGGAACTCCGCCAGGAACAAGGCCAGCACGACCGACCCGACCTGGGACTTACCGATGAACAGAAGAAGAAGATGGCCGCCATTCGAAAAGAAGGAATGGCTAAACTCAAAGACGCCAAGCCCGAAGAACGCAAAGCGATTATGGAGGGCATGAGGAAGCAAATCGAAGCGCTCCTGACCCCCGAACAGTTCAAGAAGTTCCAGCAAGCCCGCCATGGGCAGCGCCGGGGCGGCAGGCCTGATATCGGTCTTAGCGACGATCAGAAGTCCCAGATCGAAGCCATTCGCAAGAAGGCCCAGGCCGACGCAAAAGACGCAAAAGGCGAAGATCGCAAAGCAATCTTCGAGAAGATGAAGAAAGACATCCACGCCCTGCTGACCGAGGAGCAGATCGAGAAGCTCAAGAAGGCCCACCAGGGCGGAAGACGTCCCGGTGATAAAGGCAAAGGCCGCGGAGATCGAAAGGGCCGCCGAGGCGCCGGCGACAGAAAAGGTCGCAGACCCGGCGGCGATAAGGGCGGAAGGAAACGCCCCGCAAGCGAATAACAGGCATCCAAACGCTGAATGCCGACCAGTATAACATCTGAAGATTACGCCCAGCCGGATCGAGAACTTCCGGCCGCAACGGCGCAGGCAAGCTGCGAAACTAAAACTCGCAAACTTGCCCGCGCCGTTGGGCAATTAAACTCCGGGCAGAAAGCATGCCGCAAGATCGATATGCAGTCCGCGGCGGATATAGAGTATCATACTGGCGTGGAAGATCTCGACAAACGCGACATCCAAGCTTCTCTTGCCGGCGATGAAGAATCGTACGAGCGATTGGTGCGACGGTACGAGTCGCAGATCGCGAGTATGATGTGGCGTTTCAGCAGACGCCCGGAGCAGTGTGAAGAACTCATGCAGGACGTGTTCGTACAAGCGTATTTCAGCCTACCGGGCTTTCGCGGTGAAGCTCCGTTTGGCCACTGGCTCAAACGGATCGGAACGCGGGTCGGGTATCGTTTCTGGAAGCAGCAGGGACGCAAGAACAAGCCCCTGCCTCTTGGCGATCTCGATCCGGCGACTGAGACGTCCGAGGCCATGGACCCCGAAACGGCCTCGGAAATTGTCGAAGCGCTGCTGAGCGAATTGAAACCGCCCGAACGTCTGGTCCTTACGCTGCAGTATTTTGAAGGATGCAGCATGAAGGAAATAGCCCATCGGATGGGATGGAACGAAGCAATGGTGAAAATGCGGGCCTACCGGGCGCGAAAGAAGCTCCGGGTAATCGCCAAACGCAGAGGCCTGGTGGAGAAACTCCAATGGACGAATTGAAAGCTATCGAAAAACTCGTCAACCGAGCACAGCAGGAACCCCCTGCCGTAAACAGCATCGCAGGCGGAATACTATCGCGAATGCACCATTCACCGCCCTCCCGCGTCGCGGGACTGTCGGTGTTTGCGGTGCTATCGGCCGTCGCGGCGACAATCGCGATGGCGTTTGGTGCATACGCCTGGTTTGCTTCCCCTGATCCCTTGATAGAGCTTTACGCTCCTTTACAGGTGGGACTATTATGGTAGACACGAATAAGAAACAGAAGACCGCGGGCAGACCTATCGTATCCCTGCGACGAAGGCAGGCGGTGCTGACGATACTGCTCGGAGGAGCCATTCTGATCAGCGGTTCGGGCATCGGGTTTGGTTCGGCGATGGCGTTCCTGGGCGGTGAGAAAGAAGTCGAAACCACCACCACCGATGATCCAAAGCAGCGAACCGAAGTCGCCGGCGTCATCGCTCACGGTGTGGCTGAGAAGTGCGGACTCGACAAGCAGCAGACCGGCGAGGTCAGGGAGATCATGTCCAAACGCCTCAAAGCCCTGCACGAGATCCGCCTCAAGGCGATGGACGAGATGGTGGCCGTTCACCGCGAAATCACCGCCGACATGCGCAGAGTGATGAAACCGGACCAGTTCAAACTCTGGGAGAAGCACAACGAAGAAGCACGCAAACGCTCGAGATTCCGCCATCATCGCTGGGGGCGCAGATCGCAACGCGGCGGCGATCCTGAAGGGCGCGGAAAGCATGGCGGGCGCAACGGACACTACGGACCGGGCAAATCCCGCCCCGACGGGAAATTCGATATGTTCAAGCGATTGGACAAGGATAACAGCGGCGAATTGACCGAAGATGAAACCAAGAAGGTGTTCGGACCGTTCCAGAAGTTCCTTGAAAAGGCCGACACGAACGGCGACGGGAAGATCGACCGTAAGGAATACGACACCCAACTCCGCCACCGACGCCCGCCCTCATTCCCCGGGCAAATGCGCAAACCGCGCGATCGCCCGGATTCATCGCCGTCGTCAGCGCCGGCTCCGGACCTGTCTATGATCTGGTTCTAGAGGCGACACGCGCAGAACAAAAGCATAATCAGCTGATTACCATTCACTTACGGGGCCTCCGCCTCCGATTCGCCTGGAGGATGAACGCATCTTATACTTCCATCAGGTGCATGGTGAAAGGTGAGCATGAAGTTTAAGATCATCGCAATTGTCACATTGGTGGTGTGTATTGCGGCGGCGTGGCATGATCTGACCGCCAAACCGCCGCCCCTGGAGCAGTTGCTCGACGCACCCAGCTCGTTTCCCGCCAACAGCACCGGCGGTGTCAGGCAAGTATCCCTTTCGTCGGCCGATCTGGCTGGAATCCGCCAGAACGGACGCATAAACGTCTTTGCGTTCTATTCGGACAGCAGTCCAGGCTCGCAAAGGCTTCGCGGATACATCGGACGTTTCACCAACATGCGGCCGGACGTTACATTTCAGATGGTGGACCTCGGCCCGCAGTGGCTTGGGAAGGATTGGCACAAAGCCTACGGAATCAGGCTCGCCAGCCTGCCGCACGTGATGATCTACGCGCCAGACGGAGCGTTGCTCGCCGGCGACTCCGGCACGAACAAGGAGGGTTTGGAGCTGTTGTGCGACTGGCTGAACACAGAAGTCGCGGCGCGTGCTCCGCGAGGCTCCACGTGAGGCCGTTAGTAACCGCAAGCCGGGGCAAGGCGTCACGGCGTTCTCCGACTGATAAACCGCGTTACAGGCGTTTGGCGTACAGGAAGTACGCTCCGGCTGATTTTCCTTTTGCGTCCATGAACCAGGTCTGAAGTTTGGCGGGCCCGGCTTTGAGTTTCAACTTGAACGCAGACTCCGCAGCGCCGGGGGCGACGTCCTGAGTCACATCCGTCTTGCCCAGTTGGATGCGAGCCTTCGTCACTTTCAGGAACTTTTCGCTGATGGGCGAGTCCTGCTCCTTCGGCCAGCGCCGCAGCGTGAATTCGTACGTCCCGTCCTGCTCGATGTCCACCGCCCAGAATCCGTTTGCGATCGGTCCGGACCGAAGCTGCCGGTGGTTCCAGGTCCTTTGCGATCCCGGTCCGTGCCAGTCGTGCGAGGTGAGGCGCGTGGGGTTCTCCTTGTCCGAACCGATGACAATGGGCACGAACTCGTCAAATCGCTCGGATACGCTCGCCCACCATTTCTCGTAGGCTGCGGTGAGCTTCTTGACCACTTTGGGATTACCGTCAGCGATGTTCTTCTTCTGCCCCGGGTCGCCGGTCATGTCGTAAAGCTCCTTGCCGTTAATCAGTCGCCAGCGATCGGTCATAACGGCCGATTTCCGCCATTTAACACAATTCTCAAGGCGCTGCGAATCGGTTACCAGGGTGCGGTCCGGCCAGTTGGATCCGTCGCCCTTCAGCAGCGGGACCAGGCTCGCCCCGTCCAGAGCTACTCCCTTGGGACTGTCAATACCGCACAGTTCGGTCAGCGTGGGCAGAACGTCCAGATGCGCGGTTAGTCGTCCGATATCCTTCCTGGGTTTTATTCCACCGCCGGGCCAGCGGATGAAGAACGGTACTCTATGCCCGCCGTCGTATTCGCTGCCCTTGGTTCCCTTCATGCCCGCATTGAAGCCCTTTCCCCTCCTGAACCCGGCGGCCGTACCGTTATCAGTGGTGAAGATCAGGATCGTGTTGTCGGCGATACCGAGTTCGTCGAGTTTCTTGACGAGCTTGCCCATGTTCTCATCGATGTTCGTGATCATACCGTAGAAGGCGGCGTTGGGAACGTTGGGGTTGTCGGCGTACAGGTCGCTGTATTTCTTTGCGACGTTGAACGGTCCGTGAGGGGCGTTGGTCGACAGGTACGTGAAGAACGGTTTGCTCGCTTTGGCGCACGATTCGGCGAATTTCATCGCCGCATCAAACCAGATGTCCGTGCAGTAGCCCTCGAACTTCACCGGCTTGCCGTTGTGAATGTACGTATCGTCGAAGTAATCGTTGCCCCAGTAATCGGGAGTCTGCCCGACACCGCCTCCGCCGTGACTCAACACTTCGTCGAACCCGCGATACCTCGGGCGGTACGGGTAGTTGTCGCCCAGATGCCATTTTCCGCAGAACGATGTCCGATACCCTCCGGTCCGAAAGACGTCAGCCATCGTGACTTCGTCCTTGCGCATGATGGACCGGCCCATAATTGTGTGCCACACGCCCGTGCGATTACAGTACCGCCCCGTCATGAGCGCCGCTCGCGTAGGCGCGCAGGTCGGTCCGACGTGGTAGTTGGTCAAGCGCGTCGACTGGGTGTAGAGCTTGTCGAGATTCGGAGTCTGAATCACTTTGTTCCCGTGGCAGCGGAGATCACCGTAACCCTGGTCGTCGGTGATCACGAGTATCACGTTAGGCTTACCCTTGAGCTGGTCTTTGCCTGTGGCGATTCGCGGAACCGCCAAAGCGGCCGCTCCAAGCCCGACAGCCTTCAGAAAACTTCTTCGAGTTTGATTCAGTTGATTCATATTGTTTCCTCTGGTCGTCTGAGTAAGCTAATGTGCGGTGCGACGCTATTTCTTCTTTCCACCGGTCTTGCCGGGGTTCCTATTCCGTTTCTTCCTGCGAGATTTGTAGCCCAGTTCGGTTTCCAGACCCTTGTCGCCCTGCTGGTCCATCCAGGCTTGCAGCTTCTTGCCCATGGCGTCCATGATCGGACGATACTTCTTATCGCCGCTGAGGTTATTCAGCTCATGCGGATCGCTTACGATATCGTAAAGCTCCTCCGCCGGACGGTTGAGATACCCATTTACGCGTTTGGCGGCGAATGCGTCGGTTTTGGCTTTCTCGACCCATGGTTTCCAGATACTTTCCCGATCCGAAACTATCATCGTGTTGCGGAACGTTGCGGTGTGGCGAAGGTTTCGAATGTACTTGTACTTCTCGTCGCGTATGGACCGTACGGGGTATCCGCCCGGCGTGGCGGAGATTATGTGGGCGGTGGTGTGCACTCCGTAGACCACATCGTTATGCTTGTCGGTTTTCCCCAGCATAACTTGCAGGAAGCTCCGCCCGTCCAGGCCTTCGGGAACCGGTCCGCCAGCCGCGTTGACCAGCGTGGGAGTGACGTCCACATACTGCACCATGGCCTTGGCGACAGATCCCGCCTTGACGCATTTCGGCCAGCGGATCACCAGGGCGGTGCGCAGACCGAGTTCGTAGCACGTCCATTTCGCGTACGGAGCCTGCATGCCCTGCTCGCTGGTGTAGATGAATATTGTGTTGTCTTTGGCGTCAGTGGCGTCTACGAGTTTCATGCACTTGCCGACCTCTTCATCGAACGAGGTGATCTCAGCATAGTACCTGCACAGAGCCTGTCGGGTTTCGGGCACGTCGACCATGTAAGGCGGGACGGTGAGTTTCTTCGGATCGTACGCGGACGGGTCACCGGCCTTCCAGGGCAGATGCGGGCTGTGCGAAGCGTAGAACAGGCAGTAAGGCTGTTTGGAATCTCGCTCGATGAACTCCTTTACGCCCCCGGCGCCGATTCTCTCAAACGGGAACGATTCGCGCGGTCCGAAATGCGACTTGCCCGCCAGACCCACGCGATATCCCAACGCTTTGAGATGGTGGACTATGCTCTTTGTACCGGGCTTGACCTGGCTGTGATTCGGATAGGCCCCGTTCCGCACCGGGAAAATGCCCGTATAGAGTTGCTGTCGTGTCGGGGCGCACATGGCGGTGGCGGTAAAACAACGCGTAAACCGCATGCCCTGTGCAGCCAGGCGGTCGATATTGGGCGTTTTGACATCCTTATTGCCATAGCAGCCTGAGTCAAGATACGTCTGATCGTCGGCGATAATGAGCAGTATATTGGGCTTGTCGCCGCCGGACGTTTCTTTCGCATGGAGTTTCCCACCCACCACAGCCGCCGCAACGCCGAACCCGGCGGCGCTCAGGAATTCGCGCCTCTTCATCCGTATTGTCATATCTCATCACTCCAGCAGCCGTATGTCGTGCAAAACAGACGGGCGGACCCGCAATTAACAGGTCCGCCCGCAATCGGTTATTCAGTGAGCGGAGGGACTATCTCTTGTCTTCGGGCAGCGGAGGGATAGTGTTGATGGCCTGCTCGAAGGTCACATTGTTGCGATAATTGGGATGGTCCTTGTACTTAACGTTCCGCCTGCCCCAGTAGCTGCCGTAGAACTGGGCGTTCGAGTCGACCCAGGTGGTTATCTTGATCAGTTCGGCCTGGGTTAGCGTGTACTTCTTGGCGTGTTTCTTGATAAGTTCCTCCGCACGCTTGGCGTCGGCGGGGTCGGCGAGTTTGACCTTGCCCGGCGCTATCACAGCCACCAGCAGGCTGCTGTGGGAACCGAGGGTCTTGGGCGCGACAGACTTTACGTTGCCCGTCTTTGGATAGTTCTCGCCAACGTACCACAGGAACTTCTTCTGCACCCTTCCGAGGCGCCCCTGGGTGAGCTGCTCGTAGGATTTGCTGAACAGACTGGTCGGTTCGCCGGTGAGAGTGAGCTTGCCCTTGGGCTTCTTACCGTCCTTGGCGCTATGACACTTGATGCAGTGCTTGTCGAGAACAGGCTGGACATCGACGGGGTAGAAGATAGTCCGCCGCCCGGTCTTTTCGCCCGGTTGGGGGCCTGCGATGCTGGCTTTGCGTTTCATCGCCAGCGGGACCTTGCCTGCGGCCGCCGGGGCCGAACCGTAGGGCTCGTGACAACCGATGCAGGTTCGCGACTCGCCCGGACGGTAGTTGATGTACGTACGCTGTCTCTGGACCTCCATGTAGTTTTCGTCGAGCGCCTGGAGGAATATGCTCCGGTCGGCCGGTACGAGGAAGTGCGCCGATCCGTCGGTCTCGACCGGCACGACGCCCCACTGGGCCTTCGGTGCGTGATGTGCGCCTCGGGAGATTACAGCGTGCTGCTGATAGGCAACGTCCCCACCCCAGAATCGCCTGGAACTCCACGGGCGCGGGATCTGCTCGTTGATTCGAAGGTACTTGATGCTCCCGCGCTTCACACCGGTCATGCCCATATAGACGTCGGTGACGTTTACGCGGGCGAGTTTCTTCGCCGCCAGTTCCTTGTCGATCGGGCTGACCGGAACGGGCGGGACCTTGCGGGCCTTCATCGGATAAGGCTGCCAGCAGGATATCTTCTCGTCGCGGTACAGTTCGGTATCCTTGCCCTTGTCGTCCAGCACGCACAGGCGCCAGGCGTCCTTCTCGTTCCAGGGCACGCCGGCGGGCTTCATCGACACCAGAAACTTCGTTTCCGAAAGCGGGTACGGATCCATGTACAGTTTCCCCGCCTTGCCCGACCGATCGCCTTTCCACTTACCGTTGATCATAAAGTGAAAGCCCCCTTCGGCCCGGATGTCGGAGTCGGGCGTGATATACTTGTACGCCTCGTGCTCGCGGATGTTCTTGTTCGTATCGACAACCATTACCGTACCCACGCCCGACTGCGGGCAATGCGGCACGCCGAGGAACGCCACTTTGCTGGGCGAGCTTGCTATCTGGCGGGCGTGAATGAACGAGTCGGGGAAGGTGATCTCCTGACCGGCGACCTCGATGGTCGACGTCCCGTCCGGACGCATCGACCAGAGACACTTGACCGAAACGGCGCCCTTGTCAACGTACTCCCAACGCGTGTAGAGGATTCGCCCGTCGGACATCACCGACGGCGAGGCCTCGCTGGCTCCGCTGTTGGTGAGCTTCTCCATATTCTTACCATCTTTGTCCATTCGATACAGGACAGTGACCACCAGACGGTCCGGGCCATCGCAAAGAATACCAAACTGGCAACGCGTCGAGATAAACGCGATCCCGCCGTCAGGCAGGTAGCAAGGCTGCATGTCTTCGGTGGCGCTCTTGTAAGAGGTGAACGACATTGCGTGCTTGCACCAGTTCGGACCGACGTGGTTCTTGTACTTCTTCTTGAGGGATTCTTCGTTCTTCGGCGGGAAGGTGAGCTGTCGCAGCCCGGTCCCGTCTACGTTGACTTCGTAGATGTAGAAGCCCGTCTGGGCGTCGGCCTTCCAGTCGAAGACGATCTTCTTGGCGTCGAACGACAGATCGAACCGCCCGAAGATGCCTTTGTTCATCTTAGGGACAATATCGGTGACCTTGCCCGTCTTGACATTCAATCTGCACAGACCGCCGCCGTAGTACTTGCAGCCGTCGATGAAGTCGGTGTAGTAGTGGCTGGACTGGTAAGTGAATCGCTTGACGAACACAATCTCGTCGAAATCAAAACTCGCCGCCAACGCCGACGACGTCAGCATCATTGCAAGTACAACCGTCAGTAGAACTCTGGAACACTTCATTAAGCATCTCCTTGTCTAAAGGCTCGTGTGTGCGGGTTGGAATCTTCGATTATGTCATCCATCGCGGTCAAAATCCACTGTTTTTGTGGGCCTTGACGGTCTCAAGGTTACAGTTCCGGCCTATCTTCAAACCGCCCTTTGCCCCCCCGGAAAGCGTGTTGCCCGTCAGGCGAACGTTGCGAGAGTGGTCCACGAACACCGCCGCACCGCTCGGTTCGACAAACTTGTTGTCACGAATGACCACCCCATCGGACGAATGTATGTAAATTGCTGATCCTTCAGGCTTTGTGAAGATGTTTCCCGTCACTTCTATTCCGCGATGCACGCCGGCTGGAGCAATTTTCCCACCGGAGAGTTCAGAAAAGACATCCACGACCGCCGCGCGACGGGCCGCACCATAATTGCACCCGATGAACTTGTTATTGCGAATAACCATATCCCGCACACCGATCCCCTCGTGCCAGTAGTTCACGTCTGAGGCCACATGGATCGCCGAGCCCGAACAGTTCTCGAATAAACAGCCCTCGAGAATCACATCGCGAGTCTGAATCAACATGCCGCGTGCGCGGTTGTTCTTAACCGTGCATCGCCGGATTCGCGCCTTGGGGGCGGCCGATGCGTTCCAGGCGATTCCACCGGAGCGGACCTTGCTGTCCAGCGGCTTGGTCAGCGTGATGATGAGGTCCTTCTTCTTTGGGTCGGTGCGGACGGATTTGACGGTTCGGGTGACGCCGGGAGCGAGTGGGTTTTCAGGTCCGCCGATTTCCATCGTATCTCCGACCCGGGGCGGATTGCGGGGAAGAACGTGCCTGCGGACCCGCTTCAGCGTCACGCGCAGCGTATCGGCGCCGATGCGCCCGCTGATAGTCCAGAAGTGGTTGTGAATATTGGTTGCATCATCGCCCATTCCCTCAAAGTGACAATCTTCCAGCGTGATCGTCCCGCGACAGGTGTTGAAATGCGTCGCGTCGGCGGTGGTCGACATCCACCTCTTACCGTCGGGGCCCTTGGCGACTGTCATTCGGCGAACGGTAATATCCGCAGACGCCGCCGCATAAACGCCCATTCCGCCGAGGCTGTAGATCGTCAGGTCCTCAAAGAGAACTCTCGAACAACCGCGCAGCGTGAATCCGTTACGCCCGTAGATTTCGTGACGCACAATCACCGGCGCGCCGACCTTGATCCCTCCGCGACACGGAACCCGCATCAGCCCCGAGTCCGTCAGCGAGCTCGGCGTGGTGTTGTCGAGCATGTAGCAATCGTGTCCGCGAACGGCCGGACGCCCCTTGACCGGATCGTAACCAAACACGCCTTTCACACTCCGGCCTGCGATGGCGCGGTATCCCTTTTCGGGCTTGACGTCAATACTCCCCCGCCCGGCGGCGACAACTTTCCCGCACGTAAACGGCAGCGGGTCGCTGTCGAGCGTGAGCTTGCGAACCGTCAGATCGGAACAGTCCGCCACATGAAAGAACGCAGCAGCGTCATGGGCTACGAGCACCGCGCCGTTGCCCTCGATGGTCATCCCCTTGACGTCCTTCAACACGAAGTAAGCCCCCCGACGCCGGGCCGGAAGGGTCAGATCGTATCGCCCCTTCGAGAAAACCACCGCACCACCGCCCCGTTTACCGCACGCCGCCAACGCCTTCGATACGCCCGCAAGATCGTTCTTACCGTCATCCGGACGGGCCCCGTAGTCGCCAACATCGAACCGCACGCCCGAAGGCTCGGCGAGAACTTCCGTCGAGGTCATACACGCCACGACAACCCACGCGATTCGCAGTGTTACATGCATCAGCCCATTTTCCGCTTATTCCAGCGTAATTGCAATCGGCCGCGTTGCAGAGCAGCATTCGCAAGCATCGATCATCCGCACGTCCGGAAGGACAACGCAATGAGCATTCCAGGCAGGTGGAAGTTCCTCGTAGATCCAGACCGAAGCCAAACCGAACTGTACGACATCCCCGGCGACAGCGAAGAGAGAACTAATCTAAGACATTTCTTCAGCGCCTCAGTAGTCGCGCCTCATTTGTCTTTGATCAATTTCCCAATTGGTCTGCAGCTGCCGCACGCGATGGATAACCCCGGCGAGATCATCCAGCGTTCCCTGCGAGCGTTTACTTCCGGAAAGCCCTTGGCGGTCCACGACCAGGACCTCCTGAGGATCCGGCTCGCCAAATACCCGCCACGCCTTACGTTGCGGGTCGAGAAAGCGGCTGAAATTTGTCGGTTCAATCCTCTGGAGGTTCGTCGCAGCCAGGGCTTCGCTGCTGAATTCCTTCTTCGCCTTGGGCATGGACATCTGAATCACAGCAACACTATCGGTTTCGAATCGCCTGGCCAATCGCTCGATGCGAGGGTCAACATATCCGGTGTCGTCAGCGGGGACTTCGATGAACGATATAACGTAGAAGGGGTTTCCAACATGTCCAAGCTTAGTGGTTGAACCGTCGGGGCGACGTATCGTTACCTGCGACTCAAAACCGGAATGCAGGAACCCCCGCCGCTTCCGGATCTCAACGACCACGCCCGTACTGTTGTTCTCACAGCCGATCGCCGCCGACAACCCGCCGATAACCACCAGCACGATTAACCTACGCGTCAGTAAATACATCGCCATACACTCCCATTTTCGCGTTCACCCAATTATAGACTCCGACCAGACCGATGGAAGCAATAGATGCGGAGATCACCGACTGATAACTTTGCGGTTGGCGGGATTTGACGTTACACTCACCGGAAAACCCGGGACAGAACCACCATGAAATACAAAACAATACTCCCTATCGTACTGCTGACGATTGTCCAGACGTTCCGCCCCGCAGGCGCCGGGCCGACCACGAAGCCCGCAAGCGCCAAGCCCAACGCATTTTTCGCCCTGTGCATGGACACGCACGACGCAAAGAAACGCAACCTGGCGCAACAAGCAGAGATGCTCAAGGAACTCGGTTACGATGGCGCCGGGCATCTGTGGCTGAAAAATATACCCGAGCGACTCAAAACGCTCGACGCGGCCGGCCTGAAGCTGTTCCACGTTTACATGCGAGTCAACATCAAATCCGGGAACAAACGCCCGTACGATCCGAAGATTAAAGAAGTGGTCAAGCTGCTGAAAGGCCGCAAAACGGCGCTGGTCCTGCTGGTCGGCGGGTTGAAGCCGTCTGACCCCAAAGGCGACCCGAGAGCAGTCGAACTTGTCGGTCAAATCGCCGATCTGGCCGCCAAGTCGTCGCTGGACGTGATACTCTACCCGCACACGGGCGATTGGCTCCAGAACGTCGGCGACGCGGTGCGAATTGCGAAGAAAGTTAATCGCCCCAACGTGGGCGCAATGTTCAACCTCTGCCACTGGCTCAAGGCCGAACGCGGAAAGGATCTCGAAAAAACGCTGAAAGCAGCGGCGCCCTATCTCAAAGGCGTGAGCATACACGGCGCCGACACCGCCGCCGAGATCGCCTCGCGCAAGGGCAAATGGATTCAACCGCTCGGCAGCGGTTCGTTCGACGTAGGCGGATTGCTGAAAACGCTCAAGGATCTGGGCTACACCGGTCCGGTCGGGCTCCAATGCTACGGACTGCGCGGCGATGCAGCGGACCATCTGGCCCGATCGATCGCCGCATGGCGAAAACTGCGCGGGCGATTGGACAAGTAAACAAGAAGGCCGCCAGCGTCTACTTACCCTCGAAGCAGATCAACCGACCGTCGACAGTGCTCATGTACAGGCGTTGTTGAGCTGCAGAGAATCCGTCGAAAACCGGTATCGTATCGAGCTTCAGTTCATGGACCTTCTCGCCGGTCTGACAATCAACGATCCAGAGAACGCCTCCATGTTCACCCGCGAGCCTTTCGGCCTGTTTCGCCAGTTGCGCCTGGACTTGCGGGTCTTTGATCTTCCGGAACACCGCATCCTCATTGACTTTGTCTTCCGGACCCGCAATGACAATGCGATTGTCCGACACCAACATAGCCCGGGCAAAGAACGGAATATCCTTCGTCCAGAAATGATGCCTTGCGGGCGTCTTCTTATTGTTCGGCAGTTTCACCGTTGACGAATCTCTTGCCGCGGAAAACAGGTGATGCTCTATCGGAGTCGTCCATCTGTAGTACTTCGCTTTGCGCCCGTACCCGTAGACGTTCCGGTCATCCGTCGCAAGAATGCGACCCGCGGGCGCCGACTTGCCAGCGTGAGAATATCCCGCCCAACCGCCGATATACCTGCTGCCGTACACCCAATAAGTGCGATGCCACCACGTATCGTCCAGAAATCCCGTAGGCGTAAACAGGTGAGCGAACTGCTTGTCCTGATCCCACGGGGTCGTGAAGTTGCTGGGCTTGGCCTTGTTGTATTTCCACGTTTTCAATGGCTCTCTAACGCCTTTAAAACTAAATGGTTGCGAATGCATGTAAACGTATTTCCTGTCGCACGAGAGAACATCCGGCAAGGCCGTCGGCATGTTGAGCTGCCCGCCAAAACTGTGGAGATTCTTATCGGTAGCCTCTTCTTTTTCATTCAACACTGTGTCCGACAGCATTTTCCCAGTCGCCGGGTTGAGTCGATACAAATGCAGCCCGCCGTCAAGGAACATTGAACGTCCGGCGACAAAGTAAGCGGTGTCCTTTTCGACCAGGATGCTGCCATGGACCGGCCAGACCGATTCGATCTGGCCATACGACATTATGCGCTGGTCCACAGGCGCGGCGCGGAATTTCCAAATTAACTGACCATCGTCGGCCTTGAGGCAATATACATATCCGTCAGCCGAGCCGAACAACACGCGACCCTTCCAATAAGTCGGCGGAGAATCGACGCGGCCGCCCGCGGCGAACTCCCACAGCATTTTTCCACCTTTGGCGTCAACAGCGTGAACGGTGTGATTGTCTATCGACGCAAGATACACGCGCCCTGCTGCAACGGTCGAGGTGCTGAGCTTCCCGCCTATCCTGGTCGACCAGGCGGGCTTGATGCTCTTGGACAAGTTCGTCAGAGCCCTTCCGCTGCGTTGATTGTCGCCTCTGAAGGTCGGCCAGTCGGCAGCGTTGAGACCATCAACCGAAATTCTAGCGGAATAAGCGACACCTCTAGTCAGCCCCTGAGCAGCGGGACGGCGGTTGGGCTTACGCTCGCCGGCTGCTAGCGCATTGAACCCCGACAGCTTCGATTCAAGATAACACGCACACGGATGTTGCGGTGCGTAGGTCAAACCGTTGGCGGGCATCACACCGTACGCACACGCTCCGCGCACCCAGTTGTTTATCTTCCAGGATTTTTTCCTGGGATCGATATATTCGATCCCCGTGCGAGACGACATCACGTAATTAACGGTGGCTTTTCCCCGATGACAACGATGATGAAACCAGTAGTTATCGATGTCCGGATCAAACTCGTCAACCAGCTTGCCGGTCTTGACTTCATACCCTCGAAAATGCCCCTTGGCGTAACCGCTGAGCGTCTCGCCAACCCAGACAACACCTTTAAGAACAAGCACGTCCTCTGCAGACATATAACCCGACAGCGGGTGCGGAACGTCCCACAGCTTCTTGCCGGTCTCTGCGGAAAACGCCGTCAGAACATCATTCTTATCGACGCTCCAAACGCGATTGACCACCGCCAGGCTACTGTCGGCGAACAACACGACACCGTCGTAAAGCACCAGCGTGGGAGTGATGTTCACCTTGTACTTCGGGGCGACGGCGATCTTGTCGGTCTTCCACAGCGGCTTACCGCTGTTCTTGTCGAGGCAGACGATAACATCCTTACTGAGAAACGCCACTCGCTTGTCGTCGGCGGCCAGAGTGCCGTTTTCTATCAATCCGGACCACGACCACGACGTTTCGCCCGAGGCTGCGTCAACCGCCATCAGCTTGCGATCGGTCGAGTCGGCGGGAAGGACCTGCAGGAACAGCTTACCGTCCGAGCAGAGGATCTCTTCGGTTCCTTCGGTTCCCTTGTAGGTCTGGACGGTCTTCCCAGTAGCGCCGTCGAGTGCGACCACCGCGTCCCCAACGCTCAGGGTGACAAACACCTTTCCGCCGACGGCAACCAGCTTCCGCGGCAGTTGAGCGGGCCCTCTCTTGAGCCCGTGCATGTGATCGTACCATCGCCCGATCTTACGCTTCCATAGCACTGCGCCATTGAACGCGTCGCGAGCGATCAGGCTTCTCTCGGGAGCAAAGAGAATGGAAACCGGCGACGCTTCGTCCATAACGTAGAACACCCGCCCGCCTTCGGACACCAGCGCCGTAAAGCTCGACATGCGATCGTGATGCCGCGAATATCTTGGTCCCCCCACCCACTGCATTCGCCTCGGCGGTCCGACAACGGTGTCATTTGCGACCGCGTTGTTAGTGGGCCCGTGAAGGAAATGAGTCCAATCGTCGATATTCTTCGGGCGGGGCTTCTTCGTCACTTTCCAACCATCGTCGCCCCTAACGCAATAGGCTCCAAGCGGACAAAGGGCTCGCTGAGCCTCGACCTGTGTGAGACCAACCGACTTGTCGGCGATAATCAGATTGGCGAAATTGTCGACGAACGGCAGATGCTCACCGTCCCAAACGTCGACCGCGATCTTACCGTAAACGCCCTGTTTCTTCAGATCGACCCGAATCCTGTCGACGAGCTTCTGATCTCGCGTTAGACCCTGGACGGTGAAGCGTCCGTTGGCGGCAAGATTGCTTAGAGTTTGGGCGTCAATGTCTCCGACGACAACCGCGACTCCGCCGCTAACGCCTGCGGTTTTGGGCAAGTCCGCCTGGGCGGCGGCGCATATCAGTGTCACACAAGCTATCAGGCAAATGTTACGCATAGGTTCTTCTTTCCTTCATCCCCGAGTCATCGGTTGACAATCTTTATGAGCCTCAGCATGCTGGGCTTCGGAAGCGGTCCTTTGGGTTTGCGGTCGCGATTGCGGCCGAGGGTCTCCCAGCGGAGCATGTATCGCACGCCCGGACGCCCGGACTTGCCGATATCGCCCGCGGTCCGAACGCCAATTCCCTTGAACGCTGATTCCCGTTTGGTTACTTCGATCGGGAGCGAGCGTTTCTTCGGTTTGGCGACGCCAAGCGGTTTGAGGGTCTCCTCATCAATGACCAGCAACCCTTGCCCGTGTCTTATGTGTCTGTAAGGCAGGTGAAGTTTGCCATCGCCGGCGGGAATGACCGCACCAACGCGGATCTCAACATTGATAGCCCCGCCGCCGTGGAAATTCCAGCGATAGTCCCAATCGCTCACGCAACTGATCCTCCACTTACCGCCGATGAACCGCGCGACGTACGCCTGGATATTGCCCTCTGAATCGAACTTGTGGTACGAAGCCACCACGCGTTTTTTCGAGTCGAAACCGGCGCTTCCCGTAACGTTGATAATCCCTCCGCCCGAGGGGACGGGGTCTATGATCACGCCCTTGGTCCCGCTAAGCGTTATCGGCAGCTTGATCGGCTGACCGGCGATGGTTTCCCAGTGCTTCAGATCTTTGGTTCGCGCGTACGAGAAGTCGTGATTCGTCCGACAATCGGGGGTGTCTCGCCACATCCAGGTCATGTGAAAATAACCGTCCGGACCGAGGCTCGGACCGCGCATGTAGGCGTTCATCTTGCCCTGCCCGTCAGTCAACGGCGTGTCCAGCAGCTTCCGCCATGCCTTGGTCTTGTGGTCGTAAACGTTGTATATTTCATTCCCGTTTCCGCTGCCCCCGTCGCGATAGTGGTAGATAAACTCGCCCGACCCGCCCCGCATGAAATTCGGATACGTGCAGCGTTTTTCGTTCTTACCGGTCATCGCCTTGATACGCTCAAAGCTGGTTATGTCCCCCGGTTTCGACGTCCTGAAGTAGATCAGCGGAACGCAATGCATGTTCCCGCTCAGGTGGATGCAACCGTCATCGTCGATCGCCATCGTAACGCTGTTATGGCTGTCCCAGCCGACTCTGGAAGGCAGAATCTGGTATTTCCACTTCTTCGAATCGAGCGTGCGAGACGCAACGGTCATGCGGTGCTCAGCGTCGTAGTAAGCCACATACTGGCGCTTACCGTGAGTCAATAGGCAGAAGCCCACGGGAAACCCCGCTTCAACGCGGGAGATATCCAGCGACTCAGCAACAACCGGCCCGGCAGCCGCCGCAGAACAGACGCCAAGGGCGCAGAGGACAGCAACGGCGAGGCTTGTCGATTTCATGTCGGAACCTTCCGTTAAGGGCGGTTACTTCTTGGCGGCCTGGGGCTTCTTCAGACAGATCATTTCCTTGTCCGTACGGATCAGCAGGCGCCCGTGGGCGGCCACGATGGTGCTGAAGCAGACCTTGGCGTCAACCGAACTGCGGTGCAGTTCCTTGAACTTATCGCCCGCTTCCAGCACAACGTACGTGCCGCCCTTAGAGATGCAGTATATCTTACCGTCGGCTCCGGTAGGCGAGGCCCGCCAGGGTCCCTTGCCCTTGAATTCATGCTGCCACTTGACCTTGCCGGTTTTCGGATCGAGACAGGTTATCACCTTCTTCTTACCCCGGTCGGGCAGGATGTACAGTGACCCTTGATAGATCAGCGGCGAGCAGACGTCCGCCGATGCGCCTTCGGTCCATTTCCACGCATAGTCCGTATGCTTGATCCGTCCCGAACCGCCCGGTTTCAGGGCGAACGTTCCCCGCCCGAGCGCCTGGTTGGTGATCACCAGGCCGTCGACGATCACCGGACACGAGACAATCCGCTGGAAAACCTCGCGCGTCTTGGTGTACTCCCACCGCCACAGCTCCTTGCCCGTGTCGATGTTATGACCGGTAACGTACTCGCCGCCGCACATGATAAGTTCGGGGCCTCGCTTCACCTCAACAACCATCGGCGTGATGTAGGTGTCTTTGCAGTCGAGTTTCGCGTCGGTGTGGCGCTTCTGGGTCCAGATGGTTTTACCACTGGCCGATTCGAGGCAGAGGATCAGCGAATCAAGCGGCTTCTTCGCTTTGTCCATCCCCTTCGTGTAAGGCCACCCCTCCGCCGTACGCAACAACGGAATGTACAACCGCCCTTTGCGAAGCAGCGGGCTGGCGCTGTAACCGAAGCGCACGGCGAACGGACCATAGTCTGCAGCGAGCTTCCGCGACCAGAGTATCTTACCGTCAAGGTCGGTAGCGCACAGGTCGCCCGTACCGAACAGGAAGTACACGCTCTTTCCGTCGCTGGCCGGGCTGCACGAGGCAATGGCGCGAGGAGAGGGCTTACCGCTGGACATCACCTTGCTCCAGATCGTCTTACCGTCTTTCAGGCTTATGCACATTCCCAGCAGGTCCTGGCCTTCAGTCTTTCTGGATGTGGTGAATATCCGATCTCCAACGACGATCGGCGTGGAGCCCCCGGGCCCGGGCATGGCGACTTTCCAGGCGGTGTTCTCAGCCTTGGTGATATCCGTGGGCAAATTCGTCTCATCGGTCGAACCGTTGAGTTCGGGTCCGCGCCATTGCATCCAGTCCCCGGCGCCAGCCAAACCGGCCGTCAAAACCATCGTCACCAGGACTCCGCTGATCATTGCATACTGTCTCATGTGTAAAGTCACCTCGTAGATTATGTCGTAGAATTCGTCGGCGGCGGTCGGCCGGGACCGCCCAGCCGCTTAGATTCAATCACACGCCGGTTGTTTTCGCAAGATCAAAGAAGTCGCTGACGCGTCGCGAATGGAATGTATCGCTCCTTCCGGCTTGGCTGCTCCGCCGAGGAACGGGCGGCCTTCTTGCTCGCTGTTCCCCGCTGAAAGACCCTTCAGGTCACTAAAAAGAAACGCGGAACTCCAGTTGAGGCCAAAACTAGCCGAATTATAGGGAGGTCAGGGAGCTGTCTTGCCTACTACTGTATTTCCTGCTGCATATGCGGGCAAGAACAGGAGTTATACTTGATCTGCACTACGGGACATAGAGACCCGGACGGGCCCGCACGAGTTCTGCAAGCCCTTGACCGGACGTTACTTGTGGGCTTGGTGATAGCGGCTGGGTTGCAGATCGGCTGCACCTCCGCCTTCCAGGCATCGTCAACCCAAACGCCACAGACGCCACAAGTGCAAATCGCCCGGGATACCGCCCCAGGCGTTCAGGATGAAGAGGCCTTCACCCTCGATGATGCGGAAGCCCAAGACAAGGCCCCGTCGTTCCTGGATCGGCTCGAGGAGAATCTTCGTCTCAACGTTGACGTCTACTCCCGAGGCTCGACAACGCACCAGCGCGGCCAGGCGTCCTGGCTCAACGCGGTTGGGCTGGATCTTCACAAGGTCTTCTCCGCCCCCGACGGCGACATTGGCACGCTGGTCCTCCAGCCGTTTCTCGCCCGGCGGGACAATGCAATCCCGGTCCCCCATCACACTGACGGCAGCAGCGATTGGGAGATAGAGCTCCACGACTTCTACTTCAATCTTCGCCGATGGGGACGAGGCCGAACCAATATCAAGGTCGGCCATTTCGACATCCCCTTCGGCCTGGAGCCTACGGTCGACACGCACGTGCGGCTGCACCAACTGATCAGCAACGAGAACATCGGCATGAAGAAGGACTGGGGCGTATCGATCAACGGCGAACTGCCCAAGTTCGACTACGAGATCTCCCTGACCCAGGGGTCCGGACACGAATGGATCAACAAGGGCAAGAACCACGCCCTTGCCGCCCGAATCGGCACGCCGGGCGGCAGGAACTTCGTGGCCGGAGCCTCGGTGTTCCACGGGCGGATTCTCGGACACCACGGAAACCTGATGCGGCGGTCCCGCGTCGGCGTGGACGCGGCATGGAAGGTAGAGCAGTTCACGCTCCGATCCGAAGCATCGATGGGTCAAGACTCCGATAACGACGTGCTCAACGCTCTTGCTGAGGTGAATTGGAACACGCCCGACCAAAAGTTTGAGGCCTACCTCCAGGGCGTCTATTTGGGGTCTGAGGCGACCGGAACGTGGGACGAGAAGGTCCAGACCCGCGTCGGCGGGCGGTGGCAAATGTCCAAACACTTCAGCCTGAGCGCTCAATACAGCCACGACATCGTCGACCGGGCAACAGAGCCTGCCGACGGGATGTTCACCATACAGTTGAGATTCTACTACTGATCCGGAGGAAGGTATGAAAGCCAAATCAAAACGCCTATTACCGGCCGCGGCGCTCTGTGGGACAGTGCTGCTGCTGGCCTCGGCGGCAGGGGCGGCCAACTGCTCCCTGCGCAATCCCGATCGCCAGATATATGCAATATACCCCAAGGCCACCTCCTATCGCTCGATCGTAGCCAAGGTGGGCGTGCAACAGAAGCGTGTCGTCGAACAAGCCATCGGGATACCCTTGGCGCTCAGCGACCTTGGCAAACACACTGTGTACATCGTCATGAAGGGCTCGACACCCATCGGTTTCGTTCATGCCCGAAGCGAGGTCGGCAAGTCGGGGCTGGTGGAGTTCGTATGGTCGGTCGATCTCAATCTGCGAATAAGAGACTTTGTCGTGGAGCGCGGCCGCGAAAAGCACATGGACGCAATCCGAACAGACGCTTTTCGCCGCAAGCTCATCGGCGCCGGGGCCAAGCAGTTGCGTTCTCTGCTGAGCGCCGACGGAAAGAACATAAACACAGCAACGTTGAACATCGCTCCCGAGGCCGAAGCCATCGCACGATGCGCTATCCTCAGCGCCGCCAAGATGCAGGCGATCATGGCGACGTGTTTCTTCGATCCCCTGCTGAAGGTGCGGCTGATGGGAAACGTCCATGCGTTCTTTCCGGACACCGCCAAGGTGACCAAGGTCAACGCGCCGCTCGATGCTTCGGTGGCCCAAGCCGTCAAGAAGACCACAGGTTCCGAATCCGGCGGCTTGGACCCTAAGTCCCTAACCGTCCTCCGTGCGATCGACAAGTCGGGCAAGACACTCGGCCTGCTGGTCTTCAGCAAATCAGCGACCGAAAGATCTCGGTGCGAAATGTGGTGGGCGGTCTCCGCAGAAGGCGTGATCCAGGCGTCAGTCGCAGACGTCCTGGCCCGCTTGGAGATATGCAGGGACTTCAACCGCCTGGGCGCCAAGGACCTGGGGCAATTGCTCCGGCTTCGTAAGGCCCCCGCCGGAGCCGCAAAGTCGACCGGACAAACAGGCTCCGACGCGCCAAACCCGCCAATCTGCGCCATGGTGGTCAACCATACCGTCGAAGCACTTACAGCATTGAAGGTCCATGGCGTCATCCACTGAGGCAGCAGCCCTATGCGCGTAACGCACTACATAACCATGTCTCTGATCACCGGCATCGTCGGCGCGGCGATGCTCGTGTTGGTTTCCGGTGTGCTTATGACGCAACTCAAGGACGCCTCGGAATCATCCGGCCATGCCTCGAAGGACGTCCAACTCGTTGGCGCATTCGCCCGCAACAGCAGTCAGATGCTCACAGTGATCGATCTGCTCACCGCTGATTCCTCGGGGTTGTTCGTGGTGGCCGAACAGATCAACGAGAAGTGCCGCCAGAACATCAAAGAACTCGCCGCCTCCCAGACCTTTTCCGACTCGGCCCTCATCGCCAAGATCGACCGGACATTCGAAGCCCTGGTCAATGAAGGGGTCGAGGTGGCTATGGCTGACGGCGAACCCGATGTGAAAGACACAAAACTGGCCGTATTCGACAAGACGGTCCAATCTTACCAGGATCTGGTCGCCACGCTCGAGACCGAAGCGTGGGAGACAGCCGAACGTCAGACCAAAGCACTCGACGCGCAAAGGGCGCAGGCCTATTGGGTGATAGGCCTTCTGGGCGTTCTTTACCTTGCCGGGTTGGTTACGATCCGCCAGTGGACTTCCCGGCGCCTGGTCGGTCCGTTGCGGTCGCTTGCAGACGCAGCCGAAAAGGCCGCTGCCGACCGCGTGCCCTTCGTGTTCGAGACAATGGAGCCCATGGAAGTCAGGCAGCTTTCCGAAAGCATCGCTCGGTTCGTAACGACCCTGGAGACCGCCACCCTGCAGGCCAAAGCGGCCAACACCGCCAAAAGCAACTTCCTGGCCAACATGTCCCATGAAATCCGCACGCCGATGAACGGTGTTATCGGGATGACGGGACTGCTGTTGGACACGGAACTTACTAACGAGCAGAGAGAGTTCGCCGAAATTGTCCAAACGTGCAGCGATCAACTCCTGTCGCTAATCAACGATATTTTGGATTTCTCGAAAGTCGAGGCCGGGCAGATGGAAATCGAGAAGGTGAACTTTGACTTGCGTGTCGCGGTCGAGGAGGCCCTTGAAACGGTCGTGCACCAAACCAACGCAAAAGGGCTCCAACTCTCGTCCGATATCGACGGGGATATCCCTTCTCCGTTGAAAGGAGATCCGAACCGGCTCAAACAGGTGCTGATCAATCTCGCGGGCAATGCTATCAAGTTCACCGAACAGGGCGAGGTTGCAATCAGTGCGGCGCTGGACGAAGAGTCCGATGGCCTGGCGACTGTTCGCTTCACGGTTCAGGACACGGGGATCGGCATTCCCCCGAACCTCGCCGACAGCCTGTTTGAATCGTTCACGCAAGCCGACGCCTCAACAACCCGGAAGTACGGAGGGACCGGTCTGGGCCTGACCATTTCCAAACAGCTTACCGAACTGATGGGAGGGCAAATCGGCGTGCACAACAACATGGGAGCCGGATCGACCTTCTGGTTCACCGTCGTGCTGGAAAAGCCGCCTCTATCCACCGCGTCGCAAAACATCCCCGCCGATGCACCGAGGCTGGGGGCGATCGCGGCAGGCGGCGACTAACGGCGCCCCACATTCCACACCCCGAGCCCCAAGCCGCCAATCCCAATCTCCCCAGCCCGCATTTCTATTCTGCTACGACAAGAGCAAAGAAGGTATTGACGGACCACTCTGTCAGAAGTACAATGCTTCGCCCATCTGGGAAGATGGTGTTGACCAACGCGCCGCTAGCTCAGTTGGCAGAGCAGCTGACTCTTAATCAGCGGGTCGTAGGTTCGAGTCCTACGCGGCGTATTCAATGAACCGGCCATGACAGGCCGGTTTTTTATGGGATGCGACAATTCCAGCCCACGCAAGCCAGTGCGTCACGAACGACACGAAACGCCACAAAAAATAACCAACGCGCCCCACTATGCGTCACACCTCCGCGCTCAGCCAATAAGCCCCGCCAGTCCCCTCGTCGTCGCGACCAGACCGCACGATACGAGGTTGTAAATAAATTGCCTCCGGGTGCAACCGTTTGGCAACTACTGGTTCGCAAAATTGTGGCCTGCAGTACCATCGAGGCGGGCCTTGGTGACCCAGCGCGGCGAGGAGAAGCTGGCAGCCCTTTACATCGCAAACAGGGACACAGATAGACACGGAGACTTGGGACAACGGCGCGCCAAGAGGAACTCTTCAACCCTCTTCGGAAGATCAGGTCTTATCGTCGTGTGGGCCGTACGGTGCTTAGCACCTTCCTCGGTTGACACTGTGTTAACGGCGATTAACACAGTGTTAATCGTCTATTGTGGGTATCTATGCTGTGTCAACCGGACGATTTGGCCAATTACGCTGTGTCAACGGCAAGAAAGGCGTCCCTCTTATAGTCTTTAGGGTATAGCGCAAAAGCGGTAAAGACGCTATGGCCCCCTTGGAGCAAACGAGATGGCATTGGCGGGACACAACAAAGGTAAGAAGTGGGTGCCCGGCGAAGGGTACAGGTTCCCGCCTGAGAAGCTCAAACCGGTAAAGAAGCCAAAGACGTGAACCGCCTACGGAGGACAAGCGGGAACAGCCGTGCGTGTCACTTACGTTGTCATAGTCAAACCCGGTCGCACGTTGGAAAAAGCCGTGCACAGCGGACGTGACAATCTGAACGAAAGGTGCGCTTTAGAGAACCTTGAGGAGAGTTGCGATGAGTCAACAAGAAGGGCCAGTGGGCTATACCACATCCGATCCAAACGCGCAACCTCACGTGCGCCGAACATGGAGAAAGATATTCTCACATGCGATAACCCTGCCGAAATCTGAAAACTCTTTTCCAGATTTCAGTCCATCAATTACGCGTTAGAGAACTGTTACAGCAGCCATAACACGTGCTGTATAATATGTTTATCCTGCAATAGACACGTCGCGACGTCTCCAGGCGTGTCATATTGTGGAATTTCTTTCACAAGTATTGGGCCGACGTGCATACACTGCAAAGAAGAGATTACCATTCATACTGGTTTGGTTTCTCCAGGCTGGTCCAGGTATCCGGTCTGGTGGTAGGTGTCGCCACGAGTCGGCGGTCAGCCGATCCCTATCAGATGATCTCCGGCCGATGGCAGTCGAAACAGTGGTGCTGAGAGAGACGACGTCAATACAGATTCATTTTTACGACAGCCACGAACGCGGCGTCCCGCATCGGGACGCATCGGTGTTCGCCCGCAAGCCCGTGGCCGGAAAAGGACACCATCAATTTTCACGACATGACAACTTGAGGATATGCCCCCTGCTGCACCACGCCCACAAGACTGGGCGGCTGTCCACGGCACGACAGGAGCGGTTAAGACGTTGGCGGCTGGGGCAAGTCCTTGCAGACAAAGGTGTGGAGAATGTCAAAGGACCGAACAGACAGGTCGTCGAAGTCCAGAGCGTCATTTGAGCTGACTCGGCGTGAACTACTTGGCGTCGGGCTTAGCGGGATGCTGGCGGCGGCGGCCGAGCCGGTCCTGGGGGCTCTGAAACTGGTCGACGACGTGGACAACCCAATGGAGCACTATCCCAACCGCGGTTGGGAGAAGATGTACCGTGACGTCTTCAGCCACGACAAGCACTACCACTTCATGTGCGCGCCCAACGACACCCACAACTGCCTGCTCCGCGCGTACGTCAAGAATGACGTAATCACC